>NZ_FNPL01000002.1 GCF_900107305.1 Thermoactinomyces sp. DSM 45892
TTCTATTTATATTTGTCCTTCTTCTTAGTAGCCATACGCTAACAGAAGTGAAGGCACTAAACTATAGGGGGACTATATATGGAGAGTAAAACCATACATCCGAACGACAAAGCCGAAGCAATGGCGAGCGAAAACTATGAAATTTACAAGCGAGAGGTAATCCGTCTAGTATTTCCGAGGATCTTCCGAGAATCCAACGAAGCGAATACGAAAGCCAAGCTCGCAGTAGGTGCAAAACGAGTAGGACGACTCCCGCACCGAGTAGTTGTTCGATCTCGTCATCTGTCAGAGGTTCAAATGTATCCTCGTCCACCCTCATTAGGTTGATTCCTACACACGGATTCCTACTGATAACATTCTCCTTATAAAGTGAATTGAAAAATGTTTCAAGAATCGAATGCGAACATTAGCCGTATAGGGGATAGACCAAACTCTCCTGTTCGCTCGTTATATCTTTCTTCGCTTAGATAGATGATGTATTCTCGAATGATTGCCGTGCTAATATGATTAGCTTTGTTTTCAGACGGATATGCTTCGTTAAGCCAATCGAAGAAGTAATCCATAAGCAAATGATAGTCCCTGACGGTATTGGGCCTGACCCCCCTCCGTCTTTTTTAGATTTACAAAGTAATCGAATGCTTTGTCGATCAGCATATCATAATTAGTAGAGGGTTCGATAAACTCCTGTCTTCTGGTGATGATTCGTTTTCCTTTTCTAGACATAAAAAATACGCCTCCTAGTGTGATTTCGCTGTAATAATCACGAAATACATCAGAAAGCGTATTATGGTCTCGTCCGAAGAGATCCCATAGTCGCCTTGATTTTCGATCTGAAACCATGTGCTATCGAAGTAGCCTTATGAAGTCAGAACGTCAATAAAATCAAAGCATTCATTACTTCTACGCGCCTAATAGGATTCGAACCTATGCACTTGGTTCCGGAGACCAACGCTCTATCCCCTGAGCTATAGGCGCACATGAAATCAAATGAAATTATATCATACCTATCTATTGAGAAACAAGGATATTTTCGCTTGATTTATAGGCGATAGTGTAGTTGTTAACTTTTGTTACATACGGGTAAGTCCGCTTTATGATAAGATGATTATAATGAAAGTAGCCTTGCAGGGTCTAAAGTTTGAATGATTCCCATTGCTGTGTAATTGGAATACCATATATCACGAATTCATTCGTGACTTGGAGGTGGAGAATTGGCTCTTGAACTTGGGTTTCACTTACAGCAAGAACAGCGTTTACAATTGACGATGACCCCTGAACTGCGTCAATCCATTCAACTCCTTCAATACTCAGCTTCTGAATTAGCATTGTATATTCATGAGCAAATACAGGAAAATCCGCTTATTTCTCTGAAAGAAAAAACGAAGAATGAGGAATCGGTAGGCCTTTTTGGAGTTCGTTACACGTCGAAAAAGCAACGTTACGATCATCATAATCAGGAGCTGTATCAGGTCGAAGCAAGTCCGTCTCTTATACAAGAACTAGAGGAGCAGTTACGATTGCTTCCTTTAACTGCTGTAGAACGAGATACTTGTTTGTTTCTGATTCATTCACTTGATGAACGTGGAATGATCGATTCCCTTTCCATAGAAGAATGTAAGCGCTTACAAAATTCTGAATCGCTTGTTTCCCGTGCGCTACATACGATCCAGTCTTTAGACCCGGCGGGAGTCGGTGCCAGAAGTGTATCGGAGTGTCTCGAACTTCAGCTTCGGAGAATGCAGGCGACGGAACTTGCATGTCAATTGGTTTACCATTTAGTGGAACTTGCCGAGCAACGGTACAAGGAGCTCTCGATACGGTATCAATGTACTGTGGACCATATCCTATCCGCAGTAGACGAAATTAAACAGTGTAATCCTAGACCTGTAGCCCATTATGGAGCGGAGTCCCCACCATACATTGAGCCCGATATTCGTATTCATTGGGAACGAGAGGATTATGAGATTCAACTAAATGAGCGATTGATTCCGCAGATTGAGATTCACTCCGGATATGATGAAAATACCTATCGTTTACTGAATGACTCGTCAAAAGAGTATGTACGCAGTGCTATTCAACGTGCGATCTGGCTAAGCAAAGCGATTGAACAGCGTCGAAAAACGATTTTATCTGTTACACAAACGGTAATTGAGCATCAACGTGCTTTTTTTGAGCGAGGAGAATTCTACCTTCGCCCTCTTAACTTACGCGAAGTAGCAGCGGAGATCGGGGTGCATGAATCAACGGTAAGTCGTGTCACCCAAAACAAATTTATCGAAACACACCGAGGGGTTTTCCCGTTTCGTTATTTCTTCCCCAATGGTATTACGAATCAACATGGTGTTGAGATGACAACAACCAAAGTGAAGAATCAAATAGCGGAATTGATTACAGACGAAAATCCAGCCCAACCCCTATCCGATCAACTGATTTCTAATCTACTCGGACAAACGGGTATCGTCATCTCCCGCAGAACCGTAGCCAAATACCGAGAGGAGCTAGGGATTCCCTCCTCCACGAAGAGACGTAGGGTGTAACGATGGAGTAATGGAGACAAATGGAACTTGTGTATGGACTTGCATTACTACAAACAATTAATGAACAGAATTAGGTTCAGGGAATGGAGAGTTTGTTCGATACTTACGATGTTGATGAAGCGGATATCCCTCCCTCTGTTGGATCTGTATTTGAGCGAGACTCTCCTGCCCTCGACTACCCAATAGCGGATCAATAAACCTGCTATTTCAAATCACATAAACCAATCCCAGCCCCACTGCTAACGTTTTCAAAAAATAAAACAAAAAAATCCTTTGCATTTAACAGACTTTCCGCTAAAATGAAGGAGAAAAGCTTGGTTTTATTTTTTTGCTCTATGTGGGACTTATTTTGTATAACAGGGACATAATAAGTCCCTTGGAGGAGAGAATATGCGAACCCTTTTAACTCTTCAAAGTCAGTTATGTCCCGATTTACTTTCTGTCATGCACAAGAGATATACGGTTTTAAGACGAATCTATTATCTTCAACCGGTTGGAAGGCGTTCTCTTACCGTATCGCTCCAGATGACCGAACGAATTCTTCGCTCAGAGGTTGATTTTTTGCGTGAGCAGGGGTTGGTAAACATCGCTCAAGCAGGGATGACATTATCAGAGCAGGGGTTAGAGGTTTTGCAGAAACTTCAACCCTTTATAGAAGAGTATCTGGGCTACTCACAGCTTTCGGAGGATCTGAAGAAGCGACTCAATATCCAAGAAGTCTGGATTGTGCCAGGTGACTCAGAGAATGATGAGTGGGCGAAGAAAGAATTGGCACGGGCTGGTGCTCAATTGATTAAATCCTGGGTCCGGGAGGATCAGGTGGTAGCAGTAGCAGGTGGATCCACTATGCAAGCTGTTGCTGAATCGATGGGCCCTACTCCAACTTTCAGACGGACTACTTTTGTACCCGCGCGCGGGGGAGTAGGCGACGCAGTGGAACACGAAGCGAACTACATTGCTTCTCGCATGGCGAAAAACTCAGGTGGCCGCTATCGAATGTTACACGTTCCAGACCAGATTAGTGAAGAGGCATATCAGTTACTAACACAAGAAACACAGATTTCAGATGTGCTTCACATGATTCAAAAAGCAAGCGTGTTGGTTTATAGTATCGGGGATGCAAAAACGATGGCAGGTCGGAGAAAATATGGCCGGGAGTTTATGCAACTACTTGAAGAGAAGCAAGCGGTTGGAGAGAGTTTCGGATATTATTTCGATCGGAACGGCACGATTGTCCATCGTACCAAGACAGCAGGATTACGTCTTCGTGACCTTCCGAAAGTGGGGCACAAGATTGCTGTAGCAGGTGGAGCAAGTAAAGCGGAAGCGATCGCAGCGATTTGTTCCGTATTCCCGCAAGACACACTGGTTACAGACGAAGCTGCGGCACGCAAAATTTTATCTCAAAATTACCCGCTATGAAATAAATAAGACAAAACTGACCGGGTCATACTACACAAGAGGAAACATAGGAGGAAACTCGAATGGCGAAAACAAAAATTGGTATTAACGGCTTTGGACGTATTGGACGTAACGTATTCCGTGCGATGTTAGATCATCCAGAATTAGAAGTGGTAGCTGTAAACGATTTAACGGATTCGAAAACACTTGCTCATCTTTTAAAGTACGATTCGGTTCATGGGAAATTAGATGCAAAAGTAGAAGCAAACGAAGGTAGTATCGTGGTGAATGGCCGCGAAATCAAAGTACTAGCGGAACGTGATCCAGCTCAGTTAAAATGGGCAGACTATGGTGTAGAAATCGTGGTTGAGTCGACAGGCCGCTTTACCAAACGTGAAGACGCTGCGAAACATATGGTAGGCGGAGCGAAGAAAGTAATTATTTCTGCTCCGGCAAATAATGAAGATATTACGGTTGTAATGGGTGTGAACCATGAAAGTTATGACCCAGCAAAACATGATGTGATTTCTAACGCTTCTTGTACTACCAACTGTTTAGCACCATTTGCAAAAGTGCTTCACGATAAATTTGGCATCCGTCGTGGTTTGATGACAACGGTTCATTCCTACACCAACGACCAACAAATTCTCGATTTACCGCATAAAGACTTACGTCGTGCCCGTGCAGCAGCTGAAAACATTATCCCTACTTCTACAGGCGCGGCTAAGGCTGTTTCCTTGGTACTTCCAGAGCTTGCAGGGAAACTGAACGGTTTCTCCATGCGCGTCCCAACACCAAACGTATCTGTTGTAGATTTAGTAGCAGAGTTAGATAAATCCGTAACCATGGAAGAAGTAAACGAAGTATTAAAAAATGCAGCAGATAATGAGCTTAAGGGAATCCTAGCTTTCTCAGACGAGCCTCTTGTATCTTCTGACTATAATGGTAACCCTCATTCCTCAATCGTAGATGGTCTTTCTACTATGGTGTTAGAAGGAAACATGGTAAAAGTGGTTTCTTGGTATGACAATGAGTGGGGCTACTCTAGCCGCGTTGTGGACTTGGCTGTATATATTGCCAAACGTGGGATCTAAGAATTAGAATGAATGAGTAGGGAATTTGGAAAGAGGAGAATCGTTCTCCTCTTTCTTCTTAATAAGGAGGGGCATCCTTGAACAAAAAGTCCATCAAAGATGTTGATGTTCATGGAAAGCGAGTGTTTTGTCGGGTAGATTTTAACGTTCCGATGGAGCAAGGAAAGATTACAGACGATACGCGAATTCGAGCAGCATTACCTACGATTCAGTACTTGATCGATCAAGGGGCTAAGCTGATTCTAGCAAGCCACTTGGGAAGACCAAAGGGAAAAGTAGTAGAAGAGATGCGTTTAACGACTGTGGCAGAGCGTTTAAGCCAATTATTAGGTAAAGAAGTGACGAAGGCAAATGAAGTGATAGGTCCAGAAGTCACAGAAAAAGTAGCAGAGTTACATAATGGTGACGTTCTCCTCTTGGAAAACGTTCGTTTTGATGCGCGCGAAGAAAAAAATGATGCTGAACTATCTCGTCAATTTGCCGCTCTAGCAGATTTATTTGTTAATGATGCATTTGGCACCTCTCATCGTGCCCACGCTTCTACAGCGGGGATTGCGGATTATATTCCAGCAGTGGCAGGGTTCTTACTACAAAAAGAGCTAGAGATCTTAGGTAGTGCACTTCAGACTCCCAAACGTCCCTTTACCGCGATTATAGGTGGAGCCAAGGTTAAAGATAAAATCGGTGTCATTGAAAATTTATTGACTAAAGTGGATAACTTAATTATTGGTGGAGGATTAGCTTATACCTTCATCAAAGCAAAAGGTCTTGAAATAGGAAAGTCTCTTTTAGAAGAAGATAAGATTGAATTAGCTGCTTCGTATCTACGACAAGCAGAGGAAGCAGGGGTCCGTATCTATCTACCTGTCGATGTTGTGGTAGTAGATGAATTTTCCCCGCATCCGCCTATTGTGAAAATAGTGGATATCGATCAAATTCCAGCCGATTTGGAGGCCCTTGATATCGGCCCGAAAACATGTGAGTTGTATGCCGATGTGATTCGTTCTTCTCAGCTCGTCATATGGAATGGCCCGATGGGTGTATTTGAATTTGATCAGTTTGCACAGGGGACGAATACCGTTGCCAAGGCACTTGCAGAATCGGAAGCATTATCCATCGTGGGTGGTGGGGATTCCGCGGCTGCGATTGAGAAAGCAGGACTTGCGGACGAAGTAGATCATATTTCCACAGGTGGAGGAGCCTCTCTAGAGTTATTAGAAGGCAAGATACTACCTGGTGTAGCAGTGCTAAACGATAAAGAAGTTAGGTGATGACGCTCATGCGCACTCCAATCATAGCAGGAAATTGGAAAATGCATAAAACGGTTAGTGAAGCCGTTCAATATATAGGAACGATCCAATCGAGTCAACTTCCCGAAGATGTAGAAGCGGTGATTTGCGCGCCGTTTCTCACTCTACCTACTTTGCAAAATAAACTAGCAGGTAGTCCGATTGGTCTTGGAGCCCAAAATGCCCATTGGGAAAAAGAAGGGGCATACACAGGCGAAGTAAGTGTTCATATGCTTCAAGATCTTGGTGTGGGATATGTGATTTTAGGTCACTCAGAACGTCGCACATATTTTGCGGAGACGTGTGAACAAGTAAACAAAAAAACCATAGCGGCTCTAAACGCAGGAATGACTCCGATCGTTTGTGTAGGTGAAACGATTCAAGAGCGTGAAAGTAGTCGTACTTTTGATGTGGTTGCTTCTCAAGTGAAGAAAGCATTAAATGGCATCCCTTCTACTGAGTTACCTAAGGTGGTTCTCGCTTATGAACCTGTTTGGGCGATTGGAACAGGTCGGGCTTCTTCTGCAAACGATGCGGAAGAAGTGATTGCCTACATCCGTCAAACGTTGACACATGTGTTTGGTGCAGAGATTGCTGAGCAAGTACGAATTCAATATGGCGGCAGTGTGAAGCCAGAAAATATTGCTACTTACATGGCAGAGCCTAATATTGATGGAGCTCTGGTGGGCGGTGCTGCATTAAGTCCAGAATCATTTGCAGGACTTGTGAAGGCTGCGAGCAGGGTAGGTGAACAAGCATGAGCCATCCAAAACCAGCATTATTATGTATCTTAGACGGTTTTGGTTTACGTTCTTCGGAACATGGAAATGCGGTGGCTCAGGCGAAGAAGCCTAATTTTGATCGCTATTGGGATCAATATCCCCACACAACACTAGGGGCAAGCGGTTTGTCCGTCGGGCTTCCTGATGGGCAGATGGGGAATTCGGAAGTAGGACACTTAAACATCGGGGCAGGGCGTGTTGTATATCAAGAGTTGACCCGTGTAACTAAGTCCATTTCCGAAGGAGGCTTTTTTGAAAACGAAACCTTCCTAGGAGCGATTCGTCACGTAAAAGAGCATCATACTCGTCTTCATTTGTATGGCCTGTTATCAGACGGAGGTGTTCATAGCCACATTGATCATCTATTCGCATTGCTTGAACTAGCAGCTAAAGAACAAGTGAAGGAAGTGTATGTTCACGCGTTTTTAGATGGTAGAGATGTGGCACCTGACAGCGCTGTCTCCTATATCAAGCGCCTAGAAGATAAAATCAAGGAGCTTGGTGTTGGAAAAATTGCGACTGTGCAAGGTCGTTATTATGCTATGGATCGCGATAAACGATGGGAGCGTACAGAGAAATCATATCGTGCGATGGTATACGGAGAAGGGCCTTCCTATACGGATCCGATCAAAGCGGTTGAGGAGTCTTACCATAAGTCGGTCTATGATGAGTTTGTGATGCCAACTGTGATAGTAGATGAGAATCAAAAGCCAGTCGGTACGATTCAAGACCATGATTCCGTTATCTTTTATAACTTCCGTCCTGATCGCGCGATTCAGATTTCATTAGCTTTTACCAATCAAGATTTCCGCGGATTTGATCGTGGTAAGCGTGCCCCGAAAGATCTCTACTATGTGTGTCTCACCCATTTTAGTGAAACAGTAGGTGGCTACGTGGCATATAAGTCTACCAACTTGGACAACACGTATGGTGAAGTGATTTCCCAACAGGGCCTACGCCAGCTGCGAATTGCGGAGACGGAGAAATTCCCACATGTTACCTTCTTCTTTAGTGGTGGACGGGAGGATCCATACCCAGGCGAGGATCGTATTTTAATCAAATCTCCTAGTGTAGCCACGTACGATTTAAAACCAGAGATGAGCGCTTATGAAGTAACAGACTCTTTGCTTGAGGCGATAAACAAAGATGTCTATGATACGATCATCTTAAACTTTGCCAATCCTGATATGGTTGGGCATTCTGGTAAGCTAGAGCCAACGATTAAAGCGGTGGAGGCGGTTGATGAGTGTTTAGGTAAGATTGTGGATCTAGTCATCTCAAAAGGTGGTGTGGCCATTATCACGGCTGATCACGGCAATGCTGACATGGTTATAGATGATAACGAAAGGCCCTTTACCGCCCACACTACTAATCCCGTTCCTTGTATTATTACTAAAGAGGGAGTAACGCTACGTGAGGGTGGTATCCTAGCGGATTTAACTCCAACTTTGTTAGATTTGTTGCAGGTATCGAAACCAGTGGAGATGACAGGTGCATCTCTCATTCAAAAATAAGGTATACCAGAGGAGAATGAAACGATGACGATTATTATGGACGTATATGCCCGCGAAGTTCTTGATTCTCGAGGCAACCCAACTGTAGAAGTAGAAGTAACATTGGAAGGCGGCGCAGTAGGTCGTGCTATCGTTCCGTCCGGTGCATCAACAGGTGCCCATGAAGCGGTAGAACTTCGTGATGGTGATAAAAGCCGCTACCTTGGTAAAGGTGTTAAGCAAGCAGTAGAGAATGTCAACACGGTCATCGCAGAAGCAGTTGAGGGCATGGACGCATTGGAGCAAGTTGAGATTGATCAACTTATGATTCAACTAGACGGTACGCATAATAAAGGGAAATTAGGCGCTAATGCTATCTTGGGAGTATCCATGGCGGTAGCTCGTGCGGCCGCAGAATCCTTAGGGGTTCCGCTCTATACTTATTTGGGTGGATTTAATGCAAAAGCACTTCCTGTTCCGATGATGAACATCCTAAACGGTGGAGCTCACGCAGATAATAACGTAGATATTCAAGAGTTTATGGTAATGCCAGTAGGAGCCCCTACCTTTACCGAAGCAGTTCGCATGGGCGCTGAAATCTTCCATAGCCTAAAATCAGTATTAAAATCAAAAGGCTTAAATACAGCAGTAGGCGACGAAGGTGGATTTGCACCAAACCTCTCATCCAATGAAGAAGCGCTACAAACGATCGTAGAAGCCATTGGACATGCTGGTTATAAAGTAGGCGAGCAAATCAAGCTAGCTCTGGATGTTGCCTCCACAGAGATCTACAAAGATGGCAAATACCACTTTGAAGCAGAGGGCGTTTCTCGTACTTCTGCTGAGATGGTAGACTACTACGAGGAATTGATCTCTAAATATCCGATTATCTCCATTGAAGACGGTCTTGCTGAAGACGATTGGGATGGCTGGAAATTGCTAACGGAGCGTCTAGGCGGCAAAGTACAATTAGTCGGTGATGATCTCTTCGTAACCAACACCGAACGTTTGCATGAAGGAATTACAAAGGGGATCGGGAACTCCATCCTAGTAAAAGTAAACCAAATCGGCACACTCACCGAAACATTTGATGCGATCGAGATGGCAAAACGTGCTGGCTATACAGCTGTTATCTCCCATCGTTCCGGAGAATCCGAAGATACCACGATTGCCGATATCGCCGTGGCAACTGGTGCTGGTCAAATCAAAACAGGTGCACCATCTCGTACAGACCGTGTAGCGAAATACAATCAATTAATCCGGATCGAAGATGAACTAGCTTACACTTCACAGTATCCAGGGTTAACGGCTTTCTATAACTTGCGAAACAAATAGGAGAAGAATGAAGAGGAAAAAAGCAATGCAGAGGGACAAGTCCTGTGCATTGCTTTTTTTATAGAGAACGGAGAGGTTTATATTTTCTTTACAAATTGAGATATTAACTTCATTGCTCCAAAACCATCTACTTTACAATCAATATCATGATCTTCATCAATTAAACGGATATTTTTTACTCTCGTTCCCATCTTGATAACAGATGAACTTCCTTTTACCTTTAAATCTTTAATCACTGTAACAGTATCGCCATCCGTTAGAGTATTGCCGTGGGCATCCTTATAGACCTTTGTTTCTTGGCTATCTGAACCCTCGTTCCATTCGTAAGCACACTCAGGACATACAAAAAGATCACGATCTTCATAAGTATATTTCGAATTGCATTTCGGGCAATCTGGTAACGTAGTCATGGTGTAACCCTCCTTTTTGCACACTTTATATTCAACACTATAGTCCTTTTTCCTTCATTGATCAAGATTCCACTCTATGATAAAGTAGAGTTAGATAGTTATGCGCAAGGGAGGTCACACATTATGGCACTCGCTGCAAAAGTATTCCTTGCAGTTATTAGCGTCTTGCTGATCGTAGTTGTCTTGCTTCAGTCCAGCAAAAGTCCAGGTCTATCTGGTGTAATTGGTGGCGGTGCTGAACAAGTAATGGGGAAAGCAAAGGCACGTGGTATCGATGCCCTGCTAAACAAACTGACAGCCATCTTCGCAACTTTATTTATGATCATGGCGATTGTAGTTGCTTTCTTCCTGAAATAATAAAAAAAGAACAAGGCATAAGAGCTTTGTTCTTTTTTTATGGTTAAAAGCGAAAGTCTCCCTGGACAGGGGAGGCCTTCGCTTTAGGAAATGGATGGTTCGACTATTTCTTTTTGTTATCAGTGGCAGGAAGAGTTGCTTCTTCTAATAGACCTGGCATCATCTTATCCATATCCTTGGCATTCTTCTTTACATCTTCAGGAATTTGGATTGGAGAAGTTGGAGCATCTTTATATTCGGTTTTAAGATCTAATTCACTGGTAGCTTCTTGTCCTTCAACTTTAACCGTCAACTTCATGTTTAAATCGCTTTTTTTCACTTCAAATGTTTTGGCATCAATGGTGACTACTTGCTTAAAGTTGTTGATTTTAAAGTCTTTCCATACTTGTTCTTTCCATAATTGATCTAAGCCTTTCTTCCCGTCAGACTTTTGTTGGGGAGTTAACAATGGATTTGTCTCTACTAATTTTTCAACAAGGTTTTTTCCGGTTTCTTTCAGTTTTTCAGGATCTTTTAATTTAGAAGAGTCGAAGGTAAGCAAATATACATCCTTTTCCTTCTTCATTGTGTAAACTTCAGGATTCTTTTCAAAGGTAGCAAACGCTTTATTTGCTTCATCTAAGAACTTTGCTCGTGCTTCCTGATATTTATTCAAGTCGAATTCTAATTCCTCGGGGAAGTCAGTAGTTTTCATCCAACCTTGCTCAGACTTAGGTACATTTGGGATGCCAGATAGCTTTACATAGGTGTTCTTATCAAGTGCATACGCCTCCATATCGATATTTTTTCCCATCAATTTGATAGAGCCATCCATATGCAAAGACATTGGCTTAAGAGTAGTTTGCATCTTCAGACCGAGATCTTGTTCCATGCTCATACCTGACATAGAAATCTTGTGTTTTCCTTTCATCTCAAAAGCTGCACTCGTTTGTTTTTTTGCTACCTCGGTGTTTTTCTTCATTACTTCTTGTAACGTAAGATCTCCTATACAACCTGTTAATAGAGTAGAAGAAATAGCAACAGTAGAAAGCGCGAATAACCATCGTTTTAAAGATTGATTCATTATCGTTTACCCCTTTATATAAAACTTTCGTATGTTTGATATATTCACTTTTAATCAGTGGTTTAAACTGCATTTTAAAGCATAGTTATTTATTAAAACAAAATCCACTTTTTAATCCACTTTAAAATTCCACTCATAATTATTCTCTGGAATATTAATTAATCTGTCTTGATTCTTCTGGGAAGAGCCTTGTGCATTATTCCCAGTGCTCTGCTTTTGGTTGCCGGAAGGAGCCTGCCCATTGTTTCCAAGTCCTTGTCCTTGGTTATCAGTGCCTTGTGTACCTGGTCGAAGTTTACTTGGATCTACTGCATTGTTCTTGACATCCTCGGGTACTGTTACAGGGGATGAAGATTCTTTGAAGCTCACTACCATGTCCTGATCAATGGTTTGTCCGCCTATAGTGCCTGTTTGTTTCACATCCATTTTCGTAATTTTATAGGTTTTCCCATCTACTGTAATGGTTTGTTTTGAATTACGAAACGTCATGCCTAAGTTGGTTCCTAATTCTTTTTCCATTTGTTTAATAGACTCATCAAGTTGTGCTTTGTCTGCCTTGGAGGAATCGTAAGTAATGATATAGTTCCCACTTTCTTCTTTCATTGAAAATGCCTTTGTTTTCTCAAGTGCAGAAAATGCCTTAGGGAAATTGTCGAATTCTTTTTTTGCAAAGTCCATCAATTTATTCATGTTTTGGAACTCAGAGGGAATGGTATTTGACTTAAACCACATGTCTGGACCGGGTGATAATTTTCCATACATTTCTTTATCAGCAATATACATATCCATCGTAATAGTTTGTCCACTTTGCTTCACAGTCCCATTTATATGAGTCATAGAGGGATTAGCAGAGTTTTCAAATTTCAAGTCTAGTTCTTGATCCTTCCCTCCCAATTTTTGTGTTCCTTTCATTTCAAAGATCATACTTCCTGATTTGTTTCCTTTCTCTAGCTCATTAGAAGCCTTGCTTACTTTCTGCATAACACCTTTAATAGAAGGCTGTCCGAGACATCCTGTTAATAGTGTTGAAGAAACTACCACAGCAGATAATGCGATCGACCATTTTTTCAATGTTTTTTTCATATAAATATACTCCTTTAACTCTTTTTAAATAATAACAACCTTTATATATTAACTTTTTATTTTGTTTTAAACCATACTTATTTAAAAAAATATAAAGATTTCAACGCAAAAAAAGGATGGCGTACTCTATCCCGCCACCCTTCGTACTCATTAGTTCGTTTTTGCTTTTTTTACTATATCAGCTGGAATCGTAATCGTTCCATTGAACGGAGCAAACTGATTTTGCTTAACAATTGCTTTTACTGAAGTGGGCTTTGTTTTGCCACTAGTCGTCAGTTCCAAAGAACCTTCTAGGGATGTTTGAGCAAATGTCTTGTCGTCAAAAGTAAAAGTTACGATGTAGTTCTTAAGTTTTATCCCTTTAAATGCTGCTCTCATTTGAGGATCTGTATCTTGTGTAAAGCTACTTGTTAATTCCTTTTCTAATGTAGAACGATTCTTTGCTTTTGAGATATCGAATACAATTTTGTATTGGCTTCCTTCGTGTGAAGAAGATACAGCCTCTTTCATTGACTTGAATGATTGAATAGAGTGATCCATATTGGAAAAAGGATCTGTTGATTCTTTAGCTGATTTGGTTTTCATCCAGGATTTCTTTTTCTCTATATAAGAGTAAGTCCAGCCATCTTTTTCATAGGATTCTACTTTCTCGCTTGATCCTAGCGATTTTGAAGTTCCCACTTGGTGGGTAACTTTCGGATTGACAGTTTTCTCAACTTGGGAGCTCTGTTCAAAATGTACTTCCTTACCTGAAAGTGACAAAGCTCCTTTGATTGTTAGTTGATAAGTATGTGCTTTTTTATTCTCTTCAACTTTGGCGATAAGTTCATCGGTTGTTAGTTCTTTTTTCGACTGAACAGTAGCTGGGGTTTCTTTCCCCTTTTCTGGATTTGTAGCTTCTTTGGTTTGACATCCTATCAGCAATGCTGAAATGAGTATAAGTATACAAGTAGAACGAATCCACATCTTCATGTTATATACGCTCCTTTGATATCATTTCTTTGTCCGCTATCGGAAGACTTGAAAGAGGTAACATCTATATATTAACTTTTTTGTCTATTTAAAACTATACTTTTTTTAAAAAATAATTTAAATATTATTATAGGTTGTTATAGAAAGGAATTTGATATATTGGACTAGATGTTCTATACGGAATGAATTAATGTTATTATATTCGAAATTAGTTTAATGTTTTTAAAAATTAGAATATAATACAAGATAATACAAGAAAATACAAGCGAACTTAATACATAAGGAAATTTATATGAGAAAATCTACGATGAAGGCTCTTACTTTGTGCATATGTCTTCAAAGTAAGAGCCTTATTTTTTCTAGCTATTTTTCATTTTAGTCTTGATCTAACTTCTTTGGGGCCATCTGTCCAATAAATGGACGTTCGCTTCCTCTACTATGATATCTCTTCAGAAAGAATAGCGTTTTCTTTAACTTGATGGGTATGTACCAGAACCTTATTTCTTCTGTTGAATCTCTTCAAGCAATCTGTGTAAGAATGCCTCTTGGGACATAGAACATACATTTTCCTCACCATACTTTCTAACACTAACAGTTTGATTCCGCATTTCCCTCTCGCCGACTACAAGAGAATAGGGAATCTTTTCGGTTTGTGATTTTCGAATCTTGTACCCCAATTTCTCATCACTGGTATCTACTTCAACTCGTACACCAGCATTACGCAAGCTTAGCTCGATCTCTTTTGTATAAGTATCAAAGCGTTCACTTACCGTTAAAAGACGGACTTGCGTTGGAGACAACCAGGCAGGAAGTGCACCCTTATATTGTTCAATCAAAAAGGCTACAAAGCGCTCCATTGTCCCTACAATTCCTCGATGAATCACAACGGGACGATGCCCTTTACTATCATCTCCTATATATTCTAGATCAAAGCGTTCGGGAAGTTGGAAGTCTAATTGCACAGTCGACAAGGTTTCATCTTTTCCTAAAGCCGTTTTAACCTGTACATCTAACTTAGGACCATAAAAAGCGGCTTCTCCTAGAGCCTCCACATAAGAAAGACCTAAGTCATCCATGGTCTCTTTGATTATACTTTGAGCCAGTTCCCACATCTCGTCATTCCGGATGTATTTCTCTTTATCTTGTGGATCACGGTATGAAAGGCGATGATAGTAATCGGTAATCCCGAAGTCCTTATATACTTCCTCGATTAAACGAACTACACGAGAAAACTCTTCCTTGATTTGATCAGGGCGACAGAAAATGTGCGCATCATTCAAGGTCATGATACGAACCCGCTGAAGTCCAGCTAATGCACCCGACATTTCATACCGATGCATCATTCCTAACTCTGCAATTCGAACAGGGAGGTCTCGATAACTGCGCATACGTGATTTGTAGACTTGCATATGGTGAGGACAGTTCATTGGACGTAGTACTAGCTCTTCTTGATCTACTTTCATAGGTGGATACATATCTTCATGATAATGTTCCCAATGTCCAGAAATCTTATAGAGTTCGACGTTGGCTATGTGTGGAGTATAGACATGTTCATACCCTAATCTTTCCTCTAAATCTACGATATAGCGCTCAATTACTCGGCGTATCGTAGCCCCTTTGGGAAGCCATATCGGTAATCCTTGACCTACATCTTTGGATATCGTGAAAATCTCTAGTTCTTTCCCTAGCTTCCGATGATCTCGTTGCTTCGCTTCCTCTAATTGTTGAAGATACTCATCTAACTCTTCTTTTTTGCGAAATGCTACAGCATAAATACGCGTCAAGGATTCTCGGCTTGAATCCCCCCTCCAATAAGCTCCGGACAGAGACATGAGTTTAAATATCTTGATCTTACCTGTAGATAGCAGGTGTGGCCCACGGCATAAGTCTACAAACTCACCTTGTTGATAAAGGGTCAACACTTCCCCCTCTGGCAGATCATGAATGATCTCCACTTTAAAGCGATCTCCACGCTCTTGGAAGTACATTAAAGCCTCTTCTCTAGATAGAACTTGTCGCTCAATCGGGTGATTTTCTTTTATGATTTTCTTCATTTCTGCTTCAATCTTAGGAAAATCTTCTGAAGTAAAGGTATGATCAGCAAAATCATAGTAAAATCCATTTTCAATGACGGGACCAATCGCAAGCTTAACATGTGGGAACAGACGGCATATTGCTTGTGCCATCACATGTGCGGCAGTATGCCTCATGACATCTAGTCCTTCTGGATCACGAAAGGTTAGTATTTCTAAATTCACATCGTTCTCCAGAGTACAGGAGAGATCAGCTACTTGACCGTCTACTTTTACTGCTACTGCTTCCTTTGCTAAACTCTGAGATATGGATGCTGCAATTTCAGCAAAAGAAATTCCCCTTTCAAAAGCTTTTTTTGAACCATCTTTCAGTATCACTTTTACCTGTTCTGACATTGAAAACACCTCTCTTAGAGATTCATATCGAAGATAAATAACACTCTCGCCTTCTTTTACGAAGGACGAGAGTGTTATTCCCGTGGTTCCACCTTGATTAACGCAACCTTTAAAAGTCGCCTTCTCATTTGTGTATAACGTACACCCCGATCATCATTTCCGAAGTTTCTTCATCCCGGATGACAGCTTAGGAAGTGGTATCCTCATATATCTGTTCGAGCACGCTTTCAGCCAAGGCGTACTTCTCTACTACCAAGATAGGATGAGGCATGTCTCCCTTCATTGCAGTAAGTATCTACAGTTTATCCGATTATATATTTCTAAAAATACTGTGTCAAGTTTTCCATACGGTCTCCTCTACTTGTTCCACTGTGCATCCTTCCAAAAATAATCGACACCACATTTCAGTTGACCATAGACGAAACAAAGTACGCCCGGTTGCAGAGCGAACAACTTGTTTCCAGTCCTCGCTTGCTACTTCAAGTAAATCACGTAAATAACCACTTTCTAATGCTTCTTTTCGCATTTCATCGGCAAAGTAGATACTCGGGTCAAAGCTAAAGCCTATCTTAGGGCGATTTATTACTTCCATGGGTAGATGAGACGACGCAACATCCAGTAGAACCCCTTTTAACTTTGGATATACCTTCATTTCCACCGGCAAATTAAGAGCCAGCTTGACGATATCGGGATCAAGAAACGGTTCTCGAATCTCGACTGCATGTTGCATCGTATTTTTATCCTTACGATTGAGGCCATGGGGAAGAAAAATTCTTAAATCGGATGCTATGGCTGCTTCTAAAGCTCGACGATCTCCATCGTGATGGGCATAAGCATGAAATGCACTTTCAAATGCATTTCTTTCATAATCACGCATACTAGGCAAATTCCCCTGATCTAAGAATGAAAGTAACGGTTTTTTGGTATTTGGTTGCTCTTCAAAGATAGTCCCATGAAACCGCGATCGCTCTCTCAGATGTCTTGATCCATACCCACCGAATAGTTCGTCTGCACCTTCTCCGGTTAATAATACACGGATCCCTTCTTGAGTAGCCTGTTTGGTAATCATGGCAAGTGCAATCGAACTTTCATGTACAAGTGGATACTCAAAGTGCATGACTGATCTTACAAAATGACGACGCCAGCCATCTTTTGTCATAGGTACTGTAGAGAGCGGTAATTTTGATTTTTGACAAACTAATTTCGCCCAGTGTGTTTCATCCAATTCTGGCTGATCGGGAATGGAAGCATTGAAAGCTACGAGCGGTATTGCTTCCTTTGCCGCAATAGCCGATACCAAGCTAGAATCGAGACCACCTGAACACAGCACGCCAACTGGTACCTGTGCACCTAAACGGCAACGTATAGACTTATATAAAGCTTCTTCCACTTTCTTTACGATCTGAGGACGCTCCATGACAGAAAATTCCTCAGCCAACTCCATGTCAATGGAGTTGGCTGGCTCGTACCATGTTTCTTCATGAATCTGCAGGTTGTTTAAATCAATATGAAGGATAGTCCCAGGCATAACTCGTTCAATATCTGTAATGGGGGTATCTTTTCCATTTACCCAAATATGGATCAACTCATTTTTTAAAACATCCAATCGAGGAACTCTGGGGAAGCCCGCCGCTAAAATGGCCTTCATTTCGCTAGCAAAAAACAACCCATCTTGTCCTTTGGCCATATACAGAGGCTTTACACCAAAACGATCTCGAACGAGCAGTAGACGATTATTACGTACATCGAATGCTGCGAATGCAAAAATACCGTTTAGAGATTTTATCACATCAATCCCCGATACTTCTAAAGCATGAAGTAACGTTTCCGTATCACTACTACTCTTGTATGGATACGGGGGAAGGCGGTCTCTTAATTCCATATGGTTATATATCTCACCGTTATAAACAATGACCCAATTTCCACTTTGATGGACCATCGGTTGTCGACCTGCCTCGCTTACATCTTGAATGCATAGGCGTGCATGTCCTAGTACAACGGAATGACAATCCAGTACTTGTTGATCGTCAGGACCACGATGAGAAAGGGCAGCAACCATTTTTTGTACGCGATCAACACGATTTATTGATTCTATCAAGGAGATCATTCCAGCGATTCCACACATTTCGTATTCACCCCTAGCTCTTATCAGATTGTGCAATAAATTGAATCAGAATCGTTTTCCTTGTTACAGGAGAGAGCTCACTGATAGGGGCAACAGCATGATAAGATTCATCGGATCGAACAAACAAAGTTGTGCTTCCAAATAATGGATACAGACGTTGTACAATATCTTCCTCATTCATAGAGCTGAGTATGTCAAGTGAACCGCCCCACTCCGGCTGCCATCCCTCAGAAAGATAGATAATTTGCGTTACAACTCGGTCTGGTCTATCCGTGTGAGGTAGCATCCAATTTCCTGATTGATATTCACATAAACGGACTTTTAACTGACATGAGTCTAAGTTGGTACATGTCAATTCCTGAATAATCTTCTTATATTCTGGCGATGAAAGATCTTGAGCCAAGTCTCTCCATATAGCGGGAAGCTCAAGGGTCTCTGGTAAAATCTCATCTTGATCCACTAAGGTCATATCATGTAGGTGATAATGACCTTCCCGACCGACGGATTCACGTAAGGAATGAATGGGAAACTTTTCTTCCAATTCCTGTGCGGTTTTTAGAGGAATAAAATCACGTAGCTGAATCCAACGAAAGGGATGCTCGTTCATACGGGAGTTACGAAGAAGATTAACATTTATTATCATGGTTTTGCCTCCTATGAAATCAATATTCTAAAAGTGAAGGACACGGCTTATCGATTGATTTTAGCCAAAGATGTACGTTAAATACAGCATATAAGAAACGAAGATCGCTTTTCGTAGCTTGTTCAGTTGATAAAGCAAAATCCGATATTGCTTGGTAATCTAATCCAGGAATTCTGTAATGATCTAAAGCAAATTCACGTAACATCTCATCTCGAAATAATGCTCGAAATTCATACAGGGAAATAGC
The DNA here is from genome assembly GCF_900107305.1 of Thermoactinomyces sp. DSM 45892. GTDB lineage: Bacteria > Bacillota > Bacilli > Thermoactinomycetales > Thermoactinomycetaceae > Baia. The sequence continues at coordinate 19,261 of NZ_FNPL01000002.1, forward strand.
CATCTGATCCTTTCCAGATCGGTCAGCAGCCTTGGATCCATATCTACGTAAGAGATCCCGTAGAAACTTTTTGTCCTTTGCTTGCCGCAGCGTTTTTACGCAATCGATACCTATCTCCATCAAAGACTCATCCAAAAACGGATTTAACACAGTAATCCCCCAAGAAGTATGTGTCTGCTCTGCCATGCGAAGATGCTCTTGTAAAAAATGTTGGGCAAAGAATTTCTCAATAGCTTGATCCGATTTCATTTCCTTATGAAATATATCCGAAAATTCATTCGCCAATCGTTCGAGTACCGGTTCACAAACCTTGGGCAAAGCAAAACGTTTCCATGTATCGGTAGAAACATTCGCACATACTTCAAATAGTGACTCTGGAGAGATCATCTTCGGCTGACGATTCCAACCAATAAACGGATGATCTCCACCAATCCCTGATACAAGAGTATCGATCTTTTGTTTGGATGCCTCACGAGCAAGAAACCAAAAAGTAGGGACACCAATTGCCATAATGGGAGAGTGTAAATGTTGGATCAAATGATAGAACCGAGACGTATACTCTTCCGGTAAGATGGCTATTTCGTGGTGTGATGATTTCACTTCTTCAGCTACAATCTGGGAATACTTCACATCTTCGTGGGAAGTATCATAGAACAAAGTAATCGTTTCAAGGCTGTCAACCTGTAGATGCTTTGCTGCATGACAGAGTAGGGAGGTATCAACGCCTCCACTTAAATGAAAAGCGATATGGTCCCCAGCCTTCATCTGTTCGGATAATACATCAGAAAGAACCTCACTATAGGATCCTGTCCTACTAGAATGTTGATAATCTACTGCTTCCAATCGATTCTCTTCGAGAATAAGAACCCTTCCGGGCGGCAATGTTTCAATTCCTTCATAATAACTTCCAGGGGAGAAGGGATAGTTAAAAATGAGATATTGACGAAGTGCTGCAGAAGAAGGTCGGATCTCAGGGAATAGCTTGCACAAGGCACGAGTATCGTTAGCAAAAGCAAGACACTTTGTACTTCGTGAGAAGAATAGTGGCTTTGCCCCTACTGAGTCCCGCGCTAATATGAGTCGACTTCGCCTACGATCCCAAAGCGCGAAAGAAAACTGACCATCTACCCCATTAAGAAACCTGCTTCCTTTTTGTTGATACAATTGGGCAAGAATTTCAAGGGGCGATCCATCTCCATCAATACCAAGATTGCCTAAGTTAAAGAGCACCGCATTTCCAAAGATGACTACCGAATTATCAATATAAAAAGTAGGGGAATCGAGACCTACATAATGACAACCTAGCTGAATAGCTTCATCCGTAAACAGCTCTGTTTTTTGCAAACTAGAGTAAGAGCACACCTCTAAAGCTGGCCGCAATGATTGAGTAAAGCCTTGAGATGATAAATTTATCATTCCAGCAAAAGCTCCTATTGTTGCTTTGTTCATAGTCCTGCCCCCTTAAGATAAATAGCGAATCTCCTGTGTATGGCAAACACCATCCATTATCTTGTGAAAGCTTTCTAATACTGTGCCATAGTTAGATATATTCTCCCCTTCTTTGCGGGAAATCATGATGACATCCTCCATGTTATACCTATCAATGGGTTTCAAGTTCATCCCTAAAGCAAGTTCGAGAGTATAGGTATCCAAGTCGATCCCATATGCATAGTAGATCAGACGGGGAATGTTACCGCCTGTGATACGTGGTGAGAATTCTAGCACCCATGGCGTACCATCTTGAGGGTCAAGAATGATCTCCGCATGAAACACACTCGGACAACGTGCAAAAGATGTAGATAACTTATCTAACACCTGATCTATACGATTTCGAATCTCCGATGGCAAATGATCAGGTGCGTGGAATTCAGTCCAAACAAAGTGACTAACCTTCGTTTGAACTCTCTTGCTTCCCACAACAGGGAATGAAGCGATGAGACCATCAGGACTTGCGATAAAGGGGACGGAGAGAAATGTTCCTGTAGAAATATCTGGCTCAAACATGATCTCTTCTAGTAACTGGGGATCATTGTTATGAAAGTATGCTTCTTGATATGTCTCAACCAAAGAACCATGTCGGTATTGAATATACTCGGTCATGTATTTCTCTAATTCTTGTTTAGATGTAATTCGCTTCACGAGTGTGCTGGCAAAGCCAAAATTGGGTTTAACAACCATCGGCAAGTCCTCTAACTCGTTAAATTCTTTTAGCAATTTCTTAGGTAGTATCGGTACCCCTATTTCTTCTAATACTCTCCCCATATCTGACTTTGTTAACATATCTAAACAAATTGGTTCAAAGCAGATATGGTTTACAAATTGGCGGTGTAGGGAAGCAAAGTAAACAGCTTGTTCATGACAACAAAACCAAGTGTCATTTTGTCTTTCTTTTACCCACTCAATGAATTGATGATCTAACAGTGTCAATATCTGATCGGATAGGTGAACATTTTTTTCGGAGCTGAGGATTACTATGTCCTTTTGATACTGTTGAGCCAACTTTTCTAAGATCTTAACTTGATAAGAGGACGGAAATAAAAAGATATACGCCAAAGTATCACCTGCTCTCTTGCTATTTTTCACTATGTTCAATGTTGTAGCAAAGTACTTTTTCACGTCTTACCCTTGGATTGGTTGTCTCGATTGACCATTGAATAAGATCAACGAGATCTAACGAAGCAGCCGCTAACATCTTTGGAAAGGCGCTACCTGACATTAGACCTGGGATCGAGTTAGCCTCTAGATAATAGGGAACACCTGACCCGGATACGATGAAATCGAATCGACACATAACACTAAGGTCGAATTGGCGAAATAATTTTTGTGAAATCTCCTTAAGCTCAGCTGTTCTCTCGCTATCAACATGATGAATGTGAGTCTCGATATACCCTTTTTGATGTTTTTCCATGTGCCCTAAGAACTGACGTGATGTTTTTGCCTCAATAACAGGTAGAGTAATGACTTCCCCGTAACGTTCAATACAACCCACGGTATACTCGGTTCCTGCGATATATTCCTGCACTAGTACCTCTGGATCATAACGAGAAAGCTTTCGATATAAGCTTAATAAGCTCTCCTTCGTCAACCCTTTATATAACTCGGTTAAATGGGAAGCCCCCATTCTATTCGGTTTTACTACACATTCATCCCAACTTATTTCAGAGATAATCCTTTCAATTGTTTTCTCGGTGTCAAACTCTGTTATTCGATACATACGTGGATGTTGTAAACGCGATATACAAGACGTAGCTAGAATTGATTGAGCCCATTTATTCATAGTGATAGTGGAAGCGAAAACAGAGCCAAAGGTTCCCCTTAGGTTGGATATCTCAGCTAATCCCTGCCATGCACCATCCTCTCCTTCATTCCCGTGTAAGAGATTCAAGTGAAAAATATCTTTGTCCTGGAGCCTATCAATGAACTCCCCTAACCTGATTAAGCTTCCTTTCTTTAATTCTTCTTCATCCACAGGAAATGGAGCTTGATGCTGATAATAGATTTGTCCCTCACGAGAAATATAGTAGACGCTAGTAAGGGTAAGATGATGATCATGTCGCTTTTGTAGGTCGGATAAAACTCCTTGATAGGAAAGGAGGGAAGCATCGTGTTCAGTTGAACGACCACCAACTAACACAGAAATACATTCATTCATAAAACACGCCCCTTTTTCCGACAGCAAACATAGGTCATATTTGCTTCTGGTCTGCAAATCTCTATATCAAACAAACTTTGAAGCAAACTAAAAACTTCCGAAGTTTCAAGCCCAAAATCATCCACTTTAAATGGCTGATCTTCTAACCATTCCTGAGGTCGTGGTTTAAAAATTCGGGAATACAATTTACCATTCTCTCTCAGTACTCGTTGAATTTCAACGACAGTCGTACTCATTTCCTCTTTTGGTAAGCAGTGTAAGCAGCCTACATCCAAAACTACATCAAATGCTTCGTTAGGATAAGGTAGATGGGTAACCGATCCCACTACAAATCGCTCGGGGTGACTCACGAACCTCTGACACCTTTTAATCGCTGTAGGAGAAATATCAATTCCAAACACTTTGTACCCTAGATCCTCTAGAAGAATAGCATTTTTCCCTACCCCACACCCTAAGTCCAGCAAGGTATGGGAAGGTGATAATGTGTGCTCTCCTAACATTTCTAAAACATCCCATTCTCGCGGGACAAAATTCCAAGGAGTATACAACAAGTCTCTGTACACATCTTCCATTGAGTCCCCCTTACTCCCTGGAGGCAGAACAAACGGATCAGAAGATCGCTCTAAGAGTTCCTCGGTTATGGGGATAAAGTTGTCCTGCGATAACAAATCCTTTAGTTCAACCTGGTCGTCTGTAACTTGTATGACTAGCTTGAACTGATGGCGACCTAAGCGAATGCAAATCCGGGAAAATAAACGATAAACCTCCGCAAGTTCTTCTGTCTCGAAAGAAGTGGATGTTTTCAGAGACATCCATATCTTGTTATTATCCAGTCTGGCTGTAAGATGCCCGATGTGTTCGCGATCCCGAGTAAGATCAAATGTGCAAGGAAATATGTGCTCGTTATCTTCGACATTCAAGGAAGCAGTTAATTCAAAATGCGGTCCGACAACAAAATAATCACTTTTCATCCAAACCATCTCCTTTCCAATGTCTAAAAATTTCGTATAGATCAGGTTGAGTTTTCAAAAATAGTTTGTCATGTGGGGTTAGGTAACGAATCGCAATCAATGGAACGGGAGATTGTGCAATGAGCATATCAGAATTCCGAACACTACGATCATTGTTACTAGAATAAAATTCTCCACAAGTTACACCAAATCGGAGAAAGTGAGGCTTGATGGCAACCCTCACTTCCTTCACTATCTTTTCACTGTCTTCCAAGCAGTGGGGAAAAGCAACCAGTAGGGATTTATAGCTCGCATCTTCATTAGGTTGACAAGGTTCAATATCCAGAAAGTCCTGTAGCTGCGTGTGCATATATTCGATAGCCTCACTCTCCTTTGATAAGGGTCTTTCTAGGGAAGTCAAATAGAGAAGATCCCGATCGAGTGAATATGGTACAAAAGGACATACTGCTCCTTTTCGGTTCATTTGAACATCGGGTACAGCAATCGTGTTATAAATCCAGTCTATGGTGGCTGGAATCCACGATTTTTCTTTAAACTCAACCCCCTTGTCTATTTTTTCTTTCAGTTCTCTAACGGAAAGCCACTTTTTTGTCTCAGTCATGTGGAATCGAAACCTCCTGCTGCATGGAGTAATAATTTACACAAGCATCAATTAAACATTCTAATGAATCTATCAAGGGGAACTTCGTAGATAGCTCGTCTACCGCCAAGAAAAGGTCTGTACAAGCTAAGACGACACAATCTATCCCAACTAATTGGTTAATTATATTACTGAGATTTTTACGAGCCTTAGATTGATCTATTTCTCTCAATAATTGTAGAATTGCTTTATTTACAATAGCTTGATCCTCGTAACTAGGATAAGTAAGCTCTATACCTTCAAAGGCAGCATGTTCATGATAAACCCTCAACGTTCGTGTGCTATTTGTTCCCAGTATAGCTACTTTCGTATACCCTTGGGATTTTACGTGCTTCATAGTCGCACTTACAATGTTTAAAAAGGGGATGTTAAACTTAGCCACAATTGGTTCTATAAGGGAGTGTAATGTATTGCAAGGAAGAGTTATGCAATCTGCCCCCGCTGCAACGAGACGATGTATACTCTGCTCAAGTACATCTATCATTTGACTCCGGTTTTCTTGAGAAGCTGGCTTTTCTATAAAATTATTTTCGATTTCGAATGCGATAGGAATATTATCAATAACAAGCGCTGGATAATGAGACCCATGATCCTGACTCAAATACCTCTTTACAATGTTTAAGTACAGACGAGCCGTTGCTTGTGGACCAACCCCGCCAATAATACCGAGACGCTTCAGCCGGTCCCCGGCCTCAAAATATGTCATAGTATCCTCCTTCTATAAATGACTAATATCTCAGTAGGAATCGATTATTTCTTGGAATAAATCATCGTCAATATTTCCACCAGAGACTATACACAGACAAGCCTCACCACCATGACTATCATATAGTGCAGCAGCGAGTGACGCGGCTCCAGCTCCTTCAGCTCGTATTTGGTTGTATCTCCATAGAGAAGATATAGACGATTTGATAACCTCATCTGGCAACAATGAAACTTCTGGTTGATACTTATTACACAATGAAAAAGGTATGTCACCGATTCTTCTTACCATCAATCCTTCCGCGAACCCAGATGCCGATTCTAAATAAACTGGCTGACGGTGTTCTAAAGATAATTTCAGAGCTGGGGCATGTACACTCTCCACTGCTACGATTCGCTTTTTTGAACCCCAATGAGTTAGACAAGCACTCAGCAGTCCACCGCCACCAACTGGAACAAAAGCCGTATCAAACTTGACCCCTTGCTGATCAATCTCTTGACATAATGTTCGGTGACCCTCTATGATTTCTAAATCGTCAAAACTGGGAATATAGATTGCCTCTTGATCCATTGCAAACTGTCTTGCTTTTTCTTCACAGACAAAATAATCGCCATTCACTAAAATAGGGGTCGCCCCTGCTTTTTTAATCCCATCAAGCTTTTTTCTGGGGATATTTTTAGGCACAAATATCTTAGCCGTATGACCAAATATTTTTGCAGCAGTAGCCAGTCCATTTGCGTGGTTCCCTGTAGAGGCAGTGACAACCAATGAGCAGCTTGGAAGCTTAGATAACTTTGCCATATTGCCACGGAATTTAAAAGCTCCTGTGACTTGTTGAGTCTCATCTTTTATCCAAATCTCTTTCCATGGACAACATAAACCTTTAAATAGGATGAGAGGTGTTTGTTGAACATTAATTGGTGTTGCCTTTTCCATCAATAGCCACCTACCTGAATTTAGGGATTACCTTCTCCGTGAATAGACGTAGAGAAGCAATTGTACGATGAAAGGATAGGTCCCCAAACTGAGTCATGAAACAGAAATCAGTTATTCCGAGACTTTGATACGTTCGAATTCGTTCCTCAATGATTTCAGGTGTTCCAAACATTACTTTACTAGGATAGATCTCATCATAGGAATGAGGCGCGATTTCGCTGTTATGGATCCCACCCCCTTTTAGATAGGCGCGATCCACTTCACTCATATAGGATAACAATGCTTCACGAGGTTCTTCATATGCTTGCTCTTCTGACGGTGCTACGTAAAGATGAAAATGTGCTAGAATCCGCGCATTCCTTGGATCATAACCACTCTTTTCTAGTGCCTGTTGATACCAAGAGATCCCCCGTCGTATTTCTTCTTCCGTTCGTGTGTATGGATTGATCATTAAATGAAAGCCGTTTTGACCTGCTAATTGAAAACTTGCTGGATTCAATGAAGCTGCCACCCAAATTGGTGGTTGCTTTTGTATAGGAGTAGGAAGTAGCTGTACATTTTTTAATTTGTTGTGCTCCCCATCATATGAAAATCTCTCACCATTCCAAGCCAACCGTAAAACCTCGAGGCCTTCTTCAAATTTTGTTTGACGATCATGCTCACTAATTGAAAAAGACTCTAATTCATGTGGCAAAAATCCTCGTCCGACCCCTATTTCCACCCGTCCATCGCTTAAAACATCTAGCATTGAAAAGCCTTCGGCTAACTGAAAAGCAAGATGAAAGGGTAAAATCGTAATGGCGGTACCAATGCGAATTCGTTTGGTTTTCATAGCGATAGCTGTCCCTAGTTGAATGGGGGAAGGTATTACCCCACCGTATGAATCAAAATGATGTTCAGACATCCATATGTTATCCCATCCCCACTCATCTACTAAACAAGCTTCGGTAATGATATTTTCATAGATTTCCAAAGCAGAAATACCAGGTCTTAAAAGCGGTAAGCAAAAGATTCCAAAGCGCATAAAATCCCTCATTCGTCTTATTTATTTTTGATATAAGACTGCATTGATTCTATTCTGTTTCAAAAAAGAGATAACCATCCATACATCATAAAAGCAAAGAAAGATTAATCCATCACATACAGTCAGTTAATACGCTTAAATGAAAACACTTTCAAACAAAATGTATTATCAACTGAATTTGATTTTTATATACAAAAAAATGTTATATTTAACAGCAAATTGTAGAATGTAGTACGACGTTAACTAACCTAACAAAAATAAAAGGCCCATGGTTAGACTGCTCCTTGTAAAATGGTTGTACCAACTACAACAAATTACAGAGAGAGTTCTAACATGGGCTATAGACATTTTAGAACAGAGGAAAGAAATAGGATAACTCGCATGCGGGATCTCAATTACAGTTTTCGCTACTTTTGTGGAGTGGAAGACACGCATGTACATCGCAATCAAGATAGAGGATCGAACAGCTAAGTCCATGCAACAGGCAATCCACGAAGTGATTCAGAGTATGACAGGTCCATCGACCCCAAAAATGTCTTGGCTGGGCAACTCCTTATAAGGTGTCGCACTTATATTGACAATCCACGTATATTTTGACAAAAAGAAATGCAATATAAGCATAGTTTGATGTGCTACAAAGAGAGGGGATTTCAGGCTGTTTTATTTTTCTACCTTTCTCCACCAGAAAATAAGCTTTGTTATAGAGGATTTTTTTGGGGATAAGAACTGTGGAATAATATAAATTTGAAAAAGCTACTAGAATATATCAAGGATGTCAGGTGTGGATAGCGCGTTTGGGCGAGGAGGTGAATGGGACGATCCATCCATTTCGGCTAGTTACTTTGCAAGATTTAGAAGGATATGAGATTCGTGTGGTTATGAATTTATATGATGTGAGCGCTGAGGCAATCGCTGGGATGTATCGTACTCGATGGCAAGTCGAGTTGTTTTTTCGTTGGATAAAACAACATCTGAATGTAAAGCGGTTGTTCGGAACAACTCCAAATGCTGTATACGGTCAGATGTACGCTTCCCTTATTGCTTATGCATTAATTCAATGGTTGTATAGTTACACACGTCCAGTCTTTTCTACCATTTCAAAAATTGTTTTCTTGCGCAAGCTGTGGCTTGGGCAACTCCCAACCGAATGGTTACTGAGGATCTATCAGTTCCTCCATGAAGAATGTCATAGATCATTGCTCTAACTTCCAAAATTATGCAAATCAACACACCTGCAAGGATGTACATCTGTTAGCATAATTATTAAAATTACTCTTGGGAAATACTGTATAGGGCGGCTACTGCAATGAAATGGATAATCCACAATAGTCAATATCTTCTATTAAAGAAAAATAAGAAGTTTTTAACTGTATGGCTTGGGACTTTATTTACGACTTTAGCTGACAGGGTTTTTTTAATTATTTTGCCAATTTGGCTATATGAGATAAGCAAATCTGGGAAAGTTGTAGCATTAGGGACAACAGCAGAAACGGTTGCAACTCTTAGCTTTGGCTTTTTGGGTGGGGTTTTAATAGATCGGTCTAAGAAAAAGAATATGTTAGTTTTGTTTAATTTCTTAGCTTCGTTTTTGCTAATAGTTTTGTTGATCGCTGAAAAAATTACCCATAGCTGGCTCGTTATTCTAATAGGTGTATTTTTAGTTACTGCATTTAATAAACTATCAGCAATATTACGGGAAGTAGTGATCATTTCCCTCGTGGATAAGGAGGATTTTATCGTAGCTAATTCTATGGTTGGTTTTATTTTATCAACATCGTTGGTGTTGGGTTCCCTGATTGCTGGCATTAGTATGGTTTTATTTTCTTATAATGTTATTTTAATTTACTGTGCTTCGAGCTATTTTATATATGGTTGTTTTTCTATATTTCTCCGAATAGAAGAAGTGAAGATGGAAAGTCATATTAAACGTTCGTTTGGAATTGAGATGATAGAAAGTTTACAAATCGTGAAAAAAAATCGATATCTATGGGGAAACTTGGCTTTTATGATTTTTCATCTTATGGGAATTGTTATGTTTTCCAGCTTAACCTATTTATTTATAAAAACAATATTGGGAAAGCCAGTAGAATTTTATACTTGGTATATTTCACTCCAGGGAATCGGTAGTATTTTTGGTAGTATGCTTGTGTCCGTGGTTCGAAAGTACTTTCAAGCTAATGTCGCAATGGGCTGGATTTTTTTATTAATTTTTTCATTGCATTTGACCTATTTGCTAGTTGAAAGTCCTATGCTCATGTTGTTGAGTAGTTTAATTGTTGGGATTCTGCAACAAATAGGCATTGTTACTGCTAACACTGTTTTCCAAAAACATTGTCCTAAGGACTATTTGGGACGTATAATTGGTCTCCGTCAAACTATCATCAGCATTTTTACAACATCTGCAACAGGAGTAGGCGCTTTTTTTCTCGATTATGTGACAGTGGATAAAATATTATATTGTGCGTGTGGATTATTTCTGGTTTGTGGAATATGTGGTTATTTCTTTATTAGTGACTCGGATTCGTCCCCAAAAAGGGGTCTACTCAAGCTATAATAAGATATCTAAGGTGTTCTCCCTTCACCATTTCATGGGAGATAAAGAGAAATACATTCAAGACAGGCTATCAGGAGGATATCGCACAAGCTAACATTAAACAAATTACCATCGTAGTGGTGAGTATCATTCGTTTTATGTTTTATTTTCAGATCAGAGTGGGGATTAAAAATCACGAAAACGACTTTTAGGACAATTCTAGGCATCCCTATGTACTTAGCAGATCATCCCTCTTCCCGGCAACGTAGTTTCAATGAAAATGCCAATGGGCTGCTTCGGGGATTTATCCCAAAGTTATCGGATATTTCCAAGATTCATGAGCAACAGCTCGCTGTCTGAATGGATACTGTTGCACTTGGATTGACAACTCACGAATATAATACAAGAAAATACAAGTGAACTGAGGGGGATCGGGATGGAGAGACTTGTTTCCTATTTCCGGGAGAAAAGACCTAATTTCTCTGGAACGGTGTTAATAGCAAAGAAGGGGAAAGTGGTTTTTCATGAAGCCTTTGGTAAATCCGATTTTAATACAGAGATACAGAATACCCTTTGTACTCGTTTCCCAATTTCATCGCTTACGAAAACGTTCACCTCTCTGGCGATCTTTCAATTAATGGAACAAAGCTGCCTATATTTATCTGATTCTTTGGATAAATATCTTCCTGATGCTTCTTTTTCTGGAGTAACGATTCAACATTTATTAAACCATACTTCTGGTATTGTAGATTATCGAAATGTTATAAATGAATTTTCCAATGGAGGATGTCAGAATCCGAATGAAATTTGGCAACAAATTCGTGATCGAAACCTGTCTTCTGTACCAGGAAGCAAGTTTTCTTGTAATGATACCAATACCTTTTTGTTAGCGATGATTTTAGAGAAGATAGCCGATATGCCTTATCGTGACTATGTAAGAGAAAAGATATTTGTTCCTGCAGGTATGGAGGATTCGGGGTTTGAAGGGGAGGCTTTGTCCCTTTTAGCCCAAGGACATATAAAAGGAAAAAAGCAGAGATTGCGGAATTCTAACAACAGATATGGTTGTGGAGATATCATTTCTACGACGAAAGATCTCCATCAATTTCTACAATGCTACAAAAGGTGTGAACTTCTAAATCGTGACAGCAAAAATAGAATGGAGACGGTGTCGTTCCGGCGTAAAAAATGGTTAGATGTGTCACTGATTGCAAGTGGATGGTTTTATCAATTTATTCACGGGATGAGTATTGGATATTCGGGGTCTCATCCATCTGGCTTCCTGTCGAGGTGGGAATTAAATATGAATCATGAGACAGAAATCATCATTTTAAGCAACAATGCGATTCCATATCATTGGTATGATTCTAAATGGAACGGAGCTCAATCGATCGCAACGGAGTTAGGTGAAATTTTATTTGAAAATCGGTTATCGCCGTTACAGAAGCTACTCATTCGAATTGATTAAGGTTGGAAAGGAAAAAATTGTGATATGCTAGGGATACATGGAAGACAGTGCAGGAGTGAGCTTCGAAATCATGTGAGTTCTGAGGATTGATTGAAATGTAAGTAGCTTAATCAAAAAACGGGTATTCTACTCATATATGGTTATCAAGCCTCTGAAATGTATCCCATAGGTTGGATAAAAGGAAGTAGCTTTGAAAGGAGCTAAAAGTTTGGTCACAGCAAAACAAGTAATAGAAATGTTGAAAAATCCGCTCTATAAACCAATTGGTTCAGAGGAATTAATGCGTAAACTTCAGGTGTCAGGAGAGGACAAAGCAGAGTTCGTCTCCTTACTAAACCAGTTGGAGGCGGAAGGTGAGGTTGTCCAGACACGTGGAGGGAAATTTGGCCTTCCCAAGCACTATAATATGGTGGTGGGGAAGTTACAAGGAAGTGCCAAGGGGTTTGGATTCGTGCTCCCAAAAACAGAAGAGATCAACGATGTTTACATTCATGGTAGTGATACGAATGGTGCGATTGATGGAGACACTGTATTAGTTAGGTTAAATAAGCCCCGAAAAGGGGATCGTCGCCCCGAAGGTATTATTATTGATGTTTTGAAACGTGGACGGGAAAAAATTGTAGGGCGCTTTAAGGCTTCGTCCCCTTTGTTCGGGGTTGTCATACCCGAAGAATCAAGGTTGAATGTAGATATTTTTGTTCCATCTGAAAAACAACTGCATGCCCAGGATGGTCAGATCGTTGTGGTGCGGATCGTTCCGAAGGCTTCGGATAAATTTACGATCGAAGGAGAGATTATTGAGATTTTAGGGGATAAAGATGCTCCTGGGATTGATATTCTGTCTATTATCCGTAAGCATGGTTTGCCAGAGCAGTTTCCTGCGGCAGTGGAGCAAGAAGCAGAGCTTGTTCCAGATCGGATTAGTGAAGACGAAATCAAACATCGTCGTGATTTGCGAGAGCGTGTTATGGTAACGATTGATGGAGAAGATGCGAAGGATTTGGACGATGCTGTTTCGGTAGAGCGCCTTCCAAACGGGAATGTTCGCTTAGGAGTCCATATTGCAGATGTGAGCTACTATGTCAAAGAAGGAAGCGCGCTAGATCGAGAGGCGTATGAACGCGGATGTAGTGTCTATCTGGTGGATCGTGTCATCCCGATGCTTCCAAAGCGATTATCGAATGGGATTTGTAGTTTGAATCCAAAAGTAGATCGGCTTACGATGACATGTGATATGGAGATTAACTCGGAAGGTCATGTTGTGGATCATGATATTTATGCCTCTGTTATTTGTACGAATGAGCGGATGACGTATGGAGATGTAAAGAAAATCGTGATTGACGAAGACCGCGAGTTGATATCGAAATATAAGCACCTAGTAGATGATTTTCGCTTGATGGCGAGTTTAGCAGATACACTACGGAAGAAACGAATGAACCGTGGAGCGATTGATTTTAACTTTTCGGAAGCGAAGATTTTGGTGGATGAACATGGGAAGCCAACTGATATTGTCAAGCGACCACGTACAGCCGCTGAGCAATTGATTGAGGAGTTCATGCTAGCAGCTAACGAGACCGTGGCGGAACACTTTTACCGTTTAGAGGTCCCGTTTGTGTACCGGATTCACGAAAATCCTGATCCAGAAAAGTTGTTGTCATTTTACGAGCTAGTAAATAATTTCGGTTATAACGTCAAAGGAAAAGCAGATAAAGTAAAGCCGAGAGCCCTTCAAAGCTTGCTGGGTAGAGTGGAAGGCAGTCCTGAAGAGATGGTGATTAGTACGATCTTGCTACGTTCGATGAAGCAAGCGAAATATTCTACTGAATCCGTTGGACACTTTGGCTTAGCGGCAACATTTTACTCCCATTTCACCTCGCCAATCCGTCGTTATCCTGATTTGCTCATTCACCGTGTTATTCGCGAAGTATTGGAACATGGACATATCTCACTAGAGAGAGTCGAGCATCTTCAAGCTTATTTAACAGATGCAGCCCAGCAGTCATCCATCCGGGAACGGGTAGCCGTAGATGCAGAACGTGAGACCAATGCGCTGAAAATGGCTGAATATATGAAGTCACACGTGGGAGAAGAGTTTGAAGGTGTCATTAGCAGTATTACAAATTTCGGGATTTTTGTAGAGTTACCGAATACCGTAGAAGGCTTGATTCATGTTAGTAATCTTACAGATGATTACTACAACTTCCATGAACGTGCGTATCTCTTGATTGGGGAACGTACAAAGCATATATTCCGAATGGGAGATCCGATCAAAATTCGGGTTAGTGGAGCTAGCCTAGAAGAACGAAAAGTGGACTTTGAATTAGTGGAACATATCACCCAACACGAGTTGGATGAGAGCTTTTTCCATCGAGAGAAGTCAAAAACGAAAAGAGCGAAGCCGGGAGAAAGAGATCGTGGAGATCGCCGTCGCGGTAAAAGCCAAGGAAAACGGAAGTCCAGAACCGATTCAAAATCCCCCACTGGTAATAGAGGTGCAAAATCGAAGCGTTCCGAAAAAAGAAGCTCAAATTCCAAAAAAGGTCGAATTAGTACTACGAGCCCAGATCAGTCATTTGCATCTAAAGGACCGAAAAAAGACTCACGTAGAAAGAAAAAACGATAAAAATTTGATAAGAGCGGGGATTCCCACCCTGCTCTTGGGTTTCGATCCTCCAAAAGGCGGGTATACATTTTAACGTGGAGTGACCTTTTTTAAAAATAATGCCAACTTTCACATTTGACGTTGGAAGTGGAAATCTGGTAAAATGTTAGATGCGATATTTTTTCTGTTAGGTGGTGGTACAATGAGCTCCAAAGGAACAAAGGTAATTGCCCGTAATAAAAAAGCAACGCATGATTATCATATTGAAGAGACTTTTGAAGCTGGCATTGTACTCACTGGTACAGAGATTAAGTCGATTCGCCAAGGCCGTATTAATCTACAGGATGCCTATGCTCGTGTAGATAGAGGAGAAGTATGGATCGTAGGGATGCATATTAGCCCCTTTGAGCAAGGGAATCGCTTTAATGTGGATCCGACACGTACACGAAAGCTACTATTGCACAAGCGAGAGATTAGCAAATTGATCGGACAAACGAAGATGAAGGGTCTTACCTTGATTCCGCTCAATGTCCATCTACGTAGTGGCTTTGCCAAAGTCGAATTAGGGTTAGCGAAGGGTAAGAAGCTATACGATAAGCGCCATACCGCCGCGAAACGCGATGCACAGCGAGAGATTCAACGTCGTTTAAAAGAACAGAATCAGTAGGTATCATTTGGTATTGAGTAGACATATTCTTACATGGTAAGATGAAACTTGTTAGAATATCATTCTCTAAACCCTTCTATTATGGGGGCGTTTATGGGATTCGACGGGGATTGTTCGAGCATAAGTAGCGAGTCGAGGGGCTGCGTTTCTCGTTAATCACGCGGACGCCAATTATAACTGGCAAACAAAACAATTTTGCTCTAGCTGCTTAATTGCAACTAGGATCCACTGCTCCATCGCCTATGTGGCGTAGATGGGTCTCATAACTTAGTAGGCTAGCGTTTTAGACGGCTACTGTCTAAAAGGCGAAACATTAGTAGCTAGTCATTTGAAAGGCCTGTCGTTGGGCAGTTCAAGTGATGAAACAACCCAATATGACGACTGCACTCGGAGAAGCTTATGTAGCGAGGTCTTCGGACAGCGGTTCAACTCCGCTCGCCTCCACCAAACTTTATGTAAGACAAGCAAATGGCTCTGCTACCAAACAGAGCCATTTTTATATTGACAGGACAAGATACTGCTTACTATAATGGTGATGTTGTCAAAAATTCCATACGCTGATGTGGCACAGTTGGTAGCGCAATCCACTCGTAATGGATAGGTCGCAGGTTCGAATCCTGTCATCAGCACCAAGATAGAAAAAGCTAGGATGCTTGATATTCCTAGCTTTTTTCGTATCCTAAATTCTAACCATGGATGTAACCGACTAGTCTTTTTACTCTTAGGGCGAATGTGGGGCAACTCATATAAAAAGATACAAGACTATCCTTCTTGTATAGAACGAACCATTTCAATTTCAATCGGCGAGGGATTTTGCTTGTAGAAGGAATATAGAACTATACTTCTAAAAATGATACAATCAAATACAAACATACGTTCTAGAAGGAAGTGTCTTATTTGCAAAACAAGCTAGAGTTACCAACAGTATTAGAAACATATCGAGAAGTGCTGGAAAAAACAGTTCGTCCCTACATCCACATAACGGCTCGAAAAGGGAGTACAACATTGTTTCAAAGCAAATTTGGTGGTAAGCCATATCTACCACTAACAGTGGATCACCCAGTAGATGAAAATGGAAACCCTATGATGTTATTGGCGCAATTAAACTTTGAAGAACTTCCAAGATTAGAATTCTTTCCGGAAAGTGGTATTCTACAACTTTTTATTTCATATGATGACGACCTATGGGGACTAAATTTTGATGATCCGACTAATCAAAAAAACTTTCGCACGGTATACTATCCGGTGCTCATGAACGATGAATCATCACTTGTGACTCAATTTTCCCACATAGACGAAATAAATGGAAAGGAAATGTATACTCCTATTACAGAAGAATACCAACTTTCGTATCAACTGAAATATGAAGCTGTCAGTAGTGGGGATCATCGTTTTGAGAGATTTACTTCTGGCAAGATCAATCTAGATAGTGAAGTAGAAGTGGATGGAGAAATGTCTGATATGTGGGAACATGTTGTGGATGCTCTATCGGCTTGGGAGCATAAGGTCGGAGG
Source organism: Thermoactinomyces sp. DSM 45892 (assembly GCF_900107305.1). Lineage (GTDB taxonomy): Bacteria > Bacillota > Bacilli > Thermoactinomycetales > Thermoactinomycetaceae > Baia. The sequence continues at coordinate 35,971 of NZ_FNPL01000002.1, forward strand.
ATATCCTGCATTTACGCAAGAGGATCCAAGATATAGACATTCAGACTATGATATTCTCCTTCTGCAAATTGTCTCGGATGATAGTGAGGGAAATGATATTATGTGGGGTGATTTTGGTGTAGGGAATTGGTTCATTAAGAAAAAGGATTTGTTAAACCAAAACTTTTCTAAAGTCCTTTATAACTGGGATTGTTGCTAGATACATACATGTGGAAGAAGAAGGGTTAAGAAGAGAAGTACTGGGTAATGGTGTATAAGGTTTAAAGGAAAAATTTTTGTGTTATCCTAATGATATATGTTTACGGGAAATGGAGGAAGATGACAACGATGGAAACGATTCAGCGTTCTCCAGAGCCGTTTTATTATCCAGGTGGAAAAACGGGGATTTTACTTATCCATGGATTTACAGGTTCTGCATCCGAAATGCGACCCATGGGTCAGTATTTTCAGGAGTTAGGGTATTCTGTGTGTGCCCCTCTTTTAACAGGGCATGGTACCATTCCAGAGGATTTACAAAAGTCGGATCGTCATGATTGGTTTCAAGATGTTCTAAATGCTTACGATCAATTAAAACAATCAGGTGTAGAAAAGATATATGCTGCTGGGCTATCTATGGGGGGAGTCTTGGCTTTAAAACTGGCTATGAATCGTCCGCTAGCTGGAGTGATTACCATGTGTTCGCCTATCTGGATACGGGATAAGCGGACGAAATATGTGGAGATCGTTCATTTTTTTGCTCGGAACTTATACCATACGTCACAAAAGAGAAGTGCGAGAAGCGCCCAGATTCAAAATGCAATGGTTCCGGTAACTCGAACTCCATTAGGTAGCATCGCCCAGCTTCTAAAGCTGATCCGTGAGGTAAGGCGCAAGCTTCATGAAGTGAAGATACCTGCTTATGTAGTTCAATCTAGAAACGATGAAACGGTTCGTCCTGAGAGTGCGGATTATATCTATGCAAATATCAAATCCGAAGATAAAATGATATCTTGGTTTGAGAAGTCTTGTCATATTATTACGTTAGATCGGGAGCGAAAAGCTTTATTCCGTGAGGTTGAGGACTTCATCAAACGAACAGAATAGAAGGAAAGGTTTTTTTGTTTATAAGCGGTTACGGCGGAAGGGAGGGATCCATCTATGTATAAGATACTTATTGTAGAAGACGATCAGAAAATTGCCCAACTTTTATCAAATCATTTGTTTAAATTTGGTTATGAACCGATTTTAGTAGATGATTTTGACCAGATAGATGATCTATTTCAAAAGCACTCTCCGCATGTGGTTCTACTCGATATTAATCTCCCTAAGTATGATGGCTATTATTGGTGTAAAAGGATTCGTCAACTTTCGTCATGTCCGATTATCTTTGTTTCAGCACGGATTGGGGATATGGATCAGGTGATGGCGATTGAATATGGGGCGGACGATTTTATTACAAAGCCATTTTCCTATGATGTCGTAATGGCCAAGATTAAGAGCCAAATTCGGCGTAGTTACGGTGAATTTTCTATGAATTCATCTGCTGATAAGGAGCGAGAAATTCGTTTTCATGGCTTAATTTTGTATCCAGAGCGGCTTGAGTTACATTTTTGTGATCAGAAACTGTTCTTGGTGAAGAAAGAGATGGATATGTTAGATCTCCTCATAAGTTCGTATCCTCGCTCTGTTAAAAGGAGTAAACTGCTTGAGCATGTATGGGATGAGCAATTATTTATTGGTGAAAACACATTAAATGTATATATAGCAAGACTGCGCAAGAAGCTACAAGAATTAGAGATCGATCATGCGATTGAGACGGTGAAGGGAGTGGGTTATCGAATTCATGTTACGTGGGAGGAAAACGTTAAATGAGGTTGTTCTTTAAGATATACAGCCCTTTTGTCCTGATCTATGTGATTCAGTTTTTACTCCTCTACTATACGCTTCGCTATTTAGATGAAAGGATAATCAGGGAGAACATTCTTTATATATTTTTAGTGAGCGTTTTCCCTTTTGCTATGTTTCTGCTGGTCCGCTTGGGGATGGAGGGGTCGTTTTATCGTCGATTGGAAAAGGAGTGGGAGCAGGGGGATGAGTTCTTAGGTATTCAGAATCGAACCCCTCTTACCGATGCGGTGAAAAAAGCGTTTTCCAAACAGCATCGTCTTCTTCGTCTCGCTTCGCAAGAGGAACTTAAGCAGAAGCAGGAGCATATCGATTTTATTTATCACTGGGTACATCAATTAAAAACCCCACTATCCGCCTTGAAGCTAACTGTCCAAGCAGAAGAGGCTTTGGAGAGCGCGGATGATATGCAAGAGGAGATTGATCGGATCGAGCATAGCTTAAATATGGTTTTATATCTATCACGTATTAAGTCATTTTTAAATGATTTTTACGTGGAACAAGTCTCTTTAAATCAGATTGCAAGGGAAACGGTCAATGAGATGAAGCGCCTCTTTATTCGAAAGGAAATTTTTCCTGTGATCGAAGCAGAGGAGGAGTTCACGGTCCCGACAGATCGCAAATGGTTGAAGTTTGTTCTCTTTCAATTGCTGACAAATGCGATTCGCTATACTTCGGGTGAGAGTAAAAGGATTAAGATTCAGATTGGACAGAGGCACAGGGAAGTATATCTTTCTGTGATCGATCAGGGGGTGGGGATTGCCCCTGAGGACATCCCCCGTGTGTTTGACTTATATTTTACTGGGAAAAATGGACGTGTATTTGGTGAATCCACGGGTATCGGACTCTTTCTCGTGAAAAAGATTTGTGATGAATTAACCCATGACCTACAGGTTCAATCGGAGTTAAACCAAGGAACACAGGTAATGATTATATTTCAGCAATAAAACAGGTCAGCTTTTTCCTAAATCCACGTAGCGGAAGATCATACGAATATACTTCGAGCGGATCCATATGAAATAGAGAATTTGGATCACACCGAAGATGGTAAGGACCTGAAGAATTTTATCAAACGGAGCCAATTCAATCCATTTTTTATTTAAGAGAATGAGAATTAAATAGGTATGGAAGGATGCAACGATAAAGGGAGTAAAGAAAAAAATGGATAGCTGGCGAGTGATAATCCGCTTGATTTCTTTTCTTTTCAGACCGATATTGGTTAAGTTACGATATTTTTCTCTCTCCTCTTGAATGTTTGCAAACAAGCGGAAGTAGAGGAAACTAATCGCTGCGATGAAGAAGAGTATACTAATAAAGGAACCAATGAAGAAGAAGGTTTTATTTCGTACAAGCTCTCCTTGAAAATTATCTGCTGCAGTCATTAGTTGAGCTGATGCGTTATTAAATCGTTTTGAAATTTGCTTACTAAAGTCCCCCAGACGAGTCCAGTCCGGTATCTGGTATTGTACAAGAGTGTAAGTAGGATAGCTGGATTTTACTTCGCGATAGAGCTCATCACTAAGTACATAAAAAATTTGTGCTACAAACTTAAAGTAGGGTGTGTCATCTGTTCCAATTATGTTTAGTTTCTTTCCGCCTACTTCCATTTCTTTTTGGTGAAACATGGAAGGAGTGTTTACACCCCAACCTTCCCAAATCAGTTCGAGGGAATCCTTTCCCTCAAGTGAGATAGGCGCCCTACCTAGAAAGCGAGCTAACTGATTGAAGTTGGAGTTGGATAAGACGGCTATAGGGGTCTTTTCCCATGGTGTCCGCAGGTTATTCAAAGCGAGAATAGGAGTCTGGACTTTTTCATATTCATATTCATTTTGATCCAGATACGTATCAATATAATTTATATTTTCTTGTAGATGCTTGTCTTCAGGATAAGATAAATAAGAGATTGGGACTAAGTATTCCTTCAGTAGTTGTTCAGCTGTATATAGATAGCTTGTAAATAGATTTGCTGTAAAGGCTAATGAAACCGTGAATAATATAGTAGACATAAATAAGTTTCGGACGTTCTGCTTCGCTTGATGAGCTAGGCTTGAGATCCAGAGAAGGTTTGTCTTGTAAAAATAAAAACGCGAATTTCGCTTTAATAATGTCATACCTAACATACTGATTTGAGAGAAGAGAAGATAGGTAATGACGATAAGAATCGCAATGTCCATATAGAAATTGTAGCCCGAGTACATTAGCCATTCTGTAGACGCTACTCTCTTCAGTTTATCATGATTCTGGATCTGATATACTAACCATCCATACATCAGCAGAATAATGGTGATACCACTTACAGCTTGTATAAGAGAAGTCTTAGATTGACGGCTCTGTTTTCGACTTTTGGTTAATAGGAAATAGATGTTTTTCGAACGAATGAAAAATGGAGACAGGATCGATACCGACATAAATAGACTGATAAATGAAATAAAGGTGAACCAGATTGGAAAGGCGGATAGATGAAATTCTACAGGGAACTGAAATATCATAGAGATGACGAAAAAGAAGTACTTTGAGAAGAGAAGACCTAGTAGGATCCCAGAGATAATCGAAATGAAGCCAATCAGGATATTTTCTAAAAACATTAGTTTGATAAGCTGCAGATCCGTGATGCCAAGAAGGCGTAGTAAACCAAACTCTCTCCACCGTCTATGGAGAAAAGTTCCAAATGAGTAAAGAATAAATATTAATGAACATCCGTATTGAAAAGTCAGGATGATGGTTAATAAATCAGCTAAGTCTGTGGATGTGTCTGCTACATATATATCGGGATGAAAAGAAGCCACTGAAAAGATAAAAAAGACCATAACGGAAACGGTGCTTGCCATAAAAAAAGCTAAATAGGAGGATAGATTTCGTAGTACATTATGCAAGGCAAACTGCTTAAAAGTCATATCTAGTTCCTCCTAGTAATGAAAGTACATTTAAAATCTCATGGTAAAAGTCTTGTTGCTTCTCTCCGCGATACATTTCGTTATAAATCCGCCCATCTTTAATAAAGACGACACGGTGACAATGGCTAGCTACGATCGGGTCATGCGTAACCATTAAAATTGTTACACCAAAATCTTGATTCATCTGTTCTAAGATGTTTAATACATCGTGAGATGCTCGGGAATCTAAGTTCCCTGTAGGCTCGTCTGCTAGTAAAAGGGAAGGACGATGAATGATTGCCCGTGCGATGGCTACCCGTTGAGCCTGACCACCTGAAATCTCATGCGGAAATCGTTCGAGGATCTCGGAAATCCCTAACTGCATGGAGATTTCCTGTAATGCTTGATTCATAGTGGAAAAGGGAGTTCCTTCTAGTGCTAAGGGTAGAAGGATGTTTTCACGTATGGTGAGTGAGTCCAGCAAGTTAAAATCTTGGAAGACAAATCCTAAATTGGATCGGCGGAATTGAGCCAATGTATCTTCCGATAAACGATGAAGGTCTTGATTTAATAAGAAAACTTGTCCAGAAGTCGGGAAATCGTTGGTGGAAATGACATTAAGCAAGGTTGACTTTCCACTTCCTGAGGGACCCATGATGCCTACGAATTCGCCTTTTTTCACGGTGAAATCCATATCATCGAGGGCTTGATAGGAGACGGTTCCTTCATAGATTTTGCATACTTTTTTCAGTTCGAGTGTATTCATTTTCGTCTCCTACTCTCCTAGTGAACCGTGTATATCTTATTTTCTCATTTTCTCCTATTTTTACACTGATCACTGAAATGTAGGTACACTTTAAGGGATTCATGATCTTATTTCTATCGAAATCCCTAACAGATCGATTACACATTTGTAAGATTGCTACTGAACACACATCATAAAGAGGAATTTATATTTAAAGAATAGAATTAATACTATTGCATGAGTATCAAATCAGGAACGAACGAGAAATACATTTTTGTACGTATTCTATAGGCATTTTTTCATATGACATTTATTTTCCGATTAAACTGACTTTTCATAACAGACCAAAGGAGCAGATGCACATGATGATGAATGTTCCACTTACGGTACCCATGATGTTTGAACATGCAGAGCGCTATTTTTCTAAGAAACTGGTGATCTCCCGAACGGCTGGGGGAATCCATCGTTTTACATATGGGGAGATTGCGCAGAGAACACGACGTCTTGCTCATGCGTTAGAAAAGCTAGGAATACAGAAGGGGGATCGGGTAGGGACGCTTGCCTGGAATCATCATCGCCATCTAGAGGCATACTTTGCGATCCCCAGCATAGGAGCTGTATTGCATACGATTAATATCCGGCTGTCCCCTCAGCAGATCGCCTATATCATCAATCACGCGGAGGATAAGGTCCTCCTGATTGATCCGGATATTCTCCCTCTTGTAGAAGCGATTGTTCCTCATCTTTCTACCGTCAAAGCGTTTGTGATCATGTCTAATACGGATCTCCCGAATTCTCCCTTAAAACCACTTTATTCATATGAGACACTTTTGGCCGAGTCGGACCCTTCCTTTCCATTTCTGTCCATAGAAGATGAGAATCAAGCGGCGGGCATGTGCTATACGTCGGCTACAACAGGAAATCCCAAAGGGGTGGTTTATACCCATCGGAGTATCGTTCTTCATGCGATGGCCCTTGGTTTGGCGGATAGTACAGCTGTTTCGGAAAGAGATACGGTTTTAACGGTTGTGCCAATGTTCCATGTGAATGCGTGGGGGCTACCGTTTGCATGTGTATGGTTTGGAAGTACTCAGGTCTTGCCAGGGCCTTATTTCACCCCTCAATTGCTGGCGGAATTGATTGAATCAGAGCAAGTTACCGTCACAGGTGGTGTTCCGACCATCTGGTTAGGGTTATTGAAGGAATTAGAGCAGAAGGTGTATGATCTCTCTAGCCTTCGTGGTGTGTTATGTGGTGGTTCAGCGGCACCACTCGCGATGGTACGAGCCTTTGAAGAGAAGTGGAACGTTCCTTTTTATCATGCGTATGGTATGACTGAGACAAGCCCACTTGTATCATTTGCCAGATTAAAAAGCTATCAAGATGGTTCTGAGGAAGATCGCATCCAATCCCTGACGAGACAAGGATACATGGTACAGGGAATCGAGATGAAAGTGGTGGGAGCAGCAGGTGAAGTGAAATGGGATGATAAAGAGATGGGTGAGCTGTTACTTCGGGGTCCTTGGATTGCGAGCGAATACTATCGTGATGAACGGAGCGGTGATACATTTTTAGATGGATGGCTTCATACAGGAGATGTTGTAACGGTAGATGAAGAAGGTTCCATCAAAGTGGTGGATCGGACGAAGGATTTAATAAAGAGTGGTGGAGAGTGGATTTCGTCTGTTGATCTAGAGAACACTCTGATGACACATGAAGCGGTATTTGAAGCATGTGTGGTGGGGATTCCTCATGAAAAATGGGAGGAGCGTCCATTGGCATGTATCGTCTTACAGGACTTGTACAAAGGGCAAAATCTCAAACGAGAGATTCTCGAATTTTTACACACTCAATTTGCTAAATGGTGGATTCCAGACGATATCGTGTTTGTAGACGAGATTCCGAAATCGGGAGTAGGAAAGTTTCTCAAGCGAGAGCTTCGTGAGCAATGGCAGGATTACTATGTAGGGAGTACCACCGTTATTGAGTAACGTAAAAAAGACATGGCGCACGATTTATGCCATGTCTTTCCTATTTTAACAAGGGGCGAAGATTCATGATTTCTTTTCGTAATTGTTCAGCAGATTGTTTATATATTTTTTTCGCTTTCGGATCTTTGGCGGATAGATGCATGAGTGCCAGATCCGCTTCGCACTTATTTAACAAAGTATAGAGAAGATTTTTTTCACCTGCCTGTATGTGTACAGGATGAATCTTATCTTCGTATAAATCAATATATAAGCTTCCATTTGAAGTTACTTGTGCTAGAAAAACATCTTCTACTTGTAATCGACGTTTTTTCAGTTCTGACATTAACCAATTCCTAGTCAAGCCCAAGGATATTAATGTGTCTTCCATCATACATCCATCAGAGATTACAACCTCTGGAAATGTTTCCTTCTCAACCTTGATACCTAGCATTTTAGGGGTAAGAGGTTGATTTTCTTTTTTCAATAGTACATTTAATGTTCCGTTCTGCTCCAGAATAGCCGTGTCCACATCGCTGAGGGAAAAGATATTTTTATATCGTAGTTGTTCCATTAGTTCATCTACTGTAATTCTCTCTTTTCCAAGGTTCTCTTCTAGGATTTGTCCATTTTTTATGAGTATGGTGGATTTACCATCGAGCACATTTCGCAATCGTTTGCTTTTCAGGGTAATGTACTCAATTCCCATCGCAACGAGTGCCCATACTGTAAGTGACGCAACTCCTTGATACCATCTACCATCTAAATCAATCGAAAGTGACGCGGCTAAGTTACCAATTGTAATCCCTGTGATGTACTCAAACAGTGACAGCTCAGATAGTTGTCGTTTGCCTAGTATTTTCGTAACGATAAATAAAAAGAAAATAGCAGATATGGTGCGTAAAATAATCTCTATCCATGGAGGCATCGAGTAAACTCCTCTCTTCCAATATAGATTGGCATATTATGCATAGATTCATGGAATATTATTCAAATGAGACAGGCAGAACGTATGTCTATTTTGAAAACGAACAGCGAAATGAATTGACGATTAGCAGATAGGATCATATAGTTAAATTAATTAATAGTTAAATGAATGAACTATTAATAGGCGGAATATAAAAAAGGGAGTGATGAGGAAACATGCTTCCCATCGAGATTAAACACCTAGTCGATCAGTATATAGAGTTATCTTTTTCGGTTAATAAAAATGGGGAATCCTTAGTCAGAGATCAGATGAATGATGATATGACAAGTGATCAGCATTATACCCTGCGCTATATCTATCAAATCAAATCTTGTACCCCTTCGGATTTAGCTAAAAAGTTTCAGGTGAAGAAAAGTGCAATCACGGCGATGATTAATCGCATGTGGAAGAAAGGGTGGATTCAGCGAACACGGGATGAGAAAGATCGAAGAGTTGTGTATCTAACACTGACGGAGGAAGGTAAATCTTTGTACATGAAAACAGAAGAGCGGATTCATCACCTAGTGAGTTCTATGCTGAATAACTTTGAACAAGAAGAGTTGGAACAATTTCTTTGTACGTATCAAAAACTACAACGGGTCTTAGAGGACATAAACAAACATAAATAGATGGGAGGAATGGAATTGAAAGCGATTATTAAAGGCCGTTGGTGGGTTGCTTTGTCATGGGTTTTACTAATTGTGGGATTGTTTTATATGTCCCCTAACATGGCTGATTTAGTGCGTGAAAAGGGAAATATTGAAGTTCCAAATGGGTACTCTTCGAGGCTTGCATTGCAGTTACAAGAAAAAACGGATGGTCAACATAACTCACAAGTTGCGCTTGTTTTTTATAACGACCAAAAATTGACCGAGGGTGATATAGAGGAAGCGAAAAAAGCGGTTGATCTGTTGGAACAGAAAAAGAAATCGCTTGGCATTACAGAAATTGCTACCCATTTTAAAGACAGCCAGTTAAAAGATACGATGGTTTCAAAAGATGGAAAGGCGATCTTAGTATCTCTCAGCGTACAAAAGGGAGACAAGAAGGCATCTGTTCTTAGTCAAGATCTATCAAAAGCATTGGAAGGGATTAAGGTTCAGCATCAATTTACAAGTGACTGGATGATTACAGATCAGTTGATGAAGTCATCGGAAGAGGGAGTTAAGAAGACAGAGGGGATTACGGTTGCCTTTATTTTGATTGTCTTGATACTCGTTTTTCGTTCTGCTGTGGCTCCTGTGATTCCGCTTTTGACAGTGGGATTTTCATACCTTGCATCTCAATCGATTGTATCTATCTTAATCGATCGATTTGACTTCCCTATTTCCAACAACACCCAGATGTTTTTAGTAGCGATACTATTTGGGATTGGAACCGATTATTGTATCTTGCTTTTAAGTCGCTTTAAGGAAGAATTATCTGATAACAGGAGTGTCACTAATGCCATTGTAGAGACATATAAGAGCGCTGGTCGTACAGTTTTCTTTAGTGGAATTGCCGTTATGGTAGGTTTTGCTTCGATTGGTTTTTCGGAATTTAACCTGTATCGATCCGCCTCGGCAGTAGCTGTGGGAGTTGCTGTGTTGTTGCTAGCCTTGTTTACACTGGTTCCATTTTTTATGGCGGTACTAGGAAAGAAGATCTACTGGCCATCTAAGAAGAAATTGAACCATAGGGAAAGTAAGTTATGGGGGGCTGCAGGAAGATTCTCTCTATCAAAGCCGATACTCTCGCTACTCGTTGTGGGGATTATCTGTGTTCCCTTTATCTTTGCTTATGAGGGCAGGCTTACTTTTAATTCACTAGAGGAAATTAATAAGGATGCCCCGCCAGTCAAGGCATTTCATGTGATCGAAAAAAGCTTTGGAGCTGGGGAATCCATGCCGACGAAAGTGATCTTAAAGAATGATGAACCAATGGATTCAAACGAATATCTTTATCTTACGGAACGGATCAGTCGAGAAATAGAGAAAGTAAACTTGGTAAAATCTGTTCGCTCTGTCACGCGACCGATCGGGAAGCCACTAGAGGAATTTTTAATTGCGAAACAGTCAGAGAAACTAGAAGAAGGAGTGGGGAAGGGAAAAGAGGGTGTTTCCAAAGTTTCGGATGAGCTTCATAAGACAAGTGAGGAATTATCGAAACAAGAGCCTCAAATTAAGCGTGGTGTGAGCGGAATTAACGACTTAGTTAGCGGAACATCTCGCGTTCAATCAGGGCTGTCGAAGCTACAATCAGGTCTAGCCCAAGTGGATAACGGCATTCGTCAAGTGGGAATCGCAGGCTCTACGGAAGTGAAGAAGGGACTTCAGGAGGCAAAATCAGGTGTACAGGATTTGCTTAGAGTTTATCAAGGGCTTTACCAAACGTATAAAGAGATTAGCCTAAGATTAGAACCATCGGAACTAAAGTCAAAAATGGAATATGCTAATGCGAGCTTAGCAGCAGCGATTGCCAAGCAAAAAGAGCTAGTTTCGGGATTAGACAAACTCATCGAAGGGGTTGATCAGCAAATAGCCGGTTTTAAGAAATTAGCTGACGGACAGGGGGCCATAGTAAAACAGACGCCCCAATTAACCAACGGTTTAACTAGTATAAATGAGGGTCAAAAGAGGCTACTAAAAGAGTATCAAGCCCTTAGTGGACAGCTGGGAAAATTGTCATCCGGCCTTGCTGAAGGTGCAAAAGGATTAGATAAGATATCAGGTGGTTTGGGAGATGCACAAAATTATCTGACTGGCCTAACGGATTCCTCAGGTGTGGATGGATTTTATATCCCAGGTGATGTGCTAGAAAATAAGGACTTCCTAAAAGTGTTAGATGCCTATCTGTCTCCCGATCGGAAGACGATGACGCTAGATGTAGTGTTTAAGACGAATCCATACGCTCGAGAGACGATGAATCAGATAGATGATGTAAAAGATGCGATCCAGCGGGCGACGAAAGGAACGAAGCTAGAAAACGCTACTGTAGCCGTAGGTGGGATCACCAGTGTAAGTGCCGATTTGAACACGATGTCGAATCAAGACTATGCTCGCACCGTTACGCTTATGTTGATGGGGATCGGGATTATCTTAGTGTTTGTATTCCGCTCGATCATCATGCCGACCTATATCCTAGGCTCTCTCCTTCTCACATATTATACGACGATGGGAATGAACGAAGTTTTATTCATTGATATCTTGGGGTATAGTGGAGTTAGTTGGGTTGTCCCATTCTTTAGCTTTGTGATCTTAATGGCACTTGGAGTGGACTACAGTATCTTCCTTATGGATCGATTTAATGAGTATCAAGACGTAACGATTGCCGATGCGATGCTGTTATCAATGAAGAAGATGGGGACGGTTATTATTTCTGCGGTTATTATTTTAGGTGGTACCTTTGCGGCGATGATTCCATCAGGCATGTTATCACTCATTCAAATTGCTTCGATTATTTTAATAGGATTATTGTTATACACCTTTGTTGTGCTCCCGTTTTTGATCCCTGTATTGGTCAAGAACTTTGGGAAAGCGAACTGGTGGCCATTTCGTAGATAAATTATTACAGAGAAAAAACCCTATAAGTAGGCGGAGACCTCCTTATAGGGCTTTCTTTATTGTCTAAATGATGACAAGTGAAGATCATAAAAAGGGGTGTTTAATAATTTGTAGAAATTAAAACAATATATAAAAATATAGCAAGTACAACGGGGGACTGAATTTGCAGAGGATGTTAAAGGGTCGTTGGTGGATTGTCCTTATATGGGTGATTACGATGGTAGGCTTAGTCTATGTAGCTCCGAGTATGTCTGATTTAGTACGTGAAAAAGGAAGAATCGAAGTTCCAGAAGGATATTCATCGAAACTTGCTTCTCAATTGATAGTAGAAGGGTATGGAAAAAGAAATTCTTCCCAAGTTGCTCTGGTTTTTTATGGCGATCAAAAATTGACGGATCATGAGATTAAGGAAGCAGAAGAGGCAGTCCATCGTTTAGAGCAGAATAAAGAATCGTTAGGGATTAAGAAGATTACAACTCATTTTAAAGAGAAACAGCTAACGGAAACTCTTGTTTCCAAAGATGGAAAAGCAATCTTAGCCTCATTAAATGTGGATCAAAAAAAACGTAGCCTATCTACTCTTACGAAATCTTTATCTAAAACGTTGGATGGGATAGAGGTTAAATATGCTTATACGAATGAGTCGATTATTACAAGTCAACTGCTCCAAAAGTCAGAAGCAGGATTAAAGAAGACAGAGGAGATTACCGTTATTTTCATTCTTCTCGTTTTACTTCTAGTATTTCGCTCCGTTGTTGCCCCGGTTATTCCTCTATTAACAGTGGGTATCACTTATCTTACTTCCCAATCCGTTATTTCCCTCTTAGTGGACCAGTTTGATTTTCCGATCTCGGGTAACACACGAATTTTCTTGGTAGCTATTTTGTTTGGAATTGGGACAGATTATTGCATTTTGCTTTTAAGCCGTTTTAAGGAAGAGTTAATACATAGCGGGCAGGTAGTCCCAGCAATCATAGAAACATATAAACGGGCAGGGCGTACGGTACTCATTAGTGGGATTGCGGTCATGGTTGGCTTTGCTTCCATAGGATTCTCTGAGTTTAATCTGTATCAGTCTGCAGCAGCAGTTGCGGTAGGGATCGTCGTGTTGCTAATCGCCCTATTTACGTTGGTTCCATTCTTTATGGCGCTTCTGGGGAAAGCGATTTACTGGCCGTCCAAAAGAAAGTTAGAACATAAGGATAGTAGACTATGGGGTTTCATAGGAAGCTTTTCATTATCTAGACCTATTCTTTCTATACTCTTGGTAGCCATCATTTGTGTTCCCTTTATGATGGCTTACAAAGGAGAGGTATCGTTTAACTCAATAGAAGAAATAGGCGAAGATGTACCTACTATTAAGGCATTTCGTGTGATCGAACAAAGCTTTGGTGCTGGGGAATCGATGCCCACGAAGCTGGTTTTTAAAAATGATGATCGGTTGGATTCAGTTGATTATTTTTATGTGGTGGAACGGATTAGTAGGGAGCTAGATAAGGTAGACTTAGTCGCTTCTGTCCGCTCGATTACGAGACCTATGGGAGAACCCTTTGAGAAATTTTTGATTACAAAGCAGTCGGAAAAGCTAGGGAAAGGGTTAGGAAAAGGAAAAGAGGGTGTTGAAAAAGTTTCAGAGGGATTAAAGGAAGCAAATGATGAATTAACCAAGAAAGAGCCTGAACTAAAACGAGCAACGGACGGAATCCAGCGCTTGATTGATGGGACGAGTCTCGCAGAATCAAAACTAACTTTGCTTGAAACCTATTTATCGAAAATGGAGCAGGGGATGAAGGCTGGCTCTGTACAAGCAAAGAAAGAGCTAGAGACCGCAAAAGAAAAAACACAAGAGCTGCTTCGTATGTATCAAAACTTCTCTAAGGCATATAAAGGAGTGAATCGTGACTTACAACAGATCGATCCTTTGTTAAATCAATTGGATCAAATAAAAGAAGAGCATTTCCAGAACTTAGAAAAAAATATGAAGGGTTTAGGTGCCTTAGCAGAATATCAAAAAATCAAAGGCAATATCCTGTCAGCAATAGAGAAAAAGAATAAAATGATGAAGTTTCGTTCCAATCTAGAAAAAATGATGGAAAATGAAGATAAGGTAACCAAAGAGATCAATGCCTTTACTCAAGGAATAGAAAAACAAGTACAAGGCTTAGAAAAAGCAGCGAATGCACAAGGGCAGATTGTGAAACAACTCCCTCGTCTAACGGATGGATTATCTAGAATGAATGATGGGCAGAGAGTATTACTTGGCGGATTTGGTAAGCTAAGAGATCAATTAGAGGAATTAAAATCAGGTCTAAGCCAAGGGGCAGATGGTCTAAATAAGGTATCCGATGGATTAGGAGTTGCCCAGAGGTATTTAACGGATCTATCAGGTACTTCGAGTGTCGATGGATTTTATATGCCAGCAGATATAGTAGAAGATAAGGGTTTTCAAAACGTATTAGAGGTGTATTTATCACCGGATAGGAAGACGGTGACGATGGACGTCGTTTTTAAATCGAATCCATATGCTCGTGAATCTATGGATCAAGTGGAGAAGCTAAAAGAGGCAGTACATCGAGCAACGAAAGGAACGAAGCTAGAAAATGCCACAGTGGCAATAGGTGGTATTACAAGTATGAATGCCGATTTAAAAGATATGTCGAATCAAGATTACTCTCGCACTGTTACGCTTATGTTGCTCGGAATCGGGCTTGTGTTGGTGTTTCTATTCCGTTCTTTCATGATGCCGATTTATATCATTGGATCGTTACTTCTTACTTACTATACAAGCATGGCGATCAATGAGGTTCTATTTGTAGATATCCTCGGTTACAGCGGGATTAGCTGGATTGTACCGTTTTTTGCCTTCGTGATGTTGATAGCACTCGGAGTCGATTATAGTATCTTTCTCATGGATCGGTTTAATGAATATCACGATATACCCGTTGCGGATGCGATGCTATTTTCGATGAAAAAGATGGGGACGGTTATCATCTCAGCCGTTATTATATTAGGCGGTACCTTTGCGGCGATGATTCCATCAGGGTTGTTATCCCTCATCCAGATTGCGTCTATCATTTTGATCGGGCTATGTTTATACACCTTTGTTGTGCTCCCTCTACTTATTCCTGTACTGGTGAAGAGTTTAGGAAAAGCAAATTGGTGGCCATTTCGGAGATGAAATAGATTGAGTTAAACAAACAAGCTCTTCGTCCGCAAGAGCTTGTTTTATTTTAGTATCGGCTCATAGATACTTTTCAACCATATTTGTTAGCTTATCTTTATTGTAAGATAAATACTGTCCAGCTCGATTACGGATGGGGTCTCCAGAGTAGAATCGCTCGTACAACTCGGATCGTGAGGCAAACGGGGTCCCTATGACGTCCCAGGCCAGTTTAAATAGCTTGGTCCTTCTTAGCGCATCTACATCTGCACCACGGAAATATTGATTCATCAGGTCAGATATAGGAGATTGGAAATCTTGTACACTTGAAGGAATTTGAATAACCCCTCCAGCAGCGATTAATTGGAGGATCTCAACTGCCCGCGGATAGAAGGTAGTTCCGAGATTTTTAGCTGTGTCAATGGTCGTCTCTCTCGGTAGATAAACGCCCTCCTCAGTCATCGCACCCTCTGCTTCACTGGCAATAATACATGCGTGAATGGTTTCTACTTGTGAGATTAGCTCACCCAGTTTTTCTTGAACATGGAGAAATTGAGTAGCTCCAATGGTTGTAGCGATTTTACAAGCTAAGCCAGTGATGAACTCTAGCTTTGTCTTTAAGCGGATAATGGCTTGATGATATCCCAAGCAAATCGAATGGGGATTCTCTTTGATAGCCCAGATCGCTTCTGGATTTTCATGAATGAATACATATTCCCACGGAATAAAGACATCATCAAAAATAAGGAGGGCGTCCATCTCGTCATATTGGGAACTCAGGGGAAAGTCTTGTTGCTCCAGATCACTCTTGGCAAACGATTCCCGGCATACGATGTGTAACCCAGAGGAATCCGCAGGGACAATTAACATATTCGCTACTGATTTTTGAGATTCATTTAACCTTACAACCGGATAGATCAGGAAGTCGTGCGTATAGGGGGCTGCGGTAGCAATCATCTTAGCCCCGTTTAAGTAGATGCCATCTTGTGTCTTTCGAGTGATGTGTAGTAGTCCTGATTCACGTAGAAGCTGAGGGTCATATTGATTAGCGCGGTTGATTTGAACATCTCTTTGCACAACCGTAATAAATCGATTTTCGTCCCGTGCTTGTTGATAGTAACGAGTTATTTTCTCTGGAAATGCAGAATCATATATAGAGAATTGATTACGAGCACAGTACCATCCAGTTAAACGAGAACGTGCATAATCAGAGAGTCTACTCATCATCCCGTCCGTTGCTTCGCTCCATTGTTCAAAGGCAACACGCCGCTTTTGTAAATCGGTGATTGACTGCGGAATGTGAAATGATTGATGAACCCACTCGCCAGTAGTAGGACTCACATAGGCAACACTTTCTTGAGTGCTAGGATCATCCATCATTCGAAATAGATTACAGACGGTTTGAATCGCACCACGAAATGCTTCTTCTTCTAAAATACGAA
The DNA here is from genome assembly GCF_900107305.1 of Thermoactinomyces sp. DSM 45892. Classification (GTDB taxonomy): domain Bacteria; phylum Bacillota; class Bacilli; order Thermoactinomycetales; family Thermoactinomycetaceae; genus Baia. Next base: position 52,551 of record NZ_FNPL01000002.1, read on the forward strand.
CTCGTTTTCCATTTAGCCAGATACTTCTCTGATCGTTCAAACTTTCAGAAAATTCCTTCTCCCTTGTTTTCAAGTTTATACCCCCTCCTTGTGCGATTGTAGCACATTATTGGGATAGATATGATTACCTGAAATGGGGGGTGTATAGACATGCAAGGTAACTATGGGTTGATCGGTTGGATTATACATCGAATGAATTTGGCCATGTGGACTATAGAAAAACTCGCCTGCTATGAAGTGCTTACTGCTTAATATGTCTAGGGTTTCGTTGACATTTTTTCGATATACACGGTTTAAAGTACTCCCTTTTATCACATGAACACAACAGCAGGCTTCGCCGTGATCGTGTATGGGGGTTTCTACTTTCGGTGGAACATGTAACACAATCACCTCAAATAAATCAGAGCAATAGATTTGATTTCGTCCATATTCAAGTGGAGCAACAGGTGCAGTTAGATAAGGAGTAATTCGGTCAATGGTGCAATTAGATGCTCGAATCAAACGGCACATGGTTTGATAATAATGCGAGGCATCCTTGTGGGGATCGAGATTTACCCCTTCTAAATTCAAAAGATTTTGTATATGTCTGGCATACTTCATATCGATCTACCCCTTCTACTTGATTATGTTGACTAACATACTCAGGTATCGAACTGACTATGAGACTAATATATGTCAATTTCATACATTATGCGCACTAAAATCGGCATAACGACAGGAAAAATTCATAAATTGATAGGTATAATATTAGATCGGAAAAGGGGGGATTAAAGGTGAAAGTATCGAGTAGAGGGGAGTATGCACTACGGGCACTCATTGCTTTGGGATTACAAGAGGGAAATGTTTCAACGATTGCGGATATATCTGGACAAACCCTAGTTCCTGTTGCTTACTTAGAACAAATCCTCCTGCAATTGAAGATGTTAGGTTATCTAAAAAGTAAGCGAGGGAAGAATGGAGGTTACATGTTAGCAAAAGCTCCGGACCAAATCGTCATAGGTGATGTGATCCGGAGTTTAGAAGGTCCGCTTGCCCCGATGGGGTGTGTAAGTATCACCTCATACGAAGCATGTCCATTAGAAGGGACGTGCCTCCTAAAGCCATTTTGGGCATTAATTAGGGATTCGATTGCGCAGCTATTAGACCAAACGACATTGGCACATTTGATAGAAAGGAAACTATAAAGAATATGCTAGAATTCTAAGCCAAATCTGTAAATCTTTCTAAATCGCTATTTTCTCCAATGACGACCAAGACATCATTAATCCCTAGAACACGCTCTGGATGGGGTGCAATATCAATCTGTTCACCTGAACGAATGGCGATCACATTTAAGTTGTACTCGGCGCGTAAGTTGATTTCGCGTAAATTTCGATCTGCCATACTGTGGGGAACTTTGATTTCTTCGACACTGTAATCATCTGCTAGCTTGAGAAAGTTTAATACATTGGGAGACATGAGATGATGAGCGACACGTTCACCCATATCTCGTTCAGGGAAGACAACCATATCTGCCCCTATCTTATAGAGCACTTGGGCATGGCGCTTATTAAGTGCTTTGGCGACTACTTGCTTAATTCCGAGCTCCTTTAAAACGAGTACCGTTAAGATACTCGCTTGGATATCGTCACCGATGGCTACAATGACGGTATCGAAGTTGCGGATTCCGATCGCTCGAAGGGCTTCTTCATCCGTTGAATCAGTGATCACCGCGTGAGAAACCTGATCCTTGATCTCATCAATTCGGGATTCATTCATATCAATCGCTAATACCTCGTTGCCCTCTTTATAGAGAGTGGTCGCGATACTAGAACCGAAACGCCCTATTCCAATTACTGCAAAATGCTGTTCGCGCATGTTATCTGCCCCTTTGTATTACCATTACCCGATCATTACTTTTCCTTCTGGATAACGATATAGGTTATTTCTCCTTCTGCTTGCTATGGCAAATGCGATGGTGAGCGGCCCGATTCGTCCGATGAACATCGTAACCGAGATGATCACTTTTCCAGCAAATGAAAGGTGAGGTGTAAGTCCCATTGAGAGCCCTGTTATATTAGCAGCAGATGTAGCTTCAAAGAGAATGGTTAAGAAGTCTACTTTCCTATGTTGTTCTGATATGGTTAGTAACATCGTAACGATGATGATGATGAGAATGGCAATCGTTGCGATTGTTAAAGAGCGATAGATGAATCGGTAGGGAATCCGCCTCTTAAAAAAGCTAACATCTGACTTCCCTGTGATCTGTGCCCAAACCGCCCCTACCAATACTGCGAATGTACTTGTTTTAATCCCTCCCCCAAATGACCCTGGTGAAGCTCCGATAAACATAAGTAGGATCAACAGAAATAAAGTGGATTGGGTGAGATCAGGGATGCTGAGTGTATTGGACCCAGCTGATCTAGGGCTAATCGCTTGATACAAAGAGCTAACAATTTTATCTGCCATTGAGAGGGGTTGTAGGGTTTGTGGATTGTTAAATTCAAAACAGAAAATCAAAACTGTCCCTACAATAGTTAAAATAAGACTTGTCATAAATACAAGCTTTGTATGTAAAGAAAATCGCTTCGTTTTACGGTACTCATACACCTCGTTCAATACAATAAAGCCAATACCACCAAGGAAGATCAATACACAGAGTATCAGATTGACATAGATGTGTTCAGCATAATTCGTGAAGCTTCGAAAACTTCCCATCAAATCAAAGCCCGCATTGTTAAAACTGGAAATGGAGTGATAAAACCCATAGTAAATGGCTCGGTCAATGGGAAATTCATAAGCAAACGAGATGGCGAGGAGGATTCCGCCAACGGTTTCGATGATAATCGTAAAAATGATAATCCGTTTCACAAGCTTAATGATTCCGTCAACAGATAGATTATTTAATGATTCTTGTAATAATAGACGATCTTGAAATGAGACCCGTTTTCCGAGCAAAATGGCAAATAAAGTAGCGAAGGTAATAAAGCCTAACCCACCTACTTGAATAAGGGATAAAATAACCAGTTGTCCGAACAGGGAAAAAGAATGACCTGTATCAATTACGACTAATCCCGTTACGCAAGTCGCTGAGGTGGCCGTGAAAAATGCATCAATCCATGGTATCCCGGGTCCACTCTTGGAAGCAACGGGGAGTGATAGCAGGAAAGAGCCTATTAAAATGATAATGCCAAAACCAATCACTAGGACTGTAGGGGGATTTAAACGCTTACGAAATCGATTCATGGAAACATCCTACTCTATATCTTAATTATCTAGTATTTCTTTCTGACAAGTTTATAGGGAACTGATAAAATAGAACGTGGGGGCATGGAAACTGAAAATATGAGCTTACTGTATTTAACATACTATGCCCAGTTGAATTTATTTTATCTGCTTGTCGCAAGTGATGCAATGATGATTGGAGTTGTCACAGATGAAAGAAATCCAAGAACCAACGTTACCATTCTCTTTATTAGAATTGCTTGAAGATCCAAAGTGGGGGAAATGCATAAATGATTTCCTACACGACTATAATGGTTACCATCCAAACGACATGGGGATGAACCAAATGAAATCATTTCTGCGCATGATTGTGTCTCATCAACCAGGGATTAGCATGGATCAAAAAGTGGTAAGTGAGATGCCTGTTATACAAGGAACTCGTATACAAGTGACGATGATTTTGGCATGCTTACGTGATGGGATGACAATAGAAGAGATTTGTGAGGATTACGGACTAACACGTGAACAGATTCACCAAGCATTAAGCTTTGCTATTCGAGTTCTAGATGATCCATTTATGGGGAGCTAACGGAATGAGATTGTTTCTAGATGAAAACGTGACTCCACGAGTGAAAGATTTCTTTGATACTCGTGGCTATGATGTAGAGACTGTTAGTTCCGTACAGATGAGAGGGTTTCATGATGAAGCGGTTTTCCGATATGCAGTAAAGGAGAATCGAATCTTTCTCACCCATAATGGTAAAGATTTCATCATACAGACCCCTCCTATGGTTCAGGGGGTTTTTCATAAGGGAATCATATGGTTTCGCTTTCAGGTTACGAGGAAAAACGTAGACCAAGTCTGCTATAAGATGCATGATTTTTTTATCTTTTGGAAGTCCATAGATCACTCGATATGGGAAGTAAACCAAAAACAAAACAGTACCCAAATTTGTTTTATTCGATCATACCCTCCACCAACAGAAGAAATGCACATATAAAAATAGTTTATACAAAAATATATCACGTAATCGATGAAATTATTTATTTATTGTACTAACATTAAAAATTTAGAAAGGTATTTTTATATGTAAATTGTGGCAAGCGAAAAGAGGGAATTAAGAGAGATTGTACGAATTTAACTTGTAAGAATGAATGGATGGAATGTAGAGAAACTACAGAAGCGACATGCCCTGATAGACATATTCATATACCAAAAAGTATTTTTATGCATTCAAAAAAACCAAGCTTCCATTCCTTCTGTAAATGAAAATGAGTTAGGAGACGATAAAAAATACTCTTTACAAAATCAGCACTTTTAAGTTAAATTTATAGCAATCATTCCTAATCACAACAGACTGCCTAATGAAATTATCTAAATATATTCAAATCGTTTATTTGAATAAAGATATGCTTTCAGATGAAGGCCTTCCGTTAGTATAGACTGGTGATGTGGGTACAAGCAAAGCAAAATGTAGCTATTATTCTATTATTTTAAGGAGGAAGGTTAATGAAGAAAAAAAAGCTTGTTCCGTTTCTTGCAATCACACTTGTGGCAAGCCTAGGGGTTACAGCATGTAGCTTTGGTGGCGGTGGTGCTAAAGACAAAGGGACATTGACTGTTACAGATCGAGCTGAGCCGCCAAACTTAGATAGTGCTGTTTCAACGGATAGTGCCTCTCGTAATGTTCTTGCCAACACACAAGAAGGACTCTACCGTCACTCTAAGGATGGAAAATCAATCGAACCAGCCTTGGCTGAGGGAGAGCCTAAGATCAGTCCTGATAAATTAACCTACACCTTCAAACTTCGCGACAGTAAATGGAGCGATGGAAAACCTGTAACAGCGAAAGATTTTGAATTTGCTTGGAAGCGTGCATTAGCGCCTGAGACGGCTTCTGAATATGCTTTTATCTTACACGACCTTAAAAATGGTAAAGCGTATAATGAAAAGAAGGCAAAAGCAGAAGATGTTGGAGTTAAAGCACTTGATGATAAGACATTAGAAGTAAAGTTAGAGAGAGTTACTCCATACTTCTTGGATTTAGTAGCGTTTCCTAACTACTTACCACAACGAGAAGATATTGTGAAACAGTATGGAGACAAAGCTGGTAAATTTGCCAAAGAAGCAAGCACAAACGTTTACAGTGGTCCTTTCAAATTAACTGAATGGAAGCATGAGCAAAGCTACACCATGGAGAAAAATGATCAGTATTGGGATGCAAAATCGGTCAAGCTCAATAAAATTGTGACCAAGGTGATGAAAGATTCTTCCGCTACGATCAATGCTTATAATACCAATCAAGTCCAAGTTACATTATTGGGTACTGACTACATCCCAAAATATAAAGATAGCAAAGAAGCGAAAGCAGTCGCTGAGGGTTCATCTTGGTATCTTGAAATGAACCAAAAAAATAAACTTCTTCAAAACAAGAAGATTCGTCAAGCACTAAATCTAGCGCTAGATAAGAAGGAGTTTCAAGCGAACGTTCTGCAAGATAAGTCTGTTCCAGCAGGTGGATTAGTTCCACCAGAGATTAAAGCAAACGGAAATGATGCGAACAAGTTGTATCGGGAACTCTTCCCAGAGGAGCCTAAGTTTGATGCACAAAAGGCAAAAAGTTTGTTTGATGAAGGTTTAAAAGAAGCGGGTCTTTCTCAAGCTCCTGTTTTAGAAATGGTAACGGATGATACTACTGCCGCTAAGCGCCATGGAGAGTACGTGAAAGACGCTTATAAGAAAAATCTAGGATTGGAAATCAAAGTATCCGCTGTTCCATTTAAGCAACGCTTAGATCGTGGGAAAAAGGGCGAATTTGACCTCCTAGCTTCTGGATGGCATGCAGATTATAGTGACTCACTAAGCTTTATTGGAGATTTATTTACAAGTGGCAGTCCTTACAATCGCGGTAAATGGTCTAATAAAGAGTATGATGCACTAGTAAAAAAAGCAAGAGAGAATACGACTGGAAATGTGGAAGAGCGTCTCCAAAACCTCAGGAAAGCTGAGCAGATCTTATTAGAGGATGCTGGAATTGTCCCAGAGTATTACCGTTCTGTTTACTACATGGTTAAGCCAGAAGTAAAGGATATGGTATTCAACTCAGCAGGATTTGGTGAAGAGTACAGCTTTAAGTGGGCTTACATCGAGTAGGGTGATGACAGAAGGTATATATCTTCCTACGATATATACCTTCTCTTTTTATTCCCCATCAGATGAAAGGAAGTGAAAATATGGCACGTTATATCCTCAAGAGATTCTCTTTAATGATTGTTACGTTACTAGTCATTATTACAGCTACTTTTTTTCTCATGCATAGTTTGCCAGGTACACCACTTAAAAACGAAGAAAAGCTATCCCCTGAGCTACGGGCACAGATTTTAGAACAGTATGGTTTAGATAAACCAGCCTATGTTCAGTACTTTAAGTTCCTTGGCAATCTCGCACAAGGTGATTTAGGGAAATCTCTTAATTATGATGGCCGGGAAGTAACAGATATGTTGATGCAGGGATTTGGACCGTCTCTTCTTATTGGATCACAAGCACTTATATTAGGAGTTATAATTGGACTTATATTAGGGGTTCTTGCTGCTTTAAAGAGAAATACATGGCTAGATAGTCTGGCTACCGGAGTTTCTATTATGGGGGTCTCGATTCCTAGTTTCGTTCTAGCTGCGCTTTTAGCCTATTTTGTTGGAGTGAAGTTAGGATGGTTACCTGCTACAGGATATGACTCTTATTCGGCCACGATTATGCCTTCTTTTGCGCTCTCTTTTGCAGTAATTGCTCAGATCTCTCGATATGTACGTACAGAGATGGTGGAGGTATTGGAGCAAGATTATATGCGTACCGCGAAGGCAAAAGGAATTAGCCGTTTAGCAATCTTAGTAAGACATGCCTTACGTAATGCGTTGATCCCTGCCATTACAGTCATGGGTCCGCTTGCTGTTAATATTATTACTGGATCTTTGGTCGTCGAGTTGGCCTTTGCTGTACCTGGAATGGGGAAGATGTTTGTAGAATCTATCACTAATAATGATTATACAGTTATTATGGGAACGACTATTTTCTACAGTGTTCTAATTGTCGTTACCCTTTTTATAGTCGATCTCCTCTATGGATTTATCGATCCACGAATTCGTATCACTGGAGCAAAGGAGTGATCCCATGAGTACAGAACAAAAATATACACCAGATCTTTTTGAACCGATTGGTCAGTTGGACAAACGAGCAGAGCAACTAAATCGCGAGCAGGTAGGGGTTTGGAAAGATGCGTGGCTACGATTTCGACAGAATAAGGGAGCACTCCTTGGACTGTTTCTAGTGTTAATAATTGGTTTGCTAGCAATTTTTGGACCACTAATGAATGAATATGACTGGTCTACTCAAAATGTCTCGATCAAGAATCAAGATACAGCCGCGGATGGTCACTATTTTGGTACCGATCATGCAGGTAGAGATTTATGGCAAAGAGTATGGTATGGAGCAAAAGTCTCACTTATGATCGCTTTTTTAGCTGTTTTCTTGGATGTAATAATTGGAGTTACTATTGGAGGGATATCCGGCTACTTTGGCGGACGTGTGGATACCTATATCCAGCGTTTCATTGAGATTATCTATTCGATCCCTAACTTAATTATTATTATTTTGTTGATTATGTTGATGGAACCTGGAATTTGGGCGATTGCGATTTCCATTGCTATGACGGGTTGGGTACCGATGTCGAGGATTGTTCGGGCACAAGTGTTAAAATTACGTTCTCAAGAATATGTGTTGGCTGCCCGTACCTTAGGAGCTAGTCATCGACGTATTTTACTGAGGCATCTTATTCCAAATGTAATGGGTCCCATCATTATCGCAGTTACGTTTTCTATTCCATCGGCCATTTTCTTTGAGGCGTTTCTCAGTTTTATTGGTCTAGGTCTTCGTCCACCAGAGGCAAGTTTGGGCGTTTTGATCAATGAAGGGAATGGATTCTTGCAACTTGCTCCACATAACTTACTTTGGCCGGCTCTTGTCCTATCAATCCTTATGTTTGCTTTTAACATGATTGGCGATGGGTTACGTGACGCACTTGATCCACGAATGAAAAAATAGGAGGTAGAGATAAAGATGAGCAAAATTTTAGAGGTGCGCGATCTTCACGTCTCTTTCCATACCTATAGTGGTGAGGTTAAGGCAGTGCGTGGAGTGAGCTTTGATGTAGAGAAAGGTCAAACCCTAGCAATAGTGGGTGAATCGGGTTGTGGAAAGAGTGTTACTTCACAAGCGATTATGAAATTGATCTTAACTCCCCCGGGAGAATATAAGCACGGTGAAGTTCTCTATAACGGAAAAGACCTTGTTAAGATGAGCGAAAAAGAGATGGAGCAGGTTCGTGGTAAGGAAATTGCGATGATTTTCCAAGACCCGATGACTTCATTGAACCCTACGATGACTGTAGGGAAACAGATTATGGAAGGAATCATTAAGCACCAGAAGCTCTCAAAGGCTGAAGCCAAGGAAAAGGCAATTGAGATGCTGAAATTAGTAGGGATTCCTAGTCCTGAGTCGAGATTTACTCAATATCCACATCAATTTTCAGGTGGGATGCGTCAGCGGGCGATGATCGCGATAGCTCTCTCTTGTAATCCAAATGTATTGATTGCGGATGAGCCAACAACTGCACTCGACGTAACAATTCAGGCACAGATTATGGATTTGATGAAAGATCTTCAAGAACGACTCGGCACTTCTATCATCCTGATTACTCACGATCTCGGAGTGGTTGCTGAGACAGCTGACCGTGTCGCGGTGATGTATGCTGGAAAAGTGGTAGAATCGGGTACGATTAGTGAGATTTTTGCAGAGCCACGCCATCCGTATACATGGGGACTTATGAACTCTATGCCAAAGTTGAATCAGGATCGCTCGGAAGAGCTTAGCCCTATTCCAGGTGCACCGCCTGATTTATTAGCTCCACCTAAGGGATGTGCTTTTGCGGCACGTTGTAAATATGCGATGAAAATCTGTCAAGAAGTTGATCCGGAACTGACAGAGCATAGAAAAGATCACCGAGTAGCTTGCTGGCTAGAGCATCCAATGGCAGAAGCTTACCGCAGAGAAGTAGTTGAAGGGAGGCAATCTGTATGAGTGCAACAGAGAAAAAAGAGCCAATCCTTAGCGTGAAAAATGTAAAGAAGCACTTTGATGTCGGTGGCAAGAAGATCCTTAAAGCGGTTGATGGGATTAGCTTTGACATATATCCGGGTGAAACTCTGGGTTTAGTGGGAGAGTCTGGATGTGGGAAATCGACTGTTGGACGTACACTGATTCGCCTGTACAATGCTACTTCGGGAGAAGTGAATTTTAAAGGGAAGAACGTACATGAGCTAAAAGGGAAAGAACTAAAGCAACTGAATCGTAGTATGCAGATGATCTTCCAAGACCCTTATGCTTCTCTAAACCCACGAATGAAAGTAATGGATATCATTGCTGAGGGAATCGATATTCATGGTCTAAATGGAAAGAAGCGCGAAGATCGTGTGATTGAGCTTCTGGAAACAGTAGGTCTAAATAAGAGCCATGCAAGTCGTTTCCCACATGAGTTTTCAGGTGGACAACGTCAACGGATTGGGATTGCACGTGCCCTAGCGGTAGAACCAGATTTTATCATCGCGGATGAGCCGATCTCTGCTTTAGATGTATCGGTACAAGCTCAAGTAGTGAACTTGATGAAAAAGCTACAGAGAGAACGCGGACTTACCTATCTCTTTATTGCCCATGATCTTTCTATGGTGAAATATATTAGTGATCGTGTAGGTGTTATGTATCTGGGGAACCTAGTGGAATTAGCAGATAGCGATGAGATGTACGATAATCCACTTCATCCTTATACACAGGCTCTTCTCTCGGCAGTTCCGATTGCGGATCCAAGCCTTAAGAATGAACGTGAGCGGATCATCCTTAAGGGAGATGTCCCTAGCCCGATCGATCCACCAAGTGGATGTAAGTTCCGTACTCGTTGTCCACAGGCGATGGATATTTGCGCAAGTACGATTCCTGAATGGAAAGAGATAAAAGAGAAGCATTTTGTTGCTTGTCATCTTTATAACTAGAAGTGAACAACAGTACTCCTCTTGTTAGTCAAAACTAACAAGAGGGGTACTGTTTTTTTATATATAATTACACACTTATTCCGAGATTAATAGAAGGAATTTTCCTTATTTATGTTAAATATATTAATTGAAAGAATATATATTTTCAATCATTATTTTATGAAATTAGAGGAGGAGTTCTACCATGAGTGTATTTGTAAAACCAAATCTAGCTGGAAGTCTGATCCGTTTTAAGTCGAGGTACGATAATTTTATCGGTGGAGAGTGGATTGCCCCGCTTAATGGACAATACTTTGATGTGGTTTCTCCGGTGGATGGTCAGGTTTATACTCAAGTAGCACGCTCCCAAAAAGAAGATATAGAGTTAGCATTAACCAAGGCACATGAGGCAAGAGAAGCATGGGGCTCCCGTTCTGTGGCAGAGCGTAGTAACTGCTTGTTAAAGATTGCGGATCGTCTGGAAGAAAATATGGAGCAACTTGCATTAGCGGAGACATGGGGAAACGGAAAGCCTGTTCGTGAAACGCTAGCGGCCGATTTACCACTCGCGGTCGATCACTTCCGATACTTTGCGGGTGTGATTCGCGGGGAAGAAGGAGGCATCTCTGAATTAGACGCTAAGACATTATCGATTCAGATGAAGGAACCGATAGGCGTTGTCGGGCAGATTATTCCGTGGAACTTCCCACTTTTGATGGCTGCTTGGAAGATCGCCCCGGCTTTGGCGGCTGGAAACTGTGTTGTGTTGAAGCCAGCAGAACAGACACCTGTAACGGTTCTTATTTTCGCTGAATTGATTGCAGATCTATTGCCTGCAGGTGTCTTAAATATTGTAAATGGCTTTGGCTTAGAAGCTGGACAACCACTTGCTATCTCTCCTAAGGTTGGAAAGATTGCTTTTACAGGCGAAACCAATACGGGTCGTCTCATTATGCAATATGCTTCAGAAAACATTAAACCCGTAACGTTGGAATTAGGTGGCAAGTCACCCAATATCTTTACGGAGAGTGTTCTACGTGCGAATGATGCTTTTTTAGACAAGGCATTAGAAGGCTTTGCTATGTTTGCTCTGAACCAAGGGGAAGTATGTACTTGTCCATCTCGTGCTTTAATCCAAGCTTCCATCTATGATGAGTTTATGGAACGGGCTTTAGAGCGTGTTAGGAAGATTACACTCGGAGATCCGCTTGACCCGAACACGATGATGGGAGCCCAAGCATCCCGTGAACAATATGAGAAAATCCTTAGCTATCTAGATATCGGAAAAGCAGAAAGTGCTGCTTGTCTAGCGGGTGGTAAGCCTTATACAAATGAATGTTATCCGGATGGCTTCTATGTTGAGCCAACGGTCTTTGTGGGAAGCAATAAAATGAGAATCTTCCAAGAGGAGATCTTCGGCCCTGTCGTATCTGTAACCAAATTTGAAGATGAACAAGAACTATTAGAGATCGCCAACAATACACCTTACGGACTCGGCGCTGGTCTTTGGACTCGTGACATGCATCAAGCGTACGAGGTAGCAAGAAAAATCGAGGCAGGGCGAGTCTGGGTAAATTGCTACCATCTATACCCCGCCCATGCTGCATTCGGTGGTTATAAGCAGTCTGGTATCGGTCGAGAGAGTCATAAGATGATGCTTGAACACTATCGTCAGACGAAAAACATGCTTGTATCCTATGATCAAAATCCAATGGGTTTCTTCTAGGATTTGAGCTGTGGATCCAGTATGCAAGCCTGCTGAAATGGATACCAATCAATAGAATAGGCACACTAAGAATCATTCCTGATCCTTGGTGTGCTTTCTTTTATGGTTATATCTCTATAAAACAATTTAAAAAAGAAATACTTACCTCTAGAAAAAAATGAATGATCGTGGTATGCTGTTATGCAATCGTAGAGGAGTTGAGCAGAGATGAGTCAAGGTTTAGCGCGTTCCTTATCGGCGCGTCAGTTGCGAATGATGGCAATTGGCGGTACGATCGGCGCAGGTATTTTTATGGGGAGTGCAGATACGATTAGCCTAGCAGGTCCTGGGATTGTATTTGTATATCTCTTAGCAGGACTTTTGTTGTACGTTGTGATGGGGGCATTAGCTGAAATGGGAAGTGCCTATCCCGATCTCGATGTAAAAGGAATGATACACCGGGCATTTGGAGGAAAAATCTCCTTTGTGACTGGATGGTTGTACTACTTCAACTGGGTGCTTGTTTTAGCTGCAGAAGTAGTAGCAGCGGGTACATTTCTACATGTATGGTTTACTCATACACCCATTTGGTTATTAAGTACTCTCTGTGCTTTGTTTATTTTAATTTTGAATTTAGCGAGCGTGAAGCTCTTTGGAGAAATAGAATTTTGGCTTTCCATTATTAAAGTTGTTACTATTTTGTTATTCGTAGGACTGGGAGTATATCTTTTATTTTCAAATCAAGAGGTTGGACTATCTAATTATACGAAGTACGGTGGATTTTTCCCGACAGGACTGGGAGGACTTGCTACCGCCGTGACAGTTGTCATTTTTTCCTTTGGCGGTGCAGAGTTATTAGGTCTTACTCTCCGTGAAACAAAGGATGCACACAAAGTCTTACCGAAGGTGTTGCGTGGAGTAGTAGTACGCGTGTCGCTCTTTTATATTCTTCCGATTCTCGTGATTGTCGGTTTAGTACCATGGAACCAAATCGGAAGTCAAGGAAGCCCATTTGTAAATGTACTACAAAACATCGGACTTTCCTCAGCGGCTGATGTGATGAATTTCGTTATGCTGGTTGCTGTTATATCGGCGGCGAATTCTGGAGTATATGCGACTTCACGTATGTTGTTCTCACTAGCAGGAGATGGAGAAGCACCGAAGGTATTTAGACGATTATCTAAGAGCCAGGTTCCCGTTTTAGGGATTCTAGTTAGTGCGATCTTCTTATTTGGCGGCGCGGCTGTTGCATACTTCGCACCCAAGAGTGTCTTCTCTATTTTAATGGGGATTCCAGCGATAACGGTACTTACTATGTGGATTATGATTTGTGCGGCGCAATTGAAACTTCGATTAACCGATAAGGATTACCACAAACCAGGTCGCTTCTTATTAAAAGGGTTCCCGTATATTTCAGGAGCTACTCTTATTGCATTTACAGTCATTTTAGCTGTTATACTATTTACCCCTGATAACCTGGCTAAGTCTCTCTTGGCATTGGGTGTGGTTGCTTTCTTATTTATTGCTTCCTATATGGTAAAAGAGAAAAAACATTAAGGGCTTGAGTAAGAGATAAAAACCAGATGAAAATTCCATTCATCTGGTTTTTTACTTTAGGAAAAATAGAGGTTGCAGGAGATAGAGGGAGGGATAGCGGTCTTCGTTAGAAGTGAGAAGCCCTCGAATACGTCCCATCCGACTAATGGGATCAATATCTATAATGAGAAAGGAGTCACGATTCCAATGCAATGGGTAAAGAATGTTTTGAGAATTAAATACTATATCTTCTTCTTCCAAGGTGAATAACCTCATTGAATTGTCATCCCAACTAAACGAATAGCATCGAAAGGAATTTTTTTGTAATAGGGTAAGGAAAGACTCCTTACGTAATGAAATCTCAATCCCTGTTACATACCCCTCTGAATCTAGATCGCTTTGATACTCATGAAAGAATTCTCCATCTCGATACGCATGGCTATAGATCTTAGGAGACTGTTTTAAGTGGAGTAGCTTGTCTAAGACGGATTCATCTTGAACGAAGGGAATTTGATGATATTCGAGATTTTCTGCATAAGAGATCAAATCGCCTTCTCGTTCCCTGCGGAGCTTTAGATAGTTATGTGGTTTTTGAAGATATATGTATCCCATATTTACTGAAGAATCACAAGTAATAATCATATTCATCACCTTTGCAATAAGAGTCTTTATGTTGTATAGGATAGATGATATGGAACTGATTAAGAGTGTTCCCGGTACGAAATTGGATCAAACATGACAAATGTAATATTAAATGTATGATACTCATTACTAATGATAAGTAGGGGAAACCTTTAAGATAGATTATGAGCTTGACAGTTGTAGAAAGTGAAGGTGAAAAATATGGAAACAGCTATCCAATTATCCGAAGTAACCAAGCAATATTCTGCAAAAAAAGCAGTTGATCATATTAGCTTTACCATTGGAAAAGGAGAGATTGTCTCGATTCTTGGGCCTAATGGAGCAGGGAAGACAACGATTATTTCCATGATGCTAGGACTAAAAAAACCTACATCTGGATCAGTTGAAATCTTAGGGAGTTCCCCGTCGGATAGAAAAGTAAAAGAAGAAATCGGAGCTATGCTACAGGAAGTAAGTGTAATGGATGCAGTGAAGGTATCAGAACTTATTCATTTGTTCCGTAGTTATTATGACAAATCACTCCCATATGAGAATTTACTAACGTTATCAGGTTTGGAGAAAGATGCTGGGATCATGGCGACCAGTCTTTCTGGAGGACAAAAGAGACGATTGGGCTTTGCGCTAGCGATGGCTGGGGATCCCTCTGTTCTTTTTCTCGATGAACCAACAGTGGGAATGGACGTTACATCAAGAACTGCGTTTTGGGAGACGATTCGTTCATTAAAAGATGCTGGGAAAACCATTATCCTCACCACACACTATCTGGAGGAAGCAGATCGGTTATCTGACCGAATTATCATGATGAACCATGGGAAAATTGTTGCAGATGGGACACCAGAAGAGATTAAAAATCGATTGACGGTGAAGTATGTATCCGTATCCGCTGATGCTTCTCTTGAGCTTGATGTATTCCAAACGATTCCTGGAGTGACTGAGGTAGAGAGGGATGGGGATCATATAAAGATTTATGGTGATGATACAGATGCTATTTTGATTCATCTAGTGAGACAAAATCTAGCTGTGAGAGATTTTGATATTCATAAAGGTGATCTGGATGAAGCATTTTCGAATTTGATGAAGGAGGGAGAGTCAGATGATGCGAGCTTATCTAGCACAGTCTAAAGTTGAATTACTGCGGACTTTTCGTAATAAAAGATCGATCTTTTTTACTCTGTTAATGCCTATTATTTTTTACTTTATTATGTCGCAAAATGGAGCAGAGAAAATGGGAGGAGTTGAATGGAAGGCTTATTTCTTGATTTCGATGACCGCATACGGGCTGATGATCTCCTCTATCTTTAATCTATCTTTGCGATTGGTTCAGGAGCGTACACAGGGTTGGTCACATCAGCTCAAAATAACACCGCTACCTCCTAGTTCCTATTTTGTAGCAAAAATTAGTGTACAGCTACTCGTGAATCTAGGTCAGATTATCGTGATGTTTTTAGTGGGACACTTTGCTAACAGTGTGGAATTAACCGCTGGACAATGGATGGGAGCTGGTTTTTGGCTCTTGCTCGGAAGCGTACCCTTTCTAGCGATAGGCGCATTGCTCGGAACGCTGAATAAAGTAGAAACTGCACAAATCGTGAATCAGATTGTTACGTTGGGACTTTCTTTCATAGGAGGAATTTTCTATCCGATTGAGTTGTTCCCAGAATGGATGCGTAAAATAGGGGAATTGACTCCTTCGTATCTAATGGCAAGCGGGTCACGGAGTATTCTGGGGAACCAACCAATCGATTGGGGTAATCTGGGAATCCTAGCTATATACGCCCTCTTGTTCACGGGACTTGCATCTTTTATCTTAAAGAAGAAAGAAGTAGTTTGATGGATAGAAAGAGATCACCTTTTATCTATATTTGGCTTATTTTTATGTTCTACCCCTTGTATCATTTTTGGACCCAGACTACTCACGCTTTTCTGGGTTCCTTTCTCATTTTAGCTTTGGTTCTCGTTTTTCTTCTGTATATTCGATCGGGGAGGCTCATTTATGTCATTGTTCAACTGGGGATTGCGTTTGTTATTTGTTCCTTCCTCTCCTTCCAAGCCATAACGATCTTTTCTTATCCAGCTGCCTCCGTTGGCTTTCTATCAAATCGCAGAAAATTTTTAATCGGATATGTCATCTTGCTTACCTTGATTATCATCACTTTCTTCTCTTTTTATGATGTAGATGAGATAGGTAAAGTCATTTCCCTTGCCTTTCCGTATCTCATATTGCTCTTTGCTCTCCCTTTTGTGGGACGGATTCAAGGGAGACGGGATGCGATTCAAAGTCAACTTTTACTTGCGCAAGAGCAAATTGTTGAGATGGGTAAGAATGAAGAGAGGCAACGAATTGCAAGAGATTTACATGATACGCTTGGACATACACTTTCACTCATTACATTAAAAGGACAATTGGCAGAAAAATTAATTCGTAAAGACCCCTCTAGAGCTGAGCAAGAAGCGAGGGATATTCAGACAACGGCTCGCAGTGCTTTAAAACAGGTGCGAGAGTTGGTTTCGGACTTAAACTTTGCAAAGTGGAACGATGAAGTGAACCGCTCACGTCAAATCTTAGGTGCGGCCGAGATTCAATTTACCTCACAAGACGGGGGAGTGACCCTTACTCCATTTGTAGAAAATATTTTTGCGATGTGCTTGCGTGAACTGATTACGAATGTTGTGAAACATAGTAAAGCGACAACTTGTCACCTGCATTCGGGAGAAGAAGAAGGTTATTTCTTTCTGCGTGTAAAGGACAATGGGATTGGGTTTTCCTCAGAAAAACAGAAAGCGGAGAGCCACGGGCTGATCGGGATGCGTCAGAGATTATCTTTAGTGGATGGGACTTTACTAATCCATTCTAATAACAAAGGAACGATGATTACCGTCCAAATTCCAAAAGTGATCAAACATAAAGAGAAAGTAGGAGAGCGATGATTCGAGTGGTGATCGCAGAAGATCAAGGAATGTTGCGTAGTGCGTTAGGGGCTTTATTGGACTTGGAAGAAGATATTACCGTTGTGGGACAAGCGGAGAATGGGCGGGAAGCTCTAGAACTCATTCATCAACATCAACCTGACCTTTGCATCGTAGATATTGAGATGCCGATTATGAGTGGTTTGGAAGTGGCAGAACAGCTAAAAGAGATGCAACATCCATGTCGGGTTGTAGTTTTAACCACCTTTGCTCGTCCGGGCTACTTTCAACGGGCTGTGGCAACAGGTGTTCAAGGATATTTATTAAAAGATCGGTCTAGTGACGAATTGACTGAGTCATTACGAAACATCATGAAAGGAAAACGGGAGATCTCACCCGAATTAGTGGAGATCGTATGGGAAGAAAAAAACCCCTTAACTCCAAGAGAGCAGGAGATTCTCTTACTAGCAGAAAAAGGGCTTACAACAAATGAAATAGCAGGTCAACTTTTCCTTTCAGCGGGCACGATCCGTAACTATCTATCAGAAGTAAACAGTAAGATGAGTACGAGCAATCGATTAGAAGCGATCATGACTGCGCGGAGTAAAGGATGGATTGTCGAAACCCCCTAAACCATAAAGGCTAGGGGGTCTGTTCCTTTCGTACTATGCTGGTAAATGTTCAACTACCACTTCATATGTATGAAGCGTGTTACCTAAGATGTTGGAAGGCTCGTTAGACTCTCTTCTCTTAGCATGAGCGCCTTTAAAGGAGTCACTCTCTACCCACTTATCAAAGAATTCTTTTCCTTCCCAAGTGGTACTCACTACATACTCCTCATACTCTGTTGTATCTTGCGTCTTTAATAGTTGCATTCTAACAAATCCTGGAAACTCGTGAACTGATTTCGGATTACGGAATCGTTCTTCTAATTCATGACCATGGCCAGACTTTACCCGAATAGTATTGGTAACGATAAACATATGAATCTCCTCCTAATTTGAGCGTACTTGCTCTAGACTAATCAAGTAATCAAACACGCCTTTTGCATCTTCCCCGCCCATCTGAGCATGAACGATCAGCGGGATCCCGTGAGGTCCTTTCGCGTGGATCATTTTGGGAAAAGAATCGAGCATTGTCTTCACAATATCTAACTTACCTAACATGGCAGCTGTAAAGATATCCATGCGTGCCCCTTTTTCAATTAAGTATAGAGCAATATCCTTTCTTCCTACATGACTTGCGGCCCCTAAGGCAGTTTCCCAGTCCTCATTTCCCCAGTTCCATGCGGCATAGAGTAAGCCGGGCTCTTGCTCTAACATCTCTTTGATTGTATCAAAATCTATATGTGCAGACGCTACAAAATTCCGTACCATCTCATCTGGAATTCTCACTTTTTCTTTCTTACTTTCGGTTGCAGTCATATCTTATTTCCTCCTTTGGTCATAGCAAGTTCTCATTGGGATGAAAGTTGGTTTATCAGAGTGTTGAATCGATACTTCAATTCCAAACACATCGTGAAACATACTAGGCTGAATTACCTCTTCTGGACTTCCATCTAGATGAACCTGACCATTCTTCATCACTACTAGGCGATCACTATATAAAGTTGCTTGATTGATATCATGTAGCACCATCACAACTGTTAGACCTAATTCCTGATTCAGTCTCTTCACGAGTTCCATCACTTCTAATTGATGGGAAATATCTAAATACGTAGTCGGCTCATCGAGAAGTAGGATACTTGAACTCTGGGCTAGCGTCATCGCAATCCAAGCTCGTTGTCTCTCTCCCCCAGAAAGAGCAGGAAGTGGGCGATCTTGAAAGGTGTCCATCTTCGTTACTTCAAGTGCCCAATTAACCATTCTCTCATCTTCAGGTGATAAACGTTTGTACCACGTCTTATGGGGATGTCGACCAAACTCCACAAGCTCACGCACTGTCCATTCGATCGAGTGATCATGAACTTGAGGCAACATCGCTAAGCGTTTCGCAATCTCACATCCATCCCACTGCGACAAGGGGACTCCATCTAACAAAATTTGTCCTGATGTAGGGTTCCACAATCTCCCTAGCAAACGAAGTAGAGTTGATTTCCCGGATCCATTGGGACCAATGATACTTAAGATCTCTCCTTGTTTAAGCTGAAGATGAGGAACTTGTAGTTGAAATCGCTGAGAGTGTTGATAGGAAATCTCTTTAGCTAGTAGCATTTCTTCGCATCCCCTTTAGTAGAATGAATAGGAAAAACGGTCCTCCTAAGAAGGAGAGGAACACCCCCACAGGAAGTTCGATTGGATCAAACCAAGTTCTCGCAAATGCATCTGCTAGCGTTACCAATAAAGCTCCGCCCAGTGCAGATGCTGGTAGTAAATATCGTGCATCGTTACCTATAATCATTCGCAAAATATGAGGGACGACTAGACCTACAAAGCCAATTAAGCCCGATACACTCACTGCGATTGCCGCTAGTAAACTACTAAGTAGAATCAAGAAGAAACGGCTTCTTTCCACACGGTGCCCCAGCAACTTAGCTACTTCATCCCCTAAGCTGAGAACGCGTAGATGTTGTGCGGCAAAGAAGCTAAGAAGGATCGCGATGAAAGCATATCCGACCACCATCTGAAACTGACTCCAACCCACTCCGCCCATTCCCCCCGAAAGCCACGGGAGTACAGACTGAACTCGATCACTAAATAACAACATTAACGAAGATAGAATCGCCCCTATTAACGCATTAATCGCAACGCCTACTAAAATAATGCGATGAGACGATGCCCCTTGGTTCCATGATAGAAAATAGATTAATAGGGTTGTGCCAAAAGCGCCCACAAAAGCACCAATCGGCAGGAAGGTTGCCGCCGTAGCTGGGAATATGATTAACATTACAGTTGCAACGACACCCGCCCCTGAAGAAACACCGATAATTCCAGGGTCAGAGAGCGGATTACGCATCACACCCTGTAAAATGGAGCCAGATAATGCCAAGCATGCTCCGACAATTAAGCCGATGAGAATGCGCGGAAGGCGCAAATCCCATACAATTCGCTTCGCCATATTATCTTGTTGATAGAGGACACCATCTACTAATTCTGTTGATGTGAAGGAGACAGGGCCTGCAAATATCGCATAACATACGGCCCCGAGTAGTCCTAAAACCAACAAGATCAACACTATGAATCTCTTCCTAGAAAAGGGATGAGTGCCCCCCATATTTTTCTGTACAGATAAATCCTCCATTACGATGAAGTCACTTTCGCTAGGCTATCCTTTAGGAAATCTAAGCTTTCAAGTATTTTGGTGCCAGGATTTGAGCCGAATAGATGGGATGGCAGAACGACGATTTTTCCATTTTTCACTGCAGACAAGTTATTCCATGCAGAGTTTTTCTTCATCTCTGCTTCAAATGCTTTCTGGACGGATGTTGGGTCTTCGTGAGTAATCAGATACACAACATCTGGATTGCTTTGCACGATTCTCTCTGTGCTTAGTTGCGCATATCCTGGCATTTCTTTGGAAACAGGGAACGCTGAGGCGATATTTTCTCCCCCTACTTTCGATAAGAGATCGCCAGATAGGGAGGATGGCAATGCAACCATATAGGAGCCCGGTGCTCCGTATACAAGTAGTGCTTTTGCTTTTTTAGCAGGTTGTTCTTTTTGGAGAGCTTGTAACTTATCCGCTATTTGCGTGGTCCATTTTTTCGCTTCATCTTGTTTACCTAAGAGAACTCCATAGTCCTCGATCGACTTATGTATGCCTTCCACAGAACTACTTTTTGCAATATAAACTTGGATTCCTTGTTTTTCTAAGGTCGGAATATGTCTTTCAAAACCACTATTTGCAATTAATACGTCCGGTTTAACGGCCGCTATCTTTTCAAAACTAGGACTGTGCGGGTTTCCGATTTCCGTTGCTTTTTGTAGCTCTGGACTGGAGACAGGAGCCTTGGTCGTAGGGCGCCCCACAATCTCTCCGCCTAAAGCATGAATAATATCCATATCACCTGAACTAAGCGATGCCACCTTCTTAGGTTGCTGTTTAAAAGAGAGCGTCCGATTCGCCGCATCCGTAACCGTTACCTGAGAGGATGACGATTTAGGAGCAGATGCTTCTGGAGCCTTCGACTGACAAGCTGTCATAATCCCGAGGCAAAGGAATGAAACCCCGATTAACTTAGTTACCTTCTTCATAATGAATCCCCCATATATATGACAATGATAATTAGTCTCATTTATATCGCCATTGTAATAGTTAATGATAATCATTGTCAATTAGAAAGGTGAAATAAAATTAATGGTTTTTAATTACTTATATTTACAATGTAAAACAATATTTTATACAATTAGTCTTATTATGTTTTGTTTATCATTGTCTACTATTAATCTTATTATTAAAGTTGAGTGCGATGTATGAAGTTTTGAAGGTTAGAGTGGAGTCCGCACTTAGGCGTAAAAAAGGATCACCTACGATGGAATATGTGATTATAATAGGGATCGGTGCTGTTTTCGCAGGGTTATTAGGATGGGTATTCACTGATGCGGGTGCAGCTACGAATATCAAGAATGCTTTTAAAGAGAAAGTGTTGAACTTATTTAAATAGGAATGTTCGACTAGTAGTGATTTCAGGATGGTAATTCAGATGCATTTTTTGGGTTATATGTAAAATACGCTTCTTGTCTAATCGTGAGAGGAGATAAGAAGCGCTTTATAGTATTCGAACCTTTAATCGATAGGATGTGAAGATAGTGTCCAAAAAATCCGTGTTTGTTTGCGTAAGTATATCTCTACTAATTCTGTCTGCTTGTTCATTCACAGAAACACCATCTAAGGAGAGTAAGCAGGAAAATGATACACAGTCTACCACAAAAGAACTTGCTACTGATTTAGATGGCTACCTCAAAGAGAGACCTGGTAAATATGCAGGGGCAAAGTATGACGAAACCAAGGTAAAAGCAGACTTGGACAAACTGCCAAATAACATATCTGTTAAAGATGCACAAAGAGCTATTATCGATTTATTAGCTGAGGATTATCAACCAGTACTGAAAGAGATTGACAATTTCAATACGACTTTACATATTGATGTAGCAGATCCAGAGAATCAGACTACCGATATACCTAATGAAAAACAGAAGCCCGTTAATGCCTATATTCTCCTAGATGCTAGTGGAAGTATGGCGGGTAAAGTAGGTGGACGTACCAAGATGGACCTAGCCAAGGCAGCAGTGAATCGCTTCTCTTCTTCACTACCCAAAGGAGTAAATGTCTCGCTACGAGTCTATGGAAATAAAGGGAGTAATGCAGATAAGGATAAGGATGTTTCCTGTAGAAGTATAGAGGAGGTATATCCATTAATACCAT
The DNA here is from genome assembly GCF_900107305.1 of Thermoactinomyces sp. DSM 45892. Classification (GTDB taxonomy): domain Bacteria; phylum Bacillota; class Bacilli; order Thermoactinomycetales; family Thermoactinomycetaceae; genus Baia. Next base: position 74,986 of record NZ_FNPL01000002.1, read on the forward strand.
ATGATTCACAAAAATTTGGCCAGTCCCTTAATCAGTTTAATCCGACCGGCTGGACACCGATTGGCTTAGCTTTAGAACAAGCTAAGAAAGACTTAGAAGAAAAAGGAACAGATACCGAGAATATTGTATATGTAGTAAGCGATGGCATCGAAACGTGTGGTGGGGATCCTGTACAAGCAGCAAAAGAAATGAACCAGTCTGGGGCAAAAGCAATTGTCAATATTATTGGCTTTGATGTAGATAATGCTGGACAACAAGCTTTGAAGAAAGTAGCTGCAGCAGGTGGAGGAGAGTACAGTACTGTTCAGTCCGAGAAAGATCTCCGGGAGTACTTTGATAAGAAGAACCGAGATATGTACTGGAAATGGAAGAGTTGGGGAACAAAAGCTTCGCTTAGTCTGCATTCTCAACGGCTTAGTAGGAAGGGTGAAAGTGAAAAATTGTTATTTTCAGTTTCAAGTGGTTTTGGGAAGATAATGCAAACCGAGGAGGAAAATATGAAAATGGCTATAGAATACTTAAAGGAAAAAGGAAAGATATCCGAGAACTCTCGCTTGGATTTAGGTCAAATACTTTTAAAGAGATATCTAGCTTTAGCGGACTATAAAAACAAAAAATGGTCTGAGATAGATCAGGAAATCGATCGAAATTTCGCTGAGCTTGACAAATCAGCAGAACAGAAGGAGAAGGAGATGAAAGGGAGATATGGGAAGTAAATTTTGAGTTTGAATTTCCATATTGAATTTATAAAGACAGCGAGGATATGCAGATGATAAGTTGGAATCATCGAAGGCATTTTGCAATAAGTTTATTGATTATGTTCGCCTGTGTCATATTTTCACCTTACATAGTTTTGGCGAAAGACATAGCCACTGGAAGTTCATCTAATCAATATAGCTTAGGTGCAGAGAAATTCCTAATTCGGATAGCGGCAGATGATGGAGATGCTAAGAAAGCAGAAAAACGTGGGGAAAAATCATTCCCTCAAACCGATAATGTGAAGCTTGCATCGTATCAAGTGAAGAAAATAGAAAAAGGGGAGAAGAAAGATAAACAAGGGGTAAAACGGTCTTATATGGAAGTAACGGCCAAGATTAAAGGAAAGATCCTGTTCCTTTCAATCGCTCCTATTGAATATTCCTATAAAGCACAGTCACGGATCATTGATTAAACGGTTATAAATCAATTAAGTTAACGATCGTTATAGAGAGGAACTACCATGAATCATAGATATAATCGAGGATTAAAAATGACCAAATAGTCAACGCGATTTACAGATGGGGGCCAGTCATCATGAGATGGGTTCACAAAGTCGTTTGCTGGAGTCAATCCAAACGAAAGGGTTCTGCAACCCTTGAGATGGTAAGTATGTTACCCTTTTCTCTCGGGAAGCGGACTGTTTAACCGTCCCATACAAGGAAATGCAATTAGTTCTGGTTTTGGCCCTAGGAAACACCCGATTGCCGGTAAGGTTAAGCAACATAATGGAATTGATTTCCCGCGCCCTGTAGGAGCTCCGATCTACGCGGCGATGAATGGAGTTGTGACCAAAGCAGGTCCGTCTAGGGGGTATGGTAATCTCATTATTATTAACCATGGTAATGGATTAGAAACGTGGTATGCACATATGTATTCGAATCAGATTTATGTTCATGTGGGGCAAACGGTGACGGCGGGGCAAAACATAGCAGGTGTGGGGAGTTCTGGTGGATCGACAGGTCCTCATTTGCACTTCGAGGTACGTAAAAATGGAACCCCTGTTAATCCAGTAGGTTATTATAAGTTGAGCAAAGAGCATTCATGTTTCTTAGTGGAAGCTCTTTAAGTAGGTTGAGTCCTTGTACAGAAAGACTAAATGTGGATAAAGTTGGAACGTATCCATAATCGCATTCATGATACAATATTTTAGGTTATAATATAAAATAATTATGTAGATGTAGGAGACAATACGATATATGAAACAGAAAAGAGAACGTATCTTAAATTATATTAAGTCTCGATACGCTCTGTGGATTTTAACTCTCATACTTGTATTCATGATAGAGTTATTAAACCGAGGAAAAGTTCAAGACTTAACGAAATGGATTTTCAAAGAGGAGTCCTTTATACCTGCATTTGTGCTTACGTATGCGATTGTCTATGGAATTCTCTCCTTGTTTATTGCCTTGACCGGACGGGCACAGATTGCCTACTGGACGATAAGTACGTTTTTAGTGCTTATCGCGTTTATTAGTGGAATGAAATGGAAACTTATTGAAGTACCGTTGATGCCTTGGGATGTTACCATGACAGATGAAGCAATGGATCTTTCAGGATATCTGCAAGAGGTTCCGATTAAAATGGTGATTGCGATCCTTGTTTTTGTGATAGTAGGCATTTTGCTTTTCAAGAAGCTACCACATGTTCAAAAGAAGTTTAACTGGACAGAGAGAGGTCTTTTTCTCTTGCTATCTGTCGTTTTATTAGGTGTAATCTTTACGGATAAGCCGATTGCGATTAAGAAGAGATTTGGTATTGAGTATTCAAGAACGATTCAAGACTTAAACTATAAGAAAAATGGCTTTTTACTATCTACAATTTTAAATGTGGATCAGGCATTTGTGGACAAGCCAAAGGGATATAGTGAAGAAAAAATTAAATCATTAGTCGAAAGTAACTCGAAAAATGACAAAGTAAATTCTAAAGTAAATCCGAATGTGATTGTAATCCTGAGTGAGTCGCTCTGGGATATGACGAAGATGAAAGATGTTAAACTAAGTAAAGACCCACTTAGCTTCTATCACTCGCTACAGAAAAAGTATTCAAGTGGTGAGATGTTAAGCCCGGCTTACGGTGGATGGACAGCGAATGTGGAGTTTGAGGTTTTAACAGGGAATACGGTGCGCTTTCTTCCACAGGGAGCTATTCCGTATAATCAGTATGTAAACCATGGAGTTGATTCTCTAGCCAGCATCTTAGGAAGACAAGGATATAACACGACGGCTATTTCTCCTACTCACAGTCGCTTTTATCAGGCTAACAAAGTATATCAAAACTTTGGATTCTCCCGTTTTATCAGTGGGGAGTTTTTCGAAGATAAGAAAAAGGGTCCTTACATTGCGGATGATGAAGTAGCAAATAAAATTATTGAGACAACAGAGAAGAGTTCTGGTTCTGACTTTATCTTTGCTAATACGATGGAAAATCATGGATCGTATATTAACAAATATAAAGAGAAGACAGTTAAAGTAGAAGGTCAGATGTCTGCAGAAACGAAAGATATGCTAGAAAATTACGCTACGGGTGTTGCCGATGCTGACGAGATGCTGAAGAAGTTGGTACACCATTATGAGAAGAGCAAGGAACCAACGATTGTGGTGTTCTTCGGTGATCACTTGCCTCCTCTAGGAAGAAATTATTCTGCATACAAAGATGCTAAGTATATTGGCAAAGATAGTGGACCTGATTTCCTTCCATCTGCAAGTACTGACTACGGAGATAAGTCAAAAGGGACTGTTAAGGAGTTAGATTTCCTTAATAAGATGTACCGTACTCCTTTGATGGTATGGAATAACTATCTACCTGAGCATCAAGATAAATTAGATATGAGTTCCAATTTTATTGGTCCGTATGTGCTAAACTTAGCGCAGAAAGAAGGAACGTATTATACCAACTATCTATACAATCTTTCGAAGAAATATCCTATGATCCCACCGCAAGAGTATTATTCGCAGATGAAGATCAAGTCGGAGGATTTAGCAGACTATCAGATGATGCAGTATGATATTATGTTTGGTGAGCAGTATGGTTATGGTAAATTGAAAGATCAGATTGCAAGTAAGAAGCTTATCTTCGGCTACGGAGATATGACGATTGAAAATGTTACCTTGCATTCATCTGGTCAGGAGAAGACCATCCACATTACTGGGAAAAACTTTAGTGGTCCGAGTACGATTTATTTAGATGGAAAATCGATTGAAACCAAATACCAACCGGATGGTAGCTTAATTGGAATCATATCGGATGAAGGAAAAGTAGCTTCGGCTAAAATTCAAGTGAAAAACGGGCCAAAGGGAATTGATCTTGCGGTCTCCAATGTGTACCAAATGAAAAAATAGAGATAGATAGTTTATCGAGGAAAGGGTGGGCTTTTTATGCCACGTGCTCGCCTTATCTATAATCCAACAGCAGGACGGGAATTGGTCGAGAGAAATCTTGCCAAGATTCTCAATCGGTTGGAAGACGCAGGTTATGAGACATCCTGTTTTGCAACCAAATATCGATGGAGTGCAGCGGAAGAAGCACAAGCTGCAGCCGAAAGCGGATTTGATCTAGTGGTCTCTGCGGGTGGGGATGGAACCCTTCATGAAGTAGTAAACGGATTAGCAAGACATCCGAATCCGCCTAAGCTTGCGATTCTACCTGCGGGAACTGTAAACGACCTTGCTAGAGCCCTTGAGCTACCGCGTGATATCTTGGCGGCGAGCAATGTAGTAAAAGAAGGCAAGACCAAGCGAATTGATGTAGGAAAGTATGGAGAACGTTATTTTATAAACGTTGCAGCTGCGGGACGGATTGCAGAGGTTACTTATGAGGCACCTAGTAAACTAAAAACCGTATTGGGACCGCTTGCTTACTATGCGAAGGCGATGGAGAAATTAGGCACGTTAAGTGAGCCTTTCCCGATCCATATCGAGACACCAGAGGGAGAGTGGGAAATTGAAGTCCTGCTCTTCCTAATCGCGAATAGTGTCTCCGTAGGTGGATTTCAAAAAATCGCACCCTCAGCAACGTTGCATGATGGATTACTTGATGTGATTATTGTGCCGAAAACGAAAATTCCAGATCTTTTACATTTAGCTGCTCTAGCGTATCGTGGACAGCATGTACATGACTCACGGGTCATCTATTTTCAAACAAAGAGTCTTAATATCAAAACACCAGAACCCCTCAATTTAAATCTAGATGGAGAGTGGGCTACTGGTGAATTGGCAGGTCGATTTGAGATCTTACCAAAACATCTAGAAGTATTTGTTCCATGAATAATAAGCTCCTCTCGGATAGTTAGTTGAACGCACGAACTGCTATTAGAAGGGAGTTTTTTTGTTCTTTATTGGCTGAAATTGGAGTTTATAAATCATTCTATTTCCATGGTATAATCATTTGGTCTATATTAAATGTCTATACTACATTATATACGGGAGATATTATTGGATGAAACCAAAATTACATTACTTAGTAAACTATGTGAAATCTAGATACTCTCTATGGATTTTAACCTTGCTCCTTGTTGTGGTGGTAGAGTTACTCAATAGGGGAAGCTTTCGATCATTAGCTGGATGGTTATTTGATATTCATGATTTTCCTTCTGTGATACTCACCCTTTTGATTGTCTATAGCTTGTTGTCCTTGTGTATTGCTTTGATTGGACGAGTTCAGGTTGCATATTGGGTCATGGGTGTGGTTTTAGTAGCCATTTCGTTTATTAGTGGCATTAAGTGGAGAACGATCGATACCCCTATGATGCCTTGGGATGTGCTACTTGCAAGCGAAGCATTTGACCTTACCGGTTATATACAAGAGGTTTCCCTTTATATGGTTCTGGTGGTAGTTGGATTTGTGACTGTAAGTATCGTACTGATCAAGAAATTACCTCATTTCCAAAAGAAATTCTCTTGGCTAGAGCGAGGCATATTCCTTGTTCTATCGGTTTTACTACTAAACATGGCTTATACAGACAAGCCGATGCCGATCAAAAAAATGCTGGGAATCGCTCATTCTTCTGTTCACCCAGTAAATAACTATATTCGAAATGGCTTCTTGGTTTCGACCATGTTAAATATTAATCAGGTATTTATTGAAGAACCGAAAGGATACAGCGAAGAAAAAATTAAATCATTAATCAATCGTATCCCGAAAAACGAAAAACGTAATTCGAAAGATAAGCCGAATATTATCGTGGTATTAAGTGAGTCTTTATGGGATCCAACCAAAATGAAGAATGTAAAGTTTAGCAAGGATCCATTGGCATTTTATCACTCGTTACAGAAGAAATACTCGAACGGAGAGATGTTATCTCCTCAATTCGGGGGATGGACAGCAAATGTAGAGTTTGAAGTGTTGACAGGAAATACAGTTCGTTTTCTTCCATCTGGATCAGTTGCGTACAACCAGTATGTAAATCATGGTGTTGATTCTCTCGCGAGTATCTTGGGGAGACAAGGATATAACTCAACAGCGATTTCCCCAACTCACAACTGGTATTACCAGGCTAACAAAGTATATCGCAACTTTGGTTTTTCTCGTTATATTAGTGGGGAGTTTTTTGAGCAGAAGAAAAAAGGGCCTCAAATCGCTGACAGTGAAGTAGCGAAAAAGATTATTGAAACCACAGAGAAAAGCTCTGGTTCTGACTTCATCTTTGCTAATACGATGGAGAATCATGGAGCTTATCAAAATAAATATAAAGCAAGCGAAAAGACGATTACAGTAGAAGGCCAGATGTCAGCAGAGACGAAGGATTTGCTAGAAAATTACGCCACAGGTACTGCTGGTGCGGATGAGATGCTAAAGATGTTGGTAGAGCATTATGAGAAGAGTAAGGAGCCGACGATTGTTGTTTTCTTTGGCGATCACTTACCAGCGCTAGGAGCTAATTATAAAGCTTATAAAGAAATGAACTATATAAGCGGCTCAAATGATCCCGATTTCCTTAACAAGATGTATCGCACTCCGCTCATGGTATGGAATAATTATCTACCAGAGCATCAAGATAAACTGGATATTAGTTCTGCTTTCGTAGGTCCATATGTGCTAAATTTAGCTCAAAAAGAGGGAACCTATTATACTGATTTCCTTTATAATCTGTCGAAGCGCTTTCCCGTTATCCCTCCGCAAGATTCCTATAAGAAGATGGGGATTAAACCGGAAGACCTAGCAGATTACCGGATGTTACAATATGATATTCTATTCGGTAAGCGTTATGGATACGGTAATCTAAAAGATCAAATTGCAAGCAAAAATTATATCTATGGCTACGGTGAGATGTCCATTGATCATGTCGTTCTCCAGGGATCTGGACAAGGGAAATCAATCCGGGTGACAGGTAAAACCTTTTCAGATCCGAGTAAGATTTTTCTCGATGGAAAAGAGTTGGAGACTTCGTACCAGCCAGATGGTAGCTTAGTAGGAGTTGTGTCAGAAGAACAAGCACAGGAGCTTGGGAAGGCTAAGATCCAAGTGAAGAATGTGGATACGAAAGGAATGGACCTAGCAGTCTCTAATGTTTTCCAGATGAAAAATTAGAAAAAACGAAAAAGCTCCTCTCCAGTGGGCAGTTGGTATCATCAAACTGCTATCTGAGGGGAGCTTTATTGTTTTCTGGCTACTGATTAACGAACAGGAATTTCACCTTCAACAAGATGTCCGTGTACTTTATTAATCTGATACTTTGTGTTATCGAAAGAAAGAACTACGAACTCTGGGCTTGGCATTAGTTTTCTGATTACCGGATTCATTTCTGCTTGAACTAATAGAGAAAGATTGCCATCTTTAATGACAGAAGTTTTTACATTGAAATCATACACAGCACCTTTAGTACCAAGTGATAGATATACATATGTCTTTTTACCATGTTTCACCATAGTTGTACCTTCTACTTTCGTATCTACTTGTGCAGATACTGCTTGAGGAATAGAAGTATTATTTTCTACTGTGAAAGTAGCATCTTCCCAACCGCCTTGAGATACTTTACTAACTTCAGCTGCTTGAGTAGTGGATGGTGTAGCAAACCCTGCACCTACTACCATAGCTCCACATGCGATCATTCCTACTACGAAACGTTTCATTCACAACAACCCCTTATTCAAAGTTTATCGAACAATCAAATCATAGCACATAATGATGTAAATTTAAATGTTTTAATATAAATTTAAAGATATAATTTTATTATAAATGTTTTGTTTATGTATGGATCACTAGATTGAAATGGTCACAAGACTTTTAATGATATATTTTTAAGGGGTATAAGGGATTTTATACATGATTTCTGTTTTTGTAGTAAAGTATAATTGGTTTTAATGAACTTTATGTCCATTTCTTTTTAAAATAAATTTATATAAAATATGTAAATATATACGGTAAAGAATATAAAAAACCACTAAACTAGCTCAATAGAAAAGAGTTAGTTTAGTGGTTGTATACATAATAAGATGCCGTTGATAGATTTGAAAAGATGTTGTTCTCCAATGAGTAGAACTGTTTGATGTGCAAATGGTTTACAATCATTCTCATTTATTTTAGCCTTGTTCTGGACAAATAAAAAAAACCTTATTTACTAAGGGTTTCGATGGTGGAGCATAGCGAGCTCGAACCGCTGACCTTCGCACTGCCAGAAAAATATAGAATGTTTTTTAGGCTGTTTTACCATTAAATATGTCCAAAAAACCTCTATAAATCAATTGGTTCGATCACTGGTATACTCCAATTTAATGGATAGTATGTTTGTAATTGGTTTGCTATCCGTTTGGACCTATGACAAGGTAATGGGCAGAAAATAATAGACAATCAAACAGCTACATGTGAATGGAGGAAATCCTCCATTTGTTGTGGGGTTTTGTAACCAATCCCACTGTGGATACGATTTCGATTATAGCGGCCCTCAATAAATTCAAAAATCCGAATCCTAGCATCCTCGTAGGAGTGTAAGATGGGTAGACAAATTCCTTTTTGAAGATGGCGTGAAAGCTTTCAATAGGAGCATTATCATAGGGACATCCTTTGGCTGAGAAGGATTGCTTGAAGCCATTCGTATTTACTGTATGACGATATTTGTTGCTGGTATATTGGCTTCCGCGGTCAGAATGAAGGATGCATCCCTTAGCTGGTTTCTGAGTTACTATAGCATGATCGAGGGCTTGTAATACACATTCTTTGTCCATCGTTTTACTGAAATGCCAGCCGACAATTTTATTGGTTGCTAGATCCATGATAGAAGCAAGATAACACCAACCATCGCGGGATGTGTGGACGTAAGTGATATCACTAACCCACTTCTCGTTTCGCTTGGATGAATGGAAATCCCGTTTCAATAAATCTTGTCCGCCTTGATAGATTTTTCTATCCGACCTGAAAGGTCGATATTTCTTTAGTACCACAGACCGAAGTCCTAGGACTTCACAAACAGTTGGGAGGGGATAAGATCGATTTTGGGATTTCACGAAATAAGCAAGCTTGGTAGGGCTTATCTCTTGGCGAATATGGTCATAGCCTTTTTTAAAATATCGTTCTCCATTTCGAGTTGCCGAATGCGGGCTTGGAATTGCTTTACTTCCAAGGCAGTAACAGACTGATGATCGACTGAGATCTCTTTTGCATTGTTTGCCCATTTAGATTGTTGCTCTGCTGATATCATATTCGCGTGTTATTTCTGCTCCAGATTTGCCATTGTGATAAAGCTCTACGATTGTCTCCTTGAATTCTTGGGTGTAGTGTTTGCTCATCGGGGATTCACAACCTCTCAAGTTTATTTTATCTGTCTTGCAGATTGTGTCCACCACCTTATACTAATACCAAATACCATATCTACTGTGTTTTTGTAGGTTTCAAGTTTTATGTTTAAATGCTGAAAAATCTCCCCCTGTGTACGGTCTACTTAAACAGTAATTAGAGAGAGATTTTAAACTGTGACAGAAATTAAAAAGAATGCTGTTCACATATAGCACATACACTTTTATTTGCATTCAAATTATTATTTATGATATTATAAAATAGTATCATTTTAGAATATTTAAGAAGGAGGCATTGAGTTGATTAATCTATCACTCTTTTTCGAATCAATACTGTATAAATACTAATAGACGCATAGCCTAGCGCAGTAAAAATGTATCCTCCAATTACAAAATGATCCTTATTTGTAATTAGACTCACCACAAACGGAACGACTGTGAAAGCGAGAATAAATATTATCAGTTTCTGATTCTTTTTAACGTTTTTCCAAACAAAAATCATTAGAGCTACTATCATTACAATGCAAAATAGGTTGAAAAGCATTCTTTACCCTCCTATACTATTTAACGTTTTACCCTATGTAAAACTACAGGTGTATTATAACATAATAATAAGAAAAGAAGTGATATTTAGAATGAAGAAAATGTTGAAGCCACTTATAGCGTCCATATGTGTTTCCCTTGGTGTTTCTTTTATTGGATCTCCTCTTGCTAATGCAATGAATAATACCCTATCAAACAATAGTACTGTTGAAGAAGGAACTGGATTAATCCAAATTGGCTTTAATAATCCAGAATCAGCAAATCCAACAGATGCAGAAATAGTGACGGAATCAGAGAAGCTTGCTGGTGTAAGTGAAACTGTTATGACTTTGTTTGAACAAATCCCTGATGGTATTATTGATGCTGAAGAGGGTGTAAAGTGGCTTAATGAGAATAAAGGCCAAGAATTTAATGGTTATAAATTTGTGGTAAATGATGAACTTGTTTCTTTAGTTGAGATAAAAGACAAATTAACTCAAGAAAGTTTTTGGTCTTGCTCAACTGCAATTGTATCTGCAATTGCAATGAATGCGTTACCATGGGCGAAAATCCTAAAAATCAAAAAAGCAATCCAGATTATGGGGGGAACTAAAACGGTTGTAAATGCAATAACAACAGCGTTCAAGCATCAACGAAACTTAGGATATTCTCGTGCTAATGCCATAAAAAGAGCCTTGAATGTAACCAAAAAAGCACTTCCTGCTGAGTATGTAAAATACTGGATGGAATTTTTCAGTCTGGGAGGCGTTGTGAAGGGTTGTTTTTAACTCTCATATTTAAGTACAGTTGCAATTGACATATCTAAATAGGATAATCTGATATTCTCCCCAAAAGGTAGAAAGTTGAAATAATAAAACTGCTACTATGGGGAGTTTTTCTATGTCTAAGATAAAATTTAATACGTACATGAAACTTGCTCCTAAAGTTATGTAAATAGTTAATGACAATTTAAACAAAAAAAAACCATCTCCCTCGATCCAAAAGACAGCTTTTTTGTACACCTATGATGGCGAAGGTAACCAGCCCTTGCACTCAGCAAAATTTGAAGTCCTAGGACTTCACAAACAGTTGGGAGGGGATAAGATCGATTTTGGGATTTCACGAAATAAGCAAGCTTGGTAGGGCTTATCTCTTGGCGAATATGGTCATAGCCTTTTTTAAAATATCGTTCTCCGTTTCGAGTTGCCGAATGCGGGCTTGGAATTGCTTTACTTCCAAGGCAGTAACAGACTGATGATCGACTGAGATCTCTTTTGCATTGTTTGCCCATTTATAGATTGTTGCTCTGCTGATATCATATTCGCGTGTTATTTCTGCTCCAGATTTGCCATTGTAATAAAGCTCTACGATTGTCTCCTTGAATTCTTGGGTGTAGTGTTTGCTCATCGGGGATTCACAACCTCTCAAGTTTATTTTATCTGTCTTGCAGATTGTGTCCACCACCTTATACTAATACCAAAATCTGCCTATGACAAGGTAATGGGCATCATTGATGATATCGTGAATGGTTTTAAAAACATGATCATCTCCATTCCCAAGCCCAAGCTTCCACACATTTCGGTGAAGAAAGCTGCTGGAGTCTCTGTTCCCTATCTAGACTTTGATCTCTCCTGGTACAAGAAGGGCGGAGTTTTTAATGGACCATCGGTGATTGGAGTTGCAGAATCAGGACCAGAAGCCGTGGTTCCCCTGCAAGGATCTCGCATGAAGCCATTTGCTCGAGAGATTGCGGGGCAAATGAATGGAGAAAGTGCCATTACAGAGATCCATAACTACTTTACGATCTCGCAATTAGTTGTACGAGAAGAAGCGGATATCGAAAAAATCTCCCATCAACTATTCCAACTACAACAAAGAGAGAGTCGATTTTCAGGGAGATAGTGACAGAAAAAAACTTACAAAATGAGTGAACATTTCTGATCTTGCTGGATTATAATATAACATATAAGTTATAATAGACGTATGAAGAACCAACTTATCCCTTACCAAAAAAGAGATGGTACATGCCCGGTTGATGAATTCATCGATTCACTCAATCAAAAGGATTCAGCTAAGGTACTGAGGGCCATGTTAATATTAGAGGAACTCGGTTTGCGAGCAGGAGCTCCTCTCGTGAAGCATCTGCAAGATGGCATCTTTGAATTACGCGTGAAGCAGAGCAGTAATATTCAACGGATTATGTTGTTTCACTGGTTTCAAGGAAATCTTATATTGCTCCATGGATTTACTAAGAAGACTCAGAAAACTCCATCTAGTGAATTAGAACGAGCAAAAAGGTATCGGGCTGATTTCTTGATTCGCTATGCAAAGGAACAAATCCAAGACTATCTAGTAGAAATAACGGAACGGAGGGGAACAAATCATGAGTAGTTATTTAAAGCGGAAGATCGATCAGAAGATGAAGGACCCTGTATTTGCAGAGGAATGGGCCAAAAGTGAACCCGAATATAAGCTGCGTCGTGCCATAGCAAAGCAGTTGAGTGAAGGGCGAAAGAAGAGAGGACTCACTCAGACAGATGTCGCTGAAAGAATGCAGGCAAAACAAAGTATGATCGGTCGTGCCGAAGCAGGTCAGCAAAATCTAACATTAGATTCCCTCTCTCATATTGCAGATGCCTTGGGTTATGAAGTCAGAGTCGAATTGGTAGAAAAAGAAAATTAGAACATTCAAATGGTGCACCTTCCAATGGAAGGTGTATTTTTTTGCGAACAGAAGGGAGTAACCTCCATGGAGATCCAGTTTACTTATGACGGGATTAGCACGTGGGAACAACGACTCTCTTCTTTGAGGCAATTGACTTGTTTTCTGTGGGTCAAGAGAAAACACAGGTGATCGTGGGCAATCCCAGTATCAAGCAGGATATCCACACCCCATCGGAATGGAATCTTGGGATCGTAACAGGGTTAGAAGCAAAAGAAAATGGGATTCAGTTGCGAACAGAGGGAGCTGATTATACAAAGACGACGAGAGAATTTACACAAGGAACACTTTCAAACCCAAGGGATCAATGAGAGATTAGTATTGGAATCAACTGCTACCGATGTGAATCGAACGTATCATGATGACTGGCAGGGTGGAACCAATCAGAATGTGGTCGTATCGGAGGGTCTGACGATCACCAACATGCCTATTTGGGATGAGAATGACGATATGAGTAATTGGGGGTCTTCGGGCTGGGCTTCCCGACTCTCCATTCCCTTTGCGCAAACTCCAGAAGGAGCCAGAGTAGAATGCTCCGGAGATAGTGCTGCCCTCGTGAAGGAATATAGTGCGTTCCAATTTCCGCAGACGATCGAGTTTATTTACCGGCTCCTTTCCCCTTCTGCTCCACAGACTGGGTTCAACACAAAAGCATCGATTCATCTGATTGAGACGCGAAACAATCAAAGCTCTCGGTTCTCGATCGGACTAAACGAAGCCACGGACTGGACATGGGTAAGTATTGTAATTACCAGTCCCGCATCAGGGGAGTCCTACATCCAAAGGTGGATCGATACGATTTCCCTTATATGGGAACCCGAATCACTCCAGATATAGACCTATCTTCTCTGGGAACTTATACATCATCAAGTGTATTAATGAAATCCACAACTTCCAAAAAGAATGCGCAGTGGAGACGACCAAGGGGATATGCTCATACTTTCGTCTTCCTTACCTACCCTCTTCGCTATCCATTCCCAAATCATCTCCTTCCTATCCAGGAGTTCTGATTCGCAAAGGCTCCAGAGGAGACGGGGTGAAAAAAATTCAACGCAAACTTGGAGGACTTGCAGTGGATGGGATATTTGGACCGAAAACACCGAGAGCAGTGAAGTCATTTCAAAGGAAGAAAGGGCTTGTGACAGATGGGATAGTAGGCCCAAAAACATGGAAAGCCCTATTCTCGTAAATTAAAAAAGTCACTCGGCCTTTAAGAGCTGAGTGACTTCTTTACATAACTTTTACAATTAGATGGAGCGAGGGGGTATCGAACCCCCGACCTCGTGCCTGCCAGGCACGCATTCTCCCACTGAACTACCGCCCCAAGTCCTTTAGTATCAAGTAGTTTCGTTAAGTGCGTGATCAATCCGTGATCATTTGTGTATTTCGAGGATCATTTCATTTTGTTGAAATCGCAAAACCCTTTGGTATATCTAGGTTTTCAGCGATAGCTTTCAGCCGATAGGAACATATGCACTTGTACTGTCAGTGCGACACTCTCTCAGCTGAGCTAATGCCCCATAACAAACTAATCATACAATGAAATAAATAGAATGTAAATAATCACTTATCCGCTTTGTTTTATCACACCCCATCAGGCTACGGAGTGTGATAAAACGTGAAGTCTATTATGATGTTTTCATTTCGGCTAATGCACGTCTATTTTGTTCTTCGTCAAACTCGCCTTCACTCTTGGCAACTACGATGGTGGCGACTCCATTTCCGATTAAGTTGGTAATAGCACGAGCTTCGGACATAAAACGGTCAACGCCAAGTAATAATCCCAGACCCTCAAGTGGGATTACATTCAAAGCGGAGAGGGTGGAGGCTAGAACGATAAATCCAGAACCGGTGACCCCTGCGGCTCCTTTCGAGGTAATCATGAGGATTCCAAAGATCGTAACGATTTGCCAGATGCTGAGATCGACGCTAAATACTTGAGCGAGAAAGAGTACCGCCATCGATAGGTAGATCGAGGTGCCATCTAGGTTAAAGGAGTAACCAGTTGGAATAACGAGGCCGGTAACGGATTTAGAGCAACCGAACTTCTCCATTTTGTTTAACATTCTAGGAAGTACTGTCTCAGAAGAGGAGGTTCCGAGAACAATTAATATTTCGTCCTTGATGAATCGCAAGAATTTGAAGATGCTAAACTTATATATTTTACAAACGATAGCGAGAACAACAAAAATAAAAATGGCCATGGTTAAGTAAACGGAGAGCATGAGTTTACCCAGTGGCATCAAGGTTTTTAAACCGAAGTTTCCGATGGTATAGGACATGGCACCGAAAGCGCCGATCGGAGCTACACGCATAACCATTTGGACGATGCGGAAGAAGACATTCGATACTCGTTCTGATAAATCGATGATGGGTTTTTTATAGTCATCGCTAAAGCTAGCAAGTGCAAATCCGAAGAGAACGGCAAATAGAACTACTTGCAAAATATCACCTTTGGCGAAGGCACCGACTACATTTTCGGGAACGATGTGAATGAAAAAGTCCACCCAGTCCATCTTCTCGCCTGCTTTAGTAAACTCGGATACATCACCTGCTTTAATGGAGGATAGATTCACATTTGCCCCGGGTTGAACGAAATGTGCGACAAGAAGACCTATGAGAAGAGCGATGGTAGTAATAATCTCAAAATAGAGCAAAGCTTTTCCACCGACCCGACCCACTTTCTTCATATTCCCCATCTTGGCGATTCCTAAGACGATTGTCAGGAATATGATGGGGGCGATTAACATTTTTACTAAGTTAATGAAAAGGGTTCCTAGAGGCTTCATCTCTTTCGCGACACTTGGCATTAAGAAACCAAATAAAATTCCTAGAAAGATCGCAATGAGTACCTGAAAGGTCAGATTAGAAAAAAGTTTCTTCATAAATACGAGCCTCTTTCTCTTTGTTTTGATGGGTGCCGTAAAAAATGAAATTTAGTAATATACTATCTAAATTTATATGAAAAGTAAACAATTTCTTAATAAAAGTGAAAATAGTGAGAATTATTTTAGGTGAATGGTATTGCCCTTGAGAACAGAAAGTGATTGTAGCATTAGGGTCTCGCCTCCTATCTCTTCCACTAGATTATAATATGCAAATATGAAATAATCTTATTTATAATTGTTTAGAATCTCACAAAGGAGGACAGACACAAGGTGAAAAATCTGAAGGGCATTCACCCGATCGGTTGGACTATCATCATCGGTACGATGTTTGGTAGGTTTTCAACTTCGATGAGTATCCCTTTCTTAGCCATTTATCTGACCAATGTCCTTCATGCAACCCCTTTTGAAGCTGGGTTGGTTATTGCTGCTAGTTCGGGTATTGGGATTTTAGCTAGCTTCTATGGGGGATTTTTAGCAGATAAAATCGGACGTAAAAAGGTTATGCTGACATCCGTCTTTGGCGGAGCTTTTGTTTTTTTAGGGTTTGCCTTTAGTCAAAGTGTCCTTGCCTTCTTCCTTGTCAATGCGCTTAATGGTCTGTGTAAATCGATGTTTGAACCTTCGTCTCGGGCGTTTTTATCGGATATAACGGATGAAAAGAAGCGACTGCTTATCTTTAATCTACGCTATGCTGCCATTAATATCGGAGTTGTATTTGGACCTTTAGTAGGAGTGGTAATGGGTTCATCGAGATCTACTACCCCGTTTCTCTTTGCGGTTGCTGTGTATGCTCTCTATGGCCTGGTGTTAATCTATCAATCTCGTGCCTATGCTACACTTTTCCAGAAGAATGATTTATCTGAGCGGATTAGCCTGCGGAGAGCTTTCCATGTAACGAGAATGGATACGGTGTTCTTATTCACTATTTTGGGGATTCTCTTTTGTGCATTTGGTTATGGAAGCCTGAATGCGACTTTTCCACAATACTTTGCAACGCTTCCTGGCTTTGAAGATGGAGTGAAAATTTCCTATCTCATGTCACTCAATGCCATCTCTGTACTGGTATTTCAGTACCCAGTGGTGAGGATTGCACAAAAATTCTCTCCGTATACGGTACTGATAACAGGGAGTTTATGTATCTGCGCTAGTAATTTGAGTATGGCTTTTACCACGCACTTTTTTGCGCTTAGCATGGTAATCGTCCTGTTTACGATTGGCGAAATCCTAGTATTTACACTGACGGATGCCTTAGTTGATTCTATTGCTAAACCTGAGTTAAAAGGTACTTATTTTGGAGCTATGGGCTTTTCTCAGCTTGGAAATGTATTATCACCTATAGTAGGTGGATGGTTGTTAAGCTATTTCGGGGCAACACAACCCTTGATCGTCTTTGGAATGCTAGTTCTTGTTACATTGATTGGAGTTCCTCTTCTCCTACGTGCAAAATACAGTCTTGCAAGTAGGAAGAAACATACTATACCAAAGGTAGCATAAGGATATATAGAAAAAAGTTGAAGGCAACGAGCCGATATTATATAGGAAATCATAAATAAGGGAATGTATTCTTCCTCGAAGATAAAGATAAAAGGATATTTTACAAATAATGTTCTCTATTACTAAAAAAGGGGTACACTTTTTATATGATATAATTCCCATATAGCATAAAAACTCGGAGGGATTTTCATGCCCATAAATTTATTACTAATCGTGTTATCGCTCGCTGCATTTGCTTTAACGATCTGGGCGCAGTTTCGAGTGAAAGGAAGCTTTAAAACATGGTCTGGGTATAATGCTAGTTCAGGCGCGACGGGTGCTGAGGTGGCTCGTCATATCTTAGATCGAAATGGATTACGAGATGTTCCGGTCGAGCCTGTTCCGGGTACATTATCGGATCACTATGATCCAATTAGTCGTGTTGTTCGATTATCGGAGCCTGTCTACTACGGTCACTCAGTTGCTTCGGTTTCAGTAGCAGCTCATGAATGTGGACACGCCTTGCAACATAAGGAATCATATGGAGCGTTGGTTCTGCGTCATCGCATGTTTCCAGTTGTGAACTTTACATCGGGGGTTGCTCCGTTCCTCCTCCTAGCTGGCTTTTTACTAAAAGCAACGGGACTTATCTTAGTGGGGATCATCTTTTTCTCCATTGCTGTTGCTTTCCAATTGGTTACTTTGCCAGTTGAGTTTAATGCGAGTAGTCGTGCTAAGCAAATATTAGTAAGTGATGGATTTATTCGCAGTCATGAAGAAGAGCATGGTGTGAACAAAGTACTAAACGCCGCCGCTCTTACGTATGTAGCGGCAGCGTTATATTCTGTGATGGAGTTACTCCGTTTTGTATTCATGTTCCTCGGTTCTTCGGACGACGATTAATAGGCTTTCTCTGTTGTAATAGATGTTGTATTAGTTGGAAGCTGGTTTTTCGGGATTTTCTTCGTGTCAAAGCCATTTGGCTGTACGTAGCGATCCCATTGCCAGACTCCAGCTTTCTTTTTTTGCGCCTCTTTTTGAATACTCCGAAATTTATCTTCGTATCGGACGTTTGGCTTGTATACATAAGCAACCCGGGCTAGTCCATTCCGCAGTAACGCCTCCTGTAGACATCTTCCATCGACATAGATATAAGCTAGTAATCTTCCGTACTTATCTCGCTTTGACTGATCATATTCGAGTTCAATCTTCTGTGCTTTTTTTATCTGATGATAAGTGAACTGTTTGGCTTCCTCCGCAAGGGGTTGTTTGGCTAGATTTGGATGATTTGTTTCAGGGGTGTCTATGAGTAGGAGACGAATGGTCTCTTTGTTTCCTTTTATTCTGGCTTGGATGGTATCCCCGTCGATGACAGAAACGGAGTTGATGAGGATTTTTTTTGAGGGTTTGTTTTCTAGTGGCTTGCTGGTGATAGTGTTGCAACCGGTACAGATGAGGAGGAAAAGGACGGTCAGGATTGCGGCATTGGTTGTTTTTTGAGCCATATGAGTTAGTCCTCCTACGTGAATTAGGGATAATGCTGGGCTAAATTGTTGGAGTAATTCAGGGGGGGCATGTATTAATAGCCAAACTATGATAACCCTTTATTTGTCATTCCCATTATATCTTAGTAAATTAAGTGTGTGGAGAGAAATACAGAAAAATTTGCAAGGTGGAAAGAGGATGGTCCGTATTCATATCAAAGCAAAGTCCAAGGAAGATTTACGTTGTTTTCAGGTAGGTTTGAAGAACGTGAATCAAATTAGTTTATTTTTAAAATATGTAAATCCATTGACTAATTAATATTATATTTATAATATTCAATTTTGCGAAGTACATAAATGAGATTATTCATCTTAATATTAAATAGTATTCTAAATGCAACGTCCATTCTAAAGATGGTACATACTCGGGAGGAATGAAAGGTGAAGTTAAAGAAAATTGTTGGGGGATTTTTAGCGTTCATTTGTTCATGAGTAAAAAGTATTTCATTCCAGCTAAATGAAGGGCTCCGATCTTATATCGGTGCTTTTTCTTTTTATGAAAAAACTTACTTTACATATAAAAATAAAACTTTAGTTATTTTAGTTCATAAAAAACATTGAAAATTTACAGTAAAATTCATACAATATACATGCTAGTCATTTTCAACATAGAGAGGGAGAGATGAATGAAGAAGGCTTTATTATGGATGTTGGCTTTAGTAGTTACGCTAACGAGTACTTTGTTCGGGTCGAGTGCTGAGGCGAAACCGGAGCAGAAGCCATTTAATCCAAATGATTTTTCTACATATGGTACAGGTTTAAAGGATGGTCCTAGACCGGAGGGATTAGAGGAGTATACTCCTGCAAAGCGATTTATCACGAAGGATGAATTGAAGAAGCAGGGGAAGAATCGACAACAGATTCGTCCAGATCAAATTCTTCCACAAAAGGTAGATCTTCGTCCATATTTTGCACCTATTCGCAGTCAATCTAAATTTGGTACTTGTGTGGTTTTTGCAACGACTGGTTTGCGTGAATACTATATTGGAAGACATACAGAGGCAAAAGGAAAAGATGTTACACACTTGTCTCCTTCCTATATTTACTATCCAAGTGGTCCAGATGATGGAATATCCTTTTATACTGCATTTGAAACGTTGAGGAGAGAAGGGGTTCCGCCAGAGACGGAGCGCCCGTATGATCCAGATCGCAGTAACACCGATCAGTTTAAGGCTCCAAAAACGGCTTTACAAAGAGAGAATGCGGTTCCGTATAAGATTGATTCGTTCCGCTTCATCAGGGATAACAGTAATATGGTTGATAACGTGAAACGAGCCGTGGCAAATGGTGACCCAGTTATGATTGGGATTCCGGTATATCCAAATTTTGATGCTACCCCATCTACCGGGATTATCCCGGCTGTAGAAGAGAGGAAGTCTCGCGGTGGACATGCCCTTGTAGTAGTGGGTTATGATGATGAGAACGAGTGGTTCATCATCCGAAACAGCTGGGGAGAGAGATTTGGCGATAAAGGTTATGCGTATATGGGATATGATATTTTCAGAGAGATGAACGATGATTATGGATATGTAGCAAATATCCGAAACAACGAATATCCGCCACAAGGCGTGAAGTTGTCTATGTCTGCATCAACGGATACAACGATGACATTGGATGTATCAGCCATCAATGCAACAAGCTTTGATTTATACCGTGATGGTAAATATGTAAAGAGCTTTACTGGTAGTGAAGTACAGGATGAAGGTTTGAAAGCAGATACTACATACAAATACCATGTAGTAGCGAGAAACGGCCGAGGCGGTACGCGTAGTGTGACAGTGGAGAAACCAGCTGTGGCTGTAGAGCTAGATATAGCAAGCTAAATGATGAAGAGATTTCCTGGATTTGGAAATCTCTTTTTTCTGCATATAAAAAATAATATTGAAAATATACATAAAAATTAGTATAATAAAAATGTTAGATTATTTCATATTGAAAGGGAGAGATGGATGAAAAAATCATTGTTATGGGTTTTGGCTTCGGTATTTACTTTAACAAGTTCCTTAATTGGGACAAGCAGTGCTGGGGCAGAGCCGGCTCAAAAGCCGTTTAACCCAAATGATTTTTCTACTTATGGAACAGGATTAAAAGATGCTCCACCACCTAAGGATATGCAGTCATATACGCCTCCGAAGAGATT
The DNA here is from genome assembly GCF_900107305.1 of Thermoactinomyces sp. DSM 45892. Classification (GTDB taxonomy): domain Bacteria; phylum Bacillota; class Bacilli; order Thermoactinomycetales; family Thermoactinomycetaceae; genus Baia. The sequence continues at coordinate 95,760 of NZ_FNPL01000002.1, forward strand.
TTCGCAACAAGCACTTCCTACCAAAATCGATTTGCGTCCATATTTTGCTCCTATTCGTAGTCAATCCAAGTTTGGTACTTGTGTAGCGTTTGCGACCACAGGATTACGTGAGTACTATATTGGACGATATACAGCTGCAAAAGGCAGTGATATTACGCACTTGTCGCCTTCTTATATTTACTATCCAAATGGTCCAGAAGATGGGATGTCGTTTTACAGTGCATTTGACACATTGATAAAAGAGGGAGTCCCACCTGAAACAGAGCGTCTATACGATCCCGACCGCGAAAATAAAGACCAGTTTAAAGCCCCGCTTACGGCATTGCAACGCAGAAATGCAGTTCCTTATAAGATTAGCACGTTCCGTTATATCTACAGAAATAGTAATATGGTTGCAAATATCAAGCAATCTGTCGCCAATGGTGACCCCGTTATGATCGGGATTCCAGTGTATCCAAACTTTGATGCAACTCCATCTACCGGGATTATCCCAGCTGTAGGAGAGAAAAAATCCCGTGGTGGACATGCTTTGGTTGTAGCTGGTTATGATGATGAGAATGGGTGGTTTATCATCCGAAATAGCTGGGGTGATAAATTTGGAGATAAAGGCTATGCTTACATGAAATACGATATCTTTAAAGAAATGACCAACGACTATGCATATGTAGCAACAGTGAACCATAATCAATATCCACCACAAGGCGTGAAGTTTTCTGTATCCGCTAAAACAAATACTACTGTCACACTCTCTGCATCTGGGATTCAAGCGGTAAGTTATGACTTATATCGCAATGGCAGATATACAAAAAGTTTTACCGGTGGTAGTGTAACGGATGTCGGTCTGGAGCCGGGTGCTTCGTACGAGTACTATGTAGTGGCCAGAAACTACCGGGGTGATACACGTAGCTTTACTGTTACAGAACAAGCTTTACAAAACGTAGAACCGATTAAGGTGGAGCTCGATCAAGCAAGTTAATGAGAAAAAGGGATTTCCTATTATGAGGAAGTCCCTTTTTGTGTAAGTAGTGTTATTTGTCATTTGGTTGTTTGGTTACCATTTTTTCTGCTTGCTTGAGCAAATCTGTGTAATGAAGATCCTTTTTAATCCGCTCTAGATCTTTCTTTATCTCCGAGGCAGATAAAGTATCTAATTTGAAGGTGCTGTGTAGAATTTCATACTGTGTTTTTCCACGTTTTTTAGGATGATCTTCAATCTCTTCCTTCCAATTGATATGAGCTTGATCCATTAACAATTCAAGTGCAGAGCCGGTTTCATAACGAATGGATCGCTTGAGGTACTGAAGGGACTCTGCTTGTCCATCTGCAATAGCGTTAAAGGCATCCATAAACGTGATATGATAGGGTGCTTTCGTGGTAGCGAGTACAGTAAGCTTCCCGCCAACCAGACGGCTGTAACGATACTCTAAGTAGCGAGCGGAGCCTTCGATCGCTTCGGTATACATCTCTCCTTTCAACTGTGGCCATTGTTGATTACGATACTTTCGTACGATTGCCCAATCATGTAATTCTTTCTTGACCGCTTCGGGGTCATTCGTAGCCATTGCTCGATCTAATAACGTGAACTCAAGACCCATCAAAGCGAAGTTTTCTTGTTTATATGGATAGTTTTCGATATGTTCTTGGTCATTGAGATCGTAGGTCCAGTCATGCTGTTTATAAATGTGAAATCCTTCATGTAACAAAAAGGAAGGGAAATCAAAATATAGATCTGGATCCTCCATCATTTTTGGATGATACTTGAAGTAGTATACTTCCTTTCCACCTATATCAATTGTCCCAAAATTAGAAGGAAACCAGGTAGAGATCATTTTTGGATCGAGACGGCTTAAACGAAATACCTTGGGGAGACTTAGTGATGTGGGGACTTCAATCTGCTTCGCAAAGATGCTATCTCCCATGTCTTCTATATTGAGTGCGTATGCTTCTTCGCGGAGTATGCCTCTATCCTTATGCGTACGGATGAGGATGAGGGGTTTCTGTTCAAAGTGATAGTTGCGATCCCATAGTTGGTCACTAGAATTTTTGAAGTTCTGATAGATTGTCGATAATTCCGTTAGCATCTTTTGATCGGTGGAATCTAACGATTTGAAATTTGTGCGATAGGTCTTATTCAAAATGATACTTCCTATAAAGATACTGATGAAAATGACTAGTATAGCTAGTGTAATCTTACGTCTTTTGCTCATAGTTGCTCCTTGTATATAGGATATCAATATAAATCTATGATAGTCCTATTATTGTGAATGGGGAAGTCTTTCAAACAGATACTTATACATAAAATCATCTTCATAAAATGTTCATATATTCATCTGTCATAAAGTACCCCTTTCCGGTGTCTATCTTACGTGACGATCGGGGGGAGGTTTCAAATGGAAGAGTTGATATCAATGTCAGACCGATCTGAAACAGATGACTTCGAGTCTTTATTTAAAAACTACTACCCGATGGTGGTACGACAAATTATGCGAATCATACCATCCCAAACGATTGCAGAGGACATTGCTCAAGATGTCTTTGTCCGTTTTTATCGTATGGATCGATCAAGTGTGAAGCATATCCCCGCTTGTTTGATTAAAATGGCGATTCATACATCATACAACTATGTGCGATCGGAGAAACGGCATTTGGCACGGATTGAAAAAGAATCCCTCTATGTGACGGGAACGACACCTTCTACTGAGAGTAGATGGCTTCAAAGGTACGAAATCGCTACAGTGAGAGATGTCCTTGCCCAGATGGACGAACGGGAGCGGAATTTACTGCTTATGAAATACTCTGGATTTAGTTATGACGAACTAGCAGAAGCTGTGAACATAAATAAGGGATCAGTAGGGACTCTTTTATCCAGAGCTAAACAGAGGTTTCGCAGAAAGTATAAACAGATAAGGGGGGATGATTGATGGTGTGTAAAGATGAAATGCTCATGCAGTCTTACTTAGATGGAGAGCTAACTCGTGATGAACGCAAGCAAATTGCTTTGCATATCGAAAAATGTCCCGAATGCCTTGCATGGATGAATGAGATGAAGGATCTAGAGGATTGGACTCGAATCCATATCACAGATAGTTTTCCTCAAATAGATGAGGCTTTAGATATAGATGTGGATCGAGCTTGGGCTCATGTCAGTGAGCAGATTGAGATTCAAGAGAAGCAGATGAGACAACCGATTCAAATGCAAGAAAAAAGTGTGAGAGGAAGATGGAGAGATATGAAAAAAAATACAAAGCGTTGGATTTCGGGTGTGGCGGCAGCAGCAGTTGTGATTGGAGGATTTAGCATCCCGCAAGTACAAGCGGCAGCGAGTGAACTATTATCTGCCTTTCGGGTGGATAAAGTTGAACTCGTCAAATTGACAGAAAAAGACCTTCAACAGATGGAAGCATTTCTTCAGAATAAAGAGTTAGGTAATCTCGATTTAAAAGGAATGGGTAAGATCTGGACAGAAGGAGAAAAAAAGAAAGACCGCCATCGAGAGTATGATACGTATGAGCAGGCAGTGAAAAAAGAAGATTCTCTACCCAAAAAACCGGAAGGATATACGGTAAGTAACATCAATGTAACTGATCCGATGAAGGTTAATTTCCAGCTAAACACAGAGAAAGTAAACAAAGTGTTAAAGCAGTTGGATGGGAAGGTGGACTTGGAAAATAAACTGAATGGGAAGACGTTTAGTATCGAGGTTCCTAAAACAACCATGTTAACTCTACGTAATACGAACCACGATTTTCATTATATGGTAGCGAGTACTCCCCAACTTAAAGTAGATAAAGATGTAGATGTTGCGAAACTAAGGGACTCGATCCTATCGCTTCCATTTATTCCAACCGAACTGAAAAGACAGTTGATGGCGATTCAAGATTGGCAAAGTACACTTCCGATTCCAGTTGTAGAGGGAATGGGCAAAGTGAGTGAAGTACAAGTGAATGGTGTGAAAGGCACTATGATGGAGGAAGAGGATGGGGCTGCCGTTCTACTCTGGCAAAGGGATGGAAAGATCCATACTCTGTCGGTTTATCAGAACGGAGCGGATCGATTGATCGAGCTAGCAAAAAAACTGGATAAGTAAGCAAAAAAAATGCAGAGTGACCTCGAAATGGGGTGGCTCTGCTTTCATTTGTATGGACATGTAGAGGGGGAGAATGTGTGGGGGATTATGTGATTGAGTCAAACCAGTTAACCAAGTTATATGTGGGAAATAAGGGATGTCAGGATATTACAATTCAAGTGCCAAAAGGGAATGTTTACGGATTTTTAGGGCCTAATGGAGCGGGAAAGAGTACATTTGTCCGTACTTTATTAGGACTGATTAAGGCAACCAGCGGGACGGGTACGATTTTGGGTCATCCGATTTCCTCTCTTGAATCAAGGAAGAAGGTAGGATATTTACCCGAATTGTTTCGTTATCCAGACTGGATGACAGGGAGACAGTTGCTACGGTTTCACTCGGAAATGTGTCAATTGAATAGTAAACAGCAAAAAGCAAGGATTGAGGAGTTACTGGACTTAGTTGGTTTACATAATCGAGGAGATGAACGAATTAGTGGTTACTCCAAAGGGATGCAACAGAGGATTGGGATTGCATGTGCTCTGGTTTCAGACCCAGAAGTTATTTTTTTAGACGAGCCTACTTCGGCTCTGGATCCAATCGGGAGAAAGGAAGTTCGTGAATTAATTCGTGACTTACAGATGAAAGGGAAAACCATCTTTTTAAATAGTCATTTGCTGAGCGAAGTGGAAACGATTTGTAACCATGTTGCGATTATTAATAGGGGGCGACTTATCGTTCAAGGGGATTGGCGAGAGCTTTCGGCGATCGAGACACAAATTGAGATTACCGTGTCAGGGATTGAAAATCTCTCTTTTGACGCTATGACCGAGCTAGTGTTAGAAAGTGAGAAGATTCGTGCTGAAAAGGAGAAGGAAAGTTGGAGATTAACTTTGAAAGACGAAGAAAGTATTCCTGAGTTGATCTCTGCTCTAACAGTCCAGAAAGGGAAGCTATACCAAGTGGTTCAACAAAAACAAAATCTAGAGGATATTTTTATGTACTGGATAAATCGTCAGGAGGAAGCGGAACATGTGGCCAATCGCTAGGTTAACGATTAAAGAAATCATCTATAAACGTGTATTTCTTGTTATTTTCCTGATGTCGCTAGCACTCCTTATCTTTTATGGAATCGGGACCTACTATGCGCAGGAGCAGGTATCTTCTATGAATCGGGGCCCCATGGGGGCTTTGGCTCAAGGATTTATGTCTACACAGTTCTACGGAATGGGGCTATACTTTGCTGCTTTCATTACTTCTCTGTTGGCGATCTTTAGTAGTGTAGGAAGTATATCCAAGGAAATTGAAAGTCGCCAAATTGATCCAATGATGGCAAGGCCCATATCGAGAGCTTCGTTTGTGATAGGGCGATTTGTTGGACTAACCCTCTTAATGGCCTCCTACTCCACCTTTCTATTCTTCGGGATTACGGCAGTGAACCAATTTCTCGGAGGTCAATTAAAAGTGGTTGTATCGACATCTCAAATGCTCCAAGCGGGGAGCTTGTTTGTGCTACAATCGATCATTATTGTAGCAGTTGCGCTCTTTTTTAGTACTCGTTGGACTACACTGAATAGTGGGATTGTATTGATTATGTTATATGTCACAAGTATGTTAGGTGGATTTATTGAACAACTTGGCGGCATTGCTGAGATTAAGCAAATGCTCAATTTTGGGATTGTGACAAGTTTGCTCTTTCCGATCGATACCATATTCCGAACGATGACCATTCGTTTGTTTGAATCCGCTGACGATCCTATTTCGATGGCAACACAAGGGATATTTGGGAGTGCGTCGGCTCCTAGTAAGTGGATGTTGATTTATATTGGTTTATATGGCGTACTGGCACTGTGGTTTGCGGTTCGCTCATTTCAAAAAAGGGATCTCTAAATAATGGTTAGCCCGTGAGTCTACAAGGATTCATGGGCTTTTTCAGTTATAAAAAATATGCCGTACAACATTTACTGAAAATTAAAAATGAATAGGTATAATAGAGATAGGAGGGATGTTATGAGCAGGGTTATGCGTGTATGTTTACAGATATTTATGATCGTTATTTGTGGTTTGACGCCTCTGTGTTCTTTTATACCGGTATCTGTGTCTGCTGCAAATGATTCATATCCCAATGATGTAAAGATTCTGGTTCACAATGTATATATGTTGCCGCAGACTCTTTATCCTAGCTGGGGACAAGTGAAGCGGGCTGATTTAATTGGGGAGGCAGCCTATATAAAGGGGAACGATCTAATTATCTTCAATGAGTTATATGATAACGAAGCCTCTACAAAGCTATTAGGAAAGGTTAAAACTCAATATCCGTATCAAACCCCTGTACTCGGACGGGATGAAGATGGTTGGGATTCGACTGAGGGAAGTTATTCTGGTTTTACTCCTGAGGATGGTGGTGTATCCATCGTAAGTAAGTATCCGATCTTAGAAAAAATCCAACATATATATAGTAAAGGGTGTGGCACTGATTGGTATGCGAATAAAGGTTTTGCTTATGTGAAGATGAAAAAGGACAACCGGATCTATCACGTTATCGGAACCCACATGCAGTCAGATGATGAGAGCTGTTCAACTGGAGAAGCAGCATCCATTCGTAAGATACAGATGAGTGAAATGAGACAGTTTATCGAGAAGAAGAAAATTCCTGCCGAAGAGGTGTTATTTATAGGTGGAGACCTAAATGTGATCAAGGGATCTTCCGAATATTCTTCGATGTTAAACGACTTACATGTAGCTGAACCAACTATGTATACGGGTTTTTCATCCACATGGGACCCAACGACAAATGGGATTACGAAATATAATTATCCCAATTTGGCACCTCAATACCTCGATTATGTCTTAGTTGAAAAAGACCATGCCAGGCCCCAAAAGTGGTATGTGGAGTCTTTATATACGAAATCGCCTGAATGGAGTGTGACGTCTTGGTTTAAAAAATATAGTTATACAGATTACTCTGATCATTATCCAGTTGCAGGTTTTTCAAAGCCGTAACTTATGTGATCAAGACTGCTCATTCGAGTAGTTTTTTTTTTGTTCGCATTGAATTGGGTTCGTTTAGGAATAGTAACACCAAAGGAGGTTAGTGAATTGGATACATCACAATCACAAGATTTACAACACACTTTGTCCTATCTACATAACGAAATTAACCGCATCGAAGCAATCGCGGAAACTCTTTCGACGAGGGCGCGTGATCATTATCACCAGCTAACGAACTATGATGATAAGGGACTCACCGACATGGCTGTAGAAGAACAACATGCGGCTAGACAACTTGCTACGATCCAAAAAATGTGCATCACGATGGCTGGAAAGCTTGGTCAGTTAAATGAAGATGGTAATGGTGATCAGGGCTGGGAGAGTGGGCAAGTTGATCAAACTCATTGAAAATATGATTCGTTCGGCTATTGATAAATCGGTAGATAAGATGATTACCACCGCCATACGTGATCAATATACAGAAAACCTATTTGAAATGATCCCAACTGCTGGGAAAATAGGCATGATCAATTTAATGGAGATTGCGATGCGTGGTCATCAAGGGACTCCTATTTCCCGTCCTCTAGGAAGTCCGATTCGCTTATCGCCATGGGAGAAGATTTTATTTAACCCAGTTCATCTGTGTCGCTTTCCCACACAAGAAAGCATCGGAATCGATACATCGGTCACGATCGGCCCACGAGCGAAGAAACCCATGACGATATCCATTCCGATTATGATTGCCGCGATGTCTTTCGGTGGGGCACTGAGTAAAAGTGCAAAAATTGCTTTAGCTAAAGCGGCAACTGCCGTGGGAACAGCCACTAATACAGGTGAAGCGGGATTGATGAAGGAAGAGCGTGAAGAGGCCCAGTTATTGATCGGCCAGTATAATCGGGGAGGCTGGATGAATACACCCGATAAGTATAAACAGCTTGATGCAATTGAAATTCAATTAGGCCAGGGGGCACAAGGATCCTGTCATCAACGAACCTCAAGTAAAAATATTGGCGAGGATTATCGAGAAGTATTTGGTTTGAAGGAAGGCGAAGCGGCCATCATTCATTCTCGCTTGCCAGGGGTCCATACAAAGGACGACTTTATTCAATTGGTGAGAAGACTTCAATATGAGACAGGTGTTCCAGTAGGACTTAAGATAGCTGCCACTCACCATTTGGAGAAAGAGTTACAAATTGCGGTGGAGAGTGGAGTGGATTTTATCACTCTTGATGGGACAGAAGGGGGAACGCATGGTGGATCGCCCACACTCCAAGATGATGTTGGTTTACCTACGCTTTTTGCCATTTCCAGAGCCAAACAATTTCTAACGAGAAAAGGGCTTGTTCGGGATATAAGTCTTATTGCTACAGGTGGATTGGCTACTCCGGGCCAAATGTTGAAGGCGATGGCCTTAGGGGCGGATAGTGTCTATATCGGTACGGCGGCGATTATGGCACTGGTAGGGGAGCAGGTAGTGCGGGCTGTGCCTTTTGAACCCCCGACAAGCTTAGTGGTTTACACAGGAAAAAGAACCAGCCAGTTAGATGTGGACCAAGCGGCGATGGGTTTAATTCGTTTTTTAAACGCCTCTATGATGGAAATGGAACAGGTAGCAGTAACATTGGGTAAGACTGCCTTATCGGGTATTACCAAAGCAGACTTGTGTGTGATGGATCCATTTCTAGCAAAAGCAACAGGGATTCAATTGGGATATGTGGCTCCAGAAGAGCAAAGTCAATTCTTTGATGAAACGAAACCGTTTTTCTTATCACCGGATCATGTAGGATATGATGAATCAACTATTCACCATTAATAGGGAAATTTACTTACCTTGTGAAACAAGCAATGTGTTATAATCGCCTTGGAATTATAAGATGTGCTAAGGAGGCTGTTTCATGAGTCAAAAGACCCATTCCGATCATGATAACCGCAAATATACGCCATGGATCGTTGGTATTACGATTGTGTTAAACGCCGCAATCGCGCTACTATTCTTTTTACCGAAGTATGATGGGCTCGACCATTTAGATCTAACATTTCTTCCCATGATGAATGCGATCTTTAATAGCTGTACCTTCATCTTCTTAGTAACGGCCTTGTATTTCATCAAGAAGAGAAACTTTACGATGCACCGTAATTTTATTTTAGCCGCATTTACCTCTACGACATTTTTCCTCATTACTTATGTCGTTTATCATTTAAATGCAGAGTCTACTTCTTATGGTGGCGAAGGAATAATGAAGTATATTTACTTCTTTATCCTGATTACCCATATCGTATTAGCAGCCCCAACCGTTTTTATTGCCTTATGGACGATTGTTTACGGCTGGACGGATCAAAGGGAGAAGCACCGTAAGATCGCTCGTTATACCATGCCAATCTGGCTATATGTAAGCCTTACTGGTGTATTAGTTTACCTGATGATCTCACCTTATTATTAATCTAATAGATGATTTACATAGAAAACGACTCCGCTTCGTAATGAAACAGAGTCGTTTTCTTGTGGATCAGATTTATAAAAATAGGTTCCAGAATGTATTAAGTGCCCGGAAGACAGCCGGAACGAAATATTGAAACAAGGGGCCAAGTAGTAGTTTGTTAAGTGGTGGAATGAGAAAAATGAGCAGAAAGATGAAGATTCCGTATTGTTCATACTGTGACATCTTCGCCCGAGTGCGATTTGATACGAGATCTTCGATGACTCGATATCCATCAAGAGGTGGTAGTGGAACTAAATTAAAAATAAAGAGTACGATGTTGATTTGAATGATCATAAGTAAAAGCTCAACGATTCCCTTATAACCCAATCCAGACTGAATGGCAATGTGGAGGAGAGGGATACACAGAAAAGCAAGAAGTAGATTGCTCAGTGGTCCTGCTAGGCTGACTAAAACGCCAGCTAAGCGAGGGTTCTTAAAATAGTAACGGTTGACTGGTACAGGCTTTGCCCAACCAATTCCTGCCAAGATAATCAAAATAAAGCCGAATAGGTCAAGATGTGCTACAGGATTTAGCGTAACACGGCCTTGTTGATATGCAGTAGGATCGCCAAATTTATAGGCGACATAAGCATGAGCAAACTCATGAATCGTAAATGCTAAGATAATGGCGAATAGTGCGTAAGGCAATTGTTCCCATGGATAAGCAAGAGAAAGGGATGTAAAATCCAATAGTAACGCCTCCAAGTATTAAGGTGTGGTAAATATTGTGGATGAATGTTAACTTTTTATAGAAACTATGTGTAGAACCATGTGTTATAATGCAAGTGCTATCTTTTTATTCTTTATTAGGGGACTTTGATTTTGGACAAGCGACAAGTTATTCGATTTATCATAGTAGGCGTCGTCAACACAGTTCATTTTAACTTACTTTATCTGATTATGTATCGCTTTTTTTCGTGGGGCTATTATGTTTCCTTCCTACTTGCGTTCGTAATTAGTATGGTTGGTTCTTTTTTTATGAATTCATTTTACACGTATCGAGTTAAACCAACGTGGAAGAAGTTTATACAATTTCCGATGACAAATGCTGTTAATTTTGTAGTAACGACAATAGGAGTATATGTATTGGGGGATTTGTTGGATTGGAATAAAACCATTTCTCCATTTATAGCTTCGTTAATTGCGATTCCGTTTACATTTATTATCTCAAAAAAAATCTTGGTAACTGAACCAGACAAGGGGGGAAGATTATGATTTCAATTATTGCACCTTGCTATAATGAACAAGACGTTTTGTATGATTTTTACCAAACGGTTACGAAAGTAATGAAGGAAAATCAATATAGCTACGAGATCGTTTTTGTCAATGATGGTAGTCGTGATCAAACTCTCTCCATCCTAAAAGAGCTTGGGGAGAAAGATAGACGAGTTCAGTATATCTCGTTTAGCCGAAACTTTGGTAAAGAGAGTGCGATGCTGGCAGGCTTAAGCTACTCTAAAGGTGATGCTGTCATTATTATGGATACTGATTTACAACATCCACCGAGTATGATTCCGCGGATGGTTGAGGCTTTCCAAAACGGATCCGATCAAGTGATTGCGAAGCGAAATCGTGCAGGGGAATCAAAGTCTAGGTCTTGGGTTTCTAGCTTATACTATAAACTAATTAACCGATTTGTTGATGTTCAACTAGAAGATGGTGTTGGGGATTTCCGTCTACTGAGCCGTAAAGCAGTTGATTCCTTATTATCATTAAGTGAGTATAACCGTTTTTCAAAGGGATTATTTTCTTGGATTGGATATAAACAAGAAATTATTGAGTACGAAAATGTAAGTCGACACGCTGGGGACAGCAAATGGTCCTTCTTTAGCCTTCTTAACTACGGAATAGACGGTATCATTTCATTTAATAATAAACCGCTTCGACTTGCTATTTATTCCGGAATCGCGGTCATGATTGCTGATGTTTTCTACATCTTATGGATGCTGGTGAAAACACTACTGTATGGTGTTGACGTACCCGGATATTTTACGCTAATTTCAGCCATTCTACTCCTAGGCGGAATTCAATTAATTGCTTTAGGTGTAATCGGAGAATATATCGGCCGAATTTACTATGAAACAAAGAAAAGACCTCACTATATCGTGGCAGATGATAATTACACACAAGTGAGCCAGTCGACAAAAAAAATTCAAAAAGTACTTTCGTAAAAAGGTTAGCGAAGATCTTTATGAAAAAAGGTAGGGTATCACGATATGAAATTGAATTTGAGGAAATGGCAGGGAATATTTGGAGTCTATTCCCTGTTTCTCGTTGTTTCTATAGGTATACACGCGTTTTTTTTGTATTATCGATTGTATTTTAATGAGGCCTGTTGTGATTCCATGATGCAGGTCTCTCATTTTTATCCCTTTTTAAATCAAGAATATGGACAAGGAAACTTTATGTGGTCTTGGAAGTATGGTTTGGGTGGAGATATCTTTAGTGAGTTTCTTTACTATTTCTCCACCTCACCATTCTTTTGGCTTACGATGCCACTTGATTTAGCTAACATTCATGATGTTTACCAAATTAGGATGTTTACCAGTATATTTAAGATCGCTATTGCTATGATTTTTATGTATCACTTCCTTCGTTACATGAAGCGGACACAACTTAGTTCTATTGTAGGTAGTTTAATTTATGGTGGATCAATCTATCTAATCTTTAACTCACTTCGCTTTGATTTCATGGCTGACGGTATGGTTTGGCTCCCTCTACTCATCCTCGGTTTTGAAAGGATGATTGATCAGAAGAAAAAGGGACTATTTGTCGCGATGGTTTTCCTGGTTGTCTGTTCGAACTTTTACCTTGCTTTCATTAGTACAGTGTTCCTCTACTTATATGCAGGACTTAAGTATTTCCTCGTTCGGGATAAATTCCAGTTTGTTGACTTTATCAAGTATTATCTACAGATTACGTTATGGTATGTCATAGGTGTATTGTTAAGCTTATTTGCCTTATTGCCAGCTATTGGCGCGTATTTGAACGTGGACCGTTTTTATTACAAACTAGAGATCCCTCTACTTTTTGAGAAGTCGTTTTATAAAGAGTTTTTCTTCAACCTCTTTTTGGTTCCGAAAAAAGTGGACTTTGTTCTCGTGCTACCGATTATGATCTTTTTACTAACCTTGTATGGCTTTTTCATCAAAGATAAGCAAATGCGTAAACGTATGATTTTTGCTACGTTCATATTTGCCCTAACGATGTTTCCGATTACGTATTCCTTTTTTAATGGTTTGTCTAGCATCCAGTACAGATGGACGTACTTATTCATCTTTGTTCTAGCTTTGATTATCCCGTACATCTTGGATCATCTTATGCTAGAGAAACCACATCGGAAAATGAAGCAGTATTTTATAGTTATATCGGTACTGTTAGTGGTGATGGTTCTCTTGAGGCCAAGGATGGTCGTATTGAAGCCACCTTCAACAGGCTATCTTAAGCAAGATATCATTATTGGGGCTCTGGGGCTTCTGACAGTAGGTTGTTTTTTCTTAATGCATAAGCTTCCACGTAAGGTGATTGCCGTTTCCTTAGTGGGACTCCTGTCGCTTAATATCTTGCTTACAAACTGGATACTGATCCACGATTATCTAGGTAGTCCCCGTACTGTGAAAACCAAACAACAAGCATTTCTAAAGGTCTACAATCAACCAGAAGACGTGGCGATGTTCAAGGAGCTTGAAAAGGAGGATCCCGCTTTCTTTCGTACCATGTGGGAAGGAATTCCCGAATTTAACTCTCCGATGGTATATGGATATCGAGGTTTTAGTGCTTACAACAGCCTAATCTCTGGCACGGTACACAAATTTTTTAAAAAAGAGTACAACATGCTTCAGTACAACACGCCGAGTTTATATATGAATCTAGATAATCGTTTATATATAGAGACGGTGCTGGCGAATAAGTATTATGTTGTTCCAAAGGATCAGTCGTGGGAGCCATATGTAAATACCTATCTTCGTAAGGATTTGTCTTGGAAGCCGTATGGCTATACTCTCATGAAAGAGACTAAGAAATTTAGGGTTTATCGAAATGATAATGCCCTTCCAATCGGATTTTTATATGATTCGATTGTGGATAGACAAACATTTGATCAATTGAACTATGCTCAAAAGGATCAGCTGCTCTTGAATGCGGCGGTGGTGGAAAAAGGGGACCGTTCTAAGGTCAAGGCTCCAGTCTTTCAAACGGATCAGTTGAAAGTACAAGAGCATATTGTAAATAAGCAGGACATAAAGCTCAAAGATGCTTCTTTAGAGGGAGATGTTCTAAAAACAGATCTAATTGCAGAGCTTACTATCCCAAATCCATTTGCGAATAAGCTAGGCGAAACACTTTTAGAAATCGAAATCAAAAAGAAGGATCGCGATGGTTTTCGCGTTCATGTAGGCGACAAGCTATTTAAAAATTATGGGGAAGACAACACATATAACTATCCAAGGGAGAAAATTGTTTTTAATACAGGTTTTAAACAGCCCGATCACTTTACCATTCGAATTTCTGATCCTGCTGATGATGATGCAGATAGTTATATCCTAAAAAATGTGTCGCTTCAATTTAATTCACTCGAACCGTTTCAAGAACTTGTAAAGCGGAAAAAAGAACAATCCTTGCAAAATGTTTCCTTTACATCGAATCAAGTCAAGGGTGAGATAAACGCGGCCAAAGATGGGATTTTGTATTTGTCAATCCCGTACAGTAAAGGTTGGAAAGCTACGATAGACGGGAAAAGAGTGGACCCAATTAAAGTAAATACTACTTTTACAGGCTTGCCTATCACAAAGGGAGAACATAAAATTGAATTAACGTACTTCACTCCTTACTTGCTTGAAGGTGCAGGAATTTCCTTCGCAACATTACTAGGCCTGATCGGCTATTTTTGGTGGGAACGTCGCAAGAAACGTGATTCGGCGGCGTAGAGATGTTCTCCTCTACGCCTTTCCACTTTTGGAAGAGCTACTTTGAATTAGGCAGGGTGCTATGATATGAAACGGAATCAGAAGAAATGGAAGGGAATACTTGGTGTTTATTTCTTTTTTCTCTTAATCTCTATTGGGCTACATGGTTACTTTCTTTATTATAACGTGGACTTTACGGAGGCTTGTTGCGATTCTAGAAAGCAGATTGCTCATTTCTTTCCCTTTTTAAATCAAGAATACTCACAAGGGAATTTTATGTGGTCTTGGAACAATGGTTTAGGTGGAGATATGTTTAGCGAGTTTATCTATTACTTTGCCACCTCACCATTTTTCTGGCTTACGATGCCTCTAGACATAGCCACTATACAAGATGCGTTTCAAGTCCGGATCTTCATTAGTTTGTTTAAAGTAACCTTGGCTATGATCTTTATGTATCATTTACTGCGTTACAATAAGCGAACGAAGTTTAGTTCTATTGTTGGTAGTTTGATTTATTGTGGTTCCCTTTATCTGATGTGGAATTCACTCCGCTTTGATTTTATGGCGGATGGTTTGGTGTGGCTCCCCCTTCTCATTCTTGGTTTTGAGAGGATGATTGATCAGCAGAAGAAGGGAATGTTTGTGGGTCTTGTCTTCCTGATTGTTTCCTCGAACTTCTATCTTGCGTTTGGTAGTACCGTGTTTCTGTATTTATATGCAGCACTTAAGTATTTCTTAAGTAGAGATACATATCGGTTTGTCGATTTTATCAAGTATTATCTCCAAATTACAGGTTGGTATATTGTTGGGCTATTATTGAGTGCGTTTTCCTTTTTGACTGTTATCAGTGCTTACTTACAAGTGGATCGCTTTTATCCCAATAATATCCCTATCCCTATTCTCTTTGATTGGTCATTTTATCAAAAACTGTTATATCAGCTTTTCTTATTTCCGAAGCAAACTGAATTTACGATCGTATTACCTGTTATTGTATTGTTGCTTATTTTTTACGGATTTTTCATCAAAGAAAAGCAAATACGTCAACGTATGATTTTTACAATATTCTTTTTTATACTTCTATTGGTGCCGTTTACTTATACCTTCTTTAATGGAATGGTTGGAATTCAATACCGGTGGTTATACCTATTTTTATTTGTGATGGCTCAGACTACTGCATTTGTCTTAGACCACTTGCTAGAGAAACCACATCGAAAAGCAAGGCTGTATTTTATAGGGATGGCCGCGTTATTGATCATAATGGTGATATGTAAACCTTATGTATATGCATTAGAAAAGGAGCCATATAATAGTTATAGTAGACAAGAATTTGTTATCGGTGTTCTGGGGCTTCTCTCCATAGTCTGTTTCCTCTTAATCAATAAGCTATCTCGTAAGGTTATCACGACTTTGTTAGTGGGTTTGCTGACGCTTAATATCCTTTTTACCAACTGGATGTTGTTTGAGTTTCATAACTATCCTCCTAAATTAAAAAAAGAGCAACAAGCATATCTTAAGGTTTATAATCAGCCAGAAGATGTGGAGATGTTCAAAGAGCTTGAGAAGGAAGATCCTACTTTTTTCCGTACGATGTGGGAGGGGATGCCTGAATTTAATGCTCCCATGGTATATCGATATCGAGGGTTTGGCACTTACAATAGCTTACTCTCTGGAACTGTACATAAATTTTTCAAAAACGATTACAACACGCGTCAATACAATACACCTAGCGTGTTTACGAATCTAGATAATCGTTTATATCTGGAGACGGCGCTTGGGAATAAGTATTACGTGGTTTCAAAAGATAGATCGATGGACGCTTATTTTGAGGATTTTTTTCCAACGGATCCTTTATGGAAATCTTGGAAGCCTTATGGATATACGTTAATGAAAGAGACAAAGAAATTTAAGATCTATCGAAATGACTTTGCTCTCCCAATTGGATTTCTATATGATTCTGTTGTGGATAGGCAAACATTTGAGAAGTTAAACTTTGCCCAGCGGGATCAGTTACTTCTAAATGCAGTTGTCGTGGATGATCATTCTAAGGTGAATCTTCCAGTCTTTGAAACCAATCAGCTGGATGTACAAGCAAAAGTTATAAGCAATGTAGATATAGTGACGAGGACGCAAGGTTTCAGTCTTACAAATGCTACCTTAGTTGGTAATGTTCTAAAAGCCGATGTAGGTGCAACATTGACGATACCAAATCCATTTTCGAAGAAGCTGGGAGAAACCTTGGTGGAAATGGAGATCAAGCGCAAAGATCCTGAGAGGTTTAGAATGTGGGCAAATGGTAAAATGTTTTGGGATTTCGGGCAAGACAATATGTACAACTATCCTAAGGAAAAGGTAGTCCTGAATACAGGTTACGATCAAAAGGATCTAATTACCATAACATTTAACGAAGGCACTTACGAATTAAACAAACTATCCCTTCAATTTGATTCACTTGAACCCTATCCAGATCTCGTTAAGCAGAAAAGGGAGCAATCCTTGCAAAATGTTTCTTTTGACTCCACTCATGTAAAAGGTGATATCAAAGCAGACAAGGAGGGGATCTTGTACTTATCAATCCCATACAGTAAGGGTTGGAAGGCGAAGGTGGATGGTAAGGAAGTAGAGACGATGAAAGTAAATTCCACTTTTGTTGGGGTTCCGATTACAAAAGGGGAACACAAAGTGGAGTTATCATACTTTACCCCCAATCTGCTTGTCGGTACCGGAATTTCCTTCGTAACATTGTTGAGTTTAATCGGTTACTTTTGGTGGGAACGGAAGAGGCGGAATCGATATCAAGTTGGCGATTCAGAGAATACCTAATAAACCGTGAAAGCTACCTTTCCGATGTTGGATCATCTAACTGAGGAAAGGTAGCTTTTTATGTCTACTGATTATTATATGAACATTAAAAAAATTTCTTTTTTAATCCTTTGTCTAAAAGGTTTTTTTGCAGATATAACGAATATTATAGAGTGACAAAATGTATTTTGATAATAGATGCCTACGAGAGGAGCTGTTTGTTTGATGAGATTTCGTCGTTTGACAGCTGTGATGTTGGTAGTGGTAGTTGCTTTATTTTCGTTTGTGCCGATGAGTGCTTTCCCGACTGAGGTATACGCAGGGAAGTTGTTCCCGCCGAGTGAGTCATTTACTCCGGGTACTTGGTTTTTAGGTGCTCAGCCACCTAATTATGATCCGAATAAACCACCCATTGTGTTTGTACAAGGGAAGAATGGTGCGGCGAATGATTGGTATACTGATACGGTCTACTATGGTGCTAATGACATGTATGAAAGCGCTTTCAAAAAAGGATATCAAACTGTATTTGTTCAGCTATACGATGCGGCTAGACAGGGATCCAAATCTCAGTATGATAATGGCCGACTACTCGCTTCTATGCTAAGTCAGATCTATAATCGTTTTGGAAAGAAGGTTAATATCATTGCTCACAGTAAAGGAGGTCCAGATACACAAGCTGCACTCGTTCACTATGGAGCACACCAATATGTAGGTAAGGTAGTGAACCTCGGTTCCCCGCATTATGGATCACATCTAGCGGATCTTTCGTATAGTTGGTGGGCTGGTTGGTTAGCATCTCTATTAGGGCAGAAGGACGATGGAACATACTCCTTACAAACGGGTCAGATGGCAAATTTCCGTTCGGCTACAGACTCTAACCCAAACGTATCCAAAAACAAATATTATTCGGTCGCGGGCACGAGCTGGGGTCCAGCATTTTCAGCTTTGGCAACGGGTGGCTTGTACTTATCCTCGTATGGCTCGAATGACGGTCTTGTAAACGAATGGAGCACTAAGTTAAGATATGGAGTGCATCTATTTACGGATGGCAGTTTAGATCATGATAATATACGAATAGGATCACGTGTGTTTCCGCGGATTGAGCCGTACCTACGTACATCTACCTTCTCCGTTACCAAACCTGCTGTTAATATTTCAAATAATAATGAAATTGAAAAAATTGAAAGCGCTAACAACCAAGTGATTGTTGGTGGTCCGCTTACACAAAATAGTGTAAGTGAGAAAAGTTTTGATGTGGATCGATTGACCAATGCTACTTTATCGGTGTTAACTGCAACCAATAAGACGGAAGTCAAGCTTATCTCACCGTCAGGGAAGGTCTTCTCCAAGGAGAATAGCAAAGTGATCACTAGCAAAGATCAAGATGCCTTCCGCGGAGCATATGTACAAACGTTCCAACTCAAAGGGATGGAAGTGGGCAAATGGAAAGTTCAATTTAAAAATGTAAAGCAAGAAGATGCATACTTATTTATTGGCACATTTGATGAAAAGACACCTTTTTCTTTAGCAATGCCAGGAAAAGTAAAACAAGACAAAGCAAATTTTTTCATGAAACGAGAAAATGATGATTTGAACAAAGAAGTGGAAATGATGATTCGGGTAGTCGACGAAAAAGGAAAGCTAATCTCTGAAACGAAACAAACACGTAAGCTAACCAACGATTCTCTCGAAGGATGGCTACCCAAAGTGCCTACATCGGGTACCTACAATGTTACCATTGATCTAAAGGGGACTAATAACGGACATGAATACACACGCACCTTAGTCCGTTCTGTATATATTGATAAATAGAAATTCGCTTTGATTAAGAGTGGCTCCTTTAGGGGTTGCTCTTTTTTCAGTGGCTCCGTCTCATAAAACTTTTCTTCACTAGGCATCAGTATATTCAAACAAATAAAGGCTGAATATACTGTGTTGGATAGAAAGGAAGTGGTTTGTTTGGATGTACAAAAAGGGGTCTATCAGATGCAAAGAGGTCTTATGAGGAGTCGAAACTCCCTTCTCTATGATTCCTGTACGAATCTTACGAACCAAACTGTAATACAACTTCCTAGCTCGATTAAGTACGTGGCGTATCTTCAAACCTTATTTCTCTCCATTCCATTTGCAATCAGGCAATTAGAATGGTTAGTAGATAAACAGAAGCATCAAGAGGGAATGAATCTGATTCAGGAACATCTCGCCCTAACAAAAAGCTGGTTACAGCAAGAGGGATATCAACAATTAAATTCTTTCCTTCATCCATCCCGCTGGCAGACTAAGCCAGCCGATGATGTACAGTTACTGGTCGAAATAGCTTTTTACCATCTGCGGATTACAGAGCGCACCTTTTGTAGAATTCATCCTCAATCCGACCTACATGACCTTGAGATCGTGTTAAACCATTTGCGTGAACTTCCCTTTGATCTAGAAGAGGATTTGCAAATCGATCGGTTTCATGATGAGATTCGTAATGCGTATCAACCTGAACCGATCATGGTTGCTCAAATGGCGCTTTCTCTGCCAAATTACGAGAAACCACAAAAGGAGGAGCACGAGGATGAACCAGACGAATCAATTTGATTGGTTGGAACGTTGGGATTTAGAACAAGTTAGTGTCCGAACGTTACATTGCAAGAAATGGAAAGAATATGAACTGGATATCGAAAAGCACATTTTACTTAACTACTCGACGAAACTGCTAAGACAAACGGGAATGGATATCTCGTTTTTATTCTCTCTTTCTGTTTTAACCTATGAGGGGGAGAAGAGAGAAGATCCAGCTGAGATATTAGAAGAAGATCGGACGTTTACCATTGAGCTGGAGATTGACATCGTTTACTATAAAGAGCTTGCTGAGACGATCCCAGAGGCTGAACTTCTAGAGATAGGTTCTCAAATTGTAGCCCCCGATGCATGGGCGTATGCGAGGGAGTTACTGAGTAATATGACAGTACGAATGGGTTATCGGCCATTGCTTTTGCCACCTTATCAAAAAGTCGTATATGGAGGATAAGCTTATGCCACTTTCCTTCCAACAGACAAAAGAGCCTTCAGAGCTTACCACTGTACATGAATTAGTTCGTTTGGTGAAACAAGAACCCGATGTATTTCGGACAGTGGCGCGGATTTTTGATCGATATAAAACAGACAAGGAAGCATATAAAGAAGGATTTGATGAAGAGCTTGAGCTAATGATTAAGCAGCCTGGGTTTCGTATTCGGCTCAAGACTCGTAAAAGGCTGCTGAAGATGCTAAAGGCAATCTATAGGCAGCCTGATTTCCAACAGATCCGGTCTGTATTTTTAGAGGCGATTATCGAAGAATATGGACCTATACATCCAACCATTTCCTACAAAGAGATGTATCGTGAGCCACTGATTTATGATGATGGAGAGATGATTGGCGGGTACGAGTGCAGGATGGATATAGTATTTCATGAACAGGATCATCTGCCGATGGAGATGGTGGAATGTAAAGCTAATATCGAGTCATTTCTCTCGGCAACCAGTGTGTGGAATCAAATGAAGCAAAATAGACTAAAAAAAATGCATTATATGATTAACTTGCATAAATATCTTCGCGAATGTTACGTAGAACCTGTCTTGGGGTTTGCCTTTTACAATGAAAATTGTCAGCTACTAAAAGAAAATGTACATGAGAATTGGGGATTCCCGTTTATTCGGTTTTACTCCCGCAGGGTTTTGTACCATCATATTTGTGCAAAAGAGTAAGCGAGCCCTTTCTTGTAGAAAAGGATCGCTTTTTCTATGCTGATTGGCTCACGGTTCCTTATTTCTTGCATATTTTAAAGAAAGGAAAATGAAGAGAGAATGGAGGGATTTAAATGGGAAAGAAGAAGAGGTACAGCCGAAGTAGTAATGGGAAACAAATATCAAAGAGCCCATCCTCCAGGAGTGCTTCAAAGCCCCTTGCTGGTATTGCCGGGGTCAGGATTCTACACGCTGCTACAAGATGGCAGGAAGATATGGATGTATATCTGGATGGAAAGCGAATGGTTCGTCGACTCCCATACGGAGCTATGACAAACTATGTCAGTATACACAGTGGAGATAGTTATTTACAAATGACCCGAAATCAAACGGAAGGCACGGTTGTATCACAAATATTATCTGTTCGGAATGGGAGACTTTGCACGCTTGCTCTCATCGATTCAGAGGATGTATCGAAAAAGAATCCTAAATTAATAACCATTCCCGATCATGCAGAAAATCAGGAAGAAGAGATGGGACAAATTCGATTTGTACATCTCCATTCACAAGGCTCGAATGTAGATCTAGTGGCAAACAATCGAGTCATTTTCAATAATATCCCCTTTACCCATTTGACACCTTATGTACCGATTCATCCTAAACGATTGGAACTGAAAGTGCAGGTTACCGGGATGATGAATACCGATCATGAGAGTATTATCCTCCCTTTATTTTCGAAGGATGTAGTGACTGTTTTTTATTTGGGAGATGTCGAACAAGGGGATCGTCTTCTCTTAGTACATGATCGTTAGATAAATAAAACAGTGTAGAATCGATTCCTCATGGCATAGGCTAATAGTAAGTACCTATGCTAGGGGAGGCTATTATTTTGTCTTGGAAAAAGTTCTTTGGCAAAGCCATTCGGAATAAGCTGTTAGCTGATTATTATCATGATCGAGATGAATCCAAGCATATAAGATACCATGGGGAGTATCTAAAATATCTGGAGCCGTTTGTAAGTCATTATGAGAGAGTGCAGCAGGAATCTATGTATCAAGTAGGCTCAAATTCATCAAATGATTTGGGATCTATGAGGGTTTTACATGCATCTACGTATGGATCCGCTTCAGTAGATGTGTATGTAAATCAAAAAACAGTTGTGCGCAACTTGCCCTATAGTGGTATTACAGAATACTTCTTTCTTCCGCCGGGGGAATACCAGATGGAGATATTTCCAGCTGGACGACAGGATGAGGCAATCCTTTCCCAATTTGTTACGATACGAAGTCGGAGAGCCTATACTGTAAATACGGCCGATGCAGGGGCGGATGTGGGGATCGAGCTACTTTCTTATGAGGATGATTTACGGAAAGTTCCCAGAAGATCCAAGGTGCGTCTCATTCACGTATCTCCCGATATGAAACGGGTTGATATTGCAGTAAAAGGAGGAAATGTCCTCTTTTCAGATGTGGATTTTAGTGATGCACGGTTTATCACCCTGAATCCAGGAATCTACACATGGGAGATCCGGCCTGCAGGTGGGAAGCAAGCAGAATTTACGGTTCCGAATATAACTCTTAAGTCGGGAAAGGACTATACCATCTTTGCTTTGGGAAAAGTGAGTGAATCCCCTGATCTGCAAGTAATAATGGTAGAAGATACATTAGAATATGATAGATAAATGGTGCAGATTATGCACTTTTTTTATTTCATCAAAATTATTTTTTACTTTTCAGAAGGTTTTTGATTCTTTTTTCCGAAACTATTTAGTAGTGATTTGACAAAAATAGATATTATCTTACAAACCAATTGTAATATAATATTCTTCAAAACAAAAAGATTACAATCTCTATTCTACTTCACCTGTAATCCGTAAGATTCAATCCTAATTTTGGATGTCAGATGTGATCTGAATCTTTCTAATAGAAGTGAAATCGATTACACTATAGGGAGAGAATAAGGTTTAGAAGGAAAGGGCGGCTTAATATGAGTGTTTTCGAAATTAGTGAAATTGGTAAATTTATACGTAAAGTTAGAAAGGAGCGTAGCCTACGTCTGGAAGACCTTTCTGATGAACAAATCTCAACTGCTACGATTAGTAACATTGAACGCGGTGTGCCCCATGTCAACAAAGAGAAAGTTTATTATCTAATGCAAAAACTGGGGTTAAATGCTAACGATTTACCAAGTATGTTGATGCGAGATACAGAAAATATGGAGACCATGCAATTGAAGCTTATGGCGATCGAGAGCATGATTCGGATGGATGAGCATGAAAAAGCTTATAAGAAGCTATGTAACATCTCAGATGCGACCCGAGAAGAGTATGCATCTATGTTTCACTCTCTACGTGGACGTTATTTTCTGAAAACGAACGAGTGGAAGAAGGCAGAGCGGGAGCTAATCGACTCTAACCGCTTTATTTCTCAGGAAAATGAAGTGAAAAATAATCTGGAAGCAATCAACTTTAACTATCTAGCTTACTTACAGTACATCCAAAATGATTTACAGCAAGCGTTGATCTATGCGGAAAGAGGTCTTGATGTTTATCGTGAAGAATTGGTCGATCCAGAGCAAATCAAGTATGTACTGATGACGAATCGAGTTATATACCTAGAGAAACTAGGGAAAACCGATGAGGCATTAAAGCGGTTAGATGAGTTATGGGTGTACCTGCCGATTGTTCGGAAGACAGAAATTATCCTCCCTATGTACGCGCTACGAGCTGATTTATATCGTCGAATGAAACTATATTCAGATGCGATTCGCTATGCACGAGAGGGCATTCAAATTGCTACTACGAGTTCTTTCTATAATGAGATGTTCCAGATTTGGACGATCTTAGGAACCATCTACGTAGAGCAAAACAATTTGAATGATGCGGAGACGTGCTTTTCGTACATTTTAGATTTGGAAAGTCGTGTTGCACAAAAGCAAGAATTAGTACGAGCCTACTGTTCCTTAGGGAATCTCTACTTACTGCAAGGAAAAAGCGACGAGTCAAAGAGAATTTTGCAACAAGCTATTTCTTGGGCGGAGAAGTTAAATGATGCCCTCAAACTGAGTAATGCGCTCATTATCATGGGGCGTCTTATGAAAACGATGGGGCAGCAGGAGGAAGGTGTACACTACCTAATACAAGCAGCTCAAATTGCTGAACAACATGATTATTCCCAAAAACAATTTCTAGCCTGCTATGAGTTAGCGAGTTGTTATGATTCCATTGGCGATAAGAAAAGGTTCCAAGAAGCGATTGATCAGATGTACCAAGCTCAGCGAAAAGTTGATCAGAAGCAGGCATTGTTTGATGTATGGTAAACAATAAAAACGAGTGGATCTACTGATTTAGCAGTAGTCTTCACTCGTTTTTAATGGGTGCATATGTAGACGAAAGTTGGAGGTAAATTCCAAGGAACAAAATCAATTTGGACGTTTTTAAATCTGTTTTTCAATTCTTTGCGTAGATGTAAAGAGTACTGATATGTAATAAAAGAACCATTTTCCGATAAAGAGGATTGGACTTGGTCAAGGATTTCTTGGGTGAAAGATTGGGAGAAATTTGAAAATGGCAATCCTGAGATAATGGCATCTACATTTGGAATATGAAGTTGTTTAAGTGTATGATTCAGTTCTTCGGCTTTTTTTAGATAGGTAAATTGAGGGATTTGTCCTTCTAAGTCTTTACGTAAATCATCATCTTGTTCGAAGATCAGTGTTTGGGTAGGTAATGATACTTTTTTAGCTATTTCTCGGGTAAAAACTCCTGTTCCTGCACCTAATTCGACGATTGTTTTCATTTGGTTCCAAGGAATGTCTTTTAGCATCGCATGGGCTAAAAAGCGGGAACTAGGGGTGATGCTACCGATTTCCCGAGGGGATTGTACAAACTTATGAATGAACTTTGCTCTTTCTAAAATCAATGGGAGCACCTCAACTTTATCTATTATGATGTTGTACTAGCTATAACTTTAACCCGATTATAAAGAAAAGTCAATTTTTCCGATGAAATTACTATGAATTGAAATGGGCTGACTTGGACAGAACGAATTGTTTATTTGGGCATATGTTATATAGGGATTAAAAAGTTTGATTGTGAGCGGAGTTATATTTAGTTAAAATCGTTGCGTCGGGAGATTCGTATAGTATATGTAGATAATTGGGAGGTTTCAAAGAGATGAACCAGAGCTTATTGGATTCTGCCGCTCTACTTTTGTTTTCTATGGGGATCTCGCTGGTTTTAGCAACGTTATATATTCGTGAACGTATGAAA
This sequence comes from Thermoactinomyces sp. DSM 45892, assembly GCF_900107305.1. GTDB lineage: Bacteria > Bacillota > Bacilli > Thermoactinomycetales > Thermoactinomycetaceae > Baia. Next base: position 120,983 of record NZ_FNPL01000002.1, read on the forward strand.
TCGAAAGAACATAACTAAGTGCCGCCTATTTATAAAATACTACACTTTGATGTGAAGCCCCGTACATGTATGGAGGCTTTTTATTTTGACTTCGAAAATGGAAAAAAGGCCCTCTATAGGAGAGAGCCCCTTGATACTAGCAATCACTACATGGTTTTTTTGGACGGCAGTCAGAAGATTCGTAGCAATCTCTACGGCGATGATAGGAAGATTCACAATCCCCGCGACGATGACGATGATGAGAGGATTCACAATAATCGTGTCGGTATGAGGATTCGCAATACCGATCCCGTCCGTAAGAAGACTCACATGGATCGCAACCACGTCTATATTTATGTTTCTTGCACATTCTCATTAACTTTTTCATCATCTCTTCTTCATAGCGGTGACATCTTTTCATATGCTGGTACATTTGAGTTAGCATATTTAGGTCACAGGGGATACAAGGTACACCATGATGATATGAAGGTGGATGATATGCTGGAGGCATTGGTGCAGGCATAGGTTTTTTTGGTGGCATTGGCATGGGTGGCATTGGCATTGGTACTGGTGTAGGCATAGGTCTTTGTTCCACAGCCATCACATTCCTTTCCTTTAGTTGACAATCCATCCTATTCGTGAAATGGTGCAAGTGTACCGTGGAGACTAGCCTATCTTTTGAGAAACTTGGTCAAGTTTTTAACATGCGGTATAATGGATCTATTAGCCCTGTAAATGGGGAGGGAGATTTGATATGGAAGTGTTGAAAATAACGCCTCGCGGATACTGCTATGGTGTTGTAGATGCTATGGTATTAGCTCGTGAAGCGGCCATGAATAAAGATATACCGAGACCAATCTACATTTTAGGGATGATCGTTCATAATAGTCATGTGGTGGATGCATTTGAAGAAGAAGGGATTATCACATTAGATGGTAATAATCGCTTGGATCTACTAGAAGAGATTACAGAGGGAACGGTTATTTTTACTGCACACGGGGTTTCTCCTGAGGTGAGAAAACGTGCTGTGGAACGTGGGTTATATGTGATCGATGCCACTTGTCCTGATGTGACAAGGACACATGATTTGATTCGTGAAAAAGTAGCTGAGGGTTATGAAATCATTTATATAGGAAAACAAGCGCATCCTGAACCAGAGGGTGCAATCGGGATTGCTCCAGAAAGTGTTCACTTGATTGAAAATCAAAAGGATCTAGATGAATTAGAAGTAGATACAGACCGCCTGATCGTGACGAATCAAACCACAATGAGTCAGTGGGATATCAAACATTTGATGGATCGAGTTATCGAGAAGTTTCCTACGGTTGAAGTTCATAATGAGATATGTCTAGCTACGCAAGTTAGGCAAGAGGCGGTAGCCCATCATGTACCTGGTGCGGATCTATTGCTAGTAGTGGGGGATCCTCGTAGTAATAACTCTAACCGCTTAGCACAGGTATCTGAAGAGATAGCCTCGGTAGAAGCATATCGAATTTCGGATGTATCTGAGATCCAACTAGATTGGTTAAAAGGAAAAAAGAAAGTTGCTGTTACATCAGGTGCTTCAACACCAACACCTATTACTCGCGAGGTAGTCACGTTTTTAGATCAGTTTGACGAAAATGATCCGAACACATGGGATACAACTCGTAAGGTGAAGATTAACCGTATCTTACCACCTGTGCGTAAGAAAAGAGCAGAGCAAAAATAAGCCGAGAGGGTTCACTCCTTCGGCTTTTTTTCTGTGAATTATAACGATTGACTACGAACTTGGGTGGGACAAGTAGCCATGAAGTCATAGCATTGATTCATAGTCCCACGAAACTCAACACGATGGTCTTTCTTCATGGGATTATACCAAGCGAAGTAATGATCTTCGTGAATGATGGAAGGGGGTAATTTTTCGGAATCGCGTATTACATAGTACATTATTTCCACCTCCTTCCATCTATTATAGGCGGAACTTTATGTATTTAATCAATTGAAGTAGGGTTTAATGTATAATAATGCTACCAGATGAAAAAAGCTAGAAAGAGGAAAAAAGATGAAAGGTGAACGTTATTTACCCCGGATTCAAAAAGCATCCATTCCAGAGGATGGTGTGTGGGCTACTTATTTAGAAAAGCCTGTTTTGTTTTTATCGATTCCAGAATGGCAGGAAGTGATAGAATCGAATGATGAAGCGACTCGGTTTGTTTGGATGTTTGACCGTGAACAAGATGCTTATCTTTTTTGCTTTCAATGTCTAAGTGGACAGGAGTACGCGATTGCCTTCCCAAAAGAACATGCTGGGATGTTGCTACGAGATGAGCGTTCTTATGAACTGTTTTCGTTTTTTATTACTTCTAAAGAGTTAGAAGAGGTTACCGAAAGTAGTAACTTATTACAAATTCATGATATTTCGTTACAGAGGCATCCCAAAGCGGGATGGTGAAAAAGATTTCTCAGATTTGTTGATATTGACAGGAAACCCATTTTTGATTACGATTTTAGTATCTGGTACTAATAGTTGATCTTATAATCTGACCCGTAAGAGGTGTAAATACATGAAGATGAAAGATAAGAAAGTTGTCATCATGGGAGTTGCCAATAAGCGTAGTATTGCTTGGACGATTGCCAAAGCGTTGCATCAACAAGGTGTAAAATTAGCTTTTACCTATCAAGGAGAGCGTCTTCAGAAGTCAGTAGGACAATTAGTAGATGCGGAAATGCCCGGTTCCTTAATGGTTGAGTGTGATGTTACAGATGATATGCAAATCGAAACAGCATTTGAACAGATCAATCAAGTATGGGGATCATTAGATGGTGTGGTACATAGTATTGGATTTGCCAAAGCAGAAGATCTGAGCGACGCTTATGTAAATACTTCTCGTGATGGATATGCGTTGGCGCAAGATATTAGTGCCTATTCGCTTGTCGCTGTTAGTCGTGAAGCGAGCAAGTATTTAACAGCAGGTGGTAGCATTGTAACGATGACCTATATGGGATCAGAAAGAGTGATTCCTAACTATAACGTGATGGGAGTTGCAAAAGCCGCATTAGAGACTTCGGTCAAGTATCTAGCACATGATCTAGGTCCTTCTAACATCCGTGTGAATGCGATCTCAGCAGGCCCGATTCGTACATTAGCTGCCAAAGGTGTAAAAGACTTTAACTCAATGTTGTCCGTCATCGAAGAGCGTTCACCGCTTCGTCGTGGGACAGATCCAGAAGAAGTGGCGGATACGACGGTGTTCTTATTAAGCCATATGTCTCGTGGGATTACGGGTGAAGTGATTCACGTAGATAGTGGATATAACATCATGGGTATGTAGTGGTAGAAAAGAGTGTCATGCTTCGAATCAGTCTACAAAAATTATTTGTTGATGTACTAGATATAATGTGATATGTTATATCTCGTGATATGAACTGAGCTAGTAGGATCCAGATTCACTTAAAGGGTTGGGACCTCACTGGACTAACCTCCCCCTGTGGTGAACAAGCTGATCCTAGCGGAATTTGGCTCACACCAACTTTTTGCTAGGAAGGGGGCCGAAAGAGATGGAATTTTCTACTTTCGGAAGGCATGTAGCCATGGACGCATGGGGTGTAAATTTTGATCTTTTGAACGACGCGGAATTTTTACGCGAAAAGATGGAGCAGGCAGCTGTTGAGTGTGGTGCGACTATCTTGTCCGTTCAATCTCAACAATTTGATCCCCAAGGTGCGACGGTACTTGTTATGTTATCGGAGAGTCATCTCTCGATTCATACTTACCCAGAAAAAGGTTTTGCCGCACTAGATTGCTATACTTGTGGTCATACGGTTGATCCCATGGTTGCTATTGAGTACATGCTTGAAGCGTTACAACCAACCCAAGCAGTTTCCAAAGTCCTCAGACGCGGGGATGGACCCATTGAGGTTGTACAACCAGAGCACGTTGGTTCAAAGAAATTAGCGGCCGTCTAAAACTGACTAGATGAATACAAACCCCCCTCTCTACCATCGTTAGAGAGGGGGGTTATTATATGTTTTGTTTTCATTCATTCCTAATGATGAATCGTTATCTTCTTTTATCTTTTGTGGAGTGCTTCTAGTGCTAAGCTGGATGCCTCCGCAGATTCAATCTTGCGAATCTGTTGTTTTACTTGCGGGATGGCTTTTGCACTCATAGAAAGTTCGTTCAAGCCGAGACCGACTAAGATCTCGGTCATGCTGGTATCACCCGCTAGTTCCCCACACATCCCGGCTGGGATTCCAGCTCGGTGGCAGGCATCGCAAGTCATTTTAACTAGTTTTAGCACAGCTGGATGAGTCGGATCATAAAGCTGTGCCACTTGTTCGTTTCCGCGATCTGCTGCCAGTGTGTATTGAGTAAGGTCATTAGTACCGATACTCATGAAATCAACTTCCTTAGCCAGTTCATCAGCGTGGATAGCCGCGGCCGGAATCTCCACCATAATCCCTACTTTGATTTGATTCGAGTAAGGGATTTTTTTCGTTGTTAATTCTTGTTTGCATTCCTCTAGAATCTGCTTTACCTGTAGAATTTCTGACACGCTCCCGATCATCGGGAACATGATCCAGAGTGTCCCATGTACACTAGCCCGGAGAAGTGCGCGGAGTTGTGTCTTAAAGACGTCAGGATTGGTGAGACAGTAACGAACGGCACGCAGACCGAGGAATGGATTTTCCTCTTTCGGTAGTTCCGCATAAGGTAAATGTTTGTCTCCACCAATATCTAAGGTTCGGATGATAACAGGCTTTGATGGAAATGCTTCCAATACTTGTTTATAAGAGGTGTACTGTTCTTCCTCTGTAGGCCACTTCGTGTTTTCTAAATAGAGAAACTCTGTACGGAATAGTCCGATGCCCTCTGCATGGTTCGCTAACGCATCTGGTACATCTTGAGGGCTCCCGATATTCGCTAGTACCTCGATACGTTTCCGATCAGAAGTATACGCATCTTCCGATGCTTCTTGTAAGGCGGATGCTTGGAGTTCGTTTTGTTGTGCGATTTTTTCTTTAATCTGAGAGAGTAATCGATCGTTTGGGTTTACGATGACTTCTCCGGAACTTCCATCGAGAATGACAGTATCTCCATCGTGGATTTGCTGAATAAAGCTTCCTAGTCCGAGTACCGCTGGAATCCCAAGCGTTCGAGCCATGATAGCCGCATGGGCCGTCTTGCTACCTCGCTCTGTAACCATGCCGATAATGGCTTCTGAGAATTGTGCTGTTTCAGAAGGAGTCAGTTCATCGGCAATAATAATACTCTCAGGTTGTAACAAGCCTAGGTCTATAGGGGGCTTATCTAGAATGTTTTGTAACAATCGATTCCCAACATCACGAATATCATCGGCTCTCGCTCGCATATATTCATCTTCCATATTGGAGAATAAGGAACTAAATTCGCCTGTTACAGACTGACATGCCCAATCAGCTGCCTGTTTTTGTGTGTTGATGCGTTGTTCCATCTCGCCTATAAATCCTGGATCGTCTAGGAAGGCCAAGTGGGCATCAAAAATAGCAGCTTCGGATTCCCCCATCCTGTCTGCTGTTTGTTTTCGTAGAATTTGTACTTGTTCTTTTGTTGTTTGAATGGCTTGCTTAAAACGTTGTAACTCGGAAGAGAGGTCTGTTATACTCCGTTCTTGGACGCTCACTTCTTCTTTCTTCCAAATGACTGCTGTACCAATGGCTAAACCGGTAGCAGCGCCAATTCCTTTTCCGTTTTGTTCCAAGATCATTTCCTCCAAATTACTTTGTTACTCTTGATGGCTCTCGAGAAATTGAGTCATTGCTTCGATGGCAGCCGCCTCGTCTTCTCCCTCAGCGCGAAGAGTGATGGACTCATTTCCTTTTATCGCTAAGGACATAACGCCTAGTAAGCTTTTCGCATCGGCTTCTCGTCCGTCCTTGATTATTTTAATGGAGCTTTTAAAGCTACCTGCTTTTTGGATCAGGAGTGCTGCAGGACGTGCATGTAATCCCGTTGAATTCTGAATCACAACTGTTTTCTCTGTCATGAAAAAAATTCCCTTCTATATGTATTCTTTTTTATCATAACCTAAAAAGATTTCCATATGTAAGAGGTATCTTTATACAATTACGTAACCCTAATTATTTTTGCTTTTTCCCTTTATTTTTTGCGTGATCATATGTCAAAATGAATAGGATAGGTGTTTTTTAGATTTTTAATTTTGAATAGGAGGTATTTTGTGAATGGATGAAAAATTAAAAGCTTTACGAGCTAGATTACAAGAGATATACCATTTGCACTCGGCAAGAGCGATTCTAGAGTGGGACCAAGGTACGTTTATGCCTAATTTAGGGGCGGAATCTCGCGGGAATCAACTATCGGTATTGGCGGGATTGAATCACCAAAGGCAGACAGATCCGGAATTAGGTCGTCTGTTAGAGGAATTATCTGCTCAGGCCCAGAGTCTACCTTATGACTCAGACGAAGCTGCACTGATACGTGTGGCACAACAAGACTATGATACAGAGACGAAAGTTTCCCCTGAGTTTGTTGCTGAGTTTGTTGCGCATACAGCTAAAACCTATGGCGCATGGGTGAAGGCACGTAAACAAGATGACTTTTCGATTGTACAACCTCATTTGGAAAAAACATTGGAGTTAAGTCGTCGTTATGCGGACTTTTTCGAGTATGAGCATGTAGCCGATCCGCTGATTGCACGAAACGATTACGGTATGACAGTTGGCACCGTTCGTCCTTTGTTTAGTCAGTTGCGTGATGCATTGGTCCCTATGGTGGAAGGAATCACGTCGAATGAGCATACAGGTCCATTCACGACCAAGAAACATTACCCAGCAGATAAGCAAATTGAATTTGGAAAAAAAGTAATCACCCGCTTAGGTTTTGATTGGGAACGTGGTCGACAGGATTACGCCCCACATCCATTTATGACCAAGTTTGCCCATAATGATATTCGAATTACGACTCGGGTAAATGAAGGATATCTAGGGGAGGCTCTCTTTAGTAGCATCCATGAAACTGGACATGCATTATATGAGTTTGGAATCAATGAGGCATATGAAGGCACCCCGTTGCATCATGGAACCTCTTCTGGTGTACATGAGAGTCAATCGCGATTATGGGAGAATATAGTGGGTCGTAGTTATGAATTCTGGACGTTCTTTTATCCAGAGTTACAGGCTACATTCCCTGAGCAACTAAAAGATGTTTCGCTAGATGAGTTTTATCGTGAGACGAACAAGGTGTCTAGGTCGCTAATCCGTACGGATGCAGATGAAGTTACATATAACCTACATGTGATCATTCGTTTTGATTTAGAGATACAGATGCTCGAAGGAAACTTAAAAGTAAAAGATCTTCCGGAGGCATGGCGTGCGCGTTATCAATCTGATTTGGGAATCTCATCTCCTACGAATGCAAATGGAGTGTTGCAAGATATCCATTGGTATTTCGACCATATTGGAGGTCTGTTCCAAGGGTACACTTTAGGAAATATTTTAAGTAGCCAATTTTTTGCTGCGGCTGAGAAGGCGATTCCAAATGTTCGTGAATTAATGAAGCAAGGGGACTTCGCGCAACTTCACACGTTCCTACAAACCAATATTTATACCCACGGTAGAAAGTATACAACCGATGAATTGGTTAAACGGGTAACAGGACAAGCTCTTTCGATTGATCCATATGTTGAATACCTACAAAATAAATTTAGTATGATCTATCCACAACTTCGTAAGTAATCATGATAAGTAAGCCATCACCTTCTACGGAAGAGGATGGTTTTTTCTAATCCACCTCACTTGCTTATATTGTGACAAAAAAGTGAACAAATAGTGAACAAAGAAGGAAATATTGCGACGGATAGAATAACTTATATATAAATAAAAATTCAAAAGGAAGCAGATTGCTTTTATTGATATAAAACGACAAAATTCGACTAGTTTCCCCTTGGGATACAAACTTTTTTTAAGGGAGGGAATGGCAACCGACTATATAGGAGGTTGCGTTAAAATGATTATACATAAACACATTTTAGAGAAGAATTTTAATAAAGCAGCTTACACCTATGATGAATATTCACAAGTCCAACAGAAAATGGCTCATCATTTGATCCAAACCCTTCGTCAAAAGTATGATCATGTGCAACAAATTCTAGAAATCGGGTGTGGAACAGGCTATTTTACACAATTACTGGCGGAAACATATCCAAATGCACGGATTATAGCCATCGACTTAGCTGAAAATATGATTCAAAGAGCACGAGAACAAATCGAAGAGAAGAATGTAGAATTTGTTCTCGCTGATGCAGAAGAGCTAAGTGGATTTGCTCCAGAGTCTTATGATTTAATCGTTTCCAATGCAGCAGTCCATTGGTTGCAACGACCTGGTCGTTTTTTAGATGGGATTATGAGGTTGCTAAAACCTGGTGGCAGCTATCTATCTACAGCGCTCGGACCGGATACTTTTTTAGAATTGCGATCCAGTTTTCAATATGTGGAGCAGACGTTGGGAATTCAGCCTCAAGAACATCTGGTTCCGCTAACCTCGATGGAGGATTGGGCGATACGACTAGAGGAATCGGGGTTTCAAGGAACGGAGATCGAGGATCACTGGTTACGACAAGTGTACACAGATTGCCGGGAGTTTTTACAGTCTATCAAGGCAACAGGAGCGAACTACCGATCAAACGGCCAAAGTATATTTGAGGCTAGGAAAGTATTAATTCGGATGATGAAACTATATAATCAAGCGTATCGTAACAAACAAGGATTGGTATATGCTACCTACCAATGGATGCAAATCATGTCAAAAAAACCAGGATAGATTTTTGAAAAATCAAATAAAATAACAGGAAATGTCAACTGATGGGTAGACAATCAGTCAACATTTCCTGTTATTCTTTTACGATGATGGTAGTGGGATCTTTTTTCAGTTCTCTAAATTGCCCTGGTACACTAATTTCACCAATCGAATACCACCCTTTTTTAGGGGCCCATACTCGATAGGCATCTGCAGCATTCGATAAAATATGCTTATCCCGTGGTTCTGTTAGTTGAATTTTTCGTTCAACAGTAGGCATTCCAATCTTCTGTTGTCTGCCAGAACAACGAGGCGATTTCTTACATGTGCGCATGATATTAATGGAAGCAAATGATTGGGAGCTTTTTATGCGGTTACTGTTTTTTAATTCTTGGATGGCTTTCCCAATGATAGCGTGTTCAGGGTGTACATCAAATATACTCATACTTTTAAATTCGGCTTGCGGATATTCTTTTGCGTAGGCAGCAACCACGGCTTTGACTTGCTCATTATCTTTCTTTCTGTCTCCGCCTTCCACAAATAAGTCATAAATCAATCGATGATTGTTATCAATCCCCATACGGTTAGTCGCTTCTATGAACTCATTTACTCGGGCTTGTCCTAGCTGTCTAGGAGTTAAACCAGGATTAATTCGTTTGTTGATTCTGGCTCTTGCACCTGTAATGTCACCGTGGGACATAAGAACGACATACACTTCTTTGTTTTGTTTTAAGTCTTGAATCATGGGGACTCCGAAGGTGAGGACTTCATCGTCAGCATGTGGTACGAAATAAAATACAACTGGCTTTTGTGGATCAGGCTTCTTTTTTAATGGTAGTATATGAAAACGATCTTCCTTAGGCAATGAAGCCGTTGGAGGGATAGACCGCTCAGCGGGAAAAAGAGAACGGATTATTCCTGGTTTTAGTATGCCTACTGCTATCAGAGCGATAAAAAGTACGCTGCAGGTGGCTAATATTATGTTTTTTTTCATCTAAAGCACCTCTTAGTAAGTTGTGAATCAAGTGATATATCTGAGGCTTATTATATCAACGTAGTGAAACAGGAGGCGGAGAACATTTTGTTACACTTCGCATAATACATTATTATACGATAGATGTGAGAATCGTAATCGCTGGAGAGGTGAGATAAACCCTGTAATATTCTGGTTTTGATCGGATTAAATCTATTTTTAAATATGAAAAAATCGTGCTGAATCCGTACTTTCCCTCTTGACGACGAAAGAAAACAGATAAATAATAGTATTGAAAGCAATTGCAAACGGGGAAAAATTCTGTGTGATTTTTTGCATAGAAACCCTATATGAAATAAGTTTTTTGTTCACCTAACTGAGGAAGGTGTTTTTTTCTACCCTGACAATGAATGATTGTTCATTCACATTCAATTGTCTCTTCATCCCGAGAGGAGGAGTTATTTTGTTACGCATAAAAAAAGTTGCCGTTCTAGGCTCAGGCGTGATGGGTGCATCGATCGCAGGTCATTTAGCGAATGTAGGCATCAAAACCTATCTCCTAGATATCGTGCCAAGTCAATTAACTGACAAAGAAGAAAAGTTAGGTCTATCCTTAGACCACAAAGTAGTACGTAACCGTTTTGCACAAACAGGGAAAGATCGCTTAACCAAAGAGAAGCCTTCTCCACTCTATACCAAAGAGGTCCTTGATTTCATTCAAGTAGGGAATCTAGAAGATGATTTTAATGTCTTATCGGAAGTGGATTGGGTTATTGAAGTCGTAGTAGAAAACTTGAAAATTAAACAAGATTTATTTGCGAAAATGGAAGGTGTATGGAAACCGGGAACGATTGTAAGCTCGAACACTTCAGGTATTTCCGTTCACGAAATGGTGGAGGGACGCTCCGAAGAGTTTAAGAAGCATGTATTGGGTACGCATTTCTTCAACCCACCACGCTACATGAAGCTCCTGGAGATTATCCCGACGAAGTATACCGATATGAATTTGGTCCAAGAAATGAAAGCGTTTGCGGAAGAGGTTCTAGGTAAGGGTGTTGTGATTGCGAAAGACACACCAAATTTTATTGCGAACCGCATTGGCACCTATGGCTTGCAGATTACGCTTCAAGCGATGGAGCAAATGGGTCTAGATGCAGATGTAGTTGATGCGATCACAGGTCGTGCGATGGGAAGGCCGAAGAGTGCTACTTTCCGGACTCTTGATCTAGTAGGGCTTGATACATTTGTTCATGTAGCAAACAATGTTCATGCTATGGCCACAGATGCTGTGGATAAAGATGCATTTACAGTATCTGATACGCTAGTCAAAATGGTAGAAAACAAATGGCTAGGTTCGAAAACGGGGCAAGGTTTCTATAAGAAAGTAGGAAAAGAGATCCTCGTTCTGGATACAAAGACATTTGAGTATAAGCCAAAGAATAAGTTTAAATCTACCTCTCTGGAGGCTTCGAAGCGTGCGAAAAGTAAGGCAGAAGGCCTACAGGCGCTTGTGTATGGAAAAGATACTGCTAGTGAATTAGCGTGGACGATTACCAAGAAGGTATTAATCTACTCTGCTAATAAACTAGGTGAAATCGCTGATGATATCGTAGCGATCGACCAAGCGATGAAGTGGGGCTTCAATTGGGATTTAGGCCCATTTGAGCTATGGGATGCGATTGGCGTTGAGAAATCGATCGCGAAAATGAAAGCAGAAGGTGACACAATCCCAGCTTGGATTGAAGAGATGCTTGGAGCAGGTCATCAAACTTTCTATAAACAGGAAGCAAGCACGGATTATCAGTTTAGCATTGGTGGTAAATTTACGGAGATTGAAGAAGATGCTAAGAAGATCAATTTGGCTAAGTTGAAAGCAGACGGTAAGTTGATCAAAGGAAACAAAGGTGCAAGCTTAATTGATATTGGGGACGATATCGCTGTTTTAGAGTTCCATTCACCGAAACAAGCCATCGGTGCTGATATCATAAACATGATTAATCACTCGGTAAAAGAGGTTGCTGCAAATTATAAAGGGCTTGTTATTGGGAACCAAGCGCAAAACTTCTGTGTTGGTGCGAACTTGATGCTGATGTTGATGGAAGCACAAGATCATAACTGGCCAGAGTTGGATATGATGGTTCGCCAATTCCAAAAAGCAATGGGTGCCCTTCGTACCTTGGATCGCCCAGTAGTCGCGGCTCCATTTGGAATGACACTTGGCGGTGGAGTAGAAGTTTCCTTACCAGCCGACCGCATTCAAGCTTCTGCAGAAACCTATATGGGTCTAGTAGAAGTAGGGGTAGGACTTATCCCAGGTGGTGGCGGTAATAAGGAAATGTTGCTCCGCTGGACAGAAGGTGTAAATCCAGGAGATAAGGTTTCCCTGCAACCACTTGTGAATCATGTGTTTATGACCGTGGCGCAGGCGAAAGTTTCTACCAGTGGTGAAGAGGCACGTCAATATAAGTTTATTCGTGAAATGGACGGGATTACTGCTAACAACGATTTCCTCATCCATGATGCGAAACAAGTGGCATTCGGCCTATATAATGCAGGCTATAAAGCACCAAAAGAGCGCAAGATTCCAGTTGTGGGTGAAACAGGTTATAACGTGCTACGATTGGGAGCAAAAGACCTCATGTGGGGCGGATATATTTCAGAGCATGATTATAAGATCGCGAGCAAACTGGCTTATGTACTGGCGGGTGGCCTTGTTGCAGAAGGAACACTTGTTAGCCAGCAATATCTCTTAGATCTTGAGCGTGAAGCGTTCTTAAGCTTAATTGGTGAACCGAAAACGCAACAACGTATGCAATATATGCTTACAAAAGGGAAACCATTACGCAACTAACTAAGCGTTTAAGGAGGAGAACACATGCGTGAAGCAGTAATTGTAGCCGCTAGCCGTACTGCTGTCGGCAAAGCGAAAAAAGGTTCGTTCCGTAATACGCGTCCAGATGATTTGGGAGCTGCTGTGGTTTCCGATGTATTGAAGCGTGTACCACAAGTGGACCCAAAACAAGTGGAAGATTTAATTATGGGCTGTGCTTTTCCAGAAGGTGAGCAAGGGATGAATATTGCACGGATTATCGGAATTCGTGCAGGTCTTCCACATGATGTGCCGGGTATGACCGTAAACCGTTATTGTTCCTCTGGTCTACAAACGATTTCAATGGCAGCAGAGCGTATCATGTCAGGATTTGCGGATATCATTATCGCAGGTGGAGTCGAGAGCATGAGTATGGTGCCAATGGGTGGTTATAAGCCATCTCCCAACCCGACTTTGATGGATAGCGCTCCCGAAGTATATATGTCAATGGGACATACAGCGGAAGAAGTCTCTAAACGCTATAACGTAACCCGTGAAGACCAGGATGCATTTGCGGTTGAGTCTCATCGCAAAGCGTTTGAAGCGATTCAATCTGGAAAGTTTAAAGACGAAATCGTTCCCGTTCCCGTAGTAGAGCACTTTGTAGATGAAAAAGGTAAGTTGCAAAAGAAAGAGATCGTTTTTGATACAGATGAGGGAGTGCGTCCAGGTACTAGTGCGGAAACGCTAGGAAAATTACGTCCTGCCTTCAAGTTAAATGGAACTGTTACTGCCGGAAACTCTTCTCAAACCAGTGATGGTGCGGCGGCTGTCATGATTATGTCCCGTGAAAAGGCAGAAGAGCTTGGTGTGAAGCCACTTGCTGTATTCCGTGGATTTATGCTTGGCGGAGTGGCTCCTGAAGTGATGGGGATCGGGCCAGTAGAGGCGATTCCGAAACTCCTTAGTAAGTTAAGTCTTAGCCTAGAAGATGTAGATTTATTTGAGCTAAACGAGGCATTTGCTTCTCAAGCGGTAGCGGTTATTCGTGAGCTTGGCATTGATCCTTCCAAGGTAAATGTAAACGGAGGCGCTGTCGCTCTAGGGCATCCACTAGGCTGTACGGGGGCGAAACTTACTGTATCTATGATCAATGAACTCATTCGCCAAGAAAAGCGGTACGGCGTGATCACGATGTGTATCGGCGGCGGAATGGGAGCAGCAGGACTGATTGAGCGAGTTTAAGTATCCAACATATAAAAAGGGAGAGTGTTAGTGATGATCGCAAGCAACCCTTATAAAGTAAAAGGCGGTTCTTATTTAATTGATGAAGTGAAGCCTGAACAGGTTTTCACCCCTGAGGATTTCACAGAAGAACAGATTATGATTGGCAGCATGACAGAGGAATTTGTAAAAGAGAAAGTAATGCCAGAACTCGAAAAAATCGAGAATCACGAATTTGAACATAGTGTTCGTTTGCTAAAAGAAGCAGGAGATCTAGGGCTTCTCGGAGCGGATGTACCTGAGAAGTACGAAGGAAGTGCTTTGGATAAAGTAAGTTCTTCTTTGATCACAGAGAAAATGTCGTTGGGTCGTTCTTTTGCTCTTTCACACGGTGCACATGTAGGAATTGGTTGCCTACCAATTGTTTTATTCGGTAACGAAGACCAAAAGAAAAAATATCTACCAGATCTAGCTACAGGTCGTAAGTTTGCCGCGTATGCACTCACTGAACCAAGTTCAGGCTCAGATGCCTTGGGTGCGAAAACAACGGCTGTACTGTCCGCAGATGGTACTCATTATGTCTTAAATGGCGAAAAGCAATGGATTACCAACTCCGGTTTTGCCGAAGTGTTTGTCGTATACGCAAAAGTAGACGGTGATAAATTTTCTGCTTTCATCGTAGAAAAAGGTTTTGAAGGTGTATCGACAGGACCAGAAGAAAAGAAAATGGGGATCAAAGGATCTTCTACTCGTACGCTAATTCTAGAAGATGCAAAAGTGCCGGTGGAAAACCTTCTTTACGAAGTGGGTAAAGGCCATCACATCGCGTTCAATATTTTGAACATTGGTCGTTACAAATTGGCTGTAGGTACAGTAGGGTCTTCCAAGCGTGCTCTTGAGCTCTCAGCGAAATATGCAAACCAACGGAAACAATTTAACACGCCAATCGCAAAATTTGGCCTGATCCAAGAGAAATTAGCTAATATGGCGATCAAAGCATATGCTAATGAATCATTGGTATACCGTATTGGTGGTATGTTTGATGCTGGATTAGATGGCGTAGAGGAAGCAGAAGGAGCAGTAGTAGCGGATGCAGTACGTGGCTTGGCAATTGAGTGTTCTGCTGCAAAAGTATTTGGCTCCGAAGTGCTTGATTATGCTGTAGATGAAGGTGTGCAAATTCATGGTGGCTATGGTTTCATGAGTGAGTACGAAATCGAAAACCTCTACCGTGATTCCCGCATTAACCGGATCTTTGAAGGTACGAATGAAATCAACCGTCTCTTGATCCCAGGTACGCTTATTAAAATGGCAATGAAGGGTGAACTGCCACTTTTACAGGCAGCTATGGCTCTACAAGAAGAGCTACTTGAGTACATGCCATCTCTTCCAGATGAAGATGCCGCTGTACTGGAAGAAGAAGCAAAATTGGTCTCCCATGCCAAGAAAATCTTTCTCATGGTAGCAGGTCTTGCGGTTCAGAAATATGAACAGGCGTTGGAGCGTGAACAAGAAATCTTGCGTGACCTTGCTGATATCGCCATTGAAATCTTTGCGATGGAATCTGCCCTTCTCCGTACGCAAAAAGCGATTGCTAAAAATGGGGAAGAAAAAGAACAAGCGAAGATCGATCTTACTATCGGTTTTGTTTATGAATCATTCCAGAAAGTAGATGCATGTGCACGTCATACGTTGGCTGCGATGGAAGAAGGCGATATGCTCCGTACAACTCTTTCTATGTTGAAGAAGTTTACTCGTGTCCAACCACTAAACGAAGTAGCGCTTAAACGCCGCATCGCGAAACGTGTACTCGACGCTGAAAAATACACCGTTTAATTTCATACCCAAAGATGAAAACTCTTTGCAGAAAGCAGAGGGTTTTCATTTTTTGTTATAGAGGAATCGGAAAAATGAACTTTAGATAGGTGTGATATAATCAGCAAACAATATGACAAATAGGAGAGGAATTCCTTTTGAACCTGATTGCTTGGATGATTGTTGCATGTGAAGTAATGTTTTGGGTTGTGATTGTACTCGGATTAGTCACCCGTTATGTTTTTAAGATGAAGCGACTCGGTTTATTCTTACTATCCCTCACGATCGTCATTGATCTGGCTTTGCTCATCATTACGGGGATTGATTTATATAATGGGGCAACTGCGACCGTAGCTCATGGGATTGCGGCTGTTTACATTGGGATCTCGATCGCGTTTGGTAAGAGTATGATTCAGTGGGCGGATGAGCGTTTTCAATACTATGTGCTGAAACAAGGAGAAAAGCCTATAAAGAGATACGGCGCTGAGTATGCTAAGCACTATCTGAAAGGCTGGATCAGGCACCTACTTGCCTATCTGATAGGTGTAGGGTTACTAGTAGGAATCATGTATTGGATACATGAACCATCTCAAACGAAGGCGTTTCATGCAATTTTGAGAGGTTGGTCCACGGTTTTAGTAATTGATTTGCTTATTACGGTTAGTAATTTTATCTGGCCGAGTAAGCCGAAATCTTGATCAGTAAAAAATAGAAGTGAGTATTCTAGTTATCGAATACCTACTTCTATTTTTTATGAACGTATTCCGATTTTATAGGGGGACGATATACATCGAAATCATCAAGAAGTGAGCGAGGGAGCCAAGCATGATAAAGATGTGAAAGATTTCATGGAATCCAAATTTGTTAGGGATGAAGTCAAAGATCTTAGTGGCGTAGATGACCGCCCCAACGGTATAAGCGACACCGCCTGCAATGAGCAGAATAATCGCTTTGATAGGAAGGTGCTCGATAAATTGACCGAAAGGTACGATGGCTAACCATCCTAGCGTTACATAGAAAATAGTGGAAACGATACGAGGTACGTTCATAAACCATAGTTTCATCACCATTCCTACAATGGCTAAGCTCCATACGCAGATGAGCATCGTTATGCGCCAAGCACCTTCAAGCCCTACGTAGACAACAGGTGTGTAGGTTCCAGCGATAAAAAAATAGATGGCGATATGATCGAATTTGCGTAGTGCGAGCTTGGTTTTGGGTTTTACATGCACCCAGTGGTAGAGGGAGCTAGCTCCAAACAGGACGATGAGACTTACTCCATAGATGATCATAGTGAGTAGTTTGGTTGGGTTTTGATAGGTTAATACGATGAGAAATACAAGACCCACAATCCCTGCAAGGAATGAAGCGAAATGAGTCCACGTATTAACAGGTTCTCGCATCCGTAAGAATTTCATAGCACACCCTCCATTTATTTAAATTGTTAATTCAATCTATCCGACTTGGTTGGTCGTTAGTACAGGAGCTGCTGCTTGCTTCCTCTTTATGAAGCGGGCGATCCGAATCATCGCTTCGCCCAATTGCTCCATAGAACTAGCATACGAGCAACGAATATGGCCTGCCCCACTAGGGCCAAATGCATCTCCAGGTACAACGGCTACACGTTCCTCTTCGAGTAGTTCTTCTGCAAAGGTGGTAGCGTCCATCCCTGTAAATTCAATAGACGGAAATACATAAAATGAACCTTGAGGATTGTGACAAGTAAGGCCTAAGTCGTTTAGAGCCTTTACCATAAAACGGCGCCGACGATCATACTGAGATACCATCGATCTGCATTCTTGTAATCCATTTTTTAGGGCTTCGAGTGCCGCTACTTGGCTTGTGATTGGGGCGCACAAAGCCGCGTATTGATGAATTTTAAGCATGCCTGTAAGCAAAATAGGAGGAGCACATACATAACCCACGCGCCATCCAGTCATTGCAAATGCTTTTGAGAATCCACTGATCAAAATGGTATGATTCTTCATTTCTGGAAGTGCCCCGATGGAGAAGTGTTGTCCTTGATAAGTGAGTTCGGCATAAATTTCGTCTGAAACGACTAGTAGATCATGGCGTTTGATGACGTCTGCTATCGGTTGCAATTCCTCTTCGGTCATAATAGCGCCAGTTGGGTTGTTAGGATAGCAGAGGATTACGAGTTTGGTACGCGATGTAATGGCTTTTTCTACGTCTTCTGCCAGTAGTTTAAACCCATAACTGGCATGAGTGGGAATCGATACCGGAACCCCGCCAGCTAACTCTACACAAGGAGCATAGGAGACGTAGCAAGGCTCTGGGATGAGGACTTCATCGCCTGGAGATAGCAAGGCCCGAAATGCTAGATCAATCGCTTCACTTGCTCCAAAGGTAATTAAAATTTCTGAAGAAGGTTGATAATGAAGCTGAAAACGATGTTCCAGATACTTGCTAACCGCTTCTCGTAATTCGGGTGTTCCTTGGTTTGAAGTATATGTTGTCATTCCTAGATCAAGTGAAGTGACGGAGGCCTCTCGAATATGCCATGGGGTGACAAAATCTGGCTCCCCGACAGCAAGGCTGATTGCATCAGGTGCATTGTTTAATAGATCAAAGAAACGACGAATTCCAGACGGTTTTAATTTTCGTACGATAGGTGATAGTTTGTCTTCTAGATTCATAGTTGTGATGTGGGTGCTGTGTAAAGGCACCATTCTCCTTTTTTCGTAGGTCTAGTCTAGGGAATTACGGAAATTCTACGATCTTGATTTGGTTTATCTAGGGGAATGCCATCCTCTTTAAACTTCTTTAGCACAAAATGGGTGGTTGTACTAACCACAAATTCAAGAGGGGCTAATTTTTCAGTTACAAACTGTCCTACTGCTTCCATAGTAGGAACTTCCAATGAGACGGATAGATCGTATGCCCCAGACATGAGGTATACATCTTTTACTTCCGGATAATGATAAATCCTTTGCGCTAGAGCATCAAAGCCGTATCCATGTTGTGGAGTAACTTTAACATCAATGAGAGCAGTTACACGGGGCCTACCGGCTTTTTTCCAATCAATGATGGTACGATGCTTTAAAATGATTTGCTCATCTTCAAACTGACGAATGATGGTTTGGACCTTTTCTAGAGGCTCGTTTACAAGATGGGCGATTTGCTCGGTGGTAAGTCGTGCATTCTCTTCAAATAAAGAGAGTATTTCCAAGTGCAAGTCAGTCATCTGTTCCCTCCTTATGGCCAAAATCCTTTGTCCGCTATTATATATGATAATCTCTCTTTTGACCAAACAAAAAAGCAGCTGTTTTGAAGCTGCTCTGCACGGTCTAATTTATGGGGTTAAATGGCCTTGCCTGTTCGCTCAAACTCTGCTTTTAATCCGAGTACCTTCATAACCTCTCGGTACTTTGTCTCTTCTATAGCTGAATCCCCAAACTCCATCATCGCAATCGTATTTTCGTTTAGCTCAGAGCTAAGTTGATCATTTACTTTTTCTGCTAGTTGAAGATAAGTGAGATCTTGCTCTTGGCGATAAGCCAGCAATTTTAATCCGGATTGGAAACGATAGGATTCAGTTGCTTCTCGGATTCTCGGAATCTGTTGGAGAATGTTTCGTATTTCATCGTAGTGATCTGTTAGATCAAGCTCTTTACCTTTTCCATCTTTCACGAGTCGTTCCCCCTTAATAAGTATTTACTTGGGTTTTCGAGAAAATCGATATAGATTTCAAATGAGAGCTGACGGCAGACTTCATACAGTTCTTCGGATTTTCGATTTAGTTCTAAGTCAAGTGTATCATATACCATCAGGGCACGTGTCAGGAAGAGGACTTGTTGCTTATTAACCCGCTCCCGAAAGAAAAAAATACGCGCACCCCAATGCAAGGTGCGAGGGTCTGTGGAATAGATGTGGTTATAGCGAATTTCGTATAGTTTCAAATGATAAGATGGACTAGGAATGGACTGGAGTGGATGAAATTTCTTATATCCATTCGTTGTTTTCAACGAGATCCAATAATTCTTCAAATTATAAGGAAGCCATTTCATCTGGTGGAGATGAGCAATTACTTTCATCATGCCCTCAAATGTATGAGCATAATCAGAATCAGCCTCTGCTTGAAAGCGAATCGACTGAAGAAAATCATGAACTTGGCTACGACCATCTTCATATAGAAACTGGATAATCACTTATGGTTCGCTCCCATCTCTCCTTTAAAGTGGTGGATCTGACCTAATTTTTGAAGAAGTTCTTTAAGATAAATAGCGCATTTGCAGGCCGTTCTGCAATTCTGCGAGTGAAATACGGATACCAATCTTTTCCATACGGGGTGTATACGCGTACTTTGTAACCTTCTTTCACTAAGTCGCGTTGTAGCCCATTACGTACTCCGTATAGCATCTGAAATTCATACAGATTGTCGTCAATGTGGTTTTCTTTGATCCATTTCTTTAGTATATGAATGATTGTCTCGTCATGTGTGGCAATTGCCGTGTAACAGCCGCTGAGAAGATGATTTTGTACGAGACGAACATAGTTGTCATCTACTTCTGATTTCTCTGGAAATGCTACTGCCGCAGGCTCTTTATAAGCCCCTTTTACGATGCGTAGATTTACTTGATTTTCGCCTAATTTTGCGACGTCATCAACAGCACGATATAGATAAGATTGAATCACTAATCCAATATGCTCCCTGCCGTACTTAGCAAGCAAACGGTTAAAAATATCGATGGTAACCTCTAGTCGGGGTGTATCTTCCATATCAATGCGGACAAAATTATTACACTCTTTTGCTTTAGCAGCAATCCGATCCATATTTTCAAAGCAGAATTCAGGATCGATATCTAGCCCTAGCTGGGTGAGTTTAACGGATACGTTGGAGATGACACCGTTTTTCTCAATCGCTTCAAAGATACGAACCGATTCATCAGTAGCCTTGATCGCTTCTTCCTTGGTGTAAACGCTTTCTCCGAGGTGATCAAGAGTAACGATTAGGCCTTCCTTATTAATCTCTGAGACAAAGCGGATCGCTTCTTCCAGCGATTCACCAGCAACGAAACGGGAAGCTCCTAATTTCATACCAAATTTGGACACAAAAGATGTAACAACTCGATTACCTGCTAAGGTAAGCACTAGGCTACGACTGATAGACATAACAATTTCCTCACTTTCGACAACAACCACAAGTGTCATGATCTTTTAAATGATAGATAAAATGATAAAATTAGTGCTTTACATAATCATTATACAATGATGTTTGAAATGACAAAAGGAAAGAAATGCTTCTAGGCTCCATTTTTCTTAAGAAAACAACTGGTAAATCTTATCAATGGAAACGATTGCATGCCTTTGTTACCTACGTTACAATGACAAAGGAGCAAATATGAATTTATTGAGGGGGAACCATTCATGTTACAAGAATACCGCAATGAACCTTTCACAGACTTCTCGAAGGAAGAAAATTACACAGCATTTCAAGCAGCACTTGATAAAGTACAAAGTGAGCTTGGAAGGGAATATAAAATTATTATTGGGGACGAGCGTATTCAAACAGATCGTACAATGAAATCGCTTAACCCGTCTAATCTAGATCAAGTTGTCGGAGTTGCGTATGAAGCGAACGTAGATCTGGCTGAAAAAGCAATGCAAGTGGCCCTTTCCACTTTCGAAACTTGGAAAAAATATAGCCCAGCGGCACGTGCGCGCATTTTATTTAAAACATCAGCAATCATGCGTCGCAGAAAACATGAGTTTTCAGCATGGATGGTGCTAGAAGCAGGAAAAAGTTGGGCAGAGGCGGATGCGGATACAGCAGAAGCAATCGACTTCATGGAGTTTTATGGTCGTGAAATGATCCGCATTAGCGAAAGCCAACCGTTAACCCGTATCCCAGGTGAGGATAATGAGCTAACTTATATCCCTCTTGGTGTTGGTGTTGTGATCCCACCTTGGAACTTCCCACTTGCGATTACAGTCGGAATGACCACAGCAGCGATCGTATCAGGTAACACTGTTATTCTAAAACCAGCCAGCCCAACGAACGTGATTGCGGCTAAATTTATGGAAATCCTTGAAGAAGCTGGCTGTCCGTCAGGTGTTGTTAGTTATCTACCAGGCCCTGGTGCGGAAGTAGGAGAGTATTTGGTGACACATCCAAAAACTCGTTTTATCTCCTTCACTGGTTCTCGTGCAGTAGGTCTTCGTATCAATGAACTCGCGGCGAAAACTGTTCCAGGCCAAAAATGGATTAAACGTGTGGTAGCAGAGATGGGTGGTAAAGATGCGATCGTCGTAAACAACGATGCAGATCTAGACCTCGCAGTTGATTCCATTGTGAAAGCAGCATTTAGCTTTGCTGGACAGAAGTGTTCTGCATGCTCCCGTGCGATTATCCATCAAGACGTATATGATCAAGTGTTGGAAGGCGTTGTAGCGAAAGCAAAGGAACTAAAAGTAGGTAACACGACTGACCTAGGAGTGGATCTAGGTCCAGTAGTAGACGATAAAGCGTACAATAAAATCTTGGAATACATCGAGATTGGGAAACAAGAAGGACGCCTTATGGCAGGCGGAGGCAAAGCAGAGGGTAACGGATACTACATTGAGCCAACTGTATTTGCAGATGTTGATCCACAAGCTCGTATTTCCCAAGAAGAAATCTTTGGACCGGTTGTTGCGTTCCATAAAGCAAATGATTTCGATCATGCGCTAGAGATTGCAAACAACACAGACTACGGTTTAACGGGTGCAGTGCTTACAAGAAGCCGTGCGAACTTAGAAAAAGCTCGTGAAGAGTTTCATGTAGGGAATCTATACTTTAACCGTAAGTGTACAGGAGCTCTTGTAGGGGTTCATCCATTCGGCGGATTTAACATGTCTGGTACAGACTCTAAAGCAGGTGGACGTGACTACTTGTTACTCTTTACGCAAGCGAAAATGGTTTCGGAAGCTTTGTAATGTCTTAGATGATTGGCTGTTTAGACCTCTGGTGATGGATTGTTGCTAGAGGTTTTTTCTATACTTTCCCAGTTTATCTACTCGATTTTGTTCTGTGTTATAGAGTAATTTATTCTGTTATGCAATAGAATCCTTGACATGTTACGACATTCATCATATATTTACTATAAAATGTTAGTTGAAAATTTGAAGTTTGATTAATACTGAGATTTATGTGTCACTTTCTATTACATACGATGAGGAGCTGGCCTAACGATTTTAGGTTTTATGATAGGAATGTTGTAAGTACTCGTTGATTGGAATAGCTAGGGAGTGGTTAAGATAATTAGTTTTTCAAAAGTAAATAAGTGGTATGGAAATTTTCATGTTCTCCAAGAGATAGACTTAGAAATCAAGCAGGGTGAAGTGGTTGTCATCTTAGGCCCTTCCGGATCGGGAAAAAGCACTCTCTTGAGATGCATCAACCGATTGGAAACGATTACAAAAGGTGAACTCGTCGTAAATGGTGTCAAGGTGAATGATCGTAAGACGAATATCAATCAACTACGCCAAGAGATCGGGATGGTATTTCAGCACTTTAATTTGTATCCTCATAAGACAGCCCTTGAAAACATTACATTAGCACCAACGAAGGTTCGAAAACTGGAACGCGAGCAAGCGAAGAAGTTGGCCTTCGAATATTTAGAAAAAGTAGGCATCCCTGAAAAGGCTGACTCCTACCCGAATCAGTTATCTGGCGGGCAACAACAGAGGGTGGCGATCGCTAGAGGGTTGGCGATGAAGCCGCAGATTATGCTGTTTGATGAACCTACTTCTGCTTTAGATCCAGAGATGATTGGTGAAGTACTAGATGTCATGAGAGCTCTGGCTAAAGAAGGAATGACGATGGTCGTTGTAACCCATGAGATGGGTTTTGCGAGAGAAGTGGCGGATCGAATCATTTTTATGGACGAAGGAAAGATTCTCGAAGTTGCTGAACCAGATGTATTTTTCAACAATCCAAAAAATGAACGTACCAAGCTCTTCTTGTCCCGTATTTTAAAACACTAAAACTGGAGGCGAATGGAATGAAATTGAGAAAATGGGCGATTGCGGCCCTATCGATTGTGACCGCTATCTCGTTAGCTGCTTGTAGTAGTGATAAGAGTGCTTCTACAGATGCACAGAGTGTTGGATTTAAAGAAAAGATCGAAAAAAGAGGTAAATTTATTGCTGGTGTAAAATTCGATTCTAATTTATTTGGTTTTAAAGATCCTGCCGATCAGACTGTGAAAGGCTTTGAAGTAGACTTGATGAAAGAGTTTACGAAACGTACCTTCGGTGATGTAAACATGCTTGAACTGAAAGAGGTTACCTCTAAAACACGTGAAAAGATGCTAACTTCCGGTGAGATTGATGTAATCGCGGCTACGATGACGATTACACCTAAGAGAAAAGAGACAGCGGACTTTTCCCGCGTCTACTTCCTTGCAGGTCAAGCACTATTAGTGAAAAAAGGTAGCCCGATCAAGGATGTAAAAGATTTAAACGGAAAGCAAGTAGGTACCGCTAAGGGTGCGGTAAGTGGTAAAAACATGAAAGCGATTAATAAAGATGCGGTTGTAAAAGAGTACAGCAACTATGCAGAAGCATTTCAGGCACTTCGTAGCGGAATCATCGATGCGGTTACCACAGACGATGGAATCTTAGCTGGTATGGCAAAGCAAGATCCAAATTATGAGGTAGTCGGAAGTCGTTTTAGTAAAGAACCTTACGGGGTTGCAATTGATAAAAAGAATAAAGATTTATTGGAAGCGATGAATAAGTTTTTAGATGAGGCCATAAAAGATGGAACATATAATCAGTTATATAAGAAGTGGTTTGGACAGGATGCACCAAAGGATCTGCCACGAGATGCAGTACTCGAGCTGCAACCAGGTGTTGAGGGCTAATTTCATACCATTTTAGGAAACGGGAGGGATGGATGA
Source organism: Thermoactinomyces sp. DSM 45892 (assembly GCF_900107305.1). Taxonomy (GTDB): domain Bacteria; phylum Bacillota; class Bacilli; order Thermoactinomycetales; family Thermoactinomycetaceae; genus Baia. Next base: position 145,462 of record NZ_FNPL01000002.1, read on the forward strand.
GCTATTTGGCACCATCCTTCTTTTTTCATGAGTAAAGGAGCTTGGCGATATGAATTGGGATTTTGGATTTATTCAAGAATATAGAACTGAATTTATCGATGGTTTTTTTCTAACTTTAAGAGTAAGTATGGCAGCACTTATATTGAGTCTGATGATCGGGACGATTATCGCGATTTTTCGAATATCCAGTAACAAAGCATTGCGGGCCTTCGGAACCTCATATGTAGAGTTTTTCCGAAATACACCTTTGATGGTACAAGTTTTCTTCTTCTACTTCGGACTTGCTTCCATTGGTTATAAATTAACTGAGTTTTGGATCGGTGCTTTGGCCCTTTCGATTTATACAGCAGCTTTTATTGCCGAGATTATCCGCGCGGGTATTCAAACTGTGCCGCACGGTCAAACGGAGGCAGCGAGGGCATCTGGATTAAGCTTTTTGCAAACGATGTTTCATGTTGTACTACCTCAGGCCTTTAAATTGGTTATCCCGCCTATGTGTAATCAATTTATCAATTTAGTTAAGAACTCATCCATTCTATCCGTTATCGCGGCTCAAGATATTTTGTACGTAGGTGAGCAGGCTATTGCTGAATACGATCCGTTTTCTGTAGAGCTATTTGTAGCTGCACTCTATCTTATTATTACGATTCCGTTATCACAAGGGGTAAACCTGTTGGAGCGTCGTTGGGCGAAACAAGGTACACGTTAGGAGGGGAACCATATGGATTTTAGTAAACTTCTCGAGGGGAATACTTGGGAGATTTTGTTGAAAGGATTGTGGGTAACTCTCGAAGTTGCCGTTGTAGCTATTATCTTAAGCTTTATCATCGGGATTATGTTAGGGATTTTACGTTATTCCAAACTACCCGTACTTTCACAACTCGCTACTTTGTATATTGAAATCGTACGGAACATCCCATTACTCGTTATTATCTTCTTTGCCTTTAACACGTTGTTGGATAAATTTGACTCCCTTGTCATGATTGTCATTTTCGGTATGACAGTCTTTACATCCGCACTCATCGCGGAGATCGTACGAAGTGGGTTAAACTCTGTTCCGATCGGGCAGATTGAAGCGGCTCGTGCCCAAGGGATGAGTTATGTACAAACACTTATCCACATTATCTTACCTCAGGCACTCAAGCGTATGATTCCGCCTCTAGTGGGACAATTTGTTACCTTGATTAAAGATACATCCCTGGCGGCGGCGATCACATTGCCGGAGTTACTACATGAGGCGAAGCTTATTTATTCAAACCCAAGCTATGTAAATGCTACGATCCCGATTCTACTAACAGTAGCTGTAATTTACTTTATAGTGAACTATAGTTTATCTCTATTAAGTCGCAGGCTTGAAAACAAATTAGCTGGTTAAAGAATAGAGAGGAAGTGAAAAGAGGTTGGTCTAGATTTTCGGACCAACCTCTACTTTATAGAAGAGGACTGTGACCATTTTAGTAGAAACTTTCTCACATGAATCGCATATTTGTGTGACAATCAGACTATGGAACTAGACTTACTAGACAATAGATTGGTACGATGAGGTAAACTGGTATACGAAGGTAGGGCAAACATGACAGAAATTATCCATTCCTTTTTAGAGTGGCTTTCGGGATTAGGCTACTTTGGTATTGCACTCGGACTTATGGTTGAAGTAATCCCTAGTGAAATTGTTCTTGCCTACGGTGGTTATCTGATTTCGATTGGTAAGGTTGAACCAATCGGCGCGCTTATAGCTGGTGTGATCGGTGGTGTGCTGGCGCAGTTATTCTTATACTGGGCTGGATATTATGGTGGGCGTCCGTTGATTGAGAAATATGGGAAATATGTGCTCATCAAGCCTTCTCATCTTGACTTGGCAGAGCGTTGGTTTGAGAAGTATGGATCGGGAGTAATATTCGGGGCTCGCTTTATCCCTGTTGTTCGTCATGCTATTTCGATCCCAGCGGGAATTGCGAAGATGTCTTGGAAACGATTTACGATTTTGACAACGCTTGCGGCGATCCCGTGGTCGGTTTTTTTCCTCTACTTGGGTTACAAGATTGGAGACAATCAAGAGAAGATCAAGGAAGTAGCAGGCCCTTATATACAGATGGCGATGATTGCAATTGTGATTCTACTTGGTCTATACTTTGGTATTAAATGGTTTATGAATAAGAGAAGGCAAGCAAATTAACCTCGTCTATCATTCGTTTCAATGTTGACTAATCTCGAAAAAGGAGGAATTGGGATGAATATTTCTGGTATTGAATGGGTTTTCATTTTTGTAGCGGCATTACTGCTGTTTGGACCTAAGAAACTTCCTGAGCTAGGAAAATCGATTGGTAAGGGAATTCGTGAGTTTAAGAAGGCGACGAGTGGGATGTTAGAAGAGGAAAAGAAACCTGAGGTGCCTCAGTCCTCTCAGACTCCAACGCCAGTACAAACACAACCAACTACAACGAATTCAACAAATACAACGAATACAGAGCAAAAATAAGAGAAGAATCTCCTGTCTTTATAGGCTAGGAGGTTTTTTGTTTTTTAGATGAGAGTTATTTTCAATTTTTATGGTGGATAGGTGTGTATTTAAGATTAATCTAGTATATAATTTAAATAGTGTACAAAATATATGTAATTTGAAAAAAAGGGGAGATTTAAGTGGAAACAGGTATGCGTTATGTGGTTCGTCTTTTATCACTAAGTGTTTTAGTCGGGGTACTTCTTTTTAGTGGTAGTATGAGTAGCAGCGTTCAAGCAGCAAGTGAACACATGTCAGTAAATCATAACAAGAGTAACGAAACCGGAACGCTAGAAATCACCTTAAAAGCGATGGAATGGGAGTATTCAGATGAAGAACCGGGTGGTTTTAAATATTATCCAGGAAAAGCGTTGCCAGGTGTAGAGTTCACTATCTATCAAGACAACAAAGTATATGCAAAAAAGAAAACAGATCAAGATGGGAAAATCTCTTTTCAACTTCCAGTAGGCGCTAGATTCTCATGTAAGCAAACATCAACGTATCCAGCAGAAACAGGCAATTACCTTCCTGAAACCAGAGCCTTTTCTGGATCGTTCTCAACAGAAGGAGAAGTCTATCAACACACTGTATATAATCTCCATAGCATGTATTAAGATGGAATCACCACCCAATCGTGAGCTTCGAAAGGGTGGTGATTTTTTATTATTTGTCAGAAAGAGAGATTAGTGGCTTTTTTGAGCACATGTCCATAGGTGGTTTAAATCAATATGACCATCCAGTTCTTTTTGCATTCCAGTACTAAAGAATTCGTTCTCATCAATTTTGTTCAAATGACAAATTTTCTGGATTACTTCTTTTGGTTGTTGTTGGATGCCTGTGATAATTAACTTATTCCCTTTTTTATGAATATGACTAAACAGATGGGAGAATATTTGTTCACCCGTTGTATCCATATAGGGAACTTTATCCATACAAAGGACTAAGATTCCGTTTTCTTGCGCCTTGAGTAGTTGATGAAGTTGCTTGGCTGTTCCAAAAAAGATGGGACCATTTAAAAGGCAAACCTGTACGTTAGGCCCTGAATAACTAACTAAGTTTTGTTGGCATTGCTCATGATGGTTTTTTAGATGCAACTTTCTAACTCGGAACTCTTTACTCATTCGAATCGTAAATAATAGGAAGGATAGAGCTAGACCTGTCAGAACACCGACAACTAAGTCGAAGATTACGGTAAGGAGAAAAGTAGATAGTAGGACCCAAGAGTCTTCTGTTTTGCTTCTTAACACATGAAGAAACTCCTTACGTTCACTCATATTCCAAGCTACCACCATCAGAATCGGCGCCATGCTAGCTAAGGGAATATGAGAGGCATAGGAGAAGAGAGAGATTAATACAATGAGTACAAATAAACTATGAATCATACCGGATAAGGGTGAAACTGCTCCGCTTTTGATGTTAGTAGCCGTACGGGCAATGGCTCCAGTAGCAGGAATCCCCCCGAATAAAGGAGTAACCATATTGGCAATGCCCTGCCCGATCAGTTCTCGATTACTATGATGCCTGTGATTCGTCATCCCATCGGCAACTAATGCGGATAATAACGATTCAACTCCTCCAAGCATAGCGATAATACATGCTGGAATGAGCAATTCGACGATCTTGGACCAAGATAGATCGGGAAATTGAAAAGGTGGAAAGTGAGTTGGAATGGAGCCAAAAGTGGACCCAATAGTAGCTACTTCAGTTGGGAAAAAAAGTGTGGGTATAAGAGTAGATAGGACGAGCCCCAGTAATGCCCATGGAATCTTAGGAAGAAAGCGAAGAGAAATACATATCATTCCGAAACAAATCGCTGAGGTCAAGAGAGCGTAGAAGTTAATCGAGCCTAGGTTGACTATAATTTCCTTGAACTTCAATATGAATTCTTCTTGAGGTTTTAAGTTGTGTAGTCCGAGAAACGGAGCGATTTGTCCTACAAAAATCAGTACCGCGATACCTGCGGTAAAGCCGATCGTAACAGGACGTGGAATATAGTGTATAAATGAACCGATTTTAAGGAGACCCATGATAACTAAGAGGATGCCTGCTAGGAATCCAGCAATCAGCAAATTCTCATAACCGTATTGCATGACGATACCAAAGAGGATTGGGACAAAGGCTCCAGTAGGACCGCCAATTTGATATCGAGATCCCCCAAAAAATGAAATCAAAAAACCAGCAATGATCGTAGAATAGATTCCGTATTCGGGCCTTACTCCTGATGCGATAGCAAATGCCATCGCTAAAGGTAGTGCAACAATCCCAACAACCATCCCTGATGTTACATCCTTCTGGAAACCGCCTAACGTGTAACCTGTAAATCTACCTGCTCTCATTTCGGTAATTCCCCCTTTAAATTGTCATCACTATTATCTTAACAACTGTAGAATATAAATGTATAGTGACTTTTTTAAATAATATATTTTATTAATAAATAATGAAACGGTAATGGTTTGTTGGTTCATAGGATATAAAATACTTCTTTATGTATTCTACGGCCTGATCCTCTTCATTTGTATAGATTCGGATTAAAACCCAATATGTAAAACGACGACCAATGATCAAGATGAGATTGATAATATCGAAATAATTGAAATCGTTTATATTAGATGTGAGATATACAGGTAATGGTAAAAACCAAGCACCCTTCTAAAGGGACGCTTGGTTTTTTCATCAACAACAACGTCTAATACTTCCCCCATCATATTTCTCATCTGTTGCTTGTCGGTGAAACTCCTTTTCGCTCAAAGGCTCCTGTTCAGGATAATGCTGGGCTAAATGTTCGAGATAGCGCTTATAGCTAGGAACTCCGGCGATGTCATGGAGAAAGTTGCAAAGCTTAGACCACATGTTATTTACCCCCTTATAGAATGAGAATGTGAAACGTAGGGAGATTCTCGAAGAGGGAGTTGCTTGTTGGTAAACATGATTTTATACCAAACCCTGACCGCATCGAGGATGATCAGGATGACTAGTACCATAAATAGACCAGTGACCCACGCATCGATTTGATTATTTAGGATGATTTGTTTCATCTGGTCGACTGTTTTAGCGGGTGCGAGGAGCTGGCCAGCATTGAGAGCGGTTTGATACTTTTCGGCGGCGGAGAGGAAGCCGATTTTCGGACTCGGATCAAATAGCTTCGCATATGCCGCTGTCATGGTAGCAATAGTTAAAAAGGTAAAAGGAATCAATGTCACCCATGTATAGACGGCTTTGCCCATTTTAAAGAGGATGGTGGTTCCGACTACGAGTGCGATGACGGCAAGCATCTGGTTGGCGATTCCGAAGAGAGGCCATAGGGTGTTAATGCCGCCGAGAGGATCGATCACGCCTTGATAAAGGAAATAGCCCCAACCGGCTACGATGAGTGCACTTGCGAGGATGTTAGCTGGAAGGTAATCGGTACGTTTCCATCTAGGGACAAAGTTGCCGATTAAATCCTGCAAGACAAATCGTCCCACCCTTGTCCCTGCATCAATCGTGGTTAGGATGAAGACGGCTTCAAATAAGATGGCAAAATGATACCAGAACGCCATCATTGCTTTGCCTCCTAACACACTGGAAAAGATATGAGCCATGCCGATAGCGAGAGTAGGTGCGCCCCCTGTTCGAGAGAGGATGCTATTTTCCCCGATGTCTTTTGCAGTGGTTGCTAATTCCTCGGGTGTAACGGTAAAGCCAAAGTTAGAGACAGCAGTGGCCGCACTATTTACATCTACCCCGATTACAGCGGCAGGGCTATTAATCGCGAAGTAGACACCTGGGGTCAGGAGACAGGCGGCGATTAGGGCCATGATAGCGACAAAGGATTCGGTAATCATTCCGCCGTAACCAATCGCCTGAGCATGGGATTCACGGGCGATCATCTTAGGTGTGGTTCCGGAAGAGACGAGGGAATGAAATCCAGAGATGGCTCCGCAGGCTATGGTGATAAAGACAAAAGGAAATAGATTTCCAGCGAACACCGGGCCTGTCCCGTCGATAAATTTCGTTAGGGCTGGCATCTGTAGTTCAGGCGCGACCCAGATAATGCCGAGTGCTAAAGCAAAGATGGTACCGATTTTGAGAAAGGTGCTCAAGTAGTCCCGTGGTGCTAGTAGTAGCCATACTGGGATAACGGAGGCGATAAAGCCATAGATGATCAAAAGCCAAGCGATTGTTTCTCCTTTTAGAGTAAACAAAGGGGCTAGTGTGGGATGAACCGATACATATTGTCCGAGAACAAGTGAGAGAAGAAGTAATCCGAATCCAATGAGCGAAGCTTCTAATACTTTGCCGGGACGTACATAGCGCATATAAACTCCCATGAAGAGAGCGATTGGGATGGTCATTACGATTGTAAACATGCCCCACGGTGAATCGGCAAGCGCTTTCACAACTACGAGTGCGAGTACAGCTAGTAGAATAATCATGATACTAAGTACCGCAATGAGGGCCGTAAATCCACCAATAGGTCCGATTTCTTCTCGAGCGATTTCACCGAGCGATTTCCCATTGCGACGCATCGAACCGAATAGGATGATGAAATCTTGGACGGCTCCTCCCAATACGACCCCGATGATGATCCATAAGGTTCCCGGGAGATAGCCCATCTGCGCGGCTAATATGGGGCCGACTAAAGGGCCTGCTCCTGCAATAGCCGCGAAGTGATGTCCAAAGAGGACCCATTTACTTGTAGGAACAAAGTCTTTGCCATCATTATGAATCTCTGAGGGAGTCTTTCGATTATCGTCTAATTGAAAGACTTTCCTAGCTAGAAAGCGACTATAAAAACGATAAGCTACTGCATAGGTACAAACTGCCGCTGTTAACAGCCAAATGGAGTTTATTTTTTCTCCACTATTAAGTGCAATCAGGGAAAAACCTGCTGCTCCCAGCATTGAAATGAGCATCCAGATTAGAAAAGATCCGATTCGTTTCATTTTGTTTTTCATCCTTCCTGTGTGATCAAAGGTTACGATTCGTATAGAGAATAATTATCTATACACTGTATATTCATTATATTTACTCGCTTTTCCTACTAAGATTTGTAATAGATCCTATTTGATTATGTGATTGGGGAGGGTGAACATCAGAAAGGATCGCTCATTTCGAAATGCTTGTGCTATACTGTGTGATATGAGAATTGGCTAGAATAGTACTAGAACGGTACGGAGGTGTGTGGGATTTGGCTATAACGAAAACAGAGGTAGAGCACGTTGCGAATTTGGCGCGTCTGACCTTGACAGAAGAGGAAACTGAACAATTTACGGATCAGTTGAACCGCATTTTACAAATGGCTGAGAAGTTAAATGAGCTAGACACAACTGGAATCGAGCCAACGAGTCATGTGTTACCGATGGCGAATGTATTGCGAGAAGATGAGGTTCGTCCTTCGCTTCCGCTGGAGAAAGTTCTACTTAATGCGCCGGATCAAAAAGATGGTTTAGTCCGTGTGCCCGCAGTATTTGAGGGTTAGGGGGAAGAGAATATGTCGCTATTACGTGAATCATTACAAGAGGTTCATAGCCGTCTAGCGAAGAAGGAGATTACTTCAGTTGATCTCGTTACAGAGTCATTAAAGCGGATCGAAGAAGTAGACGGAGATGTTCGCGCTTTTTTGTTGGTTGATGAAGAGGGAGCTTTGAAGCGAGCAAAAGAGTTAGACGAAAAATATAGCAAAGAAGGTACGCGAGGGATCTTAGCCAGCTTACCTGTAGGGATAAAGGATAATATTTGTACAGAAGGTTTAACGACTACTTGTGGGAGTCAGTTACTAGCTAATTATCAACCTGTCTACAATGCAACGGTAGTAGAGAAGCTACATAATGCGGATGCGATATCGATAGGGAAAATGAATATGGATGAGTTTGCGATGGGCTCTTCCAATGAAAATTCGAGTTTTTCTCCTGTACATAATCCATGGGATTTAAGCACAGTACCAGGTGGTTCGAGTGGTGGTTCTGCTGCTGCTGTGGCGGCTGGCGAAGTATATTTTGCGCTTGGATCGGATACAGGTGGTTCGATTCGTCAACCGGCGGCTTTTACTGGTACCGTTGGCTTGAAGCCTACATATGGTTTGATTTCTCGTTATGGACTTGTGGCGTTTGCTTCTTCACTTGATCAGATTGGGCCCCTTACGAAGAACGTAGAAGATTCGGCTTATGTACTGCAAGCGATTGCGGGACATGATCAGTATGACTCTACTTCGGCGAATGTGGAAGTTCCGGATTATTTATCTGCTTTGACAGGTGATGTAAAGGGGCTACGAGTAGGAGTTCCAAAGGAAATGATGGGCGAAGGCATTGACCCGAAAGTCAGAGCTCTTATACAGAAATCGCTTGCTACATTAGAGAGTTTGGGCGCTACGATTGAAGAGGTATCTTTGCCCCATTCGGAATATGCAGTAGCTACATATTACTTGATTGCTCCGGCGGAAGCTTCTTCTAACTTGGCCCGATTTGATGGGGTTCGTTATGGGGTTCGGAAATATGGAGAAAACCTGATTGATCTGTATCATGAGACACGTAGCCAAGGGTTTGGGCCTGAGGTGAAACGTCGAATCATGCTTGGAACGTATGCGCTCAGTTCTGGTTACTACGATGCGTATTATAAAAAAGCACAACAAGTTCGTACTCTAATCGCTCAAGACTTCGAGCAATTATTTGCGAAATATGATGTGATAATCGGGCCAACGACTCCTACAACTGCCTTTAAGTTGAACGAGAGAATCGATGATCCGATGACAATGTACGCCAATGACATGTGTACCATTCCGGCTAACTTGGCAGGTCTTCCGGGGATTAGTGTGCCGTGTGGATTGTCGGAGGGTCTACCTGTGGGACTGCAAATCATTGGGAAGCCGTTTGCCGAATCTACACTTCTGCGTGTCGCACATGCGTTTGAGAAAGCAACGGATCGTCTGCCTGAGTTGGAGTTAGGAGGGGATCGCGCATGAGTAAATATGAGACTGTAATTGGTTTAGAAGTACACGTTGAACTTCATACGAAAAGTAAGATTTTTTGCGGATGCTCTACGACCTTTGGTGTAGTACCTAATACACAGACTTGTCCGATTTGTTTAGGTCATCCAGGCGTTCTTCCTGTGTTGAATCGGGAGGCGGTAAACTTTGCGATAAAGGCCGCGATGGCGCTAAACTGCGAGATCGCCACCCACTCGAAATTTGATCGTAAAAACTATTTTTATCCTGACTGTCCAAAGGCATATCAGATTTCTCAGTTTGATCAACCGATTGGGGAAAATGGTTGGCTTGAAATAGAAGTAGACGGCGTCCGTAAACGGATTGGGATTACACGTCTTCATTTGGAAGAAGATGCAGGGAAATTGACCCATGACGATGATGCAACCCTAGTCGATTTTAATCGTGTAGGAATGCCACTCGTGGAGATTGTTTCAGAGCCAGATCTCCGTTCTCCGGCCGAGGCAAAAGCATACTTAGAAAAGATTAAATCCATTATCCAATATACTGGTGTATCGGATGTGAAATTAGAAGAAGGGTCCCTTCGTTGTGATGCCAATATCAGCTTGCGTCTTTTCGGACAAGATGAATTTGGCACGAAAACCGAGTTGAAAAACTTGAATTCCTTCCGTAACGTAGAGCGTGCGCTTCAATATGAAGAAGTTCGTCAAGCGAAGGACTTAGATGCTGGAAAGCGGATTATTCAACAAACTCTGCGTTGGAACGAAGAAACCAACGAGGTAAAAGTGATGCGTAGCAAGGAACAAGCGCATGACTATCGATACTTCCCGGAGCCAGATCTCGTAAGTCTGATGATTAGTGATGAGTGGAAGGAAGAGATTCGTAGCTCGATCCCAGAGCTTCCTGATTCTCGCAAAGCTCGTTACATTAAGGACTGGGGACTGTCTAGCTACGATGCTGACCAGTTGACCGGCACACGTAATGTGGCAGATTATTTTGAGCAGACGGTACAAGCCGGGGCCGATGCGAAACTGGCGGCGAACTGGATTACAGGGGATTTGATGGGTTATCTAAATAGTAATAACGTAGAGATTCATCAGTCGAACATAACGCCTACTTTACTTGCTGGAATGGTTGACTTGCTTCAAAAAGGGACGATAAGCAGTAAAATCGCGAAAACGGTCTTTAAAGAAATGGTCGAAACAGGTAAAGAGGCGGCTAAGATTGTGGAAGAAAAAGGCTTGGTGCAGATTAGTGATGAAGGGGCGATTCGCTCTGAAGTGGTGAAAGTAATTGAAGCAAATCCACAGTCCATCGATGATTTTAAAAATGGAAAAGATCGTGCGTTAGGCTTCTTAGTCGGACAAGTAATGAAAGCGACCAAAGGAAAAGCGAATCCACAGATGGTAAATGAAATGATTCGAGAAGAATTGAGCAAGCTATAAATGAGTCTTTGTAAAGAGAGGCTCGTCCCTTTTCCGGGGACGGGCTCCTTTTTTCTATCTAATGGCTAGGGGTGATATGTCTTGTATGTATTGTATATAGTGATGGGCATCTTTTGTTTAGTAAGCGGGATCAACAACTTATTCTTTGGCGATGCATCCCTAGCTGTTCATTATTTTTTGCTTTTGTTGTTTTGTCATGTGATTATATTTGAGTTTTTAAAGAAGCCATTTGAACAAAAAATCTACTTGTTAACAGCCCCTTTATTAGTAATAGACGGGATTTACCAATTATTTATCGGGAAAGAAATTTTTGCCGGAATTATAGGTCTTTTCTTTGGCTTTTCGTTATGGCAATCCCGTAATCGTTTAAAGAGATAAGTCCTTTATTGAGGAGAAACAAGGAGAGTTTGAATGAAACGGAAGCCACCCGTCCAAGTCGGACAAGTGATTGAGGTAGAGATTCAGGGACAAGGTCATAATGGATCTGGTGTTGGGAGATATAAGGGGTTTACTGTATTCGTCTCATTAGTGGTACCTGGAGAGAAAGTACTGGCAAAAGTGACATTGGTCAAGAAAAATTATGCCCAAGCGGATCTATTGGAGATCATAGAAGCACATGAGAATCGAATGGAGCCCAGATGTCCGATTTATCAAGAGTGTGGAGGTTGTCAATCCCAGCATGTAAGCTATCCGGAACAGTTGCGTTTAAAGGAACAACAAGTCCGTGACCAGTTTGAGCGGATTGGCGGCTTTCGCGATCTTGCGATTCATCCGATTATCGGGATGGAAGAGCCATGGATCTATCGAAATAAAGCACAGGTTCCCTTCGGACAGAATCTACAGGGGGAGGTTATAGCGGGTTTCTACGCCAATCAATCACATGAAATTATTGATTTAGAAGCTTGTTATATTCAACACCCAGATAATGATGCTGTGATTCGCTTTGTGAAACAGATAGTTGGGGAGCTATCCATTCCTGTTTATCATGAGAAGACACATACAGGGATTCTTCGGCATCTGATGGTGCGGATCGGTGTACATACAAACGAGATCATGGTTGTGCTCGTCACGAATGGTAAAAAGTTACCGCATGAGGAGATGCTGATTTCTAAGATTCGAGAAGCATTTCCTCAATGTCGATCAATCGTGCAAAATGTGAATGATCGCTCGACAAATGTGATTTTAGGAAAAGAGAATATTCTACTATGGGGAAGGGACGTTATCTACGATACGATCGGTGATGTGAAGTTTGCGATATCGCCTCATTCCTTCTTTCAAGTAAATCCAACTCAAACTGAGGTTCTCTATGACCAAGTTCGGAAATTCGCGGCTCTTACAGGTGAGGAAACGGTTGTAGACGCGTATTGTGGAATTGGCACGATTGCGATGTATGTGGCGGATCGAGCGAAGCAGGTGTATGGAGTGGAGATTGTGCCAGAGGCCATTGTGGATGCGAAGGAGAATGCGAAGCGCAATCAAATGTCGCATGTTCATTTTGAGGTAGGGGCTGCGGAAAAGGTAATTCCTAAGTGGTTGAAGAGGGGAATTCGTCCCGAAGTGGTGATCGTGGATCCACCTCGAAAAGGCTGTGATTCGGAGCTTTTGGATGCAGTTGTAGGGATGAAGCCAGAGCGGGTTGTCTATGTATCCTGTAATCCGGCAACTCTTGCGCGGGATGCGAAGTATTTGGCAGAGTTAGGGTATGAGACGGTGGAGGTTCAACCGGTAGATATGTTTCCGCAGACAGGGCACGTGGAGTGTGTGGCATGGATGAAGCGGGATGTAAAGAGTAAAGATTAAGTGCGGTTTATCAGGTGATCAGAGTTGGGAGTGTCTATTTAACCACCGCTCACTACCGATCCAGCAGGGAAGTAAAGGCTGTCCGCTCCGCCATCCTCCGCAGGGGCAGGTGCAAAACTCGCAATGAACGCTCAGACATGTTGCACCAAAAGCGCCCCAAGCTACGGATAGCTACGCTAAGTAGGATCGATAAGATCGCAGAAGTCAAATAGACATTCTCTTTCTCTGGTTCACTACGAGAAGGAAGTAGAGATAGCCATTGCGAATTGGGACTCACCCAGCACCTTCACCCACTTCAACCTCTTCCTCACCCACATCCCGCAGAATCTCAACAAACCCATTGGTACCATCCACTCGAATATACTGTCCATTTTTCAACTTCGTTGTTGCATTCTCTACACTGACGACCGTGGGAATCCCATACTCTCTTGCTACAACGGATCCATGAGTCATTAAGCCACCTATCTCGGTTACCAGTCCTTTTGCTGATTGGAAAAGCGGGGTCCAACCTGGATCTGTATAGGGTGCAACGAGGATTTCTCCTTTGTTTAACTGCCCTTCTTCTAAGCAACGAACCACCTTTACATATCCCTCTGCGACTCCAGCAGATACAGGAATTCCGATTAGAGCACCAGGCGGAGCATGTTCACTACTTTGTTCAGGTGTAAAAATCTCTCCATCGCTTGTTATGACATGAGGAGTCGTCATTTTTTGATATCTGGACTCATGCTCTTTTCGTGACTGAACAAGTTTTTTGACATCGGGCAAGCGATCCTCTTGAAGAGCGATGATTTCGTCAAGAGATAAATAAAAGATGTCTTCTACTTGTTCAAGGAGGTCCTGTTGGCAAAAAGTAGCGGACTCTCCTATCATTACTCTTCGGAAAAAATCAAAATATTGTGTCATGATGTATTTGGGGAATTCACGGATACCTACCGTATTTCGAAAGATGCGAATCAATTTGGATGCTTTTTTTGCTTTTCGTGATCCACCCGGAAGTGTTTTCAAACGCGTTAATAAGTTGTCGATTGCTTCATTTGCCTCCTGTTCCCCGCGCTTAAATCTCTCCCAGTGCTCGGAGGGATCATTCGACTGGATATGGCCGAGGATAGCTGGAATCAAAGTCATCGGAGCTTCTCGATAACGGGTTCGCGTTATGTCGATCTCACCAGGTCCTCTCATTCCATAGATCTCCATGAATTGAATCCATGAAGTTAGAAAGTCATCCCTACCCGGAACACTTTGTAATCCTAAGTAAAATGTATCATGGTCAGCTGTTTTTAAATATTCCATCACTTCAGGGAGGTCTCTTACTACATCGGCTATGTTGCCCACCATTAAACCCATTTCGCTCGTTACATTGCCAGGTGGGGATTTGTGAATAGAGGGGTCCAGCTTTTCATGTAGCCATTTTTCTATTTTCTTTTCTAAGATACTTAGTGTAATAAAGCCGGCATATGTGTAAGTTAGAGCCTTTCCAAAACATTTTGGAGCAAAGAATGTACCTAGTAACTTTTGAATATATCGAATGCGATCGGCTCCAGAGTAGTGGGCTATTTCATCTTTATACTTGTTTAGTACAGATTGGTAGCCGGATTTAGCACGTGTTTGGATCAAATCGGGATTCTCAAAATAGATTACTTTAAGCGAGCGTGGAATCACTTTAGTAAGGAATCCAATCATGGATTTATAGGTTTGGAATGCTTTTCGTAATGTTCCTCGCTTAGGTGCACGCTTTTCTATTCCTCCATCTAAGATGGCTTTTTTGAGCGCCGAGAGACTTGCATCCTTCGTTTTATTCTGGAGGATTTTTTGACGAGCCTGTTTGATATAGAGAAATTCGGAGATATCCATAAACAATCGTCCACCAGCCTCTACTAATACGGCGCTTTCCGTTTGATTCGTCGTTTTTCCATAGGGAAACATCGTCTTCCAAACCGACCTACCAAGTGGCCTCATGTAATCGGTCATCATTTGACCATGGCCGACTGAGTAAAAAATACGGTATTGTTGATCTCTTCCAACGGGGACTGGATATAAGGAAGTGATCGGACGGGCTTGGAGGATATAGAACTGCTCTCCACATAGGCACCATTCGATGTCTTGTTCCGGGCCAAAAAGTTGCTCAATTTCACGACCTATGTTTGCCAATTCTTTGATTTTTTCATCGGAAAGCGCTTGTGTATCTTGTAATTCCGTAGATATTTCCTTAATCTCTGTGCCTCCTTCTTCTTTAGAAAATATTCCTTTATCCTTACTAGAAATTTGCTTATAGATAATTTGATTATCTCGTACTTTATATAGATCAGGGGTTACTATTCCAGAGACAAATGCTTCTCCGATCCCAAATCCAGCATCAATCGATGTTGTTTTTCGGTGCCCTGTCACAGGATCAGCCGTGAAGAGGATGCCTGAAACATCAGGAAACACCATCTTTTGTACGATGACGGATAGAGAGACAGAGCGATGATCGAAACCGTTTTTAGCACGATAAATGATGGCCCTGTCTGTAAAGAGAGAAGCCCAACATTGCTTAACTGTATTGAGTAATTGTTCTTTTCCTTTTACATGGAGGTAGGTGTCTAGTTGCCCTGCAAAGGAAGCAGTGGGTAAATCCTCTACTGTTGCACTAGAACGAACGGCATAAGATTCCGTTGTTCCAAGCTGTTCCCAAGCATGGATGATTTCGGATTCAATCATATCGTCCATCGGCAGAGTTAAAATATGCCCACGGATCATCTCAGAAAAGAATTGGATAGAATCGAGTTGTTCAGGCTCCGCTTTACTGAGATTTTCAGTGAAATCAAACATGCGAGTACTTTTGTCCAAGGTTTGCTGATAGGCGTTTACTGTAATGCAAAAACCCGGAGGAACTGGAAAGCCAGCCTGTGTCAATTCGCCTAGATGGGCTCCTTTTACCCCCACAGAGGATATGCTGTCCCGGTTGGTTTGATCAAAATAGGAAATATAGTTCAAACGGCTCACCTCATTTTTTATTAGATATTTTTATCAAATTATTTTCTTTATTTAATATATTGTGTAACACACATAGAAAGACTTCCATAAAGCAAAAGAGTTACCCACATGAATGGATAACTCTTTTGCTTTATGGAAGTGGAAGTTGTATTTCATTTTGCTTGAAAAATGAGTGGGTGGTACTATTGATTATGATTCTCAATTTCATTATATGATGAATTGAGAAACTGTCAATAGGAATATGTAGAATGGTTCAATGTTCAAAGTTTACTTGACCTTTTGACAATATCGTGTTATTTCTAGGGAAAAGCAATATGTAAGCGTTTTTTTGTGCGGTGCATATAGCTCCTAAAAAATAGAAATAGTAGGTTTATCGAAGCGTTATAAAGAGAAAGAATGAGTGTAGATGTAATGACGAATACATTCGACTAGAATACGACATGTAGGTGGTGAACGGTATGGGCGTCCTCATATGCTTGGATCCAGGTCATGGTGGGACAGACAGTGGGATGGTGGGTTCCATGTTTTTAGAGAAGGACGTATGCCTAGATTTAGCTCATCGTATTGAAAGAGAACTACAAAAGTTTGAGGGAATCGATGTTACTCTCACTCGTCGGTATGATGTGGACTTGACGAATAATGAGAGGGCTGGTTGGGCTAACCAAAGGAAGGCTGATTTATTTGTAAGCCTGCATACGCATGGGATGTTAGACCGAGATCAAAATGGCTTTAGTACGTATGTAAGTGTGGTTGCCGGATCAAAGGTTCGTAGAGTACAGTGTTGTTTGCATAATCAAGTTACTCGTTTCTTACGTACATTTGGCATATGTGATTTAGGCAAGCGCAATGATACGGAATCAAAAGGTGGACAGATTATTGAATTACGTAGTGCTGATATGCCAGCGATTACATTAGCGCTTTCACCTTTACCAAAGAATCAACATCATGAACTATTTAGTGATTTATCGTTTCGAGATCAGTACGCTAAGTGTATTGCGTGTGGTTTAGCAAGTATTTATGAATGTCAGACCAAGGAGTCTATTTCATCATGAATTTATCTTTTTGCGCCACTCCCTCCTGTTTCGTTATAGGAGAGGGGATAGGTGCTTTTTTTGTCTTATCTTTAATATAATCAAGGGAGTGCGAAATTGGCTATTTATGGTACTATAGAATAGTAAATGAAGGGGGAGGAAAATATGAAAAAAGGTTATGTATTATTAGAGGATGGTAACAGAATGGAGCTGGAGTTTTACGATGAAGCAGCTCCAAGTACAGTAGCTAATTTTGAAAAGTTGGCAAACGAAGGCTTTTATGATGGACTTAATTTTCACCGTGTGATTAAGGGCTTTGTTTCTCAGGGAGGCTGTCCACAAGGAACAGGGGTTGGCTCAGCTGGTTACCAGATCAAATGCGAAACAGAAGGAAACCCACATAAACATGTAGCTGGTGCTTTATCCATGGCTCATGCAGGAAAAGATACAGGTTCTTGTCAGTTTTTTGTCGTTCATGATCCACAACCGCATCTAGACGGTGTACATACTGTGTTCGGCCGAGTTACGACTGGACTCGAACATGCCCAAAACATGAAACAAGGCGCAGGGATTAAAGAGATTCGTGTAGAAGGATAATTTTTCCAGATGTAAATTAAAGCTAAGGCGAAACATAACCGCCCTTAGCTTTTTATTATTTAATGTAATAGGATTCCTAGGTGGATATATGGACTTATCATCTCTCCAATATTTGCTTTTAACAGGGAGCCATTATCATATTTCCAACTTTATCGCAACTATGTTAAGATAAAGTTGGAAATACTAACAGAGAAGATGGTTTTTGAAAATGGAACCACACTATCCGGTTCTTTTTTTCATGGCGGTAAATTATATAGAAAAAAGGTATTTTTGTATTTCTGTTGAATTTATGCTTTGAAAAATAAAAGAAAAAATTGTTTCCTTCTACTCTGAGGAGGTTACCCATGCAGTTAAATAAGTTAAAAAAAAGAGAACTAGAGCAACTCTTTCATGCCGTCTTAAAACTGGAGACGATGGAAGAATGTTATCGCCTGTTTAATGATTTATGTACAGTTGGAGAAGTGAAATCCATCGCCCAACGTTTGGAAGTAGCGAGGATGTTGGAGGACGGCTGTACGTATAACCAAATTGAGACGGAGACAGGTGCGAGTACTGCTACGATCTCACGTGTAAAGCGCTGTCTCCATTACGGAACAGAAGGCTATCAGTTGGCACTGGGTCGCCTTCGTGAAGATGGCTTATTAAAGAATGACGACTAAAGAAATAAAGGAAGAGGTCCCGCATTTTTAGCGGGGCTTTTCTTGTGGTGGTATAATATGGGATAAGATGACGGCGGTGGTCATGATATGTTAGTAGAGCAGATGCAAACATGGCGTCATGTATTTAAGCTAGATCCCAATCGTCCGATTGAAGAAGAGATGATTGTCCGCTTATTACAATCGGGTACGGATGGGATTATGGTTGGTGGAACGGATGGGATTACCTATCAAAATACCCATGATTTAATGAGACGTGTTAAACAAACCCCACTACCATGTGTACAAGAAATTTCAAACGCGAAAGCGGTGATTCCTGGATTCGATGGATTTTGTATCCCGGTTGTATTAAATACAAATGATACGCAGTGGTTGATCGGAGCTCACCAAAAAACGATGATAGAATTTGGCGAGTGGATTCCGTGGAATCAAGTAGCAGTAGAAGGATATGTGGTACTAAATCCCGAAGCAAAAGTAGCACGACTAACCGGGGCCGAGACATCGTTAACACATGAGGATATATTGGCATATGCGCAGATAGCGGAGCACCTATTTCGCCTCCCTTTTCTTTATCTAGAGTATAGTGGAATCTATGGGGATGCTCAGGTGGTACAAGCAACGGCGGGTAAGCTCAAACATACGAAACTCATCTATGGAGGCGGAATCCGCTTCGAAAAGCAGGCGAGGGAAATGGCTCAATTTGCCGATATCGTAGTGGTAGGAAATCTCATTTACGAGGATATAGAAATGGCACTGCAAACAGTATCTTGGGTCAAGGAAACGAAACTCATTCGGTAAGCGGAAGGGGGACAGCGTTTACATATTCACAGTAGGCGCGAACATACATGCAATCATATACTTCATCTATACATACACTTTTAACTGGATTAAATCCTACACAAAGGCAGGCAGTGGAGACAACAGAGGGGCCTGTCCAGTTAATTGCAGGAGCTGGAAGTGGGAAGACGAGAGTCCTTACTCATCGTGTGGCTTATCTTTTGGCCGAAAAAAGCATTCATCCTTGGAATATCCTAGCGATTACTTTTACTAACAAAGCGGCGAGGGAGATGAAGGAGCGAATTGGGAAGCTGGTAGGCTCCGTGGCGGAAGATATTTGGGTTTCTACGTTTCATTCTATGTGCGTGCGGATTTTACGTCGAGATATCGACCGAATTGGCTATTCAAGAAATTTTACGATTTTAGACACATCGGATCAGTTGACGGTTATTAAGCAGGTGTTAAAAGAGGAAAACTTAGACCCGAAGAAATTTGAACCGAGAACGATTTTACATAAGATTAGTTCTGCTAAAAATGCCCTGCGCACGCCTGCACAAATGCAACTTCATGCGTCTACTTTTTTAGATGAAGTTGCAGGACAGATCTATGAAAAGTATCAACATAAGCTTAAGACTAACGAATCTCTTGATTTCGATGATTTACTGATGAAAGCGGTTGAGTTGCTTTCTACCGTTCCAGAGGTAAGAGAGTTTTATCAACGCAAGTTTCAGTATATCCATGTGGACGAATACCAAGATACCAACCATGTACAGTATACATTGGTAAAACTACTGGCTGAACATCACCAAAATGTGTGTGTAGTCGGGGATAGTGACCAGTCCATTTACCGTTTCCGAGGTGCCGATATCAGTAATATTTTGAACTTCGAACGAGATTATCCGCAAGCGACGATGATCAAGCTGGAGCAGAATTATCGGTCTACCCAAAAAATCCTAGAAGCGGCGAACGTTCTGATTGCGAATAATACAGAGCGGAAACCTAAGAATTTGTGGACGGATAATGATGCTGGGAAGCCTATTATCGTGATGGAAGCGGGAAATGAGCACGAAGAAGCTTATTATGTGGCGGAACAAATTTCGAAAGGGCATCGTGAGGGGATTCCGTATCGCGATTTTGCGATTTTGTATCGGACGAATGCGCAATCTCGTGTTTTAGAAGAAGTTATGCTGAAAGAGAATATCGCTTATCAAGTAGTGGGTGGGATTAAGTTCTACGAACGAAAGGAAATTAAGGACCTTTTAGCCTATCTACGTCTTGTTGTAAATCCAGATGACGATCTAAGCCTTACACGTGTGATCAATGTGCCTAAAAGAGGGATCGGTGCGGCTACATTGGAGAAGATCGCCTTGTATGCTGCTTCGCAAGGAGTATCTCTTTTCCGCGCGATTTTAGAAGCAGAGCAGATTGGACTTACGAAGCGAGTCATGACTACGTTGCAGGAGTTTGCTTCCTTGATTCAACAAATGCATGCGATGGTCGAGTATTTGTCAGCGGTGGAGTTGACTGAGGAGATTTTGCAGCGATCGGGCTATCGTGAAGAGTTGAAACGAGAGAAAACAATTGAAGCAGCTAGTCGCCTGGAAAATATCGATGAGTTCGTGACGGTTGCACAGGAGTTTGAGAAGCGGAGTGAGGATAAGTCGCTCATTACGTTCCTAAGTGACTTAGCACTTGTTTCAGATGTGGATCAATTAGATGAAAATGGCATGGTAGATGAGAGTACAAAAGGGGACCAAGTTGGAATGATGACCCTGCATAGTGCCAAGGGGTTAGAGTTCCCACATGTTTTCTTAGTTGGGATGGAGGAAGGTATTTTTCCGCATTCCCGCTCGCTAGATGATGAATCTGAGATGCAGGAAGAGAGGCGTCTCGCTTATGTAGGTATTACGCGTGCGGAAAAAGAATTGCACCTAACGTATGCTCGCGCTCGCTCCATCTACGGACGTACTAGTATGAATCTGCCCTCTCGTTTTTTGAAGGAGCTTCCGGCAGATATCTTAGAGAGAATCGGCAATCAACGTGGTAGTACGACGATTCCGGTACAACGCCGCATGGGTACGAAGATTCAACCAGTGGGTAGCTGGGTTGTGGGTGATAAAGCGGAACATCGAAAATGGGGAATGGGGACTGTGGTTCAAGTTTCGGGTGAGGGAGAAGATATGGATCTACATATTGCCTTCCCTATGCCAGTGGGTGTGAAAAAGCTATGTGCTAAGTTTGCCCCGATTACCAAAGCTGAATAATCAGGAGGTCTTAAGCCGTTGACAATTCAAGAAGCAGGCCAGCGTGTAGAGGAGCTTCATCGTTTACTCCATCGTTATAACTATGAATACCATGTGTTAGATCAACCAACGATTGAGGATAGCGAGTATGATCAGTTGTTGCGTGAATTAGTGGAGATCGAAAACCGTTTCCCAGAGCTATTAACTTCTGACTCCCCCTCTCAGCGAGTGGGGGGGGCTCCGCTTGCTCATTTCGAAAAAGTAGATCATCTAAGTCCGATGCTAAGTTTAGGAAATGCATTTGATGAACAAGGACTACGTGATTTCGATGAGCGGATTCAGAAAATGACAGGCGAGTCTAATATTAGATATGTTTGTGAATTAAAAATCGACGGTTTAGCTGTTTCCCTACGCTATGAGGACGGGCGTTTTGAACTGGGGGCAACTCGTGGAGATGGAGAAGTCGGAGAAAATATTACCCGAAATCTGAAGACGATCCGCTCAATCCCGCTTCGTTTGACCGAGCCACTATCGCTAGAGGTGCGTGGGGAAGCGTATCTGCCGAAAAAAGAGTTTGAACGGATTAATCAGCAAAAAGGAGAGCGCGGAGAGCCCCTTTTTGCCAATCCTCGTAATGCGGCGGCTGGCTCACTTCGGCAATTAGATCCGAAACTGGCGGCAAAGCGTGCCTTAGATATCTTTTTATATGGAATGGGTGACTTAACAGGTCTTGATATTCATACACATACGGAGTCTCTCAACTTCTTGACCCATCTTGGATTTAAAGTAAATCCAGAGTTCCGCAGGGTAGATAATATAGATGGTGTGATCGAGTATATCGAGAGCTGGAAGTCAAAACGTCCCGATCTTGGTTATGAAATTGATGGAATCGTGATTAAAGTTGACGATCTTGCGCTACGAGAAAAGGTAGGATTTACTGCAAAAAGCCCTCGTTGGGCGATTGCCTACAAGTTTCCGGCAGAAGAATCGGTCACGATTTTAGAGGGAATTGAGATTAATGTAGGTCGTACGGGTGCTGTGACTCCGACTGCATTGTTAGCCCCTGTAAGCTTGGCGGGAACGATTGTGAAACGGGCTTCTCTTCATAATGAGGATTTCATTCGAGAAAAAGGGGTCATGATTGGTGACCACGTCATCGTTAAAAAAGCAGGGGATATTATTCCAGAAGTAGTTGCGGTTTTAACGGACAAACGGACCGGAAATGAGTACCCTTACACGATGCCTACCCATTGCCCAGAATGCCAAAGTGACCTTGTACGATTAGAGGGAGAAGTGGCCCTTCGTTGTGTAAATCCACAATGTCCTGCTCAAACTCGAGAAGGAATCATTCATTTTGTCTCACGTGGGGCGATGAATATGGATGGTTTAGGAGAGCGAGTCGTCACTCAGTTATTTCAAGCGGGATTGATTCGAGGAATAGCTGATTTATATACTTTGACTCGGGAGCAGCTTCTCGCTTTAGAGCGGATGGGAGAGAAATCAGCCCAAAACCTGCTTGAAGCAATCGAGGCAAGTAAAAAGAATTCTCTAGAAAAGTTACTATTTGGCTTAGGTATTCGTTTTGTTGGAGCAAAGGGAGCGAAGATCCTAGCCCAGCACTATTTGAGTCTAGATGCCATTATGGATGCGACGGAAGAAGAGTTAATCGAACTCGAAGAGATTGGTGTTAAGATGGCAGGGAGTATAGTGGCTTACTTTGCCAATCCCGAAGTGCGTCAAACCATCGAACAGTTGCGCGAAGCAGGTGTAAACTTCACTTATACAGGGGGGTTGATCCGTACAGCAGAAGTAGAAGAAAGTCCATTTAGTGGGAAAACAGTAGTGATTACAGGCACTCTTGAAACTCTCTCTCGCAGTGAGGCAGGGGAATTGCTTGAAACGCTGGGGGCAACGGTTACGGGAAGTGTTAGCAAAAAAACAGATTATCTGATAGCGGGTGAAAAAGCGGGTTCCAAACGTGATAAGGCAGAAAAACTAGGAATCTCTATATTAGATGAATCAACTTTCTTATCTATGACAAAGAAATAAAGCAGAAAAACATCAAAAATATTTATTAACTATTAACATCTATTTTGGTGTATGATGTTAATGCTCTAATGGCATTGGAATCGAAATAAATTTGGCCATTGGTTATGAATGTTTCACGAGAATTGCCAAGCGGTAATTCTCTTTTTTTAAGAGAATAGAAATATAGTAAGTGATTAGATGAAACGATAGAGGGTGAATGATGGTTGAGAAAACTTGCAATCATTTTAAGTATTTGCTTACTGGGTAGCACTTTAACTTCGTGTGCTTTACCAAACGCAGTATCTAACTTTGTAGATTCCATTGAACATGAAGTAGGTAGTAAGAAGATTGAATACACAGATGAGGCGAAAAAGAGTGGATTTACACTGGAACAACCTACGACGGGAGTAGTGGTAGGGAAAGAAGAAGTTCTCATTCAAGGAACTTTAAATGAAACAAAGGAGGGAGACCAACTACTAGTTCGGATTTCCAAAGATGGTCAATCTGGGGAAAAGATCATTTCGATAAAGGATAAAAAATTTCGTCAAGCAGTGCCCCTCTATTATGGGAAGGGGGAGCATGAGGTGGAAGTCCTGATCCCAGATCAATCAAAGACGGATTACTACTATCCTGCTACTCGATTTACAGTAGAGAACACCTCCTCTTTACAGCAGATTCCCATGGGGTACAATTCTAGCTTTTATAGGCAATATGGAGTCTCAATAGAACAACCCATTGCAGGCGGGAGAACCTATGATGGGAAAGTGTTATTGCAAGGATCGGTCGAGCCTCCTGCTAAAGGTGCGAAACGAGTAGAGTATCTAGTGGTTCGTGCGGATAAAGGGGAAGACAAAGCAAATTATTACATCCCAGTTAAAGATAAAAAATTTTCCGGGTGGATCCCATTACGATTTGGGGCTGGAGATTATAAAGTTCAACTTACTGTAGGCGATTTGCATTATTCGCCTGTTGTAGAAATGAAAGTAAAGAATTCAGTATCGGCTGATTTGCGTGATTTACTGCCGGGAAGCGGGATGGAATCTGATGATCCTCAAATCATTTCTCTAAGTAAAAAAATTACGGCTGATGAGGACTCGCCGATGGAAAAAGCACGAGCGATCTACAAGTACGTGGCTACCAATGTATCGTATGATATGAAAAAGAAGCAAAATTATTGGGATGATGGTGCCCTAAAGACATTGCATGAGGGAAAAGGAATCTGTCATGATTATGCGCTTACGACGATTGCTCTATTGCGAGCGATAGAAATTCCTGCACGATATATCGGGGGAGATGCAGGTGAGCCTCATGCATGGGTGGAAGCGAAGATAGGCGACAAATGGATTACGATGGACCCAACATGGGGTTCAGGTTATTCGACGGGTAAAAAGTTTGTAAAGGAGTATAACCCATCTTATTTTAATCCAAATCCTGCTTCTTTTAAGAAAACTCACAAGAGGTCTGAGGTTATCTACTAAAAAGTTAGAAATAAGAAGAGATAAAGGGTGAATAATGGTTGAGAAAGCTTGTTATTTTGTTAGGTCTTTGCTTGTTAAGTAGTACTTTAACTTCATGTGCTCTGCCTATAGCCGTATACAACTATGTGGATTCGATGGAAAATGAAATGGATAGTAAGAAGATTGAATACACAGACGAGGCGAAAAAGAGTGGTTTTGCACTGGAGAAGCCTGCCGCGGGAGCAGTTAAAGGGAAAGGTGAGTTCTTCATTCAAGGGTCTCTTGCAGAATCTAAGGCGGGAGACATACTATCTGTTTGGGTAACAAAGGATGGTCTATCTGGAGAAAAGCAAGTTGTGATAAAGGATAAAAAGTTTCATGGAACCGTTCCTCTTTACTATAGCGAGGGACAGCACCAGGTGGAGATCCTGATTGAAAAAAATGGTATTAAAGTGACTGTGGCTAAGTTTATAGTAGTTAATACCTCTACGGTGGAACAAACACCTATGAAATATAGCGGCTCCTACGGAAAAAATGGGATCACATTACATCAACCTGCTGCAGGTGGAAAAGCGTATGATGGAAAAGTACTATTACAAGGTACGGTTGAACCACCTTCTAAGGATGTGAAATCGTTAAAATATATGGTTGTTGATGTGGAAAAAGGAGAAGATACCTCGAGATATTACCTGCCAGTCGAGAATCAAAAATTCTCCAAATGGATTCCGTTGCGATTTGGAGCTGGGGATTACAAAGTAAGTCTTTGGATAGATGAAATGACGGAATATCTAACTCCTGTTGTTGATTTTGATGTAAAAAACACAGTAACTGCTGATTTACGCGATTTACTTCCAGGAAGTGGAATTGAGTCGGATGATCCTGAAATCATTTCTCTTAGTAAAAAAATCACGGCTAAGGCAAGTTCCCCTATGGAGAAAGCGCGAGCGATCTATAAGCATGTGGCCACCAACGTATCGTATGATATGAAAAAGAATGATAACTATTGGGATGATGGTGCACTGAAGACGTTACGTGAGCGTAAAGGAATCTGCCATGATTATGCCCTTACCACGGTTGCTCTGTTGCGAGCGATTGAGATACCCGCGCGATATATTGGTGGGGATGCAGGAGAACCACATGCCTGGGTTGAGGCGAAAATCGGTGGCAAGTGGATTACCATGGATCCAACATGGGGTTCAGGCTATTCGGTTGGGAAAAAGTTTGTGAAGGCATACGACCCATCCTATTTTAATCCAAACCCAGCTTCTTTTAAGAAGACTCATAAGAAGATTGAGGTTGAATATTAAAAAAAACCATATTACTACCATTCATCAAGTTTGGTAGTAATATGGTTTTTTTGTATAAACCGACCTTGAAATATAACAAAGAAGTAAGGTTGTTGTAAGATAAAACCATAGAACAGATGGATGGTTTCTTTTAGGATAGAGTAGAGGTTCTTTCAATATGAGGATTTCGTGCGTTCTGCCCATTCCTTTGATATACTACACGAGTTGACGGATACCGTCATATTCGGAGGTGTACAAGGATGTCTAAGACAACTCTATTTCAACATGTTGTCACTCCTGAAGAAGATGGGGAGTTGCTCGAAACCGTTTTACGAAAGCAATTTCGGTTTTCGAGGCGGATGATGCGTATTCTCAAGCATGAGAAGCGAGTTTTAGTAAATGGAGAGTGGATTTTTTTTCGAAGTCGGGTAAATGAAAAGGACCTGATTCGAATTGAGTTGAATATTGCGGAGGACGTGGAGTATATTTCTCCTGAAGAGGTACCTTTTACGGTGGTAGATGAAGATGAGGATCTCATCGTGGTGAATAAGCCGCCACATACAGTCGTCCATCCTACTGGTTCTCATCAACACGGAACACTTGCAAATGGATTAGTTTATTACTGGCAACAGCGGGGAGAAAATCATAAGATCCGCCCTGTTACGCGATTAGATAAAGATACATCGGGCTTGATGGTATTAGCAAAACATGCCTATGGCCATGCCTTTCTAGCGGATCAAATGGCAAAAAAACGATACGAGCGAAGTTACTTTGCGATTGTTCACGGGAATCTCATTCACGACAGAGGAACGATTGATCTTCCTATCGGAAAAGTTCCGGATGTACCCCTGCTCCGGTTTATCGACTTTAGCGAGGAAGGAAGTAGAGCGATTACCCACTATGAAGTAATCGAACGTTTTCCGCATGCTTCTGTCTTGTGTCTGTGGTTAGAAACAGGCAGAACCCATCAGATTCGAGTTCATCTCTCTTCCATTGGACACCCCATTATCGGGGATGATCTGTATGGAAATGGAGAGGAAGAGAAGCATCTGATCGGTAGGCAAGCACTACATGCGAAGTTACTTAAAATCTATCATCCGCGAAAAAGGGACTGGGTGGTATGGGAAGCACCGATCCCTAGTGATATAAAGCAACTACTTGAACTACTTAGAAGGTGCTCATAAAGGGGTGTCTCTAGAGGCAAGTTTTGGGGGATATATAGTCGGGTAAGAGTAGATTGCGATATAATAAAAATTAGTTCTTATTTTCCTTATTCGGTCTCTTGAAGTACCAAGATAGGCAAAACCAGAAAGCAGAAAAGAGAATCCCATAGAAAAATAGGTCCCATCCGCTAGTAAACCCTAAAAAGATAGACAGTAATATCCCTGCGATTCCTGTAAAACGACATGCAAAAACAGCAGCATCCATATTCATATATTCTTCACCTCATCCCCTATCATAAGTGCTTTTTAGATGGATAACAAGGTAATAGGTGGATGTTGTTTTGCAAGTAAAGATGTGGGAGTTAATAGGGAATTTTTCAAGGAGGTTTGAATCTATGAATCTATTTAGGAGGAGTAAAGACACTAGTCAGAACTCTAGATCATCGGGATCGGCGCCATTGGTTCAATCTCAAACAAAAAAACATACTCCCAATTCTCGTATTGCGAGGAGAAAATCAACTGGTGGAAACCCGACTGGTAAAACGGGTTTTCAAAAAATGTTCACACTAAAATGGATGGGGATTGTATTTGCTACTTCTATGCTGTTAGTAGTAGGGATGTACATCACGATTTCAGCGATGGGCGTGGTGTATCCGATTAGTAAATTGGATCAAATATTAGCCTCATCCGTGCTGGAAGATGTGGATGGGAAAAAGATTCCCGTTAGTGATGATGAGTATCGGGATTATATTTCACTAGAAGATATAAAGAAGGTAAACCCACTATTACCACAAGCATTTGTGAAGGTGGAAGATAACCGATTTTATGAGCATAAAGGTGTAGATTATTGGAGTATGGGTCGTGCGATGGTGACGAACATCGTTGCCATGGAAAAAAGGCAAGGTGGTAGTACTCTCACGATGCAGGTTGCGGGAAATGTAATCTTAAATGACCGGAAGAAGACATTTTCGCGGAAATTGATGGAGATTGGAACCGCATGGAACTTGGAGTTAGAAGCAGGGAAAGATAAAATCCTAGAAGCTTATCTCAATTATATTAGCTTCGGTGGAAAAGCTCGTGGAGTCAAAGCAGCTGCCCTTTTCTATTTTAATAAAGATATTAGTAAAGACAAGTTAGAAGTAGCTGAGATCGCCTATTTAGCAGGACTACCTAAGGCACCAACCCGATATTGTGGTTTTTGCGGAAAGGAGAATGCTGAGCGAGGTGAAAAGCGTGCACAGACTACTTTATATGTGATGTCACATGATGATGATGGTGCAAAGCCGATTATTACCATGGATCAATATGAAAAAGCAAAGAAGTACAAATTTAAATGGACGACCGATTATCGGGATAAATATTTGGCTGGTAAAAGCTCACAATTAAATTCCGCTTTTATCGCCCAAGTGAAAGAAGAGTTAAAAGAAGACTATGGATATAGTGAAGAAGATGTTGAGAATTTAAGTACATTAGGACTTCAAATCAAAACCCGTTTGAATCAAAATGTGCAGAAGGAAACACAAGAAGCGTTAAACAACCTCGACAAAACCAGCTCCCAACTTCAAGGGGGAACGGTTACGTTAGATAAAGATGGTTATATCGTAGCCATCGGTGGTGGGAAGAATTATAAACCAGGTGATCTAAACAAAGCATTTAATGATCCGAAACAACCGGGTTCCTCGATTAAGCCGTTAACGGTGTTTGCTCCTGCAATGGATTTAAACAAAGATAAAGTGGATCCCTATACCACGGTAGAAGACCGTAAGAAGGACTTTGGTGGTGGATATTCGCCAGATAACGCGGATGGACGGGAGCATGGCACAGTTTCCTTACAAGAAGTGGCTAAGAAGTCATATAATTTAGGGACTCTGGAAACCTTGCAAAAGTATGTGGGCGTTAGTAAAGCATTCGAATATTCGGAGAGGTTGGAGCTTGGACTTGACTCTAAAACGGACAAAAATCTAGGAGCTCTCGGCTTAGGTGGAGTTAGTAAAGGGGTAACCCCTCTACAAATGGCACAAGCTTACACTTCATTTCCAAATAATGGTGTTATGAAGCATGCTCGTGCGATTGTAGAAGTCCAAGAGCCTGTAGATGGTAAGTTAAAAAAGAAATCATTAGAAGATAAGGCCCAAAAGAGGTTGGAAGATAAGAAAGTGTATGAGCCTCAAGCAGCTTACTATACCCATAAGATGCTACAGGAAGTAGTGCAGTCTGGAACTGCTACGGGTGTGAAATCAGGGAATCAGCCGGTTGCTGGTAAAACAGGTACAACCAATGAAAACAAGGTAGCTTGGTTTGTCGGTTATACCCCTCGTTATGTAACGGCTGTGATGGTATATAACACGAAGCCGGAAAAGAAGGTAAGTGCTCTATCGGGCGGAAAAGTGCCTGTTACGGTATTTAACGATATTATTCAATCGGCAGAAAAAGGTCAAAAAGCTCTCAGTTTTACTCGCCCAGATGGAGTAAAAGACCCAGAACCACCATTTGAACTGAGCAAAGTGAGTCTGACTGGTAACTTTGATTCAGTCAAGAATGAAGCCATACTCAACTGGTCTGTACCAAGAGATATGCAAACCCCTCGGATTCGTTATGAGATTTATCGTACAGACGGTGGCGAGAAGAAAGTCCAAGATGCTGCCTTTAGTGATACCTCGATTCGAATCCCACTAGATGGGGAGTCAGGAAGCAGCTTCCAGTTTAAAGTGAAGGTGATTGATGGAGAGACAGGACAGTCAGTAGACTCGAATACAGTTACTGTGACACCATCGGGGTCAGGGGAACAGAATGAAAGCAAGAAAGATAAAGGTTTCTTTGATTGGTTAACAGATTGGTAGAGAAAAACGAAGAAAAAGCTAGGATTCCTTTGAGGTCCTAGCTTTTTTATCCTTGTTCAAGGAAATGTCACCGCATATTTAGAATTTGCCTACAGAATGGGTAATTCTTCGGTTGCATCTCAGAGCGGTCTAATGTAGTCTAATGAAGAAAATAAGGGGTGTAATGATGAAGGATTCTCTATCAGATAATATGTTTTTTGTAAATGTTAAAAATCAGAAAAAAATTGAATTTATTTACATAGGAGGTTGAAGAAATGAGTGATTATCCACGCAAATCGCGCAGCCATAACCATCAAGGCTCCAACTTCCAAGAGTCATCTCGATCAGGTGCGAGTCGTTCGGGGGGACGGATGAGTCGTCTCCAAGCGATAAATAGTTCCCGTCAAGGCGACGATGAGGTATCACCTCGCACGGAGCGAGGGGCGAGGAGTCGTGCAGGAGCAAGCGGAAGACGTTCCCAACAGGGGGGAGGCAAGAAGGGGCGTAGCGGCTGGAGAAAGTATATTAATTTGAAGACGGTTGGGGCTACCTTGGGGATTCTATTTCTCATCGGGGCTGGAGTTCTTACATACCTTTTCATGTCAGTGCAAAAGATGGGGATTGATAAGTTAAAAGCAGCCAACAAGAGTTCGAGTGTTGTTTCCGCTAAGAACGGAGATGTTATTGGAAGTATCGGAGATCGAAAACAACAATTCGTCTCGCTTAAAGATCTGAAGGCACGAAACCCGATGTTAGTCGAAACCCTTGTGAAAACGGAGGATGCTCGTTTTTATAATCATGGTGGTGTCGACTATCAGGGTCTAGGTCGGGCTGTATACCTTAATATTTTAAACCCGGGTAAAGGAGGCGGTGGTGGGACACTTGCGATGCAGCTTGCGCGGAACATTATCTTAAACAACAAAGAGAAAACGGCTAACCGTAAGGTCGCAGAGATGAAGATTGCTTGGGACTTAATCGATGATCCGAAGGTGGGCAAAGATGGAGTCTTAGAAGGCTATCTAAACTATATTGACTTTGGAACCACGATCCAAGGAGTACAGGCGGCTTCTAAGATTTACTTTGGGAAAGATTTAACCAAGGATACGCTTGAACCTGAAGAAGTGGCCACATTAATAGCGATTCCAAACAACCCAAACCTATATAATCCACTTCAAGAGAGCCGTCATGCGAAGTTAAAAGAACGTAGAGACTGGATTTTGAAGAACAAGATGACCGATTCCGAGTATTCACCTGCACTCCTTACGAAGGAGAAAGCAGATCAGGCAGTTGCGAAATCGATCGAGTCGACCATGGTTATGGGAGAAAACAATAAGTATGCTGATGAGTTTCAAAAGAAAACGCAACACGCAGCTTATATAGACTATGTACAAAAAGAATTGCAAGAGCGCTACGATATCAATCCTCAAAGACTAAATAGTGAAGGCTATAAAATTACAGTGGCTATTGATACCAAGATGAATGATATTGTAGAACAAGAAGTAAACAAAGATGCGAACTATGTGAATAAAAACACCCCGAAGAAGTCAGCGAAGTCTCTAAAGTCATCGTTTGCGATTTCGGATCCACGGACAGGGGAGATCAAGGCGTTATCTGGTGGTAGAAATTATAAAGTGGGTATGTTTAACTATGCGACAACGCGTCTGTACCCAGGTTCATCGATTAAGCCGATCGCTGCATATGCTCCTTACCTCGATCTGAATAAGAAATTAAATATGTATTCATCCGTTAATACATCTCAGTTCGAGTACAGAGGTTGGAAGCCGAAAAACTACAGCGGGGCACCTACCACTTCGTCTATGCAGATGGTGGATGCGGTGAAGCAATCGGATAACCAAGCAGCGGCTAGAATCGTGGTTGAAAAGGTTACTCTTCCAAACTCGGAGAAGTATCTGAATAAGATGGGCTTAAAAGTGTCTGGAGAAACTCCTTCCGCGTTAGCGTTGGGAAGTGGATTTAAAAACGGCGGCTTTACGGCTGCTGATATGACGCAGGCATACTCGATTTTTGTAAATGAAGGGGAAGCCGTGCAAGCCCATACCGTTGTAGAAGTAAAAAATATGGAAGGCAAGAAGATTCCTGCGAAGGACCCAGAAGGTTTCAAAGTAGGAGAGGAAGTAGTCTCGAAAAAAGCAGCCTATAATACATTGTTGATGATGAAAGAGGTTGCGAAGTCGAAGGAAAACATTAAAATTCCAAATCATGATGTAGCAGGAAAAACAGGTACCAACGATGATGATAAATCAGGATCCTTTGTTGGATTTACCAATGACTTGGTGGCCGCTTCCTTTGTTGTGAACGACTATAAGTACAAGAAAACAGATCCTGAGTTTGTTCCGATCTCGGGTTCCATTCAACCAACAGTCCTATGGAATTCGATTATGAGTAGGGTAATGAAAGACATGCCAGCAAGTAAATTTAAACGACCAGATGGTGTAGAAGAACCACAACCTCAGGAAGAAATAAAAGGATTTGACTTCTCGCTCTCTTCCCACGGTCAAGGGGTTAAGATCAACATCAAGGGTGGTTCACCAAATGCAGTCTACAAAGTAGAGAGAAAAGACGCTTCAGGTTATGTGACGGTAGTCGAAGAAGGACATGCGGGTTCTCTAGTGGACTCCAGTGCGACAGTTGACGTAAATGATCCGAACCAGAAGTTTACTTACAAAGTGACTGCAACAGTAAAAGGTGACGATGGAGAGAATAGCACCAAGACGGTGGAAAAAACACTGTCAGTCTCAGGTCTGAAACCGAAACCAGAAGATCCAACGAAATGTGATCCAACTGTGGATCCGAATTGTATACCAAACCCGGATAATGGCAACGGCGGCGGAGATAACGGCGGCGGAGATAACGGCGGCGGAGGCAATGGCGGCGGAGGCAATGGCGGCGGAGGCAATGGCGGCGGAGGCAACGGCGGCGGAGGCAACGGCGGCGGAGGCAATGGCGGCGGAGGCAATGGCGGCGGAGGCAATCGCCCCTAAATGAATCAAAGAGAAAACCCCAGACTCATTCGTGAGTCTGGGGTTTTTCTTTTGTGTTCTAATCCAACGACCTGTCCCATATAGTAGTCCTAGCCATGTTTATCAGGAAGGTTGTGGAGACTTGTGCGGGGTCGTCTTTCCTTAGCGGTTCGAGTAGGATTTACCTATTGTGGGACGATTGTGGGAGCAGGATTTGCTTCCGGACAAGAGATTTTACAATTTTTCTCCATGTATGGTCGATACGCGATGGGCGCGATATTGATTAGTACCTTTCTATTCTCATGGTTTGGAACACGCATGTTGATCTTTGGATCGAGGCTTCGGGCTCACTCTTTTGAGGAGTTTAATCTATATGTATTTGGGCCTCGTTTTGGACCTGTGATGAGTGCGATGATTAGCCTCGTTTTGTTCGGAGTGACGGCTTCGATGTTATCAGGAGTAGGTTCTCTGTTTCAGGAGCAATTGGGGCTTTCTTTTCACCTAGGTGTGATGATCACGATTGCGTTAACGTATTTTGTCTGTAAGAAGGGAATTAACGGGATTATGTCTGTCAATTCATCCGTAGTCCCTTTGATGTTTTCATTCCTAATCGTAATGGGGTTGTATTCTTGGTATTACGGAGATTGGCAAGTGATCGCGGTACAAGAATCGAACGGACAACATGGACACTGGCTTATTTCCGCGATTACCTATGTGGCATTTAATATTGTGATGGCCCAAGCCGTGTTGGTACCGCTCGGTGCAGAGATTCAAGATGAAAGGATATTACGGCTAGGTAGTTGGATTGGGGGCCTCGGCCTCGGATTTATGCTACTAGCTAGTAACTATGCCCTTCAGCTTCATATGGATGAAGTGAAGCTGTATGACTTACCGATGGCGTGGATGGTCTCACAATTAGGAGAGTGGATGCAAGGTTTCTTCTTAATCGTGATCTGGGCGGAGATCTTTACCACTCTAGTAAGTAATGTATACGGTTTAACAACGAATCTACAGCGAGTTTTCCCCATACGTCAGACCTATATAATGTTGGCTATCTTTGGGATTGCGTATATTTGTTCTTTAGCTGGTTTCTCTACACTTGTACACTTTTTATATCCATTGTTTGGTTATTGTGGATTCATTATTATGTTTCAATTGCTATATCGATTTACACCCAAACAAAAAGTTGGATAAGGGAAAGGATGAACAAAAGTGGGTTTCCTTTTTAGTGCCATTATTGCCTATCTAATCGGTAGTTTATCTCCGAAGTGGTGTGTTCAAATTTGTTCTGTTCGCTACCCGACGAAAGTAGCATGGATTTTGTTGGATGTAGTGAGGGGGCTTGTGGCAGTAGGGATTGGACTCATATTTGCTGGATGGATGGGGGCTTGGGCAGCACTCATCTTCGCCGTTTTAGGAACATGGTACCCCTTTTATCCATCCATTCGGCCTGGAGAGGGGATCTGGATTTGTGTAGGTGGCTTGATCGTGTTAAGTCCGTTTCTCCTCATAGTTGGGGGATTGATCTTTATTGTAAGCCTCTTTCTCACTCGTTTTACCTTCCTATCCACGTGGCTCGCTATTGCAGGGATTTGCTTATTATCGTTATTTTTCGTCTCACAAATCTCAGTATGGCTCATCTTGTTTGGGCTAGGAGCAGGCTGTATCTATCAGCAAAAAGATCATTGGGTCCGATTCCAAAAAGGAGTGGAGCCGAAAGTCAAGCCACCTTATAAGTTGTTTTAGGATCTAGAGGCTTCCCAAGATACATAGTATCCAGAGTGATTACGCACTTGAAGAACGCCTTGATCGAGAATCATATATTGCCCTTTCACACCTAGTAGATTCCCTGTAACATCCGATTGCTTTAGTAAATTGATCGATTTTACCTTCTCTGGGATTTCTACTTGTGGATAATGGAAATGACGAATTTCCTCGTCCGATAATAGAAAAGGATGATAGGATTCAGGTATGTATCCGAGAGCTTCCTCGCGCACAATCGTTAAATCTACATCACTACCTTGACTTGTTAGCATACGCCGCCAGTTCGTTTTATCCGGTAGATGATTACTTAATAGAGCCTCGATTTCTCCTGCATCTTTACGAGTTGGTGCGCAAGCAATCGGGACAGCCGAGATGGCCCCTTGGTCGATCCAACGCCTCGTTTCGTTTCCGGCCCTCGTTATCCCCACCTTAACCCCACTGCTGATCGCTAAATATACAAAATGCGGAGTCATACAATAAGCCAGTCCGAATTCAGGGTCACGGCAAGTTCCCTCATGGAAATGACAACGATCCGGCCGTACGAAGCACAGATCCATTTGCGGAAGGGAAGCAAAGCACGGATAGCAGTAGCCATTGCCATATGTTTTCTTAATCCGCTTATCACAGTGAATACAGCGAATCTCCCCAGTAAAGGAGATCGTGATTTCGGTTCCTAGATAGTCATTAAGAGTGATTTCTTCACCCGAAAGCTGGAGTAGATAATCAATAGGTTGATCTTGATTCCAAGTATGTACAAGCGGGGCAAGTGTGCCAGTTTGTTTCATGTATCGGGTTTCCTTTCTAGTTATTCTATTTATGTAATTGTTATGAGTAAGGGTGTTATCTTTACTATATAATGAATTTGTTTGATTTAGGGGATAAATTGCTTGCTACTAATCCTTTTTTCTACCATAACACGAAGAGCTCACCTATTGTACACCGGATCTGGCTTTGTTGAATACCGAATTCATCGAAGTTTGAAGCCTAATTTTACCCCAGATAGCTCGACCTTAGTTGCTCTGATTAGTAAAGAGCTTGTCTTTGTAAAGATAGTAAGATTAGGCAAGGACAGGCTCTTTAATACTTCCTGAGTTGAGATTTCCGAAGTTATAGAGGTGATAATCATGAATTACGTGGCTGAATTTATCGGCTTTAATGAGATGTTTGAGGGAGAAGTTATCATAAGTATAAGCGGATTTCGTCTTGTAGGAATTATTGCTGGATGGGGTTCATTTGATCTCGAAGTAGGCAAAAAATACTTGGTTGAATTGGACCTATGGATTGAGGGGGACGATTCGATTAAAGAAAGTAGCTTCCCCAAGAAAGAGATATTAAATATTGCTGGGAAGTATAATTACATTTTGACAGGTTGGCTGGATTTCGAAAATGGTCAATTGGAATCAAGTTTACCATTCTATTTAGGAAAAGGAGAACTCTATGATATATGGTATCTAGAGGATAAGTATGTGGATGTTATGGTCGATAGAATAGATATTGCTTTCATAAAGCCTGTAATGGAAACAATTACTTTATACCGTCCTGTAGGACAAAAAGAACTAGATTTAATTCGAGCTAGTCACTATCGAGCTTTCCCTCCACGCCTTTCCTTTCAACCTATTTTCTACCCAGTTTTAAATGAAGAGTACGCGGTTCAAATTGCTCGTGACTGGAATAGGTTCGATGAGGCATCTGATTATGAAGGATATGTGACTCGTTTTCAGGTTCGTAAGGACTTTATCAATCGGTACACCGTTCAAACGGTTGGTGGAACAGGGCATCAGGAATATTGGATCCCTGCAGAAGAGCTTGAAGAGTTTAACGGACATATCGAGGGTGTTATTGAGGTTATAGCTGAGTTTCATTAGTCTGTTTTTGGATAAATGTATAGAAAACTGTTTACAGCATGAAGAGGAGCTCACTTAATGTGAACTCCTCTTCAATATGCCAATCATCAATTATAACTACGGGTTAATCGTAAAACTCGACACGACAGCAGCATGATCTGTCGGCCATTCATTATCTCTGTGCTGCCCATGAGGCTTTGGTGTCCCCACCATAAACACCTTTGAATCCGTCACGTGGGCTCTACCTTTTGAGTAGATAAAGTCGACTCGATCTTGGGGCTCCTTCGGATAGTGTGTATCCCATGGATGATCGTAGGTGTAAACGGGTGACCATGTGTGCCCTGGGTCTGCGGCTGGATCGGGATGAATAACGCGATACGAATCAATCATGCCTGCTTGTTCAATCTTCTTGGAAACGGGCCAATCTAAGACGTAACCTTGATGGATGTTCTTGGTTGATTCTACCCAGTCTAGGTGTGAGGGGGCGTTAAAGTCGCCGAGTAAGAATACAGGGATATTGGATGAGAGATATGGGTTTAATCGATTTAAGATGTTGGTCGTCTGAACACCACGGCTTCGTTCTTCGTTGGCGATGATGTCCTTCGGTGCTTTCTTATCGAAATGAGCTAAATAGGGACTGTATACTCGGTAGTCTAAGTGTGCGGATGCGACCATAACTTCCTGTCCACTCGGTAAGCGAACACGAGCCGCTGATGCACCGACACCTTCGAACTCAAATGTTTCAACGATGGGATATTTGCTTATGACACCGCCATCGTGGGATGCTTGATAATAGTACCAGCCTAGGCGTTTGGCTATCGCTGTAACAGGTTCTGCTTTTTCTTGAAACCCGACGATATCAGCGCCTGACAATCGTACCGCGTTGACGATCTTTTCAAATCCATTGGCTACATTGGCCCCACCATTCCACGTGTTCATGGACATGATTTTTACGGTTTCAGGAGCTTGTGAGGGAGACTTCTGATTGATTACATGGATGGAGATATCGGGACTGATCTTAGTATATCCATCATTGGCAAAAAAGCGGATTTCGTAGGCCCCAGCCTCTAGGACCCCGTTTAGAGTTACGGAACCGTTGGTAGCTCCTGAAGTAGCGGTCTTCGATCCGTTGACATACACCCAATCCAACGAAGGGGAGTTTGGTGAGCCCTTACGATAAATGCCAATCCAGTCTTTTGCGCGACCGGGGCCGTTATGAAAGTTGATTTGAATGGCTTCGCCGGTACTATACGCAGGTTTTTTAGTGGAGAGGTAAGGACTTGCAGCAAAACTGATACTCACGATAGATAATGCCATGAAACAGAGACATATCAATAATACAGGGAGGATTAAAATTCTTTTTCTTATCGACATAAAGAAACATCCTTTCTCTTTCATTTTGACCTGATTTTTCCAAATTATAACGTGTAATGATTAATGCATTATGAATGGAATGTGTAATGTATTGATGGTTTGAATGAAATGGGTGTTGTCAAAAAATCCTCGTTTCCTGCATACAGTTAACAGAGGTGATGATATTGGATGAGGATCGTCGTATTCCACAGCCGATGAGGGCAGATGGCAGTGGATGGTGGGATTTTGGCCCGCGAAATGTGATGCGTGACCGCGAAAACCCGGATTTGCTCGTTCCGCCTGTGACGGATGCTGGGACGCTTCCTAATTTAAAGTTCTCTTTTTCTGATACGTATATGCAGTTAAATCATGGTGGTTGGTCACGAGAGGTGACAGTTAGGCAGCTTCCGATTGCCACGACACTGGCTGGAGTGAATATGGCTCTAACGCCGGGAGGGGTGCGTGAGTTACATTGGCATGAGCAGGCAGAGTGGGCGTTTATGTTAGTAGGTAGTGCACGCATTACGGCAGTGGATCAGAATGGGCGGAATTTTATAGCGGATGTGGGTGTGGGGGATCTGTGGTATTTTCCGCCGGGGATTCCGCATTCGATTCAGGGATTAGAAGAAGGGTGTGAGTTTCTTCTTGTCTTCGATGATGGCACCTTCTCGGATCTGAATACGTTATCGATTTCGGATTGGTTTGCACATACACCGAAGGACGTGCTATCGGCCAACTTTGGTGTGAAAACAGAAAATTTCAACGATACCCCGAATCACCAAAGATACATTTTTCAAGCAGAAGTTCCGGGACCTCTAGATAGTCAAAGGGTAATCTCACCGTACGGCACTGTACCAGAAAGCTTCACCCATCGTTTACTAGCTCAAGAGCCGATCACTACTCCCGGTGGGCAAGTACGTATAGCGGATACGACTAACTTCCCTATAGCGGAGAGGGTTGCGGCGGCGTTGGTAGAAGTGAAACCGGGTGGCATGAGGGAGATGCATTGGCATCCAAATGCGGACGAATGGCAGTATTATATCTCTGGAAAGGGTCGAATGACTGTTTTTGCAGGTGAAGGGACTGCGAGGACGTTTGATTACAGTGCGGGTGATGTAGGGTATGTTCCTCGTGCTTTCGGCCACTATGTCCAAAACACAGGTGACCAGAGCTTATGGTTCTTAGAAATATTTAAGAGTAGTCGTTTTGAAGATGTTTCGTTGAATCAGTGGATGGCGCTCACACCTCGCCAATTAGTAGAAGAGAATCTACATGTAGGTCCTACATTTATGCATTCATTACGAAAGAAAAAGTGGCCAGTAGTCAAATATCCAGGGTTTTATTAGGGATTCACGCAGAAGGTTATTTCCTATATAATGAATCCGAACCTAGCGAATAGTAGGAATGTTTGTCGGCTGTTGGTGGGGCTAGTAGTCTATCAACCGCTTGAAGTAGTAGATAATGGATCTATATTAGGAGGTACATATGAAAGGGTTTTCAATACGCAAATGGATGCTAGTCTGCTTGTCCCTTTTTCTTGTTTTTAGTGTAGTAGTAGGATGTCAATCAGGGGACAAGCCACCTGTCTCGACACCGGTTACACCTAGTAAAGTGAAGTACCCGATTACGGTTAAAGATATGGCTGGGAATGCGGTAGAATTTAAGAAGCCGGCTGAGCGAATCATCTCTCTTATCCCTAGCAACACTGAGATTGCTTATGCGATCGGGTTGGGGGATAAGATGGTGGGAGGTACGACGAACGATGACTTCCCAGCAGAAGCGAAGAAGCTTGAAAAAGTAGGTGACTTCACCATCAATGTAGAAAAAGTAGTTGCTCTCAAGCCGGATTTGGTACTTGCTTCTACGATGAATAAAGAGGTGGAGAAGCTTAAATCGTTAGGTATTCCGACTCTTGTACTGGACGGAAAATCGATCAAAGAAGTATTTGAATCGATTACGATTGTGGGTCTTGCAACCAATAAAGCACACGAAGCGGATAATTTAGTAGGCACGATGACCAAGGAAAAACTAGCAATCTACCAAAAAGTGACCCCGATTGCGAAGAAGAATCCGAAAAAAGTATGGCTTGAGATTGATCCGACTCTGATGACAGCAGGTGGCGATACGATTTTAAATGAGATGCTCGAAGTTGCTGGCGGTGTAAATGTAGCGAAAGAGCTAAAAGGGTGGCCACAAGTAGGTGCAGAGAAAGTGGCAGCTTGGAACCCTGATGTGATATTCTCAACTTATGGAAGTACAAGCCAGATCGAAGCCCGTCCCGCATGGGCAAGTGTAGGCGCAGTAAAACAAAAACAAGTCTTCACCCTCGACTCGAATACAACCAGCCGCCCAGGTCCTCGAATTATAGAGGGCATCAAAGAGATGGCGACCAAGTTGTACCCAGAGGCAATGAAATAATATATATCAGCATAAAGAATTGGCTGAGACCTTCACAACCAAGCCTGTTTTAAAAGTTTAGGATGAATGGAATAGGGGCAATGTATCTGAACACTGCGATGTTAGTGAGCCGACCTAGCGATACATGCCCCGGGACAGTCTCCTATAGTGGGGCTAATCAACAGCATTACAACCAAAAAAGATACATACTATTGAGGCTTATCATGAGACGAGAAAATAACAAGAAACATGTATATATCGGCGGAGGAATGTTCCTCTGCTTTCTTTTTACCTTTATTCTAGCTGTAACCGTAGGAAGTCTGAAAATCCCGATCCTAGATATTTTCAGAGTGATCGGACACCATACCATCGGATTTCCCCATCAAGTAGACCCGACGTCAGATGCGGTTCTATGGTCCCTTCGTTTCCCCCGTGTATTATTAGCGATGGTAGTGGGAGCTAGTTTAGCACTTGCTGGGGTCTTATACCAAGGCGTGCTACGAAACCCGTTAGCGGATCCCTATATACTAGGAGTCTCATCAGGATCCGCTACAGGCGCAATAATCGCGATCCTATCCGGGATTGGAGCAGGCATTTGGGGAATGTGGTTTATCTCACTTGCTAGCTTTCTAGGAGCTACGATAGCCACGGTGAGTGTGTTCTTTTTAGCAGGAAGAGAATTAAGAACGAATACGTTAATCCTAGCAGGTGTTGTCATCCATGCCTTGTTTGGAGCGGTTATTACGTTTCTACTCTCTATGTCTGTCGAACAAATGTCTCGAATTCAATACTGGCTCATGGGAAGTTTTTCGTTAAGAGAGTGGGCTCATATTTGGATTCTGATTCCGATTATCCTAGTCGTGATGGGAGTCGCATGGTTTACGCAACGAGAATTAAATCTATTTGCCGTAAATGCTCGTACCGCCGCAAATGTCGGAGTATCGGTGAAGAAAACGAGATTTCTACTATTAATCCTAGCATCTTTTTTAACCGCCATCGTCGTATCCATATCAGGAATGATCGGTTTTGTAGGGATTGTCATTCCTCATCTGATCCGCATGATCATCGGTGCAAATTATCGTTTTTTGATCCCGTACTCGATTCTAGCAGGTGCTACTTTTATGATGTTAAGTGATTTATTAGCCAGAACGCTCTTAGAGCCTAGGGAATTGCCTGTAGGTGTTATTACTGCCTTTTTAGGGGCCCCTATCTTTTCGTATTTTCTTTACAAATGGCGGCGTAATTTATAAGTTGCAAGGGAGGGGGCTATCATCGTTGCTTACGATACAATCTGTTTCCAAACATTATGATACATGCTGTGTGATAGATGGAGTTTCTCTACAACTAAAACGCGGAGAATCCGTTGGCATACTAGGTCCAAACGGGAGCGGTAAAACAACCCTTTTGCGGATGATATCAGGAGAGCTAACGCCCGATCAGGGAGAGGTTTGGCTAGAAGAACAGAATCTATCGAAACTAAAACCGAAAGCGAGGGCGAGAAGGATCGCCGTTTTGGCGCAAGAATTACTTGAAGATGCCCCTTTTACGGTGCGAGAGATAATTGAGATGGGACGTTACCCGTATGTATCGCGTTTTGAGACCTTATCAGATCACGATGTCGAGGTAGTGGACCAAATTTTACAACAAACCAACCTATCAAACCGTCAGCATACTCGTATTACAGAGTTAAGCGGGGGAGAACGCCAGAGAGTAGCGATTGCCCGGGCATTGGTACAAGAGCCTGAGATTCTCTTGCTAGATGAGCCGACTACTTATCTAGACCTAGAGGCACAATGGTCCTTGCTGGATATATGCAAGCACTGGCAAAAGGAAAAAGATCTAACACTCGTCATGATTATTCATGATCTCAATGTAGCCAGCCTCTTTTGTGATCGCATTCTCTTCTTACAAAATGGAAAATGTATCGCAGAAGGTACCCCAAAAGAAGTAATTTCTGCCTCCTTAGTCGAACAAGTATATGGAGTCCCTACGGTGGTTATTCCCCATCCGGAGACAGGTGTTCCCCAAATTTTACATCAGCCATTTATGATGAATCCCCGAAAGGAGCATGGTTCATGAAAATCTACACCCGAACAGGAGATACCGGCAAAACCGCCGTCGTAGGTGGACGAGTCGACAAAGACGATATCCGCGTTGAAGCATACGGAACCATTGATGAATTAAACTCATTTGTAGGGGAATCGATCACTCGCATGTCCCCCGAAAAACATGCCGATCTAATCAAGGACTTCACAGAGATCCAACATGAGTTGTTTGATGCAGGTGGAGACCTAGCTCAGGTAGGAAAAGAAAGACAATACAAAGTGACAGGCGATATGGTAACACGTTTAGAGAAATGGATTGATCAGTATGAATCAGAGCTTTCCCCATTGCGCCGTTTCATCTTACCCGGGGGAACTGCGTTGTCATCCAGCGTTCATATCTGCCGTACCATTACCCGTCGTGCAGAGCGTTGTGTGGTAAGTCTTTGTAAGTCAGAAGAAACCAATGAAGAAGTTCGGAGGTACCTGAATCGTTTATCTGATTATTTTTTTACTGTGGCACGTGTGGCTAATACCCGATCAGGTGTAAGTGATGTAGAATATAAACGAGGCGGACACGTTTTTCATAAATCTACCGATTCTAGTGAAGCCTAGGTTACATAACGATTCTTTTTTAGAAAGAGTGTGATCAACCAGATGTCGATTGTCATGTACGAATACCCCAAGTGTGGAACCTGCCGAAACGCTGTGAAATACCTTCAACAACATCGTGTTACCTTTGAAGATTATCATATTGTCGAATCGCCTCCTTCTGTAGAGCAGTTACGTCAAATGGTGAATATAAGTGGACTTCCGATCCAAAAGTTCTTTAACACATCCGGGAAGAAGTACCGGGATTTAGGCTTATCGCAGAAGTTAAAAGAGATGACAGATGATGAGAAGTTAGCCCTATTAGCCTCAGATGGGATGTTGATTAAACGCCCTTTGGTAACAGATGGAAAAAAGGTTACCGTTGGTTTTAAAGAGGACGATTTTGAAACCAATTGGGTTGCACAGAAGGAGTAGTTTCAGTGGCTGAGAGAGCGGTCTAATTGCGATAATTATTTTTACATTATACTTAATATAAATTGATATTGACTATAAATAGTGGTCATGTTATCCTAAGTTTGTCATGATCATGCTACGGTGTTTATCAGGTCCAATGATTGGATAGATTAACAAATGGCGTGGTTAGAAAATATATCATCGATAGAGGGGGAAATACTCATGACAGCACGTCTTGTAGGACTTCCAGCTCCAGATTTCGTAATGGAGAGCACGAAAAACCTAGAAACCCTGAAGGAACAAGCAAAGCTCGTTGACTATGAAGGAAAATGGCTTGTCATGTTCTTTTATCCACTTGATTTTACATTTGTTTGCCCGACTGAAATCACAGCTCTTTCTGATCGTGCGGATGAATTTGCCGATCGCGATTGTGAAATCTTGGGTGTAAGTACAGATAGCGTGTATTCCCACCGTGCATGGATCCACACTTCACGTGAAGATAATGGCCTAGGTGAGATTCAATACCCACTCGCTGCTGATACGAATCACAAAGTAAGCCGCGCCTACGGTGTACTAAAGGAAGACGAAGGAATCGCATTACGTGGTCTCTTCATCATTGATCCAGAAGGAATCGTTCGTTATCAAGTCGTAACGGATGATAACGTAGGTCGTAGTGTAGACGAAACGCTTCGTGTACTCGATGCCCTTCAAACAGGCGGACTTTGCCCAGCTAACTGGAAACCAGGTCAAAAAACGCTGTAATCACGATTCATCACATCCATTAAAGGACCTAACAAAAATCTGTTAGGTCCTTTCTTACAATAGATTCATCTATTCAGAGAAAAGAAATTACGATATTATAAAGGAGGGTTTTCCCATGGCTATGCGTCTACGTACCGAAATGCCAGAGTTAGTAGGAGTAACAGAATGGGTGAATAGTGAAACTGATAAAGAGGCGTTAAAAGGTAAGCCCGTTTTAGTTCATTTTTGGTCCATTAGTTGTTACCTATGCAAAGAGAGCTTTCCAGAATTAAAGAAAATGCGGGAAGGGACCCCAGAACTCGAATTTGTAGGGGTTCACATGCCGCGCTCTGAAAAAGATACCAATATCGATGAGGTAAAGGCAACCATTGAAAAATATGGTTTGCAACATCCGCAAGCGATTGATAACGAACACAAGGTAGTGGATGCGTTTGAAAATGAGTTTGTACCTGCATTCTACTTGTTCGATTCTACAGGGGTGTTACGTCATCGCTCTGCTGGTGAAAAAGCTCTCACCTTGCTTAAAAAACCACTGGAACGTGTCTTAAACGAAGAAAAAGAAAAACAATCTTAATCCTCTGGAGGGTTCCTGCATGAATTTACCAAAAGAATTGCGCTACACAGAAGAACATGAATGGGTAAAAACTGAATCTGATAACAAAGTACGCGTAGGCATTACGGACTTTGCTCAATCCGAATTGGGAGATATCGTATTTGTTGAACTTCCAGAAGTGGGCGACAAAATCGAAGCAG
Organism: Thermoactinomyces sp. DSM 45892; assembly: GCF_900107305.1. Taxonomy (GTDB): domain Bacteria; phylum Bacillota; class Bacilli; order Thermoactinomycetales; family Thermoactinomycetaceae; genus Baia. Next base: position 190,063 of record NZ_FNPL01000002.1, read on the forward strand.
GCCAACCGTTCGGCAGTGTAGAGTCTGTGAAAACTGTTTCGGAACTTTATGCACCTGTAAATGGAACCATCGTAGAAGTAAATAGCTCTCTTGAAGAATCCCCAGAAAACGTAAATGATGCACCTTATGAAGACGGTTGGATGATTGTAGTTGAGCTTGAAAACACAGATCAATTAAAAGAGCTTCTTTCAGACAAGCAGTATAAAGAATCAATCCAATAATGGCCGACGATAGAGTGATAGAAGGAGCCCCGGTATACGCTACTGGGGTTATTTTTCATTTTCCTGTTGCATAAATATACGAAAAAAGTTCTCTAAAATAGGTTTAAATTTTCTACGACGTGGGAATATATCCACTACTCTCTTATTCCAAATGTTTTGATGAATCAAACTATCACAGAGAGGTAGAGGAGGGAATTGCATGATCTACTGCTGCGGTGCAAGTATGATTGGCAAAATCGGAACGATTGTACGAAAACAGGTTTCGGTTCATCAAGTGCCGGTTCTCTATTGTCCTGTCTGCCAGAAGAGACACGTTCATCCTGCTGTGAAAGAACAATTTGAGTTGGTAGTAGAGTATGCTATCGAAGATCGCGTCAAAGAAACCACCCTCTACGATCGTATTGACCACAAAATGTTGAAGAAATGGAAAGAATATAGCTTTAGCTTTGAGGAGGATGACAATCAAGAATCGATCTTACGAGAACAAATCGACCTTGCATTGGATCTGTTACGTATCTGTAAACCAGATTACGATTGGGCAGACCTCCTAAAAATCCGTCTCAAGGTACTAAGCGAAAAACTACGAAATTTGGAAATATCAAAAGAGAATAGTTGCTAATGGGGGACCGTTTAGATAAAAACACCTTTGATTCTGCGGAGTCAAAGGTGTTTCGTATGCTTATAATCCTTTTTCTTCAATCTCGGCTAACACGCCATCCCAGAGTTGGCTACGTAACTGTAGGGAGCGGAGAGCTACTTGCTCAGCTTGCTTCCATTTCTCTGGATCAGATCCGCAAAGAGAGTTGAGAAGTTTTTCAGCTAGAGGGCCGTGTGTATCTCCATCTAGTTCGATATGGCGATTGAGATAGTAACGAATACGCTCTGTGGACTGGTTGTGATTGTCTAGTTCAGAAAGGAGCTGGGTAAACATCTCTGGTATGAGGTCTTCACGTCCAAAGAAAAAGGCGGAGGTGACCTCGTGCGACTGTGCCGAAAATGCCAAGTTTAAGCTGTATGTTACAAATTGAACAATTGTGGATGGAAGAGAACGGTTTTGCAAAGTATCAATCGGATCTTTCCCTGCTTCAAGATCTTGAAGATACGATTCCATCCATGTAGTATCGGCTTGAACTTCTTTCATGGCCTCTACATATAACTCGAAATGACTAGCATATCCCCCTTGTCCATCCTCATCCGTCTCTTCTCCCAAAACGATTTCATTGATAAAGCGAGCATAATGTGCATTTGGACTGGGAACCCATGGTAATGTAGTAGTGGTGAGTGAGTTCTGCAATCGTTTGGCTAGACTCATAAAATCCCATACCGCAAATACATGGTGTTTCATAAAAATACGGACTCTGTCTGGAGACGTCATTGCTTCGTAGATGGGATGTTTTAGTAGTTGATCGCGTATCGTTTGAATAGATGTTGACTCGATTACGGTGGACATTTTGGATATCTCCTTCGAAGTTAGGTGTTAGAATGGATACAGGGATCCAATTCTTGTAGATACATGCGAATTTGATTCATTAAGAGATTAAGAGCTACTACATTTCTCCCGCCTTCAGGCAAGATAATATCAGCATATCGTTTACTTGGTTCGACAAATTGCATATGCATGGGACGAACCACTTGTAGGTATTGTTGAATAACAGATTCTAACGTACGGCCGCGTTCTTTTGTATCACGCTCGATGCGACGTAAAATGCGTACATCGGCATCGGTATCGACGAATACTTTAATATCGAGGAGATCTCGCAGGCTCTTATCCTCCAGAATCAGGATTCCCTCGACAATAATAACGTGTTTGGGTTCGACTTGTTTGTTGGCGTTAGAACGAGTGAATGCAGCATAATCATAGATTGGCATCTGGACAGATTGATAATTCATCAATTGCTGTAAGTGTTCGACCAGTAGGTTATTATCAAAAGCTAACGGATGATCGTAATTAATCTTGATTCGCTCTTCCATGGTCAGGTGAGCTTGGTCTGCATAATAGGAATCTTGCTCCATTAACAAAACCGAATCAGAAAATTCCTCTACGAGTTTTCGCGCAACAGTGGTCTTACCTGAACCAGTGCCTCCTGCGACACCAATTAATACCGGTCGATTCATAGCTGTGTCGATTCCTTTCCATAGTAACGATCCATTTTACATTTATCAAATTATCTCATCCGTACGATGGTAACATAAAAAACCTGACAAAGGTACTGTCAGGTTCTAGTGTATGGAATATGAATCATCTCTATTTATTTCGTGGGCCAGCAGATCGAATGTTATCTGCTACACCTGAGAACTTAGTAAAGTTTTGATGGAAAAGACTTGCTAGATCCTTTGCTGTTTTATCATATTCTGTAGGATTTGCCCATGTTGTTAGGGGGTTCAAGATATCACTTGGAACGTCTGGGCATGTTGTTGGAATGGAGAGGCCAAACACCTCTTCGGTTATATAATCAACATTGGATAGGGTACCGTTTATCGCTGCGGTCACCATCGCGCGTGTATACGTAAGATTCATTCGCTTCCCTACGCCATAAGCGCCACCCGACCAGCCTGTATTAACGAGAAAAACTTGTGCTTTATGCTTCTCGATTTTCTCACCTAGTAACTCAGCGTAAATATGTGCAGGACGTGGTAAAAAGGGTGCGCCAAAGCAAGTGGAGAAAGTAGCCTCAGGTTCCGTTACACCGCGCTCTGTACCTGCTAGCTTGCTTGTATAACCTGATAAAAAGTGATACATGGCTTGCTCTTTGTTTAACTTAGAAATAGGAGGTAGTACGCCAAAGGCATCGGCGGTTAAGAATAAAATGACATTTGGATGCCCTGCTACACTTGGAATAACGGCCCCAGGTATCGAATCGATTGGATAGGCGGCACGTGTGTTTTCAGTCAGAGTAGAATCATCATAATCGGGAGTTCTTTTGGAATCTAATAAAACATTTTCCAATACGGAACCAAAACGGATCGCTTGCCAAATTTGTGGTTCTTTTTCCTGACTCAGACCTATACACTTTGCATAACAGCCACCTTCAAAGTTGAAAACTCCTTGGTCTGTCCAACCGTGTTCATCATCCCCAATTAACCGGCGCTTCGGATCTGCAGACAAAGTTGTTTTTCCCGTGCCAGATAGGCCAAAAAATAAGGCGACATCCTGATCATCCCCTACGTTTGCAGAACAGTGCATTGGCATCACACCTTGTGCGGGAAGGAGATAATTCATCACACTAAAGATGGATTTTTTCATTTCCCCAGCATACTGCGTGCCAGCAATGATGACCACTTTTTGTTCAAAGCTAAGGGCAATCAATGTTTTAGAGCGAACTCCATCTATTTCAGGATTAACGACAAAGTTAGGCACGCAGATGACGGTAAATTCTGGTTTGTGAGTATGTAGTTCTTGCTTTGTTGGACGAATGAATAATTGATGCACAAATAAGTTATGCCAAGCATATTCATTAATAACACGAATTGGAAGTTGATACGTGGAATCTGCACCAGCAAAACCATCAAAAATAAAGAGTTCTTTCTCTTTTAAGTAGTCTTGAACACGCTTGTAAATCCTATGGAATATTTCTGGTTCGAGTGCTTGGTTGACAGATCCCCAATCGATGGAATCGCTTACACAATCTTCATCTACTATATACTTGTCTTTAGGAGAACGCCCCGTAAATTCCCCTGTGGTTGCGACTAAGGCCCCATTGGAAGATAAAATAGCTTCCTTTCTATTAAGTGCTTGTTCTACTAATTCTGCTACTGGTAAATTTAGATGAAGTTTTCCACGAAGCTCACAATGATTTGATGTAATCGAACGAATCGTCATGCTCATTCCATCCACCTTTTTGATTTATTGTCTATATTATATAAATGAATTTATATATATGTTATAACACTTTGGTAAAAAGTATAACATATATAGGGATAGGATGGAACATTAATTTCCATTTCGCTTCTATTGGCATAATTCTATATTGATATAAATTTCGTAATCATTCTATTCCGTGTGGTTGTAGCGTTGACAAAGGCTTAAAATAATGATATGTTCGTACAGAATGAATTTCATTGCGGGAGTGTTACAATGAGTGAATTAAAAGAAGGGGCCATCGTATCTGGAGAAGTTATTTCGACTAAACCCTTTGGAGCCTTCATTAAACTAGAATCTGGGGAAACCGGACTTGTTCATATTTCTCAAGTTTCCAGCAAATATGTTGAGAAAGTTGAAGATGAACTTCAAGTGGGAGCAACTGTGAAAGTGAAAGTCCTTTCTATTGATCCCGCTGGTAAGATCTCTCTTTCCATCAAAGCCCTTCAAGAAGAGCAACGCCCTCCTCGCGAACGTCGTGGGGGAGGAGATCGCCGTGGTGGTCGTGCGAAAAGCCCTGAGAATTTTGAGGACATGATGAAAAAGTGGATGAAGAGCAGTGAAGAGCGCCTTTCTGCGCTTACTGCAAAGCAAAAGAAAAACAGATAGTTGTCTCATGATTATTGGGATAACGCAAAACATCTCCTAGTCTTCTGGGAGGTGTTTTTGTTTGGAATGAGTATAATAATAGGAAGAAAGATAGACGGGACGAGGTGTACGAGATTGAGGGAGAAAAAGAGAGAAACCGTGCTAATTACCTGTGCGACATCCGGAATCGGATACGAGCTTGGGCGATTATTTGCCATGAACGGCTATGATCTTGTTTTAGTAGATACAGACTCATCTGAGTTAAAACGGACCTCATCGGAATGGATGAAGAAATATAAGGTGCATATTGAAACATTTTCACAAAATTTATCCAGCCCTGATGCAGCCAAGCAAATTTATGAATGGACGATGGAACGTCAAAAACCGATTCATCTGATGATTAACTATGCTGATTTTCAGTTATCTGGTTCCTTTTTAGAGACGGAGCTTGCTCAAGAGCTGGAAATGATTCAAGTTCATATTGCTACTTTTACTGCGATAACAAAACTATTTATAAAACAAATGGCAGGGAGACGATACGGTCGAATCTTGCAAGTAGCCTCTACAGCCGCTTTTCAACCACGCCCGAGATTAGCTGTGTTTCATGCAACCAATGCCTTTATCCTTGCATTTGGCCAAGCGCTTGATAATGAGATGAAGGATTATGGAGTGAGAGTAAATACGTTATGTGCGGGTCCTGAGCTATCTCAAGTTAAGTGGAGTGCACGTGAAGAAGTTCCAACATGGCTGAGTGAAGTTCCGATGAGCGCACAAAACATCGCAGAATTTGCTTTCCGTCGCTTTTTAGACGAACAGGACAAGCCGTTGATTATTCCGGGAGTGAAGAATCGTTTGCTGGCTCGTTCGGTGCAGTTTATGCCGCGGAAGATGGTAACCAAAGTGGTGAAGAAGATGGATGAAGGGAAGAGTGGGGATTAAGGGTTGGTGAAGACTGTTGATAAGCTATTTCATTTGCACTAGAGGTCCAGAGAGTCTATTAAGTAAGATTGTATAGCAAGTATCGAGTAGACTCTCCTTTTCCTCTAACTAAACTCATCAACAATGCTTAGCGGCATGCGAAAGGAACTAGATTAGACACATGTATGTTGCATGTGATTCGAACTCTTTAAGAGATGGGTGGATCAGAGCTCTAGCATTCTTCTTTTCCTTCGGTATAAAGCTGAAAGGTGACTCCGAATTTATCTGTAACCATTCCGTAAGCAGGGCTAAAAAATGTTTCGGCTAGCGGCATGATGACGGTGCCGCCTTCCTTCAAGGCATCGAAAAATTTCTGCGATTGGGCAACATCTGCGGAAGAGATACAGATTTGGACTTGGTTTCCTCGTTCAGGGGAGTGACCTGGAAACGCGTCGGAGAACATAAGCTCTGAATCACCGACCTTAATCATTGCATGAGAAACAAGCTCTTTTGCTGCTTCTGGCATAGTAAACTCTGGATTTTCCGGCATTTCTCCAAAGGTTTGGATTCCGTATAGCTCGGCATCTAGGGCTTTTTGATAGAAATCAATCGCTTCCCTAGCATTTCCGTCTAACATAATATAAGAAATTAGTTTGGTTCCCATACGGTGGCCACCTATCCTTCACTGTTTGATGATAAATCATCCACTAAATCTATTATATCTTTTTATGAAAAATTAAGAAAGATATTTATATTCTATATTTTTATTCTGGATCACCCTATTAAACTCGTGCATTAGGGTGATCAATTCATTTCCTCTTTTCAATCACAACTAAAGAGGGTGCATGGGTTCGATTTAGCGTCTGTGTCCATGTAACTTGAAACTGGTTCGATGGTAATTGGGAAGCAAAGTTGACTACGTGGTTTGCTTCATTTTGTCCACCCTCATGCCCAACATAGAGGGCGATGGTGATAACACCTCTAGGCGCGAGCCACTGACAAGCGTGCTCCATGGCTTGAAGGGTTGTTTCAGGGCTGGTAATGATGGTTTCATCGCCGTGGGGCAAATAGCCCAAGTTAAACATGACCGCGTTAATTTGATTTTTATAACCATGTGGAATAAAGGCTTCCCAGTATTCGTGCCCCACATGGAAAAGGGTGACTCGTTCGAGAAACCCTTCTTGCTGGAGACGTTGAGTTGTTTTTTTGATAGCGAGCGACTGGATGTCAAAGCCGAAAACTTTGCCTTGCGTGCCGACTTCTTTGGCAAGAAAGAGTGTGTCATAACCATTACCTAATGTAGCATCGACCACGGTTGGATGAGAATGCTCTTGAAGGGCCCGCTTGACATGGTATTTGGCACTTTGTAAGGTGGACAAGGTCTTCATCATGATTTGGCCAAACGAGGCTTAGCGTACTTTCCTTGCCACGTATCACGACGGGCTAGTTCAGCATCGATCTCGTTTAGCACCTCCCATTTCTTCATGCTCCACATAGGTCCGATCAATTGATCAGGTGGTCCGTCGCCCGTGATGCGATGAATGGAGATATCAGGAGGAAGAATTTCCAACGAATCCACAACCAGTTGTACATAATCTTCCATTGACATGAACTGGATTAACCCTTGTTCGTATTGCTTCATCATGGGGGTATTGCGTAGAAGGTGTAATAAGTGGATTTTGATCCCTTGGACATCCATCTTCGCACAAGCTTCAACTGTTTGTAGCATCATTTCGCGTGTTTCTCCCGGTAGGCCATGAATGATATGTACACAGGTCCGAATACCGTGTTTGCGCAGTTTTTCTACACCATCTAGGAAGCATTGGAAGTCATGAGCGCGATTAATGATATCTGCTGTCTTTTCGTGCATCGTTTGCAGTCCCAGTTCTACCCAGAGATAGGTGCGTTGATTTAGTTCTGCGAGATATTCGACTACGTCATCGGGCAGACAGTCCGGACGGGTTGCGATGGAGAGGCCCACGACTCCCTCTTGTTCGAGGACGATCTCGTACATCTCACGTAGCTCTCCAACAGGTGCATATGTGTTACTAAAGGCTTGAAAATAGCCGATATACTTCGCATCAGGCCATTTATCGTGCATCTTTTTCTTTACATCTTGAAATTGCTTTACTAGGTCGTCTCTGCGGTTCCCAGCGAAATCCCCTGATCCACGTGCACTACAAAATGTACAGCCCCCTGTAGTGATCTCTCCATCCCGGTTTGGACAGGTAAATCCACCGTCTAAAGCCACCTTAAAAATCTTCTGTCCATGCACTTGTCTTAAATGAGAATTCCAAGTATGGTAACGCTTTTCTCCCCACATCAGAGGAGCAAGCTGATTATGTTCTATTGATTGAGTCATGATTTTTCTACCTCTTTTCTACGAGTTTATTATACATGATCTATGTAGGGATGTTGAGTAGCTCTAGCGAAGCAGGATTACCATAGAAAAATCGTATAAAAATAGACTAACAGGAAAGATTATCCACTGATAGGGTCGCATCTACGTATAAATCTCCCGATTTACTCATGAGAAACCAATTTCCAGCAAAAGATAACCATAAATGGATTCATTGACAATCCTTTTACTTGGTGTATTATTGGTTTATAAATAATTGTAGTACATACAAAAGTGTACTGAATACAGACTCATTATAGGTAATTTAACATCTGTTATACTACAGAATAACCATTTTACTATAACAGTGCTACAAAGAAACTATGAGGTGATACAAATGGCAAAAACCACGAAAAGTGGAGGCGGTCTTGCAGAGGCTGAATTGCAAATTCAAGAAATGCAAGCGTTTCAAGTGCTTTCTCCAGATGGAAAGGTAAACGAAGCGAATCTTCCTGAATTAAGCGATGATCAATTACGTGAATTAATGCGCCGTATGGTATATACACGTGTCTGGGATCAACGTGCAGTGGGTCTAGCACGTCAAGGGCGTTTAGGCTTCTATGCTCCAGTATCTGGACAAGAAGCTTCTATGATCGGAAGCCAGTTTGCACTTGAAAAAGAAGACTTTATCCTACCTGGATACCGTGATATTCCACAACTTCACTTTCATGGTTATCCGATGTACCAAGGATTCCTTTGGTCACGAGGTCACCAACACGGTGGACAGATTCCGGAAGATGTAAACGTTTTAATGCCACAAATCATCATTGGTGCACAGTATGTCCAAACTTCTGGTGTGGCCATGGCATTTAAGCGACGTGGCGAGAAGCGTATTGCAATCACGTATACCGGTGATGGTGGAAGTTCACAAGGTGACTTCTATGAAGCGATGAACTTTGCTGGTGTATTTAAACTTCCGGCAGTATTTATTGTTCAGAATAACCGCTATGCGATTTCAACTCCGGTATCGAAACAAACCGTTGCGAAAACCATTGCTCAAAAAGGCCTAGCGGCTGGGATTCGCAGTGTTCAAGTGGACGGAATGGACGTTCTTGCAGTATATGCAGCAGTGAAAGATGCGAGAGAGCGTGCTCTAAACGGAGAACCTACTTTGATCGAGACCCTTTGTTATCGTCTTGGGCCTCACTCAATGTCTGGGGATGACCCAACTCGTTATCGGATTAAAGATGAATCGCCTGGTTATGAGGAGAACGAACCACTTATTCGTTTCCGTAAGTATCTAGAGAGCAAAAATCTTTGGACAGAAGAAGATGAAAATAAAGTGATTGAAGAAACGAAAGCAGCTGTAGCAGAGGCAATTAAGAAAGCAGATCAATATGAGAAGATGACGATTCCGAACTTGATTGATACTGTATATGAAACAACGCCAGCTCATTTAGAAAAACAGAAACAAGAGTATTTGGCGAAGGAGGGGAAATAATCCATGGCAACAATGACGATGGTAAAAGCGATCAACGATGCAATGCGAATCGCACTCGAAAAAGATCCAAACGTGATGATTTTCGGAGAAGACGTGGGTAAAAACGGTGGTGTATTCCGTGCGACAGACGGACTTCAAGCTAAGTTTGGAGTAGATCGGGTAATGGATACTCCCCTTGCTGAGTCCGGAATTGGTGGTTTAGCAGTAGGATTAGGTGTACAAGGATTTCGTCCCATTGCAGAGATGCAATTTATCGGCTTTATCTTTGAAGCACTTGATTCCATTATGGTGCAGGCGCCACGTATGCGTTTCCGTTCTGGAGGGCGTTATAGCAATCCAGTAACGTTCCGAGCGCCATTTGGCGGTGGTGTGAAATCTCCTGAACTTCATAGTGATAGCTTAGAAGGTCTCTTAATCCAGACCCCTGGTATCAAAGTGGTATGCCCTTCAAATCCATACGATGCAAAAGGACTACTATTATCCTCGATTAAAGATAATGATCCTGTGTTTTTCCTTGAACATTTGAAACTATATTTCTCTCTGAAGGGCGAAGTGCCAGAAGACGAATACACCGTGCCAATCGGAAAGGCAAATGTTGTACGTGAAGGTACAGACGTAACGATTTTCACATATGGTGCGATGGTTCATACTTCTATGAAAGCGGCTGAAATCGCTGAAAAAGAGTTAAATAAAAAAGTAGAAGTAGTCGATCTACGTACCCTTAGCCCTCTTGATGTAGAAACGATTGTTTCTTCTGTTGAGAAAACACATCGTGCGATTGTCGTGCAAGAGGCACAACGAACAGCCGGTGTAGCTCCGGAATTAATTTCGGTGATTAATGAAAACGCGCTCCTCTCACTTGATGCACCTGTGAAGAGAGTGACTGGCTTTGATACTCCGTTAGGTCATCCACTGGTTGAAGACGAGTGGATCCCGAATCCAAAACGCATTGTAAATGCAATCGAAGAAGTTTGCAATTTCTAATTAGACTGATGGAACCCATCCTGTGAGTAAAACACTTGCCGGATGGTTCATTTTCGTAGAAATCGTTAAGGAGGAAACAAGTCCATGGCATTATACCAATTTCAGTTGCCAGACGTAGGGGAAGGAATTCACGAGGGTGAAGTCGTTAAGTTGTTTGTAAAGCCTGGTGATAAGATTGAAGAGTTTGAGCCGTTTGCTGAGATCCAGACAGATAAAGCTGTTGTTGAAATCCCTTCTCCTGTAACAGGTGTTGTGAAAGAATTAAAAGTAGAAGAGGGTCAAATCGCGATCGTTCACTCCGTTATAGCGGTGATTGATGCAGAAGGTGAAGTTGCGGCGGTAGAGGGAGCCGAAGAAGCATCCCCAGTAGAAGAGGTACCAGCAGAAGAAGTGGCAAAAGATGCACTACCAGCACAGCCATCTACTACAGCCGCTTACGAGGAAGGAACCTCTCATATCAATGTAAAAGCGATGCCTTCTGTTCGTAAGATGGCTAGAGATATGGGGGTAGACTTAACTCGCGTCAAAGGTACAGGTAAAAATGGTCGTGTATTAGCAGAGGATGTAAAGGCATTTGCTACGGGAGGCACAACGGAAGAAGTTGTCTTGCCAACAGAAGCGCTACCAGCTACAGAGTCGGTAGAAGAGACGCCTCAAGCTACCTCAGCACCAGCTACTCCAGCACCGAAAGCACCGAAAGCACCATTGGAGAGTCACGGTACAGAAGAGCGTATGCCATTACGTGGTATTCGTCGTACGATCGCCAAGAGAATGGTGGAGTCGAAGCATACAGCACCACACGTTACCATTATGGACGAAATCGACGTAACAGAATTAATCGAGCTTCGTACATGGGCCAAAGATGAAGCGGCGAAAGCAAATGTAAAACTTACCTACCTACCATTTATCATGAAAGCGGTAGTATCTGCGTTGAAGGAGTTCCCGATGCTAAACGCTTCGATTGATGATGCGGCGGAAGAGATCGTGGTGAAAAAGTACTATCACATCGGAATGGCGGCAGCGACAGATAATGGATTGATGGTTCCTGTTCTTCGCGATGCAGATCGTAAGTCGATCTTCCAACTTGCTCAAGAAGTGACGGATAAAGCAGGTCGCGCTCGCGAAATGAAATTGACAGCAGATGAGTTAAAAGGTTCGACATTCAGCATTTCGAGCTTAGGTAATCTGGGTGGACAAAGCTTTACGCCTATTATCAACCATCCTGAAGTAGCTATCTTGGGTGTAGGATCTATCGAGCAGAAGCCAGTAGTTGTAGATGGAGAGATCGTTATTCGTTCGATGATGCATGTCTCTGTTAGCTTCGACCACCGCCTCATCGATGGAGATCTAGCAGCGCGTTTCATCAGTAAACTAAAGAAGTTGCTTAGCAGTCCAAAACTTTTAATGATGGAGATGTGATCACATGGTAGTAGGAGATCTAGCACAAGAAGTGGATGTTGTCGTAGTTGGTGCTGGCCCTGGTGGTTATGTGGCTGCCATTCGTGCCGCACAACTCGGCAAAAGTGTTGTTATCGTGGATAAGGACGAAGTAGGGGGCGTATGTCTCAATCGTGGATGTATTCCTTCTAAGGCAATCATTAGCGCATCTGAGCGTCTCATGCACATTCGTGAGGCGAGCCATGTTGGAATCGAAGTTTCAGGCGATGTAACAGTAAACATGCCGAAGTTGATCGAATGGAAAAACGGAGTAGTGAAAAAGTTGACTGGCGGCGTAAGTCAGCTTCTAAAAGGAAATAAAATTGAAGTAGCCAAAGGTGAAGTCTATTTTACAGGGCCTCATTCACTACGCGTTATGACAGACGACTCTAGCCAATCCTTCAAATATAACGATGTCATCATCGCAACCGGCTCACGTCCAGCTGAGCTAAAAATTCTTCCTTTTGATGGCAAACGGATCTTGTCCAGTACAGAAGCGCTAAATCTGCAAGAAGTTCCGAAGAAACTCATCGTAGTCGGTGGTGGCTATATTGGTCTAGAACTTGGAACTGCTTATGCGAAACTAGGTGCAGAAGTAACCATTCTCGAAGGAACCAAATCTTTGCTTCCCGGTACAGAGGCAACTCTTACTAAAATGGTTACTCGCAAGCTGAAAAAGCTAGGCGTAACCATCATAACAGAAGCGATGGTACAAGGTGGCGAAGTGAACGGAGATGAAGTAACCGTTCGTGCGACTGTTAAAGGCGAAGAGAAATCGTTTGTGGCAGACTATGCGTTGGTATCAGTAGGTAGAAAGCCAAATACCGAAGAAATCGGCTTGGAAAACGTAGGTGCTGAGCTAGATGAGCGCGGCTTTATTAAAATTGATAAACAGTGTAAGACAAACGTGTCTGGTGTATATGCAATCGGTGATTGTGCTGGCGGCGCACTACTCGCACATAAAGCAAGCTATGAAGGAAAAATTGCTGCTGAGGTATTAGCAGGGATGAATAGCGTAATCGATTATCAAGCGATGCCATTTGTTATCTTTAGTGATCCAGAGATTGCTTACACAGGTCTCACTGAAGAACAAGCAAAAGAAGAAGGATACGAAGTGGTAACAAGTCGTTTTGCATTTGCGGCAAATGGTCGTGCTCTTTCGATGGAAAATGCAGATGGATTTGTCCAAGTGGTAGCAGAGAAAGAAACGAAGCAACTACTAGGGGTACAAATCGTCGGGCCAGAAGCATCTTCCTTGATTTCTGAGGCAGTATTTGCGATTGAAATGGGTGCGAATGCAGAGGATATCGCACTGACAATCCATGCACATCCAACTCTTCCTGAAACCTTTATGGAAGCGGCTGAAGGGATCCTTGGGCATGCGATTCATATGGTGAATAAGAAGTAGTAAATAGCTAAGTTTATATTGATTCGGACAAAGAGGGTGGATCTATGAAAATAGGTTCATCCTTTTTTGTTGACTTATATTATCATGAAGAATATATTTATATGATATAAAAATGAGGAGATATGCGAAAAGTGACAACTCGAAAGAATGGTTTCATGATAAAGCGTGGTCTTGAGGAAAAGGATCTAGAAGAGATAAAAAAATTATCTAAGATATGTAATGAATACGAAAAAATAGAAGTCAAACTAAACTGGGATATGTTACAGAGCCGTTCGAAAGGGGAAGCAAATGACTTTCTTTATTATGAAAATGGGGTTCTGGTAGGTTTTTTAGGACTGTATGTGTTTAATCTACGTGAGGCAGAGATTGGAGGCATGGTGCTCCCAGAGGCTCGTCGTAAAGGAATTTTCCAAAAATTATTGGAACAAGCGATCGAAGAGTTAAAGAGACGAGGTATTCCGAATCTGTTGATTGTGGTTGATCACAATTCAGAGTCTGGTCAACGATTTGCCCAGGCGCAGGTGGGGACACAATATACATTTTCCGAATACTGTATGGAGCTGAGTGAGGCTAAGCAACAACCAAAGCGCTTTGAGGATATCATGATCCGAAAAGCAGAGCCTGAAGACGTTAGCTTTATTGTCAATTGCATGGAGATTTCTTTTCAGTTACCTAAAGGGGATATTAAGCCAGAGAGATTTCATCAGCCGGATACAAGGGCCTTTCTAGTCATAAAAGGACAAGAAAAAATAGGTGTTTTATCTGTACAGATCAGCGATGAGGGAGCCTTTATCTTTGGTTTTTGCTTACTGCCTGATTATCAAGGGCATGGTTATGGGGGGCAAGCTCTCTCTGAGGTCGTTCAGCTGTTGTTAGAAGAAGGGGAAACGAAGCAATTCCTAGATGTAGCCTGTGAAAATAAGCGTGCATTGAAGTTGTATCAGGATTGTGGATTTGTCGTAACTGGATGCAATGATTACTTTGAAAAGAAACTTGGAAGTTCTAAAAATGAAAGCTCCGTAGTTTAGGGGCTTTATCAACGTGTAAGAGGTTGGATCTGTTTTTTGTAGATCCAACCTCTTTTTCATCAACCTCTATATCGATTTACAAATGCTAAGAGTCCATGTAAGGACAAATTTGTCAGGAGGGTAATGATCATATAAATGAATATCCAAAGTCCAAACCCCTCACGAAAGCTAACTAGATATAATAACGAGAAAAAGATACCTGTGATCGCAGGGCCAAACCACCAGTTACGAAACAGAACACAACTTAGCATTCCCCATATGACGGCAAGTGTGGGGAAAATGACCATGATGAGAATCGTATGGTCTGTATACAGTTGCCAAAGCTCTTCCATAAATCGATCCCCCTTCGTAGAGAACCATAAAATAATTATAACAAATTTATGTATTTTCTGATATATTATTCTCTGATTATCTTGCTTAGAGAATAGGGTGATTGATCATGGGCTTATGGATATGGGTCCATAAGCCCATGGTAAACAAATGGAAGCCCCCTCACTGTGGAGAAGGCTTCCATTTTACTCGCTTATACTAATTCCAATGTAACCATAGTCGTAAGGTCGATTTTTCTTTTTATACTGCCATTGAATAGATGGATGGTGCGCTCGTCGGGCTCGATGCGATCGACAAAGCCGCAAAACTGTCGATGTCCAAATGGAGTGCGGTAGACCAAAAGAATAGGGCTGTTAGTCTCATATGCTTTTTGAATTCGATCGATTAATTCAATGGTATGTTCTAGGCTAAACATGGTTGATGTGTGTTGATTTTGAAAAGTATGTTGTGTAAGATTCGAATCTTTATGTATGTTCATCTTTATCACACTCCAGAACAAGCGTTCTTATTTATATCTTAATCATACACGAATATTTGTTCGTGTCAAGAAGCTGAATAGAAAAATGAAAAAAACCCTCTCTCATTTAGAGAAGGTTTTGATTGGTCGGGATGACACGATTCGAACGTGCGACCCCCTGGTCCCAAACCAGGTGCTCTACCAAGCTGAGCCACATCCCGATATTCGTATGTACTATTTACAAGCGACATATAAAATCTTACCATCGTTACTTCATCTAGTCAATACTTAAATAGAAAAAATTGCTCATTTAGGTCAGATCAGTTATGATAAAATGGAATAAATTTGAGAATAAAATCTTTTGCTTATGAATGGTATAGCTTCTTTTCCAATCAGGATATATTTTAAGGAAGGGGCTTTAATGTGAAAACACATATTGAGATTGAAGTGCGTCCTACTGAAATTGATGCTATGGGTCATGTAAATAATGCGAAATATCTGGAGTACATGGAGTGGAGTCGAGAAGACTGGTACAACAAGGTGGGATTGCCTTTTGATGTATTTACAGAGATGAATGTAGGAACGGTGTCTGTAAATATTAATATCAATTATCGCAAAGAGGCAAAGCTAGGACAGCATCTTACGATATCTACGGAACCACTTCGGAAGGGGAAGACCAGCTTTGTACTGAAACATGAGATTTACAATCAAGATGGGGAACTTGTTGCAGATGCGCAAGTTGTTTCGGTTACCATCGACTTAGGTACTCGAAAAAGCGTATTACTTCCTGATGCTCTACAAACTCACTTTCCCGAATGTTGCAAAGCTACATAAAATCAAAAAACGATGATGCTTTTTAGGAGCCTCATCGTTTTTTGATTAAGTATGTTTCTTCATATCGCGAAGCTCTTCTAAGATACCTTCGATTTCCATCATCGTAAGCTGACCTTGCTTCTTTTGAATCAATTGATAGATTTCAAGAAGGTCTTGGAAATGAGAGAGTCGAAAGTCTTGTGGAGAAATGAGGGCTGCATTTACAAGTTTTAAGCTAGATTTGATCTCATCTACAACCCAAATGAGATTTTCTTCCGATGCTATATGTCGATCCATAGATGAATACTTCCTTTCTAATTTAACTATTTCTCATCATTGTAACATATGAGTAGAGGAGCTTGTCAGATGAACCAAGAGTCTTGCCTATATCCCGATCTCTATGTTCGTTTTTTATATGAATTTCATGAGACGAGAGACTACTTTGAGTGCCATGAATTACTAGAGGATTTATGGATGGAGGAGGCGAGGGAGCCGTTTTATCAAGGGCTGCTTCAAATTGCGGTTGGACTTTTTCATTATCGAAATGAAAACATAGGTGGCGCTCGAAAAATGTTTGATTTGGCGTTGCAAAAATTAGCTTACTATCCGAATCATTGGTTGGGAATTGATGTCGAGCAGACTCGTCAAGATGTATCTGTGATGAAGGGAAAAATCGAACAAGATCCATCTGTTCCGTTTGAGCCGATCGAGATCGTGATATGGGATGAAGTCTTACAAGAACTGGTTAATCATTTAAAAACCAAGTGATTGCTTGATCAGAGCTAAGCTTTCTCTCGCTTTATGATAAGGCATAAACAAAACTTCGGAGTGGACAGGGGCGATGAGCGAATCGTTTAGTCCGGTTTGCTTCGCATATTGCAAAGCCCGGGTCATATGGTAATCATGTGTGATAATGACAATGTTATCGATCTGGGTACCTGTTAGTAATTTTTTTGTGTTCTCTAGATTTTGTTGGGTGTTTGAGGACTGATCTTCTAGCAAAACCCGCTCTTGAGGAACCTTTTTTTGTACAAGATACTCTTTCATCGCAAGGGCTTCCGTTACGCCTTCTTTTTCTAGACCGCCCGAAACAATGACATATTCTACTTTTTTATCTTGGTATAGTTTCGCCGCTACCTCTAATCGCTCGACTAGGGCAGGGCTTGGTTTCCCGTTCCACAATGCCGCTCCTAGCACCACTCCAGCATCTGCATGCGATGATGGAGTGGGGGTATCATCGTATTGGGATACCTTGAGATAGAAATAACCTATGATGAGAAGGAGAAGGAGGATAAAGGCTAGAGAAAACGTGAGGAACCATTTTGTTGTTGTCATCTATTGCCTCCTAAACTGCTGTAGTAGGATATGAACATTAGGTAAGTTGGCATTCGGATTGAAACGGCGGGTTCGGATGAGCGAGAATAAATTTTCCGTTATCCCGATTTAGATCGATGATGAGTCCATCCATCCAAGCACGCTCAGAAGGGAGCCAAGTAAAGGGGATGTTTTTTATTTTTATGGATTCGAAATGAGGGGATACTTCCGTTAAATCGATAGCGAAGGATGGAGTTCCGCAACCAGAAGTGTGCGCCATCACACGAAAGGCTAGCGATTCGTCTGCGTGCTCTTGATGTAGAATATAAAGTAATTTTGCTACGGCTAAGTCGGATATTTGTACCTTCATGGTAGACCTCCTGTCGAACTTTCTAGATGAAATGATAGCAGAAAATGAAAGGGAGGGGAAATCCGATGATTTCTACGTGGATGAGAATATGGTAAGATTAGGCTTGTAACCTTGTTAAGGAGGAGAATACATAATGGCACAAGAACGTCATGGAGCAATTACATTTAAAGGGGGTCCTGTGACCCTAATAGGACCAGAGGTGAAAGTGGGCGATCAATCACCTGATTTCACCGTGCTGGCGAATGATTTATCCCCAGTAACGCTCGCTAGTTCAGCTGGACAAGTTCGCCTGATTAGCGTGGTCCCTTCTATAGATACAGGGGTATGCGATGCACAAACTCGCCGTTTCAATGAAGCAGCGGCTACATTAGATAATGCTGTGGTATTAACAGTGAGTATGGATCTTCCATTTGCCCAGAAGCGTTGGTGTGCGGCGGCTGGCATTGATCAAGTGCAAACAGTGTCGGATCATCGCGATGCTTCATTTGGTACAGCTTATGGTGTGCTAATCAAGGAACTTCGTTTATTAGCACGTGCTGTATTTGTAGTAGATCGTAATGACAAAGTCACCTATGTGGAGTATGTTTCAGAAGCTACAAATCATCCAAATTATGAAGCGGCGATTGAAGCGGCTAAAAAAGCCCTATAAGGATAAAAGAATATTGGATAGAGAGAAAGCTCAGTATTAGTAGATACTGGGCTTTTTCGATTTTATGACAAAATAGTGGGAATCATACTTTCTTTCTGTCTACTTACCTGATATATTGTCTATATATGGAAAACGAGGTGAGTTCATGGAAGAACAATTAAAAGAACTTACGATGATGGTGAGAGCCATCTATGATCAACAACTAGTCATGAATGCCAAGATAGATGGATTAGATAAACGAGTTGGGAACATAGAAGATCGTTTGGACCGGATTGAAAACCGAATGGACAAGCTAGAAGTTCGAATGGATGGGTTGGAACAGCGAATGGACAAGCTAGAAGTTCGAATGGACGGCTTGGAACAGGGAATGGACAAGCTAGAAGTTCGAATGGACGGCTTGGAACAGGGAATGGATAAGCTTG
Source organism: Thermoactinomyces sp. DSM 45892 (assembly GCF_900107305.1). Classification (GTDB taxonomy): domain Bacteria; phylum Bacillota; class Bacilli; order Thermoactinomycetales; family Thermoactinomycetaceae; genus Baia. Next base: position 208,700 of record NZ_FNPL01000002.1, read on the forward strand.
AAGTTCGAATGGATCAAGTTGATTACATCGCAGAGAATTTAACACAAGGCACCCATAATCTAGAAGTCAAAGTAGATCGAGCGGTAGGTTTGCTCGACCAAAAAGTGACTCACATCGAGCAGGAAGGAACGGATACGCAGGAAAGACTCAAATATATTCGAACCGTTCTTATTCGCCATGATGAGGAAATCCTAGCGCTTGGTTTAAAACGGTCTGTATAAGAGTATATTACAGAACTTTGCTGACTGAAAGTCGTGATTGTATCAAATTTCCAAACTAGCTAAGTAGACTCTAACATACTCATACCCCTACTCATTCTACTTAGAATGAGTAGGGGTTCCTTGATGAAAGACCATCTTCCATTTCCCGTTGAACTGCTTCCAAATGGAGCTACGTAATGTGCTTTGCTCTCGTATTTCATCATGAATATGATACGTTATCATAACGACATCATCTGCTAATGGATGAAGTTGAAACTGAGTAGGCGTTAGTTTCCGGGTATCACGAGTGCCAACTACATCATAATCCTTCCTTACCCACACATTGCCCGAACTACCAAATTCAAAATAGGCATCAGATAGATATTCTGCATAAAGTTCTTTCGTTGGTTTAAGCAGTGTTGTTTCTAGTTCGAATAGGTACTTTTCTAAAAGTGTTAGGTCAGTATTTTGCATTGATGATGACAGCCCCCTCTTTATAACAAACAGCCTCCTTCACATTTTTTGAAAGAGGCTGTTTTCGTGAAATCATACAATATGGTGAAGTGAAAGCTTACACGTTTACTTCTGTACTCAGGATCTGACGAAGTACAGTTTGCAAGATACCACCATTACGGTAATACTCCACGTCGACTACGCTATCCAGACGTGCTTTTGCATCAAATTCTACAATAGAACCATCTGCTTTCGTTACGCGAATTTGCAAGATTTGACCCGGTTCCACTTGATCGTTTAGACCCGGAATATCAATGATCTCTTCACCTGTTAGATTGAGAGACTTCCAAGAGACACCGTTTGTGAACTCTAGAGGAAGTACACCCATACCTACTAAGTTACTGCGATGGATCCGCTCGAAGCTCTCAGCGATGACGGCTTTGACGCCAAGTAGATTGGTACCTTTTGCTGCCCAGTCACGGGAGCTACCTGTACCGTACTCTTTACCGGCGAAGATGACGAGTGGAATACCTGCTTCTTGATACTTCATGGAAGCGTCATAGATCGAAGTTACTTGACCTGTAGGAACATGCTTCGTGACGCCGCCTTCTGAACCCGGTACCATTAGGTTACGTAGACGAATGTTGGCAAATGTTCCGCGGGTCATCACTTGGTCATTACCACGACGGGCACCATACGAGTTAAAGTCTTTTATATCCACATGGTTGGCTTGCAAGAGCTGCCCAGCTGGACTAGATGGCTTGATATTACCTGCTGGTGAGATATGGTCGGTTGTGACGGAATCTCCAAGTAGTGCAAGCACACGAGCACCTTGGATGTTTTGGATTGGCTCCACATCCGCAGAGAGGTTCTGGAAGAATGGAGGCTCTTGGATATAGGTAGAGTCTGCATCCCAATCATAAAGCGTGCCTTCTGGAGCAGGGATTTGGTTCCAACGCTCATTAGCATCAAATACTTTGCCATATTGCTCGATAAACTGCTCACGAGAGATCGCTTCGGACAATACTTGGCTTACTTCAGCAGAGGATGGCCAGATATCTTTGAGGAAAACAGGTTTTCCGTCTTTATCTGTGCCGATTGCTTCGGTTGCAAAATCGATATCTACTGTACCTGCCAATGCATAAGCCACTACAAGCGGTGGAGAAGCCAAGTAGTTTGCTTTTACAGATGGATGTACACGACCTTCGAAGTTACGGTTTCCAGAGAGCACGGAAGCGACGGTTAGATCATTGGACTCAATCGCATGACCGATATGATCTTCTAATGGGCCGGAGTTACCGATACAAGTGGCACATCCGTAGCCGGCAACATGGAAGCCAAGTTTCTCAAGGGATTCAAGTAGATTGGACTTCACTAAGTAGTCGGTTACGACCTTTGAACCAGGTGTGAGCGAGCTTTTTACAAATGGTTTTACTTGAAGCCCAAGTTCAACAGCCTTTTTCGCTACTAAACCAGCACCAAGCATAACGCTTGGATTAGAGGTGTTGGTGCAACTTGTGATGGCTGCGATTACCACGGAGCCTGTTGTCAGTTCGAATGATTCACCGTTTGGAGCTGTTACATTAGCTTTTTTCGCGATTTGCTCATCCGTTAAACCGAATCCACGATCTTCTACTGGCTTTTTAAGGGTTTCGTTCCATTCTTGTTTCATATTAGAAAGCTCTACACGATCTTGTGGACGCTTTGGACCTGATAAACTTGGTACAACTGTGCTAAGGTCTAGTTCAACCATATCTGTGAAGACTGGGTCTGGTGTTTCATCTGTACGGAACATACCTTGAGCGGTGTAGTACTCTTTTACGAGTTGAACAAGCTCTTCATCACGGCCGGTGTTTCGTAGATAGTTCAATGTTTCTTCGTCGATTGGGAAGAAGCCCATCGTTGCACCGTATTCAGGAGCCATGTTTGCTACGGTAGCACGGTCGGCTAAGCTGATGCTGGAGAGACCTGAACCATAGAACTCAACGAATTTGCCAACTACTCCTTTTTTACGAAGCATTTCCGTTACGGTTAAAGCTAAGTCGGTTGCAGTTGCGCCATCGGCTAGCTTTCCGGTTAATTTGAAGCCGATTACATCTGGCATGAGGAAGTAGAGAGGTTGACCGAGCATACCTGCTTCCGCTTCAATTCCACCAACGCCCCAACCGAGTACACCAAGACCGTTAATCATCGTGGTATGGGAGTCAGTACCTACTAGGGAGTCTGGGAAAGCGATGGTTTCGCCATTTTCTTCACGTGTCGCTACTACAGTTGCCAAGTATTCAAGGTTTACTTGGTGGACGATTCCGGTAGCAGGTGGTACAGCACGGAAGTTCGTGAAAGAGTCTTTAGCCCAACGAAGCAGACGGTAGCGTTCTTCGTTTCGCTCAAATTCGCGTTGCATGTTATATTCGAGTGAGTCAGGTGTTCCTGCTCTATCTACCATGACGGAGTGGTCGATCACAAGATCAACTGGGATAAGTGGGTTAATGCGTTCTGGGTTTCCACCTACACGCTCCATAGCAGATCGAAGAGCAGCAAGGTCGACCACGGCAGGAACCCCTGTGAAGTCTTGTAATACAATTCGTGCTGGTTTAAAAGCAATTTCTTTGTCTGACGAAGCAGTATCCCAATTGGCAAGTTGTTCTACGTGTTCTTTGGTAACTGCTTTTCCATCATGTTGGCGTACAGCGGCTTCTAAAAGAACTTTGATGGAAAAAGGAAGTTTAGAAATATTTCCGATTCCTTGCTCTTCTAACGTACCTAGGCGATAGTAAGTAAAATCTTTTCCATTTACGGTTAGTTTTGAGCGAGATTGAAAGAGATCTGACATTGAAAAGCCTCCTTTATCAAAATGGCAATAAATAAGTTTGTTTGTTATTTCGTTTCACCAGATGAAACAGCGTTTCTTTTTTCAGTACTCATTATACAACTAACGAAACGAAATTGTATAGTCTTTTATCTAGATAGAATAAGAATATTTTTAGTCCCTTCCTAATCTGTATACAAAGCAGTATAATAAAATGAAACATTGTTTCAAATTTGGAATGAGGGACAAGGATGGAAGAGAAAAAGACCACAACCAGAGCGGCAGAGAGAGCGTTAGATATCCTCCTTTGCTTTGTGGGGAAACCAGAATTAGCGATGAGAGAGATTGTGGAGAAAACAGAATTGAGTAAGAGTACGGTCTTTCGTCTACTCGCTACCTTGGAAGCAAAAGGCTTTGTCAAACGTGATGCTGACACCGAGAAGTATAGCTTGGGCTTTCGAATTTGGGAGTTAGCGAATCATATTAATCGTTCTGATGATCCTGCCATTTTGTTCCTTCCGGAGATGGAGCGTCTCCGAGATGATATTGATGAAACGGTTAGTTTATATGTGCGAGATGGCTTGGAGCGTGTACGGATTCAAGCGGTGGAGAGTCAGCAGGCGATTCGCCGAGTGGCCCCGATCGGCGCGCGACTTCCGCTATCGGTAGGTGCATCCAGTAAAGTGATCGTAGCTTATACAGAAGGTGATTTGTTAGGAAAAGTTCTTTCCGATCCTATGTGGCCTGCCGGGATTGACCGAGACTTATACATAAAGCAATTACAAGAAATTCGCGCACAGGGATTTGCGATTAGCATGGAAGAACGAGAAGCGGGAACAGCGGCTGTCTCCGTGGCGATTCGCAGCCGAGCAGGCAACCTTGTTGCGGCTCTTGTCTTATCAGGGCCCATCTCACGAATGAATGAAGAGCAGATGATTCGATATGTACCTCGTCTTGTGAAAGCGGCAGAGGAGATGGGAAAGCTAGTTTAAGATTAACATATACAAACGAATCCCCCTGAATACACGTAATCGTCAATTTGAGGGATTGGTTACTCTGTCGCTTAAAAGAAACCGAAAACGATTCGTAGACGTTCTTTCTTGATTTGGATACAATATAATGGTGGAGGAGGGATATACATGTCACAAAACTTTTATTTTCAACAAATGCAGATGATGGTTCAACCGATGCGAGATGAGCTAACTCGAATTGGTGTAAAAGAATTACGCACCCCCGAAGAAGTGAAGGAAGCATTCCAAGGTGAGGCAGCTAAAGGAACTTCTTTAGTGGTTGTAAACTCGGTTTGTGGTTGTGCGGCAGGACTTGCTCGTCCAGCAGTAGCCGAATCTTTGAAACATGAGAAAACCCCCGATCATCTTTATACGGTGTTCGCTGGTCAAGATAAAGAAGCAACTGCGGAAGCACGTCAATATTTCGAGGGCCAACCACCTTCCTCGCCTTCTTTTGTTATCTTAAAAGACGGTAAATTAGTACATATGATTCATCGTCATGAGATCGAAGGCGTTTCATTGGAAGAGATCGCGGCGAATCTAACCAATGCTTACAACCAATATTGCTAGTCAATGCGAGAGGTCCCCAGTAGAGGTATAGTATTCTACTGGGTTTTTTATATTAGTAACAGAGATCAACGGTACTATACTAAAAAAACAATCTTTTTGATATAATCAAAACTAATGAAAATACAGAAATTTGTTTTCGGGAGGACTATATGCGGGTGAATAGGTTGATTTTAGGTGCATTAATGGCGAGTCTATGTGCTATCGCTATCGGTTGTGGAACGGAGGCAGCCAAGTCAGAGAAACCAAAGGAGGAGCAAGCCACGGTCCAGAAAGTAGAGGATCGTGATCCAGTAGCACTTCATGAGCCGAAGGTGGAGAAGTATTTAAACAAGGTAACCGAGGTGGATCTGTTTCAACTATCGAATGAAGAGCAGACTCTATATGATCAATTAAAAAAGAAGTTTGATTATGCCTTATTAAAAGGTGTTGATCCCATTACCCAAACTAAACTGCTTATCCACGCTCAGGGAATGGGAGACCACGGTTTAGAATATGATCTTTACCTGCCTACAGCAATGAAAGACGAAGTCCTATTTAAAGCCGACAAAGATCAAATGCTATCGGCACCTGCCACACGCGCGGCTTATGTAAAGAAGAAATCAGATCCGAAAGTGATGGAAAAAGCAAAGTCATTAAGTAAGGCAAAGATAAGAGCAGTTTACCATAAAGACTCCATCCCGCCCATTATTCAGGTTGTATATGAAGCGGTTGGCCAGGATAAAGGGAATTATCTGGCATTCCGAGAGTATGAAGGGATTTGGAGGATGGAATTTGATCTAAATACAGGCTTTAGTAATGACGTGGATGATGAGGATGGTGTGCAAGACGAATCTTAAAGAGGTGGCTTTAGTCTAAATGGGCTAAAGCCATTTATGTGTACAGAGAATCACTCGTAAAAGTTAGGATAATCAGATAATTGATGTTGTATGATTCTGATTCGTAATACTTTCTAGCAACGAGAGATACTCCTTCTGTAAAATAATATGAGAATGAGATAATGCTTTGCCAATTGGATGGGTCTCAAGTATTTGAGGTCGGGGGAGTCTATGATCTAAACATAATTGGATCGTTTCCTCTATTTCTTGTGAATCCATTAATTGAATAGACATAAACAAACGTAAATCAATGTTCCATTTTTGTAAGTCCCTTTTCACCGCCCGTATCCCTGAAAAGTCTATTTTACCGTTTTTCGTTTTTTTCTGATTAAATATAAGGTCAAAGCAAAGAGTAAATGAAGTGAACGTATGTGTGAGTAACATATCTTCATGTATGTGTAAATCATCTACTAAAATTTGTATGGTTAGTGGATAAGGGGTTGATTGGATCAAGGTATTAATCGGATCGGGATCATGGAAATGATCTGTCCCACTACATATAATCTCTTGAATCGAATGATTGAATGAATCGTATGATGTGAAAGAAGGACGAGCTCTATTCTCCATTTCGTCAACGATTTTTATTTTATCTAAGACGAAGTGGTTTTCTAAAAAGGCAATGGTAGGGGAAAACAGAAATAGATTTACATGATCTATCCTTGTGGTGATGATGTCCGACTCTACCTTTTTTACACCCAATAATTGGAGGTTTGTGTTGTTTACCTTATGGATTTGCCCGTTATTTTGCAAGACAATGTAGTGGCTATCGATTTCACGGTAGGCAATTATTTTTTTAGGGTTTTCTTTATTCCACAATCAAACTCACTTCCTAGCATAAGGGCTCTTTACAATTATCAAACTTACACTAACAAAATATTGATTGTAAAGAAAGGGATCCTTTGAATTAGATCAATTGATACAAATATGTATCAATTTTTATTCAATTACAATCAATTTTGTATTAATATATAATAGAAGTTATTTTCAAACTTCAATACTTGCACTCACAGTTGATAATGGAATATTTACGAGACTGATTGAATACTGAAAGGTGAGAATGAAAAATGGATTTCTCTAATGTTGGAGATAATATTAAACAATTACGAAAGACATTTGGCTTATCACAAAAAGAGCTAGCGGAAGGGATTTGTACGCAAGCGCAGATTAGCAAGATTGAAAATGGCTCCATTTATCCTTTATCGACCACGCTGTATTTAATCTCTCGCAAGTTGGGTGTAGATGTTAACTACTTTTTTGATATTTGTGAGACGCCTCGACTTGATTATGCTCAAGAAGTGATCTTGCTAATTCAGGAGTATAAAAGAAAGCGTGATTACGAGAAGATATATCGTATTGTAAAGGCAGAAAAGACAAATCCTGTATTCCAAACATTGCGAAACAAACAGTTTCTAGTCTGGCATGAGGGGATCTGTCTTTATTATTTGAAAAAGAATAGTGAGGAATGTTTGCGTCTTTTAAAGCAATCCCTAGATATGACACTTAGTGCTATTGTTTCGCTACGAGAAATAGAAATCCTAAATAGCATTGCTATTATCCATTGTGAAGAGAAAAACTTTGTAGGTGCGAACAAATACTTCGAAAAAGCAATTAAGCATTATGAAGTCTTGCCATATAAAAATGATGCCTCGATTATCATTCGTATTTATTACAACTACGCAAAGAGTCTATCGATCACAAGTGAGTATGAAAAGTCGATTGATTATTGTAATCGTGGGATCCGGCTTTGCCGTTCTAATGAGACGCTCTATTCCTTGGGAGAGCTCATGTATCATCTGGGTTACAACTGGCTAAATCTGGGTCATCAGGTGAAAGCTATTCAATATATGAAGGAGTCTATTCAAATATTTGAGTTGCAACAAAATCAGCCATTTATTGATTATGTCGTAGCAGAAATTGCGAATATATCAGATGATCAAAATCTGGAGAAAGGGTAATCTGTGACGAGTGGAAACATCATGCTTCATTTCTCTGGGATGTTTCCGTGCGAGATGGTATGGGAAAGGGGTTATCCCTTTCTTTTTACTATTTTTGTATAAATATGATTTATTTAATACAATCTAAATAATATTATTAGAGTTATTTTTTTCATGAGATAGTATAGGAATTGATGCGAAATTGATACCTGAAGAGTAAGGAACTCTGACCATGTCAGATTCATGATTATTCATAGCACTCTATAATACTTTCTACAGGCACCCAGTGCTTGAAAATAGAGAGAATGAGGTGGCAATCTTGAAAAAAGTAAATTACCTTCTATCCATGGTAGCAGTCGCTGTGGTTCTGGGGACGCCAGTATTGTATACCCTACCATTTCAACATTAAAAGTCTCTTTGAGATAGCAAGTAGATATTTTCTCTTGTAGTTACATGGAAATTCTGGCATGTAACTACATTCGTAACTTGGATACAAATGTGGTTAGAAAGTATATCATGATTTACCTATCTGAACACCAAGGAGACTATGTAAGAGTATGGTTTTTGTTCTGAAATTAGTTGGATACTATTTGTTATGTAACCTTTATTCATATTTGATGCATCGGTTAGCTCATATACCGAGTAAGAAAAATCCGCTTTTTATCATTCATAGGGAACATCATAAAAATAAGTATGATGATGCAAAACCAAGCTTACCTGACTGGCCTAATTATTTCTTATGGTTTGGCAATTTATATGCAACGTTAGATGTTTGGATTACACTCACGCTACCTCACATTATTGTGATATGGATAGACCCGATTCCAGGGTTGGTATTGTTTGTAATCCACTATTTTTATGAAGTTTTCCTAGCTGCAACGGTATTAGATCATAACCCTCGTATTAAGGGGCCTATTACGAAAGTTCTTGCTGTTGGTGAATATCATATGAACCATCATTACTATATTAAAGGAAATTATGGTTTTTATATTACATTCTGGGATTTTGTCTTTGGAACCGTTTATAAGAAGAAATCACAGCAATATAGTAGGAAGACAAGGCATAGGGGTGAAAGCGCGTGATGTCCCAAGAAGGCAATCGTTTTCCACTGACACATCCTCAAAAACGGATTTGGTATATTGAAAAACTTATTTCGGATTCTCCTATGCACCATATTTGTGGTACCGCTGAATTAAAAGGGGAAATCAATCTATCTCATTTAGAAGAGACGGTCCTCCGCTTTTTGAAGAAGCATGATTCATTTCACTTACATTTTTTTGAGGAGAATGAAGAGGTTTATCAGACTGTAAGTGAATGTACGCTCGATAAAATTGATTTTTTCGATTTTAGTCACGATGAGAATCCGTCAGAGTGCCTTGATCAGTGGATTCGAAAGGAAATAGAAAAACCGTTTTCAATGATAGGAAATGATTTGTTTTACTTAGCAATCTATCGAAAGAGCGAATCATGCTATGGATTATTTGTGAAGGTCCATCATTTGATTTTTGATGGCTGGTCTGTTCATCTTTTGGCCAAGCAGATTTGTGAAATGTACGAAGGAGTTGAGGAGGAACACGATGCAGGCTCCTATCTTGATTATATTGGTAAGGAACAACGATATTTACAGTCTGACAGACTGATCAAGAATAAAGAGTTTTGGATGACGAAGTTTGAAACATTGCCAGAGCTTCTTTTTGCTGAGAATCAAGATGGATATGAAGGAAAACGTAAATCGTTTGTCATGGCTCCCTCTTTTTCGGCGAAAATGAAGGGGTTAGCGCAGGAGTACCAGTGCTCTCTAAACGAGTGCTACATTATGCTGGTGCAGATCTACTTACACAAGATAGTAGGAAGACGGGATATTGTGATTGGGACTCCTGTGTATAATCGCTCTGGCAAAAGAGAGAAAGAGACGATTGGCATGTTTACGAGTACGATGCCGCTTCGGTGCGAGATAGAGGTAGATTCTTCTGTAACGGAATACCTGAAGGCAGTGAAACGAGAGATTAGGCAATGTTATATGCATCAAAAGTATCCGTATGACTTACTGGCAAACGATCTTCAGTTAAAGAAGCATGGTTATGATTCTTTATTCCAACTTTGTGTGAATTACTATCATTTCCAAGCGCATAACGAACTGTTTGATCCGGAGGAGATTCATAACGGCCATCAGTTATTCCCCATGCAAATCGTAGTCAAGGATTGGTCCGAAGAAGGGAATCTGCAACTAGATTTCGACTATAGGACAAGTATGTTTACAGATGAATATATCGAGCAGATGAATGCTCGCATGATATATCTGGCCGAGCAGATCTTTCAAAATCCCGATGTTTCGATCGGTAATCTAACCTTGTTATCGGATGCAGAAAGGAAGGAGCTTGTATACGACTTCAATGATACAGATGCCGACTATCCGAAAGATAAAACGGTTACGGAACAGTTTGAAGAACAAGTGCGCCATACGCCGAATCATATAGCGGTTTCTTGTCGAGATGAGTCTCTGTCCTATGCAGAATTAAATGGGAAGGCCAATCAATTGGCACGTTCTTTAGTGAATCGTGGGATTGGACGAGGCGATATAGTTGGAATTTTGGCAGATCATGCCCTCGATCTTCCTGTGGCGATCTTAGGGATATTAAAAACAGGTGCTGCTTATGTACCGATCGATGTGCAAACAGCGCCTAGTAGAATGGAAGAGATTCTACTAGATAGTGAAGCTTCTTCTCTCTTAACCAATCGAGAAGTGCCTAAAGATGTGAGATTTACGGGTACTGTGATGAATTTTCAAGATCCACACTGGTATACGGGAGATTCATCTAATCTAGATGTGAAATATTCCCCGAATGATTTGGTCTATATGATCTATACCTCTGGATCTACAGGCAAACCGAAGGGTGTGATGATCGAGCATAGGGGCTTGATGAACTATCTTTGGTGGGCGCGAAAGACGTATGTCAAAGATGTTCATGATTCTTTTGCACTGTATTCCTCGTTAGCGTTTGACTTAACCATCACTTCTATTTTTACTCCCTTAATAGGTGGCAATCAAATTCGCGTTTATCCCGAAAATGATGATAATTTCGTGCTTTACGATATTTTGGAGGACAATCAAGTATCGATCATTAAGTTGACTCCTGCACATTTGTCCTTATTGCAAGAGAAGACGTTTCCGCATTCAACCGTGAAGAGGCTCATTGTTGGCGGTGAGGAGTTAAAAGGGTCGCTTGCGCAAAGGATTCAAGATTCTTTTTACGGCAAGATTGAGATTTTGAATGAATATGGCCCAACTGAGACGGTTGTAGGCTGTATGATTCATCGATTTCATCCTGCTACTGATACAGATGCTACGGTTCCGATCGGGACTCCAGCGGATAATGTACAAATTTACCTTTTAGATGAAAAGCTAAAGCCTGTTCCAAAGGGATGTATAGGGGAGATGTATATATCTGGCGATGGTGTAGCAAGAGGATACTGGAATCGTGTAGATTTAACGGATCAATGTTTTATTGATAATCCTTTTAGGACAGGGAAGAAAATGTACAAGACAGGGGATCTAGCGAAGTTTCTAGACTGTGGCTTGATTGAGTATATAGGTCGTAAAGACCAGCAGGTGAAACTAAGAGGATACCGCATTGAATTATCTGAGATTGAGTACCGTCTGATGGAACTTCCTTATATAAAGGAGGCAGTGGTGATCGATCGGGTATCAAGTACGGGTCAAAAGCAGTTATATGCCTATCTCGTAAAGATGACGGATGAGGATATTTCACCTCTTGCTATCAAGCAGGATTTAGCCAAGGTACTACCTACTTACATGGTTCCTGCATACTTCCTATTTATCGAACAGATTCCGCTTACGAAGAATGGCAAGGTGGATCGAAACCAGTTGCCGATAGAGGAGCCAAGTGTGATCGAAATCGATCCTGATCAAGTAGTAGGTGATCGGGAACTACAAGTACTTACGGTGCTTCAAGAGATTTTGCAGATGGATTCTGTTCATTTGCAGGATGATTTCTATCAATTAGGTGGCGACTCGATTAAAGCGATTCAGATTGCTTCGAAGCTAAAACAGATAGGCTTGAAAATCCGTGCGAAGGATATACTGGCTCATTCTACGATTCATGAGATGGTGGCATGTGTAGAGGTAGACCAGAATGAACAAAGCATGGAGCAAGGGATTGCGGAAGGAATGATTTCTCTGTCTCCGATCGCATCCTGGTTTTTCTCCCAATCGTTTCAAGAGGATCATCATTGGAATCAATCGGTTTTATTAAATCTAAATAAGCGAGTGGAAGCAGATCAGATTGAGACCGTTATGGATGTATTGATTCGGCAACATGATACGCTACGAATCAATATAAACAGAGAGTCTGGAACGATGTTTTACAATCCAGCACATTTAAAGAGTCCCTTTCAACTGACGAGAGTCGATTTATCTCATCTCTCGTATGAAAGTCAGCAGGCGGAGATGGAGCGACTAGGACTTCAGTTGAAATCTACGATGAATCTGGAAGAGGATCTATTAATTAATGCTTGTATTTTTGATTTAGGTGAGCAAGGGAAGAGGTTATTACTTACCGCACACCACCTCATTATGGACGCGGTATCATGGAGGATTTTGCTTGGCGATATGGCTGAGTTACTGGAAAATCCAAATCAATCCGATCGTTTATTGCCAAAGACACATTCGTATCAATACTGGGTACATGAATTAAATTCTTATGCGACCAGGCTGACAGAGGATGATATTCAATATTGGAAGTCGATTGGCAAGAGGAAATCTGGTTTTTCGTCGTCTGATGTGCAAAGACAGGAAGTGCAGAAAGTGTCTACGCTTCGTGATCGATTAAATGAAGAAGAGACAAGGGCATTATTAACCAGTGCTAATGAGGCTTTCAGTACAGAACCAGTTGAGTTGTTGCTTTCATCGCTTGCGCTAGCGATAAAGGAACATACGAATCAAAGCCGTGTTTGCATCGAAATGGAAGGGCATGGACGAGAGGAATTTACACATGGGCTTGATCTATCGAGGACGATAGGCTGGTTTACCAGTATGTATCCCGTACTTCTAGAGGTTGAGGATGAGCCGTTTTCTACACAGATGAAATCGATGAAGGAACAGATACGCAAGGTTCCGAACAAGGGGCTTGATTATCTGATTCTCAAACATATGTCTGATCGTTTGCAAGATGGAGATGAGCCATTAGTTCGCTTTAATTACCTAGGTGATTTTGATGCAACCGCTTATCCGAAATTTTTTACCTTTGCAAGTGAGTCTTCTGGGTCTGAGACTGGTAAAAATCATCTAACTGCTGTGATGGATCTAACCGCTATGATTGTCAATCAGGAGCTACAGCTGTCCATTACATATAACGAAAGCCATTTTCAAAATGAGGAGATACCCTCGTTTATGAAGCAATGGCTACATCATCTGAGAAGAATGATTGAGCAGTGTTGTAATCAGGAGCAAACGCAGTTTACGCCTTCTGACTTTGAAACGGTAAGTCTAAGTCAGGAGGAATTAGATTTGCTGACTGGTATATAAAACCTATAAAGATATGGAAGGAATTTTACATTGTCGCTTAATGCTTACTACAATCAAGACACTGAAAAGCTGGAGATGTATCAACGGTTAATTCAGTATTGGAGTATGATGTTTGATCGCGAAGAAAAAATCGCTGTGCTGGATAATATGAACTTTCATAGTCAGTTGTTTCCTGAGATTTTTACGATGAAGGAAATAGCTGATCTCCATCCGATCGAGCCAGGATATACTTCCCCAGATGGCTATACGGAAATGCATGAGTTAATTCGCGCATTAGAGTATACACGACTCATCAAGCAAGAACCAGAGCGTGAAGGGATTGTGAAACGGCTGGCAAGTGAGGCGGGTATAGGGTGTGGGAACGGCTGTACCAATGTGATGAATGGGGTTATTAACTCGATTTTGAAAGTGAAGAGTGAAACGGATCAAGTAAAGACGCCAGAAGTGATTTTGATTTTGCCAAACTATACGGTGTATACAGCGCAACTATCGAATTTACATGGAAAAGTAAATCCTGTCTATGTATATACGAAACAGGAGAATGATTTCCTACCCACATTTGAAGAAATACAAGGTGCGATTACGCCGAATACCGTTGCAGTGGTGATTACGTATCCGAATAACCCAGCGCAATCCACATATGAGGGTGAAAACGTACCAGAATTAAAGAAGATCGTAGATATGTGTCAAGAAAATCAGATCTACCTGGTAGTGGATAACATTTATCAGGATTTAGTCTTTCCTAGGAGCCGACCTTTTACGGAGATTTTTAATCTGACGGATCGACTTGATTATGTGGTGAAGGTATACGGTTGCTCGAAGGATACACCATTTTACTCTGGTTATCGGACTGGTTACTGGTTCGGTGATCCTGCGTTGATGGATAAGTATAAATATGTGATTTCAGCAACAGAGAATAGTTTAAATACGCAATCTCTCGTGTATTTCACGCTGAATCTGTATTTTAAATATCTGGCACTGAGTCAAGCGGAGCCTTCTGTAGAGGATATGAAATATTTCTCTCAAGGGATTTTCGGCTGGGGACAAGCTGTGGATGAACAGCAGCTTTTTGACAAAATGAAAGAGCTTGATTTGTATCCGAAGTACTTGTCCAGATTGAAACAATCGGATGATATACAGGAAGATGCTTTAAAACAAGTGATACAGTTTGTGGAGCAATCAGATGTGTTCTCCGATTATTCAAATCAAAATATTGGCAATGTATTCTTTCTTAAGGTCAATCCGGAGTATCTATTTTCGAATGATAATGAGTTTTTCAGGTTTTTATTTCACGAAGCGAAAATCGGTGTGCTTCCTGGAAACGTGTTTGGCATGCAACCAACTCCAGGTGAGATTTGGTTTCGCATCACCTTGATTCACGATCCAGTAGATGAAATTATTCGCCATTTGCGGAAGATCGAAGAGGCAGTCATTCATTTACACCAATTCGTATAGAGACAAGAAACGCGAAGGGAGTACGTTCATGGCACAATCTGTGCAACCGAATCAAATAGAAGACATTCTTACATTAACACCCACGCAAGAAGGGATTTTATATCACTGTTTAAAGGATTCTGTACAACAAATGTACGTTGGACAAGTGGCGCTTGAAGTAACAGGTCAGCTTCATGTGTCTCATTTGGAAAAAGCGCTTCAACGTGTTGTGCAGGAGAACGAGTGCTTACGGTCTGTTTTTAGATGGGAGAAGCTAAGTCATCCGGTACAAGTGATTCTCCGTCAAATGAGCCATCACATCATGGAGCACGATTTAACAAGCTTAAGCGAGCAGGAGCAGAAAGAGCAAATTGTTCAAATGGATGAGGAAGAACGGAGCAAGGGGTTTGATCTGACAAAGGGGCCACTCCTTCGGATTTCAGCAAGTAAGGTACGTGCTGATCAATATCGGGTGCTAATCAATTTCCACCATATTATGATGGACGGCTGGTCGCTGGGAGTATTTTTAAGCGAATGGTTTACGAGATACGGACAGCTTCAATCGAATCAGGTGAAGAAATCACAGCCCAAGACCAAATACAAAGAGTATGTGAAATGGCTTGGACAGCAAGAGACAGGCAAAGCCAAGGGGTTTTGGAACCGAGTGCTACAAAGCTGGGAGCCGACCACGAAGCTTCCGTATAGACATGATAAGAATGAAACCCATCTCCATATGAATTCAGTGGTGACATCCTTATCCGATATCATGCCAGAGGTAAGCCACTTTTCGAAAACATACGGTGTAACGCCAAATACGATTCTCAACGTCGCATGGGGAGTGATGTTGCAACGATATAGTGGCAGTGATGATGTTACGTTTGGGCTAACGGTATCGGGTCGACCAGATGAGATGCAAGGCGTGGATCAGACGATAGGATTGTTTATTAATACGGTTCCGGTACGGGTTATGACTGAATCGAAGCAAACGGTTACGGAGTTAATGAGCGAGGTTCATAAGCAAGCGGTTGAGATGAAAGAGTATGAGTACCTACCACTAACGGATATCCACTCAGCGGCCAAGCTTCGTGGGAATGAATCCCTATTTGATCATATTCTCGTATTTGAAAACTACCCACTTGATCAGAAATTGCTTGAAGGTGCGTATCATGATTTCCAAATTACTCGGTATTCGGAGTGGGAATTAAATAACTACGATTTGACGGTGGCGTTCCTCTTAGCGGGAGAGCCGCAGATGAAATTTGATTATATGGATGGCTTATTTGATCGCCAGACGATGGAGCGGATGGCGGAACATTTCCAAGTGGTGCTGAGACAAATAATCAGCCGCCCGGATGAGTTGGTTCGAAACCTGGATATTCTTCCAAAGTGGGAGGAGCAGCTAACTCTTTTCCAATTTAATCAAACGGAGCAAGCGTTTCCTCAGGATAAAACGGTATACCAACTCTTTGTCGAGCAAGTTAAAGCATCGCCTTCGATGAATGCGGTTGTTTTCCAAGACGAGAGCATCACGTATGAGCAATTATTTGAACGGGTTCAGCGATTGGGTGGAAGACTTCAGCGTTACGGGATTGTTCCGGGAGATGTCGTCTCCATTCAGCTAGATTGGTCGATTGATATGGTGGTAGCGATCATGGGCGTACTGGGGACAGGTGCGGCGTATGTGCCGATTGATCCTCATTATCCAAGTGAACGGATTGAGTATATCTTACAAGATAGTCGTTCGCAGCTGCTCATTACATCAACCGAATGTAAGGGTGCTTCAAGTGAAATGATGTCCCATGTGCTAGTGCTCGATAGTGAGGAAAGCGATGATCCACATGCAGAATTGGAGTTGATGCCGGTAGATTCTTCGCCGAGTGATCTGGCTTATGTGATCTACACATCAGGGTCCACGGGTCGACCGAAAGGGGTCATGATTGAACAGGAATCTTTTGTTGAGTTTGTGACATGGGCGGTAAAAGAGTATGAGCATCGCTTAGGTTATCAAGTGTTGTTATCGAATTCATTTGCCTTTGATAGTTCGATTCAGCAAATCTTTCCCCCACTTGTTTCTGGAGGGACGCTCCATTTGCTTCATCCGGATGTGAGAAAGGATGCTCGTCAATATCTGGATTACTTGAAACAGCATCGGATTAACAATATCGATGAGATCCCAGTGATTATGAATGTGCTGATAGAGCAGATTGATGAATCAGAAGAGCTACCTTTGTTGCCGGATTTGACTTGTCTTTCTCTAGGAAGCGAGTATGTGCCGATTGAGCTAGTGAAGAATTGTAGAACATATTTAAACCGAGATGGACGAATTATTAATGGATACGGTCCGGCTGAGGCATCGGTGGAGACGTGTACCTATCACTTTGATGGAAATTCGGAGCATGAGATTTCACTTGTGGGTAGGCCACGGGATAATACACGCGTTTATATTCTAGATCAGCACGGTCGTTTATGTCCGATTGGGATTTCGGGAGAAATTTGTGTAAGTGGAGTAGGTCTTGCAAGAGGATATCTATATCAGCCAGAACTGACGAATGAGAAGTTTATCGCCAATTCGTTTAGTGGGATTCTAGGGGATCGACTCTATAAAACAGGTGATGCAGGCCGGTGGTTAGCGGACGGTAATGTGGAGTATGTGGGTAGAATCGATAATCAAGTAAAAATTCGTGGGTTCCGTGTGGAATTGGGCGAGATTGAAAATGTGTTGCTTAAACATCCAGAAGTGAGTGATGCAATCGTGATCGCTCGTAAAAACGGTAGTGGTGACACAGATGTATATGCCTTTTTAAAAGCAGAATCGAAGCTGGCAAAGCACGATGTGAATACATTTTTGGCGGATAAGCTACCCCATTATATGATCCCGACGTACTACGAGTATGTGGAATCGTATCCACTTACACCAAATGGAAAAGTGGATCGAAAAGCATTAGCTCAGATGGAGGTGCTTGTAGCGGTTGAGGAGCAAGATGGTTCAAGTTCGCGCCATGAGTTAGATGAACAGATCATGGCGGTATGGAAAGAAGTATTAGATCTCGGAAACGTAGGGATTTATACTAATTTCTTTGAAGCAGGTGGAAACTCGATTCAAATCATGCGGGCTTTTAATAAGTTGAAAAAGGTGCTTCCGGATTTATCCTTAGAGATTAGTGACTTATTTACGTACAATACGATCGCTTCTTTAGCGGATTTCGTGACTCAATCGGCTGAGGCATCGAAAGAAGAGCCTTCTTCCATCGTCGAAGAGCGTGAGGAATTAGCCGAATCAGTTGAAGCAGAAACTACGCGGGATATCGCGATTATCGGGATTAGCGCAAAGGTACCCGGTGCAGATGATGTGGACGAGTGGTGGGAGTTGCTACGGGAAGGCAAATGTAGCATTCAGGAAATTCCAGAATCCAGAATCAAGCTTGATCCAGGGCAAAGTCCAGCGAAACAGTACCTACGCTATGGTTACATCGAAGGAATCGATCAGTTTGATCCGCAGTATTTTAATATCTCACCTAAGTTAGCAAAAGAGATGGATCCGAACCAACGAATGATGCTGGAGACGGTTAACCAGGCGATTGAGGATGCAGGCTATCCACGTGAGAAGATAGCGAATCAAAACGTCGGTGTATTTATGGGATCGGTTATGCCAAGCTACATGAATCATGTGGATGTCAAAGTGGACGAGCTATTGGCAAGTAATCTACCGGCCAATCTAGCAGGTCGCATCTCCTATCATTTTGGGTTAAACGGGCCTTCGATGGTGATCGATACCGCATGCTCTTCCTCTTTAGTTGCCCTGCATTCAGCGATAAATGCTTTACGCTACGGGGAATGCGAGATGGCTTTAGTAGGTGGTGTTCATATCGAGATTGACCATATTCGCAAAGAGATCGCGATGGGGTCGGGAATTGTTTCGCCGACTGAGACATGCCGGGCGTTTTCGGATGATGCCGATGGAACCATCGGTGGAGAGGGAAGCATCTGTCTATTGATCAAGCCGCTTGAAAAGGCTGTGGCAGATCAGGATCACATCTATGGAGTGATCAAGGGAAGTGCGATTGTCCAAGATGGAGCGAGATCAAACGGGATGACAGCTCCAAGCCCTGATGCGCAAGCCGAGACGATCGTTCGAGCATGGCAAGATGCGAAGATTGATCCAATGACGATTTCTTATATTGAAGCACATGGTACAGGAACGAAGTTAGGGGATCCGATTGAAGTGAAGGGGATTCGGAAAGCGTATGAATCCTATACCGACCAAAAGCAATTTATTGCCATGGGCTCTGTGAAGACTAACATGGGTCATTTAGATAGTGCTGCGGGATTGGCAGGTTTAGTGAAAGCAGTATTAAGCTTGCAAAATGGCATGATTCCTCCGTCTCTTCATTATACGAAGCCAAATGCCTTTATCGATTTTGAAAGCTCTCCTGTTTATCTCAATACAAGTCTTCAACCATGGGAGAAGCCAGAAGGATATCCACGAAGAGCAGGGATTAGTTCATTTGGATTAAGCGGAACCAATGTGCACGTTGTGGTAGAGGAATATGGGCAACCAAAAACAGCCTCCGATCAAGTGCATCTCGTTACGCTATCTGCTCCGACGGAGAAAGTGTTACATGGAAAAATAAGGGATCTAAAGCGTGATTTAGCGAAAAATCGTGAGTATGAGCTAGCTGACATAAGTTACACCTTAAACTGTCGTCGAAATCATGATTCTTATCGTTTTTCAACGGTTGTGAGAGATATAGAAGAGTTATCGAAGGCATTGGAAGATATGCAGGGAATAGCTGAGAAGCCTGTCAAACGTCTGAAGAAAGTCGTACTCTGGATTCCAGATTATGAAGTGGGTATGGAAAGCTTATGGGAGGCTCTGAGTCAAACAGGCTGGATTGATGAATCCATTACGATGAAACATCAGCAACTCTTAGATCACGCGCAAGATCCGAAGGCGAAGGTTGTAGCGTTTGCTTCAAGTGTCTATCATCTACTACGCAAGCTAGGATTGGAAGTAGGGATCGAAGGATCAGGAATCGGTATAGTGGCTCGGGATTTCATTCTTGGAACGATTTCATTCACAGATGTGTTGCAAGGAACGAGCGAGAAAAACCAGACTATGGCGGACGTTGTATCTAAATTTGGAGAGGAGACTCTCGTTTTATCCGTAGGTAGTTGTACTATAAAGGATGTCTCTGCTGTTGGTTATGATGTGGAAGTACGAGACTTGTTTACTCTTGAAAAGAAAGAACATGATTTCTTATCTGTGCTATCGCATTTATATCAAATGGGTTATAACCTTCATTTTGAAGCAATCCAACAGGGAAGAACGGTCTCTCTACCAACTTATCCGTTCCAACGTAAGTCGTACTGGTTTGAGCAATCGAAGAAACAAAAAAGCGGATCATCCCTATTCAATCAAGATCACACAGAGTCTATCAAGGTAAAGGAAGAACTGATGCATACCTTTGAATGGGCGGTGTCGGAATTACCGGCTAACCTTTCAGCACGAGGTGTACAAGGTGCTATCTTGATCATCACGGATCTGGATAATGGAACCACTTATTCTTCATTGATAGAAAAGTTTACCGATCATGGGCACCAAGTGATTCAGCTTCATTATGGTAGGAAATATCGAAGTGTGGCTGACGATCAAGTGGAGATCAATCCGCGCGAAGAAGAGCACTTTACTAGGATGATGAAGGAGTTAAGAGAATCAGGAGTTTCAATCGGAGCTGTCATAGATCTATCCCGTTTCCAATCTACTTCACTAGCAAATGTATCTAGGTGGAACGATGAGCAGTTAGATACGAATCTTGTTACGTCTCTTCACCCAACGTTAAACCTAGTAAAGAGTATCGCGGCTTTGAGTACGAAACATCCTGTTTACACTTTCTTTATCACCCAACAAGCATATTCGGTGGGAGTAAACGATCATTATGTAAATCCGCTACATAGTCCTACCCTTGCTTTAAGTAGAACGATGAACCGGGAATTGAATCAAGTTCAATCGTTTTGTATCGATATGAATGAGGTCCCTTCTGATCAGATGGCTCAGATGATTTATGAGGAAGTATCGAGGAATAACGTGATTCGAGAAGTGGCGTATCGAAGCGGAAAACGATATACGAAAACGCTAAAGAGAATGCCGATCGGGTCTATGACAAAGCGAGAAATGATCCGGGAAAGCGGTGTCTACCTCGTAACGGGTGGAACGGGTGGTATTGCGCAAGAGATCTGTCAGTCTATCGCGAAGAAGGATAACGTGATCCTGATTCTCGTGGGGCGAACTAGCGAGCAGGATGTGAGTAGCCAACAAGCAGAATCGATGGATACCATTCGTGGGCTAGGTTCAGAGGTGCATTACTACCAAGCGGATGTTGCTAATTTGACCGAGATGAACAGCGTGTTGGATGATGTAACAGCTCAATTTGGCAAAGTGGATGGAGTGATCCATACAGCAGGTGTTTTAGGGAAGCCTGTTTCTTTGAAAGATTCGAAGCTGGAGGATTACAAAGCTGTAATGGAAGCAAAGGTGAAAGGAACCTTGGTTCTGGATCAGTTGCTAAAAGAACAGTTCGTCGATTTTTTCCTCGTATTTTCTTCTGTGGATGCGGTTCTTTCGGAAAAAAGGATTGCTCCATATGCTTGTGCCAATGCCTTCCTTGATAGTTATGCATCCCTGCAACGCCAAATGGGGAAACGATTTATCTCGATCCAGTGGGGTGGATGGCAAAACACCGGGATGGGCGATGTGCAGAGAGCGAAAGAGGATCATGCATCTGTGGATAAAATAAAACGATTATCTCCCCTCATTCTCGGATTTAATCGGAATGATGGAGTAGCTGCGTTTCATGCGATCTTAGGTGCGAATGTAAGCCCTGCATTTGTAAGTGGTTTAAATCAAGAAGATATGGAGGAAATCCGTGGACTCTCCTTCTTTGAAATCGATTCACAATTGCTAGAAACGAAACTAGAAACGTCACAATCTCAAGCTTCTTGGACATTTGAGCAGATTGTGGAGGCTGTTACTAAAACGTGGAGAGAGATCTTAGAGTTTGAAGAGGACGAAGAACTGGATCCAGGAGAGAGCTACTTCTCACTTGGTGGGGATTCGATTCAAGGGATTGACATCATGGTAGAGTTATCGAATTTGTTTAGCTTAAAAATGGATGCGGATACCATCTTCCGTTTTGATAGCGTGAAAGCACTAAGTCAACATATTTTCGATTCTCTGCAAAAACCGAAAACAGCGCAAAAAATAAGGTCGATTCCGAAAGCAAGGCCGATTCAATAAGCAAGTTTAGAAAGGTGGTGTGATTGCAACCATGATTGTTTATGACAAAGAGATGTTGGAGCAAAAGCAGTATTGGTTAGATATATTTCGTAGCGAACCTGCTTTTCCAGATGTACCGTCTGATTTTCAAACAACCGATCAAGTGAGAGAGAGAGCTAGCTTTCCTTTATCGGTAGATCCAGAAGTGACGACTTCGCTCCTACGCATTTGTAAGGATTCGGATTTATTAATGTACACATTCTTACTAGCTGTTACGAAAATCTGGCTGTATAAATATAGCGGTCGGCAAGAAATAGGGGTGGGTGTTCCGTCACATCGTCCTACTCAGAAGTTGGTTCCAGTTGTTTCTAGACTGGAACCGGCTCAATCAGCTAAGCAAGTGATTTTAGAGACGAAACGAAGTTTGACAGAAGCTTATCAAAATCAGGAGTTCCCGATTGCCCATCTATTTGATGAGTTGGGAGTTGAGATGAATGGGAGGCTACCTTGGCTTACTTTGGTTGTCTCGCTTGATAATATTCACGACCCTGATTTCATCGAAGCAGAGGTTCCTGATTTAGCACTGATGTTTACAAAAGAAGATGGTGCACTATCGGCGCGCTGGTTGTACAATCCAGCACTGTATATGAAATCTTCACTTGAGCAGTACTTCGAGCACTATATGCAGGCCCTTCGCTCTGTTTTGGCCGATTCATCGATTCCAGTTCATGAAGTAGATCTCTTAACGGAGACAGAGAAGAAGAAATGGGTCGTGGATTGCAACGATACGGGTGTGGATTACGAGCGACATGCAACGTTATCCGAGTTGTTTGAGCGACAAGTGGGACTCCATCCAGAAGCGATCGCAGTGGAGGATGAAGACCGCCAAATCACGTACCGTGAGTTAAACGAAGTGGCTAATCAATGGGCGAGGGTGCTACGAAATAAAGGGGTATGTGCAAATCAACCAGTTGGGATTATGTTACATCGTACAACTGAATTCATCATTGCCATCTTGGCCGTGACGAAAGCAGGCGGGATGTATGTTCCATTATCAACAGATTATCCGGCTGAGCGAATTCACTATATGTTAGAAGATAGCGGCTGTCTGATTGCGCTAACGACCAAGAACTTGTTAGCGGAAATGGACTTTGCAGGCGAATGGATTTGTTTGGATGATAAGGGCGCAAGTCAAGAAAGCAAAGAGAATTTGTCTCTTCAAAACGAGGCAAATGACTTAGCCTACATGATCTATACATCTGGCTCTACGGGGGCGCCTAAAGGTGTGATGACTGAGCACCGCTCTGTACATAATCTGGTGATTGGACATGAAACGTTATATAGAGGTCAAATCAACTCTCACGATCGCTTCCTTGTCTGTACCAATATTTCCTTTGATGCTAGTACATTTGAAACGTGGTTACCCCTCCTTGTAGGAGCGACGCTCGTGATGTATGCAGGTGAAAAGTTTGATGTGATGAAGCTGGCGGCATCGATGGAACAGAAGGAAATAACCTTTGCTTTTATTCCACCGGCGCTGTTGAATCCACTGTACGACGAGTTTAGGGAATCCGGTAGGAAATTTCCGCTTACGAAGATGTTTGTAGGTGGAGAAGCGTCTAAAGTGGAGCATCTAGAGAATTATAAAGTGCTAAAACCAGAGTTGATGCTGGTAAATGCCTATGGTCCCACGGAAACGGCTGTTATCTGTACAGGTTATCACTATCAATCAAAGGGCTGCATGGATCCAAATGTGCCGATTGGGAAACCGATGGTGAACACGCAAATGTATGTCTTGAATGCAGATATGCAACCTGTTTCGACAGGGATTTTGGGTGAACTATGGGTAGGCGGAGATGGGATAGCAAGAGGGTATTGGAATCAGCCAGAACTTACCGCAGAACGATTTGTTGAGAATCCGTTTAGACCGGGGACGAAGATGTATCGTACTGGGGATATCGTCAAATGGCTTTCGGATGGCAATCTCCAATTTATCGGACGAGCTGACCACCAAGTAAAGATCCGTGGTTATCGGATTGAGCTAGGTGAAATTGAAAATCGCCTTGCACAGCACGATGCGGTTCTAAATGCGCTTGTGTTGATCAAAGAGGATTCTCAGGGTGAAAAATACCTATGTGCTTATGTAGAGATGGGGAGTGAGGCGACAAATGAAGATTTGGTCGAGTGGATTGCAAAACGACTTCCTCTCTATATGATTCCAAGTGCTTTTGTGAGAGTAAGTACATTTCCGCTTACCCACAATGGAAAAATAGATCGCCGTGCGCTTCCAGAGCCAAATCAGTCTTCCATCACCGTGCATGACAAACAAGCGTACTTAGCCCCGCGCAACGAGTTAGAGCAGGCCATGGTCCAGTTGTGGGAAGAAGTACTACAAGTAGAGCCGATTGGTGTGTTAGATAACTTTTTCGCGATGGGAGGCCATTCTCTTAAAGCGCTTAATCTAGTGAATAAAGTGTCCAAGAAATTCGAAAGAAGTCTACCGTTATCCGTGCTATTTAAAAATCCTACTGTGGCTTCGTTGTGTGAGATGCTTCAATCTCATGCCGACGACGTTTCTGGAAATGTAATTTTACTGAATGAAGGTGACGAAGCAGTCGCGCCATTGTTTGTGGTTCATGGGCAAGGCGGTGGAATTATCAACTTTGTCCATCTCGCTCAGGCGTTTGAATCGAAACGTACTATCTATGCTTTTCAGGCGCTAGGTTATGATGACGGAGAGCCCATCGAGCTAAGTGTAGAGCAGATGGCGGAACGATATATCGCTGAAATGCGCCAAATCGCACCAACAGGTCCCTATCATCTGATGGGCTGGTCCTTCGGTGGGCTACTCGTCTATGAGATCACAAAGCAACTAGAAGAACAAGGAGAGGCAGTAGCTTATCTAGGTATATGTGACGTCAAGCCACGTTCGAAAGAATCGTTACCAAAATGGGACGAAAAACGTGATCCACTTATTCGGTATGCATTGCTTCAAGGAATGGAAGAAAGCCGCTTAGCAAAGCGAAGTGAAGAAGAGCAGCTTCAAGTCTGTCAACAATTGATTGGTGATGAAGTATCAGAGGGTGTGCTTGAAGAGGAAGTATCTCTTTCGAAACTACGTATTATCGCGATTAATGGCCTTGCGCTTAGAAAATACCAGCCAACAGGGACGATATGCGCTGATATTCACTTGTTTTTGGCTTTAGAAGATAGCTTGCTTCAGGATGCGCAGCCAGAAGAGATTGTAGATTTATGGTCAGGATTAACGGAGGGTCAGGTGAAGTATTCCCTGACTGGTGGGGATCACTACTCGATGCTTGAGCCGCCGCATATTAAGCCATTTGTGGATAAAATTTGTGGTCAGTTGGGGGAGTAGATTGATGAACGATTGATTGGTGATCGAGGGCCCGGAGAGTCTATTCGACTTATATGGACAGGGCGGACTTGCATTTTCACATCCTCGCGGGCTCACTATTTGAGCAGTGGACAGATACATGCCCCGGGATTGCTTTGATCCAATCGCTAATAAATCCGATCGCTAATAAACTGCCCTGATCGACCGATAGGACATCGACCTGACAAGACAAGGAAATAAACAGAAGGGAAGAAAACCAT
Organism: Thermoactinomyces sp. DSM 45892; assembly: GCF_900107305.1. Lineage (GTDB taxonomy): Bacteria > Bacillota > Bacilli > Thermoactinomycetales > Thermoactinomycetaceae > Baia. Next base: position 234,418 of record NZ_FNPL01000002.1, read on the forward strand.
GGCAATAGGCACCCATCAAGAAATCAGTAAATACGAATTGTCACATACCCAGAAACGTTTCTGGTTTACCGAACAACTCGAATTTGTACAAGAAGCCAAAGTAAATGCTATGGCCCACGTATCTACTGCATTCACTTTAAAAGGAAATCTCAACATCGCCCACTTCGGGCAAGTACTTAGTGAATTAGTCAACCGTCATGATACACTACGAACCTGTTTTCGTGAAGAGGACGGCAAGCCGTTACAAGTGATTTATTCTAACATCGACTTTAACGTATTGATGGTGGATCTCACAACGGAGACTGCAAGCGCTCAAACAGACATGCTACAACGCCTAGTAGTGGAGGAACTAAACAAACCGTTCGATTTAAACGAAGCACCGCTGCTACGTGCTACCTTATATAAATTATCTGAATCAGAGCATATGTGCCTCATTGTGGCTCATCATATTATTGCGGATGGCTGGGCAATCGATATCCTGATGTCTGAATTAGCAGCGCTCTATCACGCAAATGCAAACCAATTACCTAATCCACTCGAACCACTAGCGATTCAATATAGCGACTTTGCACATTGGCATAATGAGATGTTAGACGGGGGAGAGTTGGATGAACAACGAACGTTCTGGCTCGATCGCCTAGCTGGTGAGCTACCTGATCTTAACTTTCCACTCGATTATTCGAGACCATCTATGCAAAAGTTCGACGGAGACACGGTTCCACTTAAGATTGAAGGGGAATGGATGCAGAAGTTAAAGGAAACTTGTGAGAGGTTAGACGTAAGTCTTTATATGTTTTTACTAGCTTCCTTTAATGTGCTTTTGAGTAAGTACACACGAAACACAGATATTATCGTGGGAACTTCTCTTTCTGGGCGTGTTCATCCTGAGGTGTCTAACCTGATCGGGTGCTTTATTAACACCCTGCCCGTGCGGAATGAGGTGAAGGGGGAAGAATCGTTTCAAGACTTCGTAAAACGGATTAAACAATCGGTGCTGGAGATCTATGCAAATCAAGAATACCCATTTGACCGGATTGTAGAAGAGTTAGGAGTGGAACGGAATCTAAGCCGCAACCCGATTTTCGATGTCATGTTTGAAGTTCATACGCTTCGTACAGACAAACATGCAGAAGTAGAAGTAAGTTCTGATCTTACTCTTTCTTTTGAAAAGTCACTAGATCATATTCATTATTCTGGATTTGATTTTGCCTTTGAGTTATTCCAATCAGAAGGAAAAATAGATGGTTATATCCAATACTGCACTGCATTATTTAAGCGAGAAACGATAGAGCGTTTAAGTCGTCATTTTGTTCAACTCGTTCGCCATGTGGTAGAGAACCCAGGACAAAAAGTATGTGAAATGGACATGTTATGTGATGAAGAAAAAAGACAAGTATTAGAACAGTTTAATTACTTGAAGAGTCCATATCCTGTGCATATTCCGATGCAACAGCTTTTTGAGGAGCAAGTTGCACGGAGACCTAAAGCGATCGCTGTCAGTTTTGAAGGGGAAGAGCTTTCTTATCAACAGTTAAATGAACGAGCAAACCGTTTAGCACATCTGCTACGTTCGAAGGGAGTAGGGGTAAACCAATTCGTTGCCGTGGTAAGTGAACGAAATCTGGATTGGTTGACGACGATCCTTGCGATTTTCAAAAGCGGTGCTGCGTATGTGCCTGTGGATCCAAATCTCCCCGATGAACGGATTTCCTACATTATCAAAAATAGCGAATCAAAGGTAGTAGTGACCCAATCTGCATTTGAGGAGCGTTTAACATCTCATGCGGGTGAGATGATCCAAACGATGGTTACGCTCGAGGAGCAAGATTTGAATGAGTATAGTAGCGAGAATCCAAAGATGTTGAATGCATCGACAGATCTTGCTTACATGATTTATACATCTGGCTCTACAGGGAATCCAAAAGGTGCTTTGGTGCGACATGATGGCATGATAAACCATCTGTTCGCGAAGCTTGATAGTCTCGGTATCGGAGTAGAGGATGTCGTGGTGCAAAATGCATCGGTCAGCTTTGACATTTCTGTATGGCAAGCGCTTGTTGCCCTCTTAGTCGGAGCGAAGACGTCCATCGTTTCCTTTGAAGTGGCTCGGGATCAAGCTTTATTACTAGAGCACTTGCATAAAGAGCAGGTGACTGTGCTGGAAACGGTCCCAACACTACTTTTTGCCTTTCTCGATACGGCTCGTGGACTAGAGAAATCAGATCGGGAGCTACCACAGTTACGTTGGATGATTGCCACAGGAGAAGAGCTACCTGTGAAGCTAGTAAATAGTTGGTTTGAACTATATCCACATATCAAGTTAATGAATGCATATGGCCCTACCGAATGTTCGGATGATGTAACCCAGCATGTTATGTCCGGACGAATTGAGTCAGAGCAACGTGTCCCAGTAGGTCAGCCACTTGCTAACTTGAATTTGTATGTTGTGGATCAGTACAATCACCTCGCTCCAGTAGGGGTAAAAGGGGAGATTTTGGTTAGTGGAATCGGTGTGGGAGATGGGTACTGGAAAAATGCAGAACTCACACAAGAGAAATTTATCTCCAATCCATTTTCAGTTGATCCGTCCCATTCTCGTGTATATCGGACAGGTGACTTGGGGCGCTGGATGCCAGATGGATCGATCGAATTCTTTAGCCGTATCGACTTCCAAGTAAAGGTTCGTGGTTTCCGAATCGAGCTAGGTGAGATTGAAAGTGCCATGAGGAACCATCCACAAGTAGATGAAGTAGCAGTGATCGTGAAGAAGGCAGCTGATGGCGATAATATGTTAGTTGCGTTTTACACAAGTAAAGATTTAGTAGAAACGAATACACTCCAAAGCTATTTACGTGATATTTTGCCATACTATACCGTTCCAACTCATATCATCCAAATCGAACGTATGCCACTACTCACAAGCGAAAAAATAGATCGCAGTTCATTAAAAAAGTGGGAGTTGGAAGAAGGCACACAAAGAGGTGTGGCCCTACCGACGACTCAAACAGAAATCGAGATTGCTTCCATCTGGCAAGAAATTCTCGGACTGGAGCTAGTACATGCAGACGATAACTTCTTCCACATCGGTGGTCACTCGATTAGTGCAGTAAAGGTGATTAACCGAATTCGAGATCGTTTTCAAATCAAGATGGCACTACAACAAGTGTTTATCACACCGGTGCTGGGTGAGCTATCGGCGGTCATTGATACAGAAGTTGCGAGCCTAAACCACCCTGTAGCAGACGATGCGAAGAAGATGAGCGACAATCCGCTACAACCGATGCCGAAACAAGAGGCGTACCTGTTAGCTCCTGTACAGTTACCAGAGTGGTACTTGCATCATCTTGAGCCAGATAATCCGTTTTATAATGTCAGCTTTGATGTGATGTTCCAAGGCGATATGAACCTAGAGGCTTTCGTGCGCGCATGGCAAACGATTGTAGATCGTCATGCGGTGTTACGAGTTACCTTCCGCAATGATAATGGAACTCCCTACCAAATAGTGGCTCCGCATATGGAGATGAGCCTTTCGAATCTGTACGAGGATTACACACACGTAGCGGAAGAGAAGGTCCCCGAAGTAACGAAGGAACTAGCATACGCACATGCGAATCAGCTATTTAACTTCGAGACAGGACCATTGTTTCATACCAAGTTAGTAGAGTTCCCTGGCAAACAGTTCCTCTTTATGTTTGTAAGTCACCATATTATTTGGGACGAAACCTCTTCGATGAACTTGATGAAAGAGTTGAATGAGCTATACAACGCATTTGTAATGAACCGTGAGCCTCAGTTGCCTGAACTTGCGATTGACTATGTCGATTATGCCCAGTGGATGAACCGGTCGATTGAAGAGGGATATCTAGAGGAGCAACGCCAGTATTGGTTGAAGAAATTTGCGAATGCTCCGAAAGGACTGGACTTACCGACTGACTATCCGAGACCGCCGATGGTTACGTTTAATGGTGGAACGATTTTAGGAAGATTTGATCCCGAACTACAAAAGCAGGTTATGGATTTTTGTCAGCAGAACAACATCACCTTATACATGTTTTTGTTAGCTGTTTTAAACCTTTATGTACATCGTCTGAGTGGTCAACAGGACTTTGTCCTCGGCTCTCCGATCCAAAACCGTGATGATATGAAGTTGGAAAACATGTTGGGCTTGTTTGCGACAGCGATTCCACTACGCTGTCTGATTGAAAAAGAGATGACGTTTGAACAGCTAGTTGCTCAAAGCAGACAGACGGCGATCGAAGCATACGATAACCACATCTATCCTAGCAATTTTGTCGTAGAGCAGATCGAAGCAGAAGTAGATCTATCCCGTTCGAAGCTCTTTACGATCATGTATGGCCTACAAAATAATAAGCAGGACCTAGTGAAGAGTCTTCAGTTTGAAGGGCTTGCTTGCAACTTTAAACTCTATGATTTTATCGAAAGTAGCTCACGTTTTGATTTGACTTTCGCGTTTGATGAACTGGACAGCGGGATTGAAATCAACTTGAACTACAACTCCGATTTGTTTAAGAAATCAACAGCGGAGCGGATTGCACAGCAATTTATTTTGTTGACGGAACAAGTTGTACGCACACCGGAAAAGGCCCTTCATGCCTATTCGTTAGTTACAGAGGAAGAGAAGCAAATGATGGTTGATGAGTGGAACCAAACGGATAGTGAGTTTCCTGAGCACATCTGTATTCATGAAAAGTTCGAACAACAGGTAGAAAAGAATCCGGACCATACAGTGATTCTGTATAACAACCTGACTCTCAGCTACCGTGAGCTAAATGAGCGAGCGAATCAACTAGCACATCTTCTGCGCGAGCTAGGTGTGGAATCGGAACATAAAGTGGGCATTACGTTAGAGCCGTCAGCCGATATGCTGATCGCACTCCTAGCGGTACTAAAAGCAGGTACTGCCTATGTGCCGGTAAGTCCAGAGCTACCTACGAACCGCCAAAAGACGATTATCGAACGGGCAGGCATTAGCTTACTGATTACGGCGAGTGAATTTGTAAATGATGATGCAGGGTTTAGCGGACAGATCATACAAGTGGACACAGATCGTCCCCGAATCGATGCTAAGTCTAAGCAAAATCTGGATCTACCCGTCTCTTCCAATCAGCTAGCTTATGTATTATTTACTTCTGGAACCACTGGGATGCCGAAGGGGATTGAAGTAGAGCATCGGGGAGTCATCAGCTTGTTTGAGTGGAGTGGCCGGAAATATTCACTTACGGATGCGGATGCCACGCTATTCATGACTCCGTATACCTTTGATGCATCCCTATTGGAAACGTTTTGGCCGTTGATGTTTGGAGCGAGAGTAGTTATTCCAAGCAAAGATGAGCTGAAGAATCCAGTTGCGATCGGTCAGATGGTGGCAAAGCATCAGATCACTATCCTCCAATTTGTACCGGTATTGCTGGAAGCATTCGTAAATGCGAGAAAGAATAACGAGTTCCCACAAACCCCGTCGCTCCGTTATGTCATTTGTGGTGGTGCGGTCCTGACACGGGAGTTACGAGATAAATTTAGCAGTCAGTTTACTTGTCATCTAAGCAATCACTACGGCCCAACAGAGGTAACCGTTGATGCGATTACATTTGACTGTGGGGAACATTTTGAAGGTAATGTGGTTCCGATCGGGAAGCCAATCGGCAATGCCAAAGTGTACTTGCTAGATGAGTATATGAATCTCGTGCCAGTAGGGGTGCCAGGTGAAATCTATATTGCTTCTGCTGGGCTGGCCCGTGGATATTTGCATGACGTGGAGGCGACGAATCGAAGCTTTGTTCCGGATCCGTTTTCTACTAATCCTCAATCACGTCTATATAAGACGGGTGATGTTGCCAAATATCTCGAAGATGGAAATATCGTCTATTTAGGACGGATTGACAACCAAGTGAAGGTGCGTGGCAATCGGGTTGAGCTAGAAGAAGTGGAAAATTGGCTATCTTCGCATGATTCGATTCGGAACTGTGCCGTGATTCATATGAAAGATGAGCGAATAGATGGACTGGTGGCCTATGTGGAGTTAGATCAAGAAGGGACCCCTCTTCAAGTAGGAGAAGAGAAGTTGACATTATATACTCTCTCCCAAATCCCAAGCTTAAAGACTCGTATGGACGAGCTTCATTTATCAGCATGGCCGGCTTATTTTGCGGGTGAAGAAGTTCAGCGTGAATACTGGCCGAAGCTGTTCCACCAATTTTCGGAGTATCAATTTACGTTGATCGACCCATCAGGACGTGTGGTAGCAGGCGGAAATACGGTTCCGATTTACTGGGATGGTACACACGATGACTTACCACAAGGATGGGATGCTGGTTTAGTAAAAGGTTTTACCGATGCAGAAAAAGGTGTAGAGCCAAATACCTTACTCGTTCTCGCTGGAGTAGTAGACGAGTCATGCCAAGGAAAAGGTCTTGCTGCCATCTTGGTAAAAGCATTTAAACAATTAGCGCTTGGGCACGGACTGGAGCGATTGATCGTTCCTGTACGACCAACGGGGAAACATGCGTATCCAGATCTTAGCTTTACAGAGTATAGTGAACTGCGCCGTGAAGATGGTCTGCCCGTTGATAACTGGCTACGTACACATGAGCGTGTGGGCGGAAAAATCCTCAAGATGGCGACTCACTCTCAATATGTAAAAGCCAGTGTCACCGACTGGGAACAATGGACGGGGATTCGATTTACCGAAAGTGGTGCGTACTCTGTACCTGATGCGTTACAACCGGTGCAGGTCGACTTGGAACAAGGTATCGCAGAATACTGGGACGCAAGTGTTTGGATGGAGCATCCAGTTACGGCGGACACATCGTATACATGGGAGTATATCGATCCGGAGAAAATCCAAAGCTTTCTAAAGCAATTTATGCCTGAATATATGGTTCCGCAACAATATATGTTTCTCAGCCATATGCCGCTCATGAATAGTGGGAAAATCGATAAGAAGTCTTTGCCAGAACCCACTTTATTTATTCAGAACCAAAGAGAATTCGTCCTACCACAAAGCAAAACCGAAGAAGAGATTCTCGTGATCTGGAAAGAGATTTTGCAACTGGATGAAATCAGTGTAACGGATAACTTCTTTGATCTGGGTGGTCATTCATTGAGGGCGACTCAGACGGTTACGAGGTTGACGAAATCCTTTGGGATCCAATTTAACCTTCGAGAATTGTTCCAAGCGGTTACGATTCGTGCCTTGGCTCAGTTAGTAGAATCCAAGCGAGATTCACAGCCGACGAGTGGGACTTCCTTTAAAAAAGTAGAACGACGTACCAGAACCAAAAAATAGTTTCCTATTCAGCATGTTGGGTGGGGGTGTACTCCACCCGGCATTTTGATAGCAAAAGGGGTACAGATAATGTCGAATATAGAACGATATGAGTCTTCATCTGCACAGAGGCGACTCTATCTAATTCATCAATACCAAACGATGAGTACAGCCTATAATCTCCCTCTCGTGATGATGGTGGAGGGGAAATTTGATAAAGTCCGTTTTAATGAAGCAGTGAACAAACTGATTCAACGGCATGAATCCTTGCGAACGGGCTTTGTGGAAGAAAAGGGAGAAGTATTACAGCAGGTATATGAGTCAATCGATATGACGGTTATAGATCGAGGGATGATAGAAGAAGAGGATATCGACAAGCTGGTGCACTCCTTTATTCGGCCCTTTGATCTGCAAAAAGTTCCTTTGCTCCGTGTAGAACTGGCGGATCTTTCACCGAAGAAGCATGTTTTGATGATGGATATTCATCATATTGTTGCCGATGGGACCTCCATCCGGACTATGTTAGAGGAAATTCTCGCTTTTTACAATGGAATGGATCTACCGGAACTAGATGTTCAGTATGTGGATTTTGCTATCTGGCAAAATGATTTCTTTCAGTCTGAGGAGATCAAAGCACAAGAAGAGTACTGGATGTCTACCTTTGCAGAAGAGGTGCCCGTTCTTCAGCTACCGCTCGATTACCCACGTCCGCCTGTACTAACATTTACCGGTGATCGTCATTCGTTTACCCTTGATGCCGCTTTGACCGCACAGATTCAAGATTTCGCCCGCCGAGAAGGTGTGACGCTCTATATGTTTTTGCTAGCCGTATATAACTTGTTACTAGCGAAATATAGCGGTCAAGAATCGATTGTAGTAGGTTCACCGATTGCCGGTCGGAAACATGTAGAGTTTGAGCGGATCGTGGGTATGTTTGTGAATACACTAGCGATGCGTAATGAACCGAAAAGCGATAAAACGTTCCGCGCTTTCTTGCAGGAAGTAAAGACAAATGCGCTAAAAGCATATGACAATCAAGACTTCCAATTTGAAGAATTGATCGAGCGTTTAGGTATTACCCGTGATCGGAGTAGACACCCGCTATTCGATACAATGCTAGTCGTACAAAACACGGATAAATCCGCGATCGAATTTGCCGGTCTCAGCTTCACCCCGTATGAATTGGAAAACAAAACAGCTAAGTTCGATCTGTTTGTCGAGGTATTTGATCATGAGCAGGAATTAGAGTTCCATCTCCAATACAATACCGGACTATTCCGTGAAGAAACGGTGAAACAGCTCGCTACCCATTTGAAACATATCATGCAACATGTGTTATCTCATCCAGAGAAGAAGTTATGGGAGTTTGAACTCATAACCGAAGAAGAGAAACAACAGCTTCTCACGGTGGGATCAGGCTACAAACTGGATTCTCCAACCGATAAAACGATTACCCAATTATTCGAGGAGTATGTAGCAAAAACACCAGATCATATAGCCCTTGTATACGGTCAGAGAAAACTTACTTATCGAGAATTGAATGAACGAGCGAATCGTCTGGCACGCACCATACGAGAAAAAGGGATCCAGTCGGATTCATTTGTTGGGATTATGGCGGATCGATCGGTTGATATGCTCGTTGCCATCTATGCGGTGTTAAAAGCGGGTGCGGCGTATGTGCCTCTAGACCCTGACCTACCAACCGAACGGATCGTCTACATTTTAGATGATAGTAAGACTCATGTACTGGTAACACAGGAAAAATATCGTGGGAATTTAGACTTTGTAGGAGAGACTCTCTATCTAGAAGACGAATCACTCTATCAAAATGATGGTAGTGATTTAGAGCCAATTAACACCTCACAAAGTATCGCCAATGTGATCTATACGTCTGGATCAACTGGTAATCCCAAAGGTGTGATGATTGAGCATCATAGCATTGTAAACCTACTATGTGCGTTGCAAGATCAATATCCATTTGGTGAAACAGATGCCTATTTACTAAAGACGACTTTCTCGTTTGATGTATCTGTGGCGGAGTTATTCGGCTGGTTCTTTGGCGGGCGGCTCATCATTTTAGAACAAGGTCTAGAAAAAGATCCGTTTTGTATGTTACGGGCGATTGATCAATATCAGGTAACCTATCTTAATCTTGTTCCGTCGATGCTCTCTATCCTTCTGGATACCATCACAGAGGACAAGCTAGCAATGTTAAATAAACTAAAATACTTATTTGTGGCAGGGGAAGCGATCACACAGCCTGTCATTCATAAGTTTTATCAATTGACCGATACGGTTCAGCTAATCAATCTATATGGACCTACTGAAATGACAGTTTATGCGACAGGATATCCATTAAGCAAAGATGAGGATCACATCCATGTTCCAATCGGAAAACCACTTGCAAACATGGAGGCATATATTGTGAATAGTCATTCGCAACTACAACCAGTCGGAGTGATCGGAGAGTTATGCTTAGCAGGTAGAGGGATTGCAAGGGGTTATTTAAATAAGCCAGAGTTGACCGACAAAGCCTTTATTGACCATCCATATAAACCTGGGGCCAAGATGTACCGGACTGGTGATATTGCCAGGTGGCTTCCCTGTGGGAATATCCAGTTTTACGGGCGGATGGACCATCAGGTAAAAATCAGGGGATATCGAATCGAGCTTGGTGAGATCGAAACGAAGTTATTAGAACATCCAGCTATTCAGAAAGCAGTGGTCGTTGCGCATAAAAATGAGCGAGGCGATTCCTCACTATGTAGCTACCTCGTTTCGGATGGCACATGGACTTTATCAGAGCTACGTCAGTATTTGGCTAAGTCGCTACCTGATTATATGATTCCCTCGTATTGTATGGAATTAGAAGAGTTGCCGCTCACCCCGAACGGAAAACTAGATAAGCGAGCCTTACCAGATCCCACGATTGAAAATCAAATTCATAAAAAATATATTGCGCCAACTAATAAAGAGGAGATGGCCATAGCCGAAATTTTTCAGGAGATATTAGGTGTGGAACGAGTTGGACTGGATGATCATTTCTTTGAATTAGGCGGACATTCGCTTAAAGCGACCATGCTAATCCTACATGTCCACAAAAAGCTAGAAGTAGAGTTACCGATGCGTGTGGTATTTAATCATCCGACTGTAAAAGAGATAGCGGAGTATATCCGAGGGGCAGAAACCCATGATTATGCTTCTATTCAACCGATTGAGAAACAACCCCATTATGCAGTGAGTTCAGCGCAAAAGCGGATGTATATCATGAGCGAAATGGCTCCTGAGAGTACGGCTTTTAATATAACCAGCACGATGGTGATCCAAGGGGACCTTGACTATGGTTGGTTCCAAAACATATTTAATGAGTTGGTTCAGCGTCACGAATCGCTACGTACCTCGTTTGACTTAGTAGATGGGGAACCTGTTCAGCTTATACAGGATGAAGTTGTTTTTAAACTGGAAGTGATGGAAGCAAAGTGGGAGAACGCAAATCAATGGATCAAACGCTTCATCCGCCCATTTGACTTAAAAAAAGGGCCTCTCATCCGTGTAGGACTGATTAAAGTAGAACCCACCGTGCATCTATTCACCATTGACATGCATCATATTATTTCGGATGGAACCTCGATCGGCATTTTGATCAAGGAATTTATCCGCCTATGTCGTGGGGAATCACTCTCACCCTTACGTATCCAATATAAAGATTTCTCTGCTTGGCAAAATGAAGCCTTACAGTCCGAGATGACGAAGGCGCAGGAAACATACTGGCTAGAGCAGTTTAAGGGTGATATCCCTGTTTTACAGTTGCCAACGGATTACCCACGTTCAGAATCAGTTGATCATAAGGGGAATTCTGTCATGTTTCAAGTAAGCAAGGAGCAGGCGGATCTTCTATATCAATTCTCACGAGAAAACGAGACAACTTTATTTATTCTCTTGCTCGCCGCATACAATATCTTACTTTACAAATATACAGCACAGGAAGATATCATCGTCGGGACTCCCATTGCTGGAAGGCAGCATATCGATTTAGAAAATGTGGTGGGAATGTTTGTTAACACGCTACCGATTCGGAATCGTCCTGTTGGAAGCAAGACCATTCGAGAGTTCATAACGGATGTAAAGAATCAAGTATTTGCTGCCTATGAGAATCAGGGATATCCGTTAGAAGAGCTTGTCTTCCAATTAGGAATCGACCGCGAGGCAAATCGGAATCCGCTATTTGATACCATGCTCGTGGTGCAAAACATGGAGATTCCAGAGATTAAAGTGGATCATCTCCAGTTCCAGCCTTATGAGGAAGAGTCATACACTTCACAAGGAGCTTTAACCTGGGCTGCTATTGAAGGTGACGAGGGACTATCTCTAGTTGTGGAATATCAAGTAAGTCTGTTCAAACAGGAAACCATCGAACTGATGGGGCAAGACTTCCTTACGGTGCTACAAAAAATGATCGAGAATTTGGATGAAACCATTATGGAATTGTCTATTCGTGAAAAACAAGAAACAGATCAATCAGATGCTTTAAGTGCGCTTGATGAAGAATTCGCCTTTTAAGGGTTGGGAATGGGGAGGATCGTCTCTTATATGCTAGAGAAATTACAAAAGCTGGGTCACTTAGTGGGCAATACACCACTAGTTCCATTGGAACATCCATCGATCCATCTTTATACAAAACTGGAATATCATAACCTGATGAATAGTGTGAAGGCCCGTACCGCCTTTTATATGTTATCATCCGCGATCAAAAGAGGGGAGATTCACCAAGATACGACGTTGATTGAGTCTTCGTCAGGCAATCTTGCCATTGCGCTCGCAACGTTTTGCCAATATCTGAAAATCAAATTTATCCCAGTCATCGACCCGAATATAAACAGAGTATACGAAGATTTATTACATTCTATCTCCTATCAGGTGGTAAAGGTGACGGATCGGGATGCAACAGGTGGATTCCTCCTGACACGTCTAAATAAAATACAAGAGCTACTCCACTCGATTCCGAATGCATATTGGACGAATCAATATCAAAATCCAGATAATTACTATGCGCACTATCATGGGATTGGAACCGAATTAGTCCAACATTTCGAAACATTAGACTATGCATTTATTGGAGTGGGGACGGGTGGAACGATTTCAGGGATCTCGAATCGTTTAAAAGAAGCGTTTCCGAATGTGAAAGTGATTGCTGTGGATAGTGAGGGGTCTGTCATTTTTAATGATATGCCTAAAAAGAGATATATTCCGGGTATTGGAGCAAGTACGGTTCCTGAGCTAGTAAAACGTGCTGTGATCGATGAAGTGGTTCATATCTCAGAACAGCATACGGTAGAAGGATGTCATCAATTATTTGAAAATCACGGGATCTTCGCAGGAGGGTCCTCTGGAACATCTTATTATGCGATTCATCAATATTTCCAAGATAAAACCTTTGCCCGAAAGCCAAACGTGGTCTTCTTGTGCCCAGATAACGGAATTCCATATGTGCAGACAGTTTATAACGCCGAGTGGATTAAGTGGCTAACGAAGCAAGCGGCTTTCATATCGTAATGAAACATACATGGAGGGATTTTCATGCTTTATTTAAACACAGGACATATCAAACAAATGGGTGTGGATTGGCATAAAACCGTACAAGTGATTCAAAATGCTGTCCAAAACTTGAAAGAAAACCATTTCGCCCAGCCGATCAAGCCTTACCTGCGATTTAAAGATAGAACCAATCGAATTATCGCGATGCCTGCCTATATCGGGGGCGATTTTGAAGCGGCAGGGATTAAGTGGATAGCGAGTTTCCCGAAAAATATTGATAAAGGGATACAGCGCGCACATTCGGTTACGATTCTAAACGATTCCGACACCGGAAAGCCTTTCGCTACTTTCAATACAGCGATCGTGAGCGGAATCCGTACCGCTTCCGTATCAGGTCTCATCATCCAAGAGTTTGAAAAAGTACGTAATCTAACCGATGTAAAAGTGGGGATTATCGGCTTTGGCCCAATCGGCCAGTTACATCTCAGTATGGTTACGCATTTACTAGGAAGTAAAATATCATCCGTCACTTTGTACGATAAAAAAGGGATTAATCAAGAGCATATCCCAGCAGAGATTCTCGCTAAAACGAACATCGTAAATTCTTATGAAGAAGCATATCAGGATGCAGATATTTTTATTACTTGCACAGTTGCCGCGGAAGGATATATCGACCAGAAGCCGAAAGATGGAGCGCTCTTACTAAATGTATCGCTTCGTGACTTTAAACCGCAGATCCTCGATTATACGAAGTCGATCATTGTGGACGACTGGGAAGAAGTTTGTCGTGAAAATACGGATATCGAAGTGATGCACCGTGAGCGGAATCTACAAAAAGAGGATACATACTCCATTGTGGATGTAGTGTGCCATGAAGCGATGAATAGTCTCAGGGCAGAGCAAGCCATTTTATTTAATCCGATGGGCATGGCGATTTTCGACGTAGCGATTGCCACTTATTATTACAAATTAGCAGTGGAAACAGGATCTGGAGTCCAATTGGAAGACTAGATACGGAAAATCGATTGGATTTTGGGGTTAAAGAGGGGGTTCTACCATGAATAGTGTGATTTCTTCGCTAGCTTTAATATCGGCGGAGCAAATTTATTTCCATGAATCACATGAAAATGAACGGCTAGGAAAAATATGCAAATCGATAACCGAGGAGGGCTATTTGAGTAATCCACCGATTGCGCTGAAGCTATCAAATGAAAAATATCTTCTATTAGATGGAGCCCATCGGTTGATGGCCTTAAAGGCACTTGATTGTAAGCGGATCGTGGTCCAATTAGTAGAAGAAAAGGATGTTTTTTTAAGTGCTTGGAATCATCTCCTCCCACAGGATACTTGGTGGGAGGAACTACAACAGTGTCCTTATCTTCATTGGTCTACCGAACCGCTGGATCGCAATTGGCTTGCTCATGTCGTGTTACCTAGTGGAGAAACATACTATTTATATTCTACCAACGAGAGCGATGAATTACTGGATCAACTAACAGCGTGGCACCATATTGTAGGACTCTATCAACATAAATGTCATGTTCGTAGAATTCCAAATGGATCTTACGTACAACCACGGGATGGAGAAGTGTTTATCTGCTATCCACAATATACCTTAGATGGCTTAAAGCGAGTTGTTGAATCCAATCGATTAATGCCAGCTGGGATCACCCGCTGTATTGTAGAAGGTCGCTTATTAAACTTACGAATTCCACTGGAAATCCTGCAATCCGAACAACTCCCAGTGGAAAAATGGCAAACACTACGTAACAAGTGGATGAATAGCCTACGTTTCTATACAGAGCCAGTCTACGTTTGTGAGGCGTAAATTCCTAGAAAAGGAGAATCCTATGAGAGTTTTTAGACTGATACTCCTAAGCCTCATCATATGCTTAGGTAGTTTTACCCCACTACTAGCAAGTGCACAGCAGGAATTGCTGCATACGACAGTGGAAGAGGTAGAGAAATTTATAAACGACCAAAAAGAAGCGGGGAAGATCCCGGGCTTAGCCATCGTTGTCACGCAAGGTGATAAAACCATCTATCAAAAAGGGATTGGATATGCTGATATCGATCAACAAAAAAAGATCGAACCAGATACGTTATTTGAGATCGGTTCAACCAGCAAGGCTTTTACCGCCCAAGCGTTACTTCAGCTAGAGGAAAAGGGACTTGTCCGCTTAGAGGATCCGATTACCCAATATATCCCTTGGCTTACTTTAAATTATCAAGGAAAGCCTATCCAAATCACAGTGGAGCAATTTCTCCACCATACAAGTGGAGTCCCATTTCAAACGATTGGTCAAATTCCTAGTTCCACATCAGACGATGCACTGGAGAAGACTGTGCGAAATCTAGTAGGGATTGAGTTATCACATCGTCCCGGTGAAAAATTTGAGTATGCGACGATCAACTATGATGTGTTGGGTTACATCATTCAGCGCGTTTCAGGTCTTTCGTTCGAAGAGTATATGCAGAAGAATGTCTTTCCAGAGCTAGGCTTGAAAGGTACATATATACAGGGAAATATACCGATCGACAAAATGGCGGTAGGATACAAGGCAGGCTTTATGCAGGCACTTGAATACAAAGCCCCCCCTTATCGAGGCAATAATCCGGCTGGATATGTCGTCTCAAGCATCGAAGATATAGGGCAGTGGTTAAAGATTCAGATGGGCAGTGTGAAGGTAAGTGATGCGGTTAGTAAACGAATCACAAAGTCACACGAACCAGACCGGAAAGTGGCACCGGATCTAGATGGTTCTTCTTATGCGGCAGGCTGGTCTGTCTATCAAAATGGCGATGGCGGTCAGATCGCTCATAGTGGAAATAATCCTAATTTCTCTTCGTACTTTGCCTTTCGTCCAAAAGATCAACTTGGAGTAGCTGTTTTAGCTAATATGAATTCAGATTATACGGCTGCGATTGGCCAAGGAATCATGAATAGGATGAATGAAAAAACAGAGACGAAACTCACGTCCGATATGTATGTGAAAGTGGACCAAGTTGCAACAGCCGTTACGTTTATTCTCGGGACCATGGCACTCATCACCCTCTTCTTTTTATCCCGCATCGTGATTCAAATATTTAGGGGTAAGCGTACATTTGTAAGGGTCCGATTGCGTACAGCCTTCCTAACGGTGGTGTTATTGACCATCATGGGTGGAACCTTTGTGGGGGCGATGTACTATCTGCCGGACGTTTTCTTTCAGGGACTTCCATGGAGCTTCGTCTATGTATGGGGTCCGATTACGATTTTGACAGCTATCTTGTCACTCGGAGTGGTGGGAATGTTGTTTTGCCTGTACGCAGTATTGGCAAAGATTTTTCAAAAAAAAAACGATAAACCCATCTTTTATTTAGGTATTCTTAGTTTAATCGGCGGTTTGGGAAATGGACTTATTATTTTCATGATCAATTCAACGCTCGCTACAGACAAGGCGTTTAATCCAGTTTTATTTGGCTACTTTCTCATGGGAATCGCCATTTATGTGATCGGCGAAAAAATGGTGCGAACCAAATTAATCGATATCACTAATAATATCGTCTACGAAAAGCGCATGGACTTAATAGGGAAGATACTCGGCACTCCTTATCAAAATTTCGAATATATCCCAGAAGGGAAAATCTATGCCACGTTGAACAATGATACTGAAACGATAAGCCGTTTTTCTACGATTGTGATTACCGGAATTACAAGTTCTGTAACTCTGCTGTTTTGCTTCATTTATCTGGGGTTTATTAATTTTTACGGATTACTTGTTTCGCTCGGAGTAATCCTCTTATCCGTAGGGCTTTATTTTATCATCGGTCGCTCGGCTAACCTCATGTGGGAGCAAACACGCGATATCCAAAATGTGTTTTTCAAATTTATCAATGATATCGTGGGCGGCTTTAAGGAGCTGTACCTACAAAAAGGAAAACGGGCGGATTTTCATCAAGCGATAGAAGAGAGCTGTGATGCTTATCGAACCAAAAGAGCATTGGGAGAGAAGAAGTTTGTCAATGTCTTTGTGATTGGCGAATTGCTGTTTGTCTTTGTCATCGGGGCAGTTGCCTTTTTCTTTCCTATCTTGTTTCCGGAGATTCAAAAAGAATCATTGATTAGTTACGTATTTGTCTTTTTGTATATGACAGGTCCTGTTCACGGAATCTTAAACTCATTTCCAGAGCTATTTCGCATTCGAATTAGCTGGAAGAGAATGAACGAATTAACATTAGATCTCGCTTCAGCCCCACAGGTGGAAGCAGTGACAACGAGTGTAGAGCAAAAAGCCGACGCTACCTCCTTACAGATAGCAGATGTGGTGTATCGATATAAAAGCAAATCGGGAGAGACATTTTCTGTGGGGCCACTTCAGTATGAGTTTCGGTCTGGCGAAATTGTCTTTATCACAGGGGGGAATGGGAGTGGAAAGTCCACATTAGCTAAGCTAATCACAGGGCTGTATTCTCCTGATTCTGGACAAGTTACGATGGATCATGAACCGATCGATTCTGCGGAAATAGGCTCTCATTTCTCTACTATTTTTAGTGATGTCTACCTATTCGATCGTCTATATGGGGTTAACACAAATCGCAAACAAACGGATATCCAGCGCTATTTAAAACTGCTAGAAATCGAAGATAAAATATCGGTAGATGAGAGTGGAGTTCTTAGTACGATTAATCTTTCAACCGGACAGCGGAAACGGGTTGCACTTATGATTAGCTATCTGGAAGACAAGCCTTTCTATTTATTTGATGAATGGGCGGCTGATCAGGACCCAGAGTTTAGAAGATTCTTCTACGAGAATTTATTGCCTGATTTGAAAAAGCGGGGTAAATGTGTGATTGCAGTTACACATGATGATGGGTATTTTCACTTAGCGGATCGGGTCATTAAGATGGAGTATGGTCGAATTTTGGACTTAGGCAAAGTAGAGGCGACGGAGAGTCAGGTTGTGTAGTAGGACTCTTTTTATCGAAATAATGGTATAATGTAAAAACATTTATTCTAAATAAAAAATTAAGGAGTCATACATATGACAACTCAGTTAAAATCAAACAAAACCTTTCCTGTTCTAGAAACAGAGCGTCTCGTTTTAAGAGAAGTTACCCCTGCCGATGCGGGAGATATGCTGATCTATTTATCAGATCCAGACGTGATGAAATATTACGGGCTTGCCCCTTTTGAATCAGAACAAGATGCGCTAGATGAAATCGCTTGGTATTCTAGCATTTTCCAAAAGAAAACAGGGATTCGCTGGGGCATTACTCTAAAAGGAACTGAACAAGTTATCGGTAGCTGTGGATTTTTGAACTGGTCATCCCAGCATTATCGTTCAGAAGTTGGCGCTGAGTTATCAAAAGAACATTGGAATAAAGGAATCATGACTGAGGCATTTCAAGCTATCCTGCAATACGGATTTGACCACATGGAACTTGTTCGAATCCAAGGACTAATGGAACTGGAAAATATCGCCTCATGGAAGCTATGTGAGAAAAACGGCTTTATCAGAGAAGGCTTATTACGAAAATATGAATATACAGTTGGGAAGTTTGACGATATGTATATGTATTCGTTGTTGAAAGAAGATTTTTTAGCGAGGTCCTAATCGAATGATGGTGTAAGAAAGATAATCCCCTTATATGGCAAGGAGCCGTATAAGGGGATTATAATCGTGATGGATTATACAAAAATGATCTAGGATATCCTTACAATATTTACAGTAACAGCGAGTGATTCATTAAGAATCGCATAGTCATTTGTACCTTGTGTGTTAACAACTTGTAAGATTCCAGAAGTTCCTGCCGCTGATAAATCAACAATATACGTTTGAGATCCAGTTAGGAAGTCGTTGACATTTTCAAAAGTCATCATAGAGCCACTCTGAACAATGTTATCCAAACGTAAAGCAACTGATATATTTTCCGGAGGAGTGGTCGGTCTAACAAATACAGAATACGTGACTAAATAGATGTGCCCCCCCGTTAGGGTAATGTCTGTAGCTTGAGGCCCAAAGGTAATATCTGCTCCTCCATTATCAACTAGTACTGTATCTAATGGAATCGCTACCGGGGAAATAGATGTCCCGGTTACACCCGTTATTCCAGTACTGCGTGCAATCAGCATATTACTGGTGTTAATAGCTCCAGTAGGCCCAGTGTTGCCTTGGGGTCCAGTATCGCCTTGAGGCCCAGTGCTACCTTGAGGTCCGGTATCGCCCTGAGGTCCAGTGGAACCGGGAGATCCAGCGCCCGTAGGTCCTTGAGGTCCGGTATCGCCCTGAGGTCCAGTGGA
>NZ_FNPL01000020.1 GCF_900107305.1 Thermoactinomyces sp. DSM 45892
ATCCACTCGTTCCCATCCCGAACACGACCGTTAAGCCCTCCAGCGCCGATGGTACTTGGACCGCAGGGTCCTGGAAGAGTAGGACGTCGCCAGGCTATATCTTTTAAATAATAGTATAAAATATTCTATATATGTATATTTTATATATTGTCAAACGCTAGGCTTAGTAATATTCCTCAATAGCTCAATGGTAGAGCGCCCGACTGTTAATCGGTAGGTTGCAGGTTCGAGTCCTGCTTGAGGAGCCATGCTTCCTTAGCTCAGTTAGGCAGAGCGCTTCCATGGTAAGGAAGAGGTCACCAGTTCGAGCCTGGTAGGAAGCTCCATCATGGCCCGTTGGTGAAGCGGTTCAACACACCAGCCTTTCACGCTGGCATGCAGGGGTTCGAATCCCCTACGGGTCACCAAGAATTTGATAAAGTATGGACGCTTAGCTCAGCTGGGAGAGCACCTGCCTTACAAGCAGGGGGTCGGCGGTTCGATCCCGTCAGCGTCCACCATAATATGGAGGGATACCAAAGTGGCCAAATGGGGCGGACTGTAAATCCGCTGGCTTCGCCTTCGTAGGTTCGAATCCTACTCCCTCCACCATTTTTTTATTTTGGGAAGTAGCCAAGCGGTAAGGCAACGGACTTTGACTCCGTCATGCGAAGGTTCGATCCCTTCCTTCCCAGCCATTTTTTATTTAGACATCTTAGTGAGAGCCATTAGCTCAGTTGGTAGAGCATCTGACTTTTAATCAGAGGGTCGAAGGTTCGAGCCCTTCATGGCTCATATTGATTTACTGATTTGCGGAAGTGGCTCAGTGGTAGAGCATCGCCTTGCCAAGGCGAGGGTCGCGGGTTCGAGTCCCGTCTTCCGCTCCAAACCTTCATTGAAACGAAATGGAGCTTTTTTTATGTCTAGGGATACTTTTTGAAAAAATGTTGACTTTCTGTAAGTACATAGTATAATAAATCTCGTTAGTTATGGCCCGTTGGTGAAGCGGTTCAACACACCAGCCTTTCACGCTGGCATGCAGGGGTTCGAATCCCCTACGGGTCACCAAAAATTTGATAAAGTATGGACGCTTAGCTCAGCTGGGAGAGCACCTGCCTTACAAGCAGGGGGTCGGCGGTTCGATCCCGTCAGCGTCCACCATAATATGGAGGGATACCAAAGTGGCCAAATGGGGCGGACTGTAAATCCGCTGGCTTCGCCTTCGTAGGTTCGAATCCTACTCCCTCCACCATTTTTTTTATTTTGGGAAGTAGCCAAGCGGTAAGGCAACGGACTTTGACTCCGTCATGCGAAGGTTCGATCCCTTCCTTCCCAGCCATTTTTTATTTAGACATCTTAGTGAGAGCCATTAGCTCAGTTGGTAGAGCATCTGACTTTTAATCAGAGGGTCGAAGGTTCGAGCCCTTCATGGCTCATATTGATTTACTGATTTGCGGAAGTGGCTCAGTGGTAGAGCATCGCCTTGCCAAGGCGAGGGTCGCGGGTTCGAGTCCCGTCTTCCGCTCCATAATGCGGGTGTAGTTCAGTGGTAGAACATCGGCCTTCCAAGCCGTTTGCGAGGGTTCGATTCCCTTCACCCGCTCCACTGTTCCTCAATAGCTCAATGGTAGAGCGCCCGACTGTTAATCGGTAGGTTGCAGGTTCGAGTCCTGCTTGAGGAGCCATGCTTCCTTAGCTCAGTTAGGTAGAGCGCTTCCATGGTAAGGAAGAGGTCACCAGTTCGAGCCTGGTAGGAAGCTCCACTAGGGCCCGTTGGTGAAGCGGTTCAACACACCAGCCTTTCACGCTGGCATGCAGGGGTTCGAATCCCCTACGGGTCACCATAGAGAATGACATTATCCCAGTAGCTCAACTATCTGGGATTTTTTTATTTTTTCAAGGAAAAATGCCTTCATTGTGGTGTTTGAGTAGATGTAATATTACGAATATAATAGTTGTCCTGTATAAATATAATTCGCTTCAGAAAGTCTATTAATGGGTGTTATTAAAAATATGGTGGATAAAATTATGATTTTTTAAACTTTCTTTTTTTTATTCTGTTAAATGCATAAATATGTCATAGAAGGTTGAGGGTGGTAAAATGTTTTACTAAGAAAAGTTTTTATATGGTAAACTTAAATTGTTCAATTCTTCTTTAGTAGCAAGGAGATGTAATAAATGATAAAACGACCTATCTCAATTATTGGAATGCCTATAGATCTTGGACAAGGTCGCCGTGGTGTAGATATGGGGCCTAGTGCGATAAGATATGCGTCACTTCAACAGACTATTTGTGATTTGGGTATTGAAGCTGAAGATTTAGGTGATATAGCGATTCCAAGCCCGGAGTCCTTAGAAATATCTGATCAAAACTTAAAATATTTGCATGAGATTACGAGTGTTTGTGAGGAGCTTGCTAAGTGTGTTTCGGGGGTCATAGAAAGAAAGCGCTTTCCACTGGTACTTGGTGGAGACCATAGCATGGCTATTGGTACCGTTGCAGGTGCGGCGAAGCATTATCAAAATATGGGCCTAATCTGGTACGATGCGCATGGAGATTTAAATACGGGTGAAACGTCCCCTTCTGGAAATATTCATGGGATGTCGATGGCGGCCAGCTTAGGGATTGGTCACCCATTGTTAACTCATCTAGGGGGCTTTGCTCCGAAAGTGCGCCCAGAAAACGTGGTGTTGGTTGGTGCTCGCGAGCTAGATCCGGGTGAGCAACAGTTAATACGGGATTTAGGAATCAAAGTGTTCACTATGCATGAAGTGGATCGTTTGGGCATGGCTCGTGTCATGGAGGAAACGATTGAGATTGTGGGTAACGGTACAGATGGTGTTCATCTGAGCTTAGATCTAGATGGCTTAGATCCTTCTGACTGTCCAGGAGTAGGGACGCCGGTGCCAGGTGGTATTACGTATCGAGAGAGTCATCTAGCTATGGAAATGTTAGCTGATTCAAATGTTCTTACATCGGCTGAGTTTGTAGAAGTAAATCCTATCTTAGATCAGTCTAATCTAACGGCGAAAGTGGCTGTTGCTCTTATTAGTTCGATGCTAGGAAAGAAAATCTTATAGTTCTTGATGAACGAGGTAGATAGCAAGTTTTGCTGTTTACCTCGTCCCGTTAAGACCCATTTTATTTTCTGTATTTGTTCTCAATCGGGCTTGCTTGTTGTAAAATACTATTAGTCATTTTACAGAATGTTTCATTTAAAATCAATTAGTCATTATTATATTTTTTAGTTTGAGTTTAATAGATGAGGATGTGACGATTATGGTAAAGAAGGAAGGATTAGAGCAAACAGAGCGTCCTGAGGGGATACAAACGAATTTCCGTAATAACATGACATATGGTGATTACTTACAGTTGGATCAAATCTTAGATGCACAAAACCCTCTTTCGAATCATCATGATGAGATGCTATTTGTTATCATTCATCAGACCAGTGAATTGTGGATGAAGCAAATGATCCATGAGCTTCAAGCAGCCATTCAACATATTGTCTCTAACCGTATAGCTTCTGCTTTAAAGATGTTATCACGAGTATCCAGAATTCAGTCGCAGGTGATTCAATCCTGGGATGTACTGTCCACGCTAACGCCGGCGGAATATATCGAATTCCGTAACTCCTTAGGAGAGTCTTCTGGTTTTCAATCCTATCAATATCGAATAATTGAATTTTACTTAGGTAAGAAAAGTACTCCTATTATGGAGATTTACAGTCATAAAGACGAAGTGAAGAAAATGCTTGAAGGTGCCTTACAACAACCTAGCCTATATGATGTTGCCATCCAAGCATTAGCGAATAGAGGATTTACGATCTCTCCTTCTATTCTGGATCGTGACTGGACCAAGCCTTATCAATCCGATGAGAGTGTGGAGAAGGCTTGGCTGGAGGTTTATCAAGATGTAAATCAGTATTGGATTTATTATCAATTAGCTGAAAAATTAGTTGATATAGAGGATTGGATGCAACAGTGGCGCTTTCGTCATATGAAGACTGTGGAGCGGATTATTGGTTTTAAACGTGGAACGGGCGGTTCACCGGGAGTACCATACCTTCGTAGTACAATGGAGCACCGTTTTTTCCCCGAACTCTGGGATCTGCGAACGAAACTCTAAATAGAAGGAGAACAACAGCGATGAAACCAACTCAAGAGGATGCCAAGCTTTTGGATCATCAAGATGTACTCTCTAAGTATCAAGATGAATTTTATCTGGTATCGGATCAAATTTATTTGGATGGTAACTCTTTGGGGTTATGTTCAAAACGAGCAGAGAAGACTTTTTTAGAGATGTTTGAATCTTGGAAGAGATATCAGATCGACGGTTGGTCGAACGGAAAGTATCCGTGGTTTTATTTAGCTGAAATGTTAGGAGCTAAGATGGCTCCCCTTGTTGGAGCAAAGAAGGAAGAGGTTGTTGCAACTGGGACGACTACTGTGAATTTGCATCAATTAATCGCGACTTTTTATCACCCAGAAGGGAAGCGCACTAAAATCGTAGCGAATGAGCTGGACTTTCCTACGGATATCTATGCGATTAAGAGTCAACTTCAGCTACATGGTCTTGATCCGGAAGAGCATTTTCTATCTGTAAAGAGTAGGCAGGGTCGGTACATCGATGAAGCAGATATCATTGCTTGCATGCAGGATGATGTCGCTTTGATCATATTACCCACGGTTTTATATCGAAGTGGTCAATTACTAGATATCGAACTCCTTACTCGAGAAGCACATAAACGTGGAATCTTAATCGGATTTGACGCCTGCCACTCTATCGGGGCTGTTCCCCATGAATTCCATCAGTGGGGAGTTGATTTTGCGGTCTGGTGTTCCTATAAATATCTAAATAGTGGCCCCGGTAGTGTTGCGGCGATTTATGTGCATGAAAAACATTTTGGCAGGGTTCCTGGACTAGCCGGGTGGTTTGGCTCTGATAAGGAGCGTCAATTTGATATGGGCCATGCATTTGAGCCTTCTACACAGGCAGGGGCATATCAATTGAGTGCACCGTCTATCTTAAATGCAGCTCCGTTGATCGGCTCTTTATCCATATTTGAAGAGGTAGGGATCGAGTCGATCCGTAAAAAGTCCTTATCGTTAACCCGATATATGATGGAGTTAATTGAAAGCGAGCTTCAAGAATGGGGATTTTTGATTGGAAATCCGATGGAAGATCATCGCAGGGGTGGCCATATTTCTCTGGAGCATGAAGAAGCGACTCGGATCTGCAAGGCACTGAAAGAAGCAAATGTGATTCCTGACTTCCGGGCTCCTAATGTGATCCGAGTAGCACCTATTGCTTTATATACATCGTATCAAGATGTTTGGGAAGCAGTACAACGATTAAAGTTGATCATGGTGGAGGAGAAATATAAAGCCTACTCCCATGAACGAGGAGTTATCGCATAGTTCTGGGGATTGAGTGAGGGGGCTCTCTTTTATAAGGGGAGTCTTTTTACTATGTTTCAATTAAAATGGTCTGCATGAACGATGTGTTTTCATTGTGTCCTTTTATTGGGTGAAATCTTTTTGTTTATTTGAAGCATAATATATCCATAAATGCGTTGGAGGAAACAATGTGCAATCATTGGTTGGAATAACAAAGTATATAAATGATTTTATTGACATATTGATAGTGAGTTTCCTTATATATCAACTATTGACGTTATTACGTGGGACGAGAGCCGTTCAGTTGCTAAAAGGGATTAGTGTGGTCGTGTTGTTATGGTTATTAAGTAATTTTCTCGAGCTACGGACATTACGTTGGCTCATTGAAAACTTATTATCAGTGGGTCTTATTACGGTGATTATCATTTTCCAACCTGAGTTACGAAGGGCCTTAGAGCAGATTGGTAGAAGAGGCTTTTTTACAAGAGGGCAAGTAGCTAAAGATGAAGTAGTGACACGGGTTTCTGGGGAAATAACGAAAGCGGTTACTTACTTTTCAAGCAAACGAATCGGTGCATTGATTGTAATTGAACGGGAGACAGGACTCTCCGATTACATAGAGTCAGGGATTGAATTACAAGCGAAAGTAAGTAATGAATTGCTACGAAACATTTTTTTACCGAATTCACCCTTACATGATGGAGCGGCTGTGATTCGAGTTGGTTCGATTATGGCGGCGGGATGCTTTTTACCACTGAGCGAAAATCCTTCTATTAGTAAAGAGCTAGGCACAAGACATCGTGCTGCTATAGGAATGAGTGAGGTTTCAGATGCTTGTGTGGTGATTGTGTCAGAAGAGACAGGACAGATCTCGATCGCGGTTGGTGGTAAATTAGAGCGAGGTATTTCAGAGGATTTGATATTTGAGCGGCTATATCAACAGATTCAACCAAATTCGCCAACGATCTCGATATTCCTGAGTTGGCGGGAGCGAAGAGGGAAGAAATGAACAAGTGGTTAGAAAATAATTGGGTCATTCGAGTAATTTCAGTGCTGTTAGCAGGGGTTTTATGGTTTATGGTTCATTATTTTAATAAGGATCAAGAAGGGGTTCAAAATGATACCGAAAGTAAGATAGTCCCTGTAACTGCAGAATATGATAAGGAGCACTATGAGCTCATACAAACCCAAAAAGAAGTGACGATCATGATGAGTGGAAACCCATTTTCACTTCAATATGCGTCTTCTCGGGTTCGCGCTAAAATTCGTGTAGATGAACCGATTGTAGAGGGAGAACAACGCAGTGTCCCTGTGATCGTAACGGGGATTCCTTCTGGAGTGAAAAACACAGTCACCCCAGAAAAGGTTACGATTACGTTATATAAAAAAAATCCCAGCTTAGCGTATCCTTTTATATCAAAAGAGATTCCGATTCAACTAACTTATGCGACTAAGGATTCTTCTGTTGAAGTAGTGGAGATAAAGGCTAATCCTTCTAAGATCACCTACTACGGAAATCGTCCTATGTTAGAGTTATTAAATAAAGTGGATCTTCCGGTTGAATTGCCAAAGGCAGAAGGTGTGTATCGATTTCGGGCAAAGGTTCCAAAGCCTGCAGGAGTCGAAAAAGTGGAACCCATGGATGTAGAAATTTATGTTAAAATGAAGCGGTCAAACTTGAAACAGATAAGTGATATTCCTCTCAAATCCATTCGTATAGAAGAAGGACTTGAAGCAAGGATTGTAACACCTAAGGCAGTGGATGCTTCCTTATCAGGAGTGCCTAATTTACCAGATGCATTACAAATGGATCAAATAGAGGCCGTATGTGATTTGGATAACCTTCCAGTAGGTGTTCACCAAGTCCCCATACAAATAAAACTGCCGAAGGGGATTGTGCTGGAAAGCCAAACTCCGGAAAAAGCAACGATCGAGATTCGGTCCAAATCGTGATTGGATGGAAACAGGAACAAGGAGGAGAAATGAAAGTGGGTAAATTTTTTGGAACGGATGGTGTTAGAGGGGTTGCCAATCAACAGCTTACACCAGAATTAGCCTTTCGTTTAGGAAGAGCGGGGGCATATGTGTTAACTCGTGGGAAAACGAGTCCGTTAATTGCAGTCGGCAGAGATACTCGCCTATCAGGAGAGCTACTGGAGTCAGCATTGGTGGCAGGAATGCTCTCCATTGGGGCAAATGTAGCCCGTTTAGGCATCGTGAGTACTCCAGGTGTAGCCTTTTTAACGCGCCATCTAAAAGCAGATGCAGGTGTCATGATTTCTGCTTCTCATAATCCTTTTCCGGATAATGGCATTAAATTTTTTGGAGCAGATGGCTATAAACTATTGGACGAGACAGAAGCGGAGATTGAAAGATTACTGGAGATTTTAGAAAAAGATCCAGCTAATGACCCAATTCCACGACCAACAGGAAATGACATCGGACGGATATCGGATGAGAGCGACAGGATTGATGCATATCTGGAGCATCTCAAGTCAACGATTGATACAGATCTATGCGGGATGCATATCGTGGTCGATGGAGCAAATGGAGCAGCTTATGAATTGGCTCCGCATTTGTTACGGGATCTAGGGGCAGATGTGACAACCATTGCTGTAAATCCAGATGGTGTAAATATTAATGTGGATTGTGGCTCCACTCACCCACAGCGGCTTCAGCAAGAGGTAGTCAGACAAGGGGCCCATTTGGGCTTAGCATTTGATGGAGATGCTGACCGTTTGATCGCCGTAGATGAAAAGGGTGATGTGGTTGATGGTGACCAGATCATGTTTATCTGTGCGTACTATTTTAAACAAAAAGGGTTACTCGCAAAAGATACGATTGTCACAACAGTGATGTCTAACTTCGGATTCTTTAAATCTACCGGAGAAGCAGGAATTGCTACAGAACGTACTGCTGTTGGGGATCGATATGTGATGGAAAAAATGCGTGAAGGCGGATATAACCTAGGTGGGGAACAGTCTGGGCATATTATCTTCCTAGATCATAATACGACAGGGGACGGTATGTTATCGGCCATTCAACTTTTACGTGCGGTCAAAGAAGAAGGAGAAACCTTGTCCAATCTAAAAGATAAAATGCACAAGTTTCCTCAAGTGTTGAAAAATGTACGTGTGGCTTCGAAAGAGGGCTGGGATACGAATCCTGTGATTCAACAAGCAATTCAATCGGTTGTAGATGCATTAGGGGAAGAAGGTCGCGTCTTGGTACGCCCTTCCGGTACAGAACCACTTATTCGGGTGATGGCAGAGGGACCGGATCAAGCACAATTAGAAGAGTACGTTTCGCAAATTGCCGAAACGATTTTGCGTCAATTAGGTGAATAGTGAAAAAGTGCGATGTCCATAACAGGGATATCGCACTTTACTTTTCTCGGGTCATTGAATAGTATAGGAATATGACACATAGAGGATAGAGTTGCCAGAGACAAATAATCCCCTATCGTGTTATAATTTTTTTCTGTTGTTAAAAGCGCCAGAACTGCAGAGATGATGCAGTTGACGAGGTGGAGGATGATCGAGTGTTCGGCGGATGCCTCCCGGTAATGCGTCAGTGCCGTGGAATCGTAATACAAACCGATTGGGTGACTGATCGAGCAAAGATTACGATATGACGTAAATGCTCAAGAGGAGCATGAAACACAATCCGGAGTAAGTAGCACTTGCACGTAACAGAATAACAGGAGGTTTGCATCTATGTGCGGAATTGTTGGGTATATTGGTGGAAAGCAAGCTCAATCCATCCTATTGGAAGGATTAAGCAAGCTTGAGTACCGCGGATATGATTCTGCGGGTTTAGCGATCTATAACGGACAGCAACTTCATGTTGAGAAATCCAAAGGTCGCTTAAAGGATTTAGAAACAAAGTTGCAGACGAGTGGATTACAGGGTTCTTTAGGGATCGGCCACACTCGTTGGGCAACTCATGGGAAACCATCAGATGAGAATTCCCATCCACATGTGGATCGTGATGGGAAGTTCGCGATCGTTCATAACGGGATTATCGAGAACTATATTGAGTTAAAGGAAGAGCTGATCGCAAAAGGATATCATTTTACTTCCCAAACCGATACAGAAGTTCTTGCTAAGCTATTAGCCGATCATTGGGATGGCGGATTACTAAGTACGGTTCAAAAGGTGGTAGCTCGTTTACATGGAGCTTATGCTCTCGGCATTATCAGTGAGTATGAGCCAGATAAAATGATTGCGGTTCGTTATGCAAGTCCGTTGGTAGTTGGAGTCGGCGAAGGTGAAAACTTTATTGCTTCCGATATCCCAGCGATCCTGAAGCACACACGTGATGTATATATCATGGAAGATGGCGAGATGGCGGTTATCAATGAAGCAGGAGTGGAATTGATGACGATGGACGGAACACCGATCACACGTGAAAGTATGCGTGTAAATTGGGATATCGAAACAGCGGAAAAGGGTGGCTTCGACCACTTTATGATGAAAGAGATTTATGAGCAACCGAAAGCAATTCGTGATACGCTTGCAAGTCGTGTAAAAGGGGATACGGTTGATCTTTCGCAAGAGATCGGACTTACACTAGAGCAGATCCAGAATATAGAGAAAATCCATTTTGTTGCTTGTGGTACTGCGTATCATGCTGGTTTGGTCGGTAAATATGTACTTGAGGATCTTGCTCGCATTCCGGTTGAGTGTGATGTAGCATCCGAGTATCGTTATCGCAACCCCATTATCACGGATCGCACATTGGTAGTCGTGGTTTCTCAATCAGGAGAAACAGCTGATACACTGGCCGCATTACGTGAAGCGCAAAAACATGGTGCTCGTGTGATGGCGATTACAAATGTAGTCGGCTCTAGCGTTGCACGTGAGGCAGACGATGTGATCACGACCTGGGCAGGTCCAGAGATTGCGGTGGCCTCTACAAAGGCATACACTTCCCAGTTGATTGCCATTTATCTACTAGGCATCTACTTTGCACAAGCGAAAGGCTACAAGTCTGCTGAAGAGCTACAAACCATCGTAACCGATCTTCTTACTCTCCCGGCTAAAGTGGAAGAGGTGCTAAAACAAGAAAAAACAGTTGAAGCGTTTGCACGTAGCATTGCAAAGCACAACAACTTATTCTTCCTAGGCCGTGGATTAGATTATGCTGTAGCATTAGAAGGTTCTTTGAAGTTAAAAGAGATCTCTTATATCCATTCTGAGGCTTACGCTGCAGGTGAGTTGAAGCACGGTACACTTGCGTTGATTGAAGATAATATCCCTGTTATCTCATTGGCGACACAACAATCCGTGTTTGAAAAAACGGTTTCCAATATCCAAGAAGTAAAAGCACGTGGAGCTTATGTACTCGGTTTAGCAGTTGAAGGGGACACAGATTTAATCAAGTCGGTGGATGAAGTAATCACGATTCCACAAGTAAGTGACCTCTTTGCTCCAGTCTTAACAGTAGTTCCATTACAACTTCTTGCTTACTATGCTTGTGTAGAGCGTGGATATGATGTTGATAAACCACGTAACCTTGCAAAGTCCGTAACAGTTGAATAATCATCTGAAATTTGCTCCCCTTTAGATATGATATCTAGAGGGGATGTTTTTATATCTAATATTAGGAGAGGATTATAGAGTGGAATTGTAAAAACACTCGAACCACCTTACTATGCATTTTTTTGAAATGTAGAAGTGGCTAAATAGAAATCCATAAGGAGAAGATGTGGATGAATACGATATCTACGACAGCAAGCAGATATTTAGAGTATATGGGTCTTTCTGCAGAGAAACCAAACTATAAGTATCTCTCTCGCATTTGCCATGCTCATTTGAATACTTTTCCGTTTGAAAATGTGAGTAAGCTCATTTCGTATCGAGACCACGTTGGAAGGGGGTATGAAATCCCTTCATTCGAACAGTTTGTAGATGGTTATAGCCAGTTTCATTTTGGAGGTACTTGTTTTACCCAGAATTCAAACGTCATTCAGTTATTAACAGAACTCGGTTTCGACTGTTATGGTGCGATGCTTGGAGAAAACCATATGGGGATCATTGTCATATTAGATGAAGAGCGAGTTTTTATAGATTTTGGAGCAGCTGCGCCTATATTTAAACCGATTCGTTATGAAAGGCCCGGTGAAAATATGAGCTATTTTGGGGATGATAAAGTTTACTTGCTACCTATTTCCCTGCAAGAACATAAATACAAGTTTGTTCGTTATACAGATGGTAAGAAAAGTGGAAAGGAATGGGCGTTTTTCGCACATAAAAAATACCAGCCTTCTGATTTTCTACCTGCATTGCAAAACTCGTTCCAATTAGGGGCTACTTTCATGTCAGCATTAAGATGTCAACTATGGCAAACGGATCAGAATCGCAATGTATCACTGGTGAATAATAAATGTCGAATTCGTTATGTCGACCGTGGACCAGAAGAGATTTGCTTTTCTACTATACAAGAAATAGAAGAGTTTATAGCAGAGGAATTTCGGTTACCCAAGTTACCGGTGAGGGAGGCAATCGATGTTTTATATGGGTTAGGTATCGATATTTTTGCAAGTGACAAGTAATAAGGTAAAGATATTGAGAATGAAATGAGGAAGGGGATAGCCATGCTAAAGAGATGTCATGATAGGAAGGAGAAGATACAAGGTGAGAATATCTATATTACATTAGTTGAGGAAGAAGACGTAGGTGAACTAGTAAAGTTTGAGGTAAAGAACCGAGATTTCTTTCAGCCCTTTTTTAGAAAACAAGAGGATTTTGATTATACTACCCAGGGTCAATGGGAGATTGTAAAAAAAGCGATTGAAGACGCCCAAACAGATCGTGGATATCTTTTCTTGATTTACTTACAAGAGTCAAATGAGTTGATTGGCAAAGTCATGCTGAATCGGGTTATGAGACTACACTTACAAAGCTGTTGGATTGGTTACACGCTAGATCAGGATTATAATGGTAGAGGATATATGTCTGAATCGGTAAAATTGGTAGTGGTTCATGCCTTTCAAGAGCTAAATCTTCATCGTATTGAAGCCGCCGTTTTACCCCATAACCTTGGATCTATTTCAGTGCTCTTAAAGAACGGGTTTCATAAGGAAGGGATTGCAAGAAAGAGCTTAAAAGTGAATGGGAATTGGGAAGATCATCAAATATTAGCGATCATAAATGAATCAAACTTGGAAAAATGAATTTTAGCATAGAACCGGCTATCAATCTCCTGAATAAGATAGTGAGAATACTAGAGGAGGTTGATATCATGGCTTGTGGAAAAAAGAACGCAGGACAGCCAAGTCCAGAACAAGTGATCCATTGTCATCAAACGGTATCTATTTGTGGAACTATCAATTTACCGGAAGGTTTTCGGTTATCTGGTGAAGGCAATCTTCATGTAGGAATTCACTCAGGTTTAGACTGCAGAACGGAAGAAGTTGCTTTTGAATGTCCAGGTATGGTAAATGATTGTGGTCCGATTGTGTTTCGAGCCCAAGCGGTTCGAGCTGTGGGAGCTTTTAACTATGTGATTAGTGTACCTGTTGAAAGCGAATGTCCTGATTCATTTTCTTATGTATCCCTTGAAGACGTTGCTTATGTGGATCAAGTGGCTTGCTTACAGGATTCGTCGTTTAAGTGTGATCCCGAAGTATCTAATTGCGATATTTTCTGGATCTTCGTTGGTGTTAGACAGGTCACGCCTGAAGGTTGTGACCACCCAACAAGATTGGATGTGCGCGCAGCTTTTAGAATATTCAACAATACCTGCTCTTCATTTGAACCAACTTCACTCGTTTTACCTAGTCATGATGAATTCGATAGAGTTATGGTAAAAGAATAGAATATTTGCAAACAACATGAACAAGGGGATTGATCATGTTTTTTTGCCTTGTTATATATTTTTTATTTTGGACAGGCCCTTAGGCTTGTTCTTTTTATTTTCGGGTGATGAAATAGATAAAACTAGATCCTAGGTACGATATAATATTGACTACAAGAGACTATATTTCATATTTTTGATACAAAATAGATACTCCTCGATATTTTGGGAAAGGGGTCCTGAATTTTCTCTCAAAAAGAGAAGAATCTCAGTTTTTGAACATGTACATTCTATCAGAATAATATTCCAATCGATCAAACATCAATATTATTGGCTCTCATTTCATGATATTGATTTCAGTTGCCCTAATGACAGCTGTCTTGTTACCTTCAAAGTTACATTATTTCAAGGAATATAGCTCTGTTAAAAAATCATCTTAGTCTATAAGTAATGTAAGAGTAAGTAGTAGAATGAGGTTATCTAGTCTGTAGTGAGTCTACGAATGAGCAACGAAAATATCAACGGGCGTAGGTGATATGATGGGCGAACAGAATGAAGCAAAGCATACTCGGA
The DNA here is from genome assembly GCF_900107305.1 of Thermoactinomyces sp. DSM 45892. GTDB lineage: Bacteria > Bacillota > Bacilli > Thermoactinomycetales > Thermoactinomycetaceae > Baia. The sequence goes on from NZ_FNPL01000020.1 coordinate 13,753, forward strand.
GTGTGACAACTCAGACAAGTGGAGATTGGTTTGATCAAATGTTTCAAGAGTATAAGGATAAGGGAGGATTTGATGATGTTCCACAGGGACAAAAACTGGAGAAGGATGTGCTAGAGGGAGATATTATGGATAGAATGCTGAAAAATGCAAATTACCGACCTGAATGGGTTGAGGTTCAATTAAAGATACGTAGAGCCATTCAGGAGCTACTCCAGCAATCTCAGTCGGCTACAAAAAAAGATTTAAAGCCAATAAATGCTCTTATCAGACGATATAATTCTATCTGCCCTTCTATGCTACAAAAATCTCAACTCTCTACAGACTTTACACTTGATGAACAATTTTTGCAATGGAAGTGAGTATTGATCTTGGCTAAAGATGAACAAGGATGCAGTTCACTCTGAACTACATCCTTGTTTTTATTTCCAACGCAGTAATAAAGAATGAATGATGTAGTGGTCTGACCACATTTTGACCACCTGTTGTTGAATTATCCTCTTCATCTGTCCTTTCTGGCGGAGATTCCATAATCAAATGAAGGAATTGTTGCAAAGAGCTATTTGTTTATCATCTTTTAACTGGCACCACGGGTATAATATATGTTATTTCCACGATTCCCCCATCAACAGCATTATCTGGGATAACAGGAGTCTTCTTCAATAGGAGCTCCAAAAACTAAATCAATAATAGAAACGATATCTCTACAGGCATACTAATTAAACTACCTTGCGAAGGTTGTAGAGAGACTGTGTTACTACCGAAAGCATTTACTATAGAAACAACATCATTCGCATTTAACTGTAGAAGAGCCTGCCCTACTGAGGCACCACTCCCTTGTGGAGAGTGTGAACCATATGGTGGCGCGTGAACTCCATTGACCTGAATCCTACTACCTACAAAACTTGAAGTGGCACCAATGACGTGAAAGTTAATTAGATATATACCCGCTTGAGAAACGGTAATCTGATTGCTGGCTAAGGAAAAACCTGCTGTATTATTAGTTGAAGCCTGAGTAATAGGAAAAAGTTGTCCGGCAGGAACTGCCTCTGGTGTTCCAGAATTAATAATATGGTAAAATAAAGCAAATTGTGAAGCTATAGTTCCTGTTGGACCAGTTACTCCTGTAGGTCCAGTGTTGCCAGTAGGTCCTGTAGCCCCTTGAAGTCCCGTAGCTCCAGTGTTCCCTCGAGGCCCGGTGTTCCCTTGAAGTCCCGTAGCTCCAGTGTTCCCTCGAGGCCCGGTGTTCCCTTGAGGTCCAGTGTTGCCAGTAGGTCCTGTAGCCCCTTGAAGTCCCGTAGCTCCAGTGGGACCTTGAGGCCCGGTGTTCCCTTGAGGTCCTGTAGAGCCGTCTGCTCCATCCGCACCCGTGGAACCTTGAGGTCCTGTAGCCCCTTGAGGTCCTGTAGCACCGTCTGCACCATCCGCGCCAGTAGGTCCTTGAGGTCCCGTAGAGCCGTCTGCACCATCTGCACCTGTAGGTCCTTGAGGTCCCGTAGAGCCGTCTGCACCATCTGCGCCCGTAGGTCCTTGAGGTCCCGTAGAGCCGTCTGCACCATCTGCGCCCGTAGGTCCTTGAGGTCCCGTAGAGCCGTCTGCACCATCTGCGCCCGTAGGTCCTTGAGGTCCCGTAGAGCCGTCTGCACCCGTGGGACCTTGAGGTCCGGTATCCCCTTGAGGTCCTGTAGTACCATCCGCACCATCTGCGCCCGTAGGTCCTTGAGGCCCAGTATCTCCGGTAGCCCCCGTAGCCCCGTTAGCTCCAGTGGGAACTTCTAGTTTTACGATGGCAGAACCAGGCGTTACCGTGATTTCTAACGTATCAGATATAAAGTTGAGGGTATCTCCGAAACCGAGTGGAATATTTCCGTCCGCGCCTGAATTCCCTTGAACTAAAAATAAGAAATCACCTGTAACAAAATTTCCTGTCGGTCCTTGAGGTCCTGTGGCACCTGCAGGGCCTACGGGTCCTCTGGTAACGTCTGTGTTTAACACATTTTCTAGCTTCTCATTTAGGATCCATTCTTTTTTCCCGATTACATTAATCGTGTCGCGAACACTGCTGTTTATCGTAAGTAAATCACTAATGGAAGGTTGGAAGGATGTTGAGACTCCGGGTAGCGTTCCGAGAACGTATTGAAGCTTTTCCCCCTCGGCATTAATAATATGACTTAAGCCTAGTTCTTCTAATGCAATGGATGATAGCAATAGATTTACTGCGTCTTCTCGAGTAATCGAGATATTCGGTGAGATGTTAGGGATATTCGCTTGCGACATGTTATGCCCCCTTAATGAAAAATGATAAATATTAACCGTGGTGCTAGCTAAAAGATGATAAACAAATAGCTCTTGTGCAACAATTCCTTCATAGTGAAAGCGTCACCCTATCATCAGGGGGAATGTTGCATGCAAGTTAGTTATATCATTTCCGCGGCATCTGTCCACGACGTGACCGTCGTGGACAGAATTGGTCGAACAAGCCCCGCACCCGTACGTCCTTGCAGACAAAGGTTACGTAAGTGAAAAATGGAGACAGAGACTCCAAGAATTAGGGATGGTTCGAAGTGGAAACAGAAAATTTTCAACTAGCACCATGGGTAAATATCCTTATTATACATATTCATATTGAATTAAATTTGCTATCGATGTTTACATGCTTCTCCGGTATAATTTCATCGTCAGCCACAGCCTTTAAAACTTTAAAGGGTGTCCAGTTCAGTCTCGTATACGAATGAATGATGAAGTTGTGTGTGATCGGATCGGTTGGAGCAAGCGGGGCTATTATCGGGTTAAGAAAGAGGCAATCGAGAAGGTAGCATATACTTTAAATCTCTTTTGACATGATACTACCCATTTTCACGAATAGGTGATAAGAAGTGACTGCAATTTAAAAGATACACAATCTTATTATTCATTATTAAATAGTTAAAAAACTTCAATTTTGTTATATAATATAAGATAAATATATTCATATAGAGCATGTAAACCGATGAGGGCAGGTATCCAACTGCCCTCTTGTGCTGGAGTTGGGGGAGATAACATCTATGAGAAACAAAACAATGAAATTTGTACCCATAACGCTCTGGCAAATCTCCTTCGCATGTCATCTTACTGAATAAGATAACACATTAGAAGTTTTCAGACACACCCTAGCATCGGAATCTAAAGCTTCTAATGTCCAACAGAATAAACTTGTTGAAATTGCTCAGTACAACTTAAAGCTTGACGGATCGAAAGCACAAATAATTGCATATGCATTTCGTAATGGAGGAAAATACCTAGATGGAGTTCTAGAAAAGCTATCACCAAAAGCAGGAAAAGTTGTCAGAAGTAACTCAGGTGAAATAGCGTACTTCCTAGAAAAGGCAGATTTACTAGGAGAAAAGGAAACTACTTCTTTCTTTATAAAACTTGGTCTTCCTTGTGTAGATGCTTTTACTATATAAGGGATAAATGCTGTTTTCTTGACCGCATTTGTTGAACATTTTATTTCTTGACCACATTTTTTAGCTAACATGCCACTTGACCACACGTTTTACCCTTATTTGACCACATTTTGACCACATACTACTTATAAATAGATAGAACTAGATCGAACAGCAGGTACGATAACCCCTTGATTTACCAAACTAAAATAGACTAATTCGTACTAGATAATACTACAAGTAACTGTTACACTAAACTTTGTGTTGCGTAATAATGAACTTGTTGTACTTCTTGTTTACTTATAATAAACGTGATTGAAGGTTATACCATGCAAATCGGTAAGAAAATCAAAAATCTAAGATTGAAAAAGGGGCTGACTCAGGAGGAGTTGGGAGAGCGGACGGACTTGTCTAAGGGCTATATCTCTCAGTTAGAACGTGATTTAAGCTCGCCTTCGATCGAAACCCTTTTTGCGATCTTGGAGGTTTTAGGCTGTGCGCCAAAAGAGTTTTTTGATGAGGATGGACAAGAACAGAAAGTCGTTTATACATCTGATGATTGGACGAGCTTTATGGATGAGGATCGTGGTTATCAAATTCAGTGGCTGGTCCCAGAGTCGAACGAGAAGGAAATGGAGCCAATCCTACTCCGTCTAGAAGAGATGGGAGAGTTTAAAGAATTTGAGCCTTCTTTAGCGGAGACGTTTGCCTTTGTGATGCGTGGTCAGATTATGATCCAAGTTGGCAAGCGGCAGTATATTGCCAAAGAGGGGGAGGCAATATACTACACTGCATCGGATAAGCATCAGATTATGAATCATCATCAAGGTGAGTCGGAAGTTATTTTGGTTGCTACAGAATCTTATTTATAAATGGCAACATATTTGGGGAGGTCACAATGGCTGATCAGACAATAATTCGTTTTGAAAATGTTACGAAGCAATATGATCAAGATCCTGCTGTATTAAATGATGTCAGTTTTTCCATTGAACGGGGGAGGTTTTACACTCTTCTTGGACCTTCTGGCTGTGGAAAGACTACTATTTTACGTTTGATTGCAGGGTTTACAGAACCAACTAAAGGTAAGATTTACTTTCATGGGAAAGTGATAAATGATGTACCTGCAAATAAAAGGCAAGTAAATACGGTATTTCAAGACTATGCATTGTTTCCCCATCTAAATGTATTTGAAAATGTGGCGTTTGGTTTGCGAATTAAGGGTTGTAATTCTGATGAGATCAATCGCAAAGTGCTAGAAGCCCTGCGATTTGTGAATTTGGTTGGATATGAAAATCGTGAGATTAAAGAGATGTCTGGCGGACAGAGACAACGTGTGGCGATTGCACGTGCCATTGTAAATGAGCCAGAGGTGATTCTGCTGGATGAACCACTTTCTGCGTTAGATTTGAAATTACGTACAGAGATGCAATACGAACTTAGGGAGTTACAACGACGCTTAGGGATTACGTTTGTTTTTGTAACGCATGATCAAGAAGAGGCGCTTGCGATGTCGGATGAGATTTTCGTGCTAAACGAAGGAAATATAGAGCAAAGTGGAACACCTACGGATATTTATGATGAGCCGATTAACCGCTTCGTTGCTGATTTTATAGGTGAATCAAATATTGTGCCGGGCGTGATGAAAGAAGATTACCTCGTCCAATGTGCTGGAAAAAACTTTGATTGTGTGGATGGTGGATTTAATCGGAATGAGCAAGTGGAGATTGTGATTCGCCCGGAAGATTTAGAAATTACTTCACCTGATCAAGGGAAGCTTCGAATGAAAGTGGATTCACAGCTGTTTCGAGGGGTTCATTATGAAATTTGTGGTTATGATCAAGACGGGAATGAGTGGTTGGTTCATAGTACGAAAAAGGCGAATGTGGGGGAAGAGATCGGATTATACTTTGATCCAGAAGCGATTCATGTGATGCGACTGGGTGAGACAGAGGAAGAGTTTGATAAGCGTCTCGAAGCGTATAGTGAGGCAAGCCATGCAGATTAGAACAAGAAACCTATATCTTATTCCCTACCTCACATGGATCCTACTGTTTGTAGTTGCTCCTATTTTGCTGATTGTATATTACTCATTCTTTAATGTAGATGGACAGTTTACGCTTGGGAATTATCAAAAATTCTTTACCCCCGTCTATTTGAAAATGACGTTAAGTTCCTTTTGGTATGCGCTACTCATTACAGTTATTTCGTTACTAATTGCTTACCCTACGGCTTATTGGCTAACGAAGACCAAACATAAACAACTATGGCTCCTTCTCATTATCCTGCCTTCATGGATCAATTTATTGTTGAAGGCATACGCTTTTTTAGGGATTTTTGGGACATATGGCCCTACTAATAAGTTGTTAGAAAGCATAGGAATTGGGACCCAACAGATTTTATTTACGGATTTTAGCTTTTTATTTGTTTCGGTTTATATTTTTATTCCGTTTATGATTTTGCCAATTTACAATGCTTTGGAAGAGATGAATCATAGTCTTCTGGATGCGGCAAATGATTTGGGCGCTTCTCAGTGGACTACTTTTCGTCGTGTCATCTTCCCGCTAACCCTGGACGGAGTGAAGTCGGGATGCCAAGCTGTCTTTATTCCTGCGCTCTCGTTGTTTATGATTACTCGTTTGGTTGCTGGAAACCGGGTTATAACGCTGGGAACAGCCATTGAGCAACATTTCCTTGTCACTCAAGATTGGGGAATGGGAGCGACGATTGCGGTGTTCCTGATTATGGCAATGGCGTTTATTATGATGCTGACGAGAAAACGGAAGTGAGATGGCAAATATGAAGAAAAAGAATGGACTAGGCCCTACATTATACTTAGCTATTGTGTTTGTCATTCTCTATGCTCCGATTTTCTATCTAATGGTGTACTCCTTTAGTAGCGGAGATAAGATGTACAACTTTGAAGGCTTTACTTTGAAACATTATAAGGAAGTATTGCAAGACACAAGGCTTTTTATCATTGTCCTTAATACGCTCGTCATTGCGTTGTTATCAGCGGCGCTTTCGACGATACTAGGAGTTTGTGGTGCTTTAGCGATCTTTTATGTGCGGAATTTACGGACACAAAATTCACTCCTTACCTTGAATAACGTATTAATTGTTAGCTCGGATGTGGTAATTGGAGCGTCATTCTTACTTCTTTTTACCATTGTGGGAGTGAAATTAGGCTTTGTATCGGTTTTGCTTTCTCATATTGCCTTTAGTGTTCCGATTGTGGTGCTAATGGTGCTGCCAAAGTTAAATGAAATGAGCCCCACATTGATTGATGCAGCTCGGGATTTAGGAGCGAGTCGTTGGGATATATTAAGCAAAGTAATCTTGCCGTTTATTACTCCGGGGATTTTTGCTGGATTTTTCATGGCGTTAACCTATTCGTTAGATGATTTTGCGGTTACCTTTTTTGTGACAGGAAATGGCTTCTCAACCCTGTCCGTTGAGATCTATTCGAGGGCACGACAAGGGATTTCCCTCTCTATTAATGCATTATCTACCCTTATTTTCTTTGCGACGATGGTGATGGTGATCGGGTATTATTTCATCGCGAAACGTAACCAACGTGGTGCAGGAATGGGGGTTGGGAAATGAAGAGATTAACACGTGCTTTCTCTGTTATATTTTTGATATCTTTCGGTCTTATGTATCTAACCTACTATCTTAATCAAGCTGAGGGTTACGGTGGGAAGAATACGCTAACGGTTTATAACTGGGGAGACTATATTGACGAAGAGCTTCTGGAAAAATTTGAAGAAGAAACGGGCATAAAGGTGATTTATCAAACATTTGACTCAAATGAAGCGATGATGACGAAGATCGAACAAGGCGGCACTACGTTTGACGTGGCGGTACCTTCTGAATATGCGATGTCTAAGATGAAAGAGGAAAAGTTACTGTTGCCGATTGATCAGGAGAAGGTTCCTAATTTGAAGTATATCGAACCCCGTTTTATGAATCTTCCTTTTGACCCTCAAAATCAATACTCGATTCCTTACTTCTGGGGAACGGTTGGGATTATCTATAATAAGGAGAAGTTAGGGGGAAGAGAAATTAAGAGTTGGGATGACTTATGGAATCCAGACTTTAAGAATCAGATTCTATTAGCTGACGGGGCAAGGGAAGTGATGGGGTTTTCGTTAAACAGCCTTCATCATTCATTAAATGATACCAATGAAACACATCTTCAAGCGGCGAAGGCAAAGTTAGATCGACTTACTCCTAACATTAAAGCCATCGTAGGGGATGAGATTAAGATGTTGCTGGTGAATGAAGAAGCGTCACTTGGGGTTGTTTGGTCTGGAGATGCTTCAGAGATCATGGGAGAGAATGAGAATCTTGACTATGTGGTACCGGAAGAAGGCTCTAATCTCTGGTTCGATAATATGGTGATTCCTAAAACAGCTAAAAACGTAGAGGGTGCTCACAAGTTTATTAATTTCATGCTTGATCCGGAGAATGCAGCGAAGAATGCAGAGTACGTCGGTTATTCGACCCCGAATGCGGAAGCCTTAAAGCTACTTCCTGAAGAGATTTCACAAGATGTGCGCTTCTATCCTCCCCCAGAGTTGACAAAGAAGCTAGAGGTATACAAAAATCTTGGGAAGAAGATGTTATCCCACTATAATGAGTTGTTCTTGGAATTTAAGATGCATCGAAAGTAGTAAAAAACAATCCCTATCAGCATGATGACGGGGATTGTTTTCTTTTTTCCTTACATTATTTCTTCCCTTTTTGCCCACCTAGAATGGAAAAAATCTCATCTGCCAGATTTGTATTATCGTTTAGACCTGCAAACCGTTCCTTGCCCGGGCCGTAAGCATATACGGGAACCTCTTCACCCGTATGTCCATCTGTTGTCCAACCTGTGTAGGAGCGGGCATTAAAGATTTTTTTAATCGCTTGATGGATATCTAAACGTTTTTTATTCATAGCAGCTTTTTTAACAGATTGGATTTCCTCAGATGTTAGATCAAGATCGATGTAAGTGTTCAATGTTTCTTCTACCGACTTACCCGATACGATTTGTGTAGCCATAAAGTAAGGTGTTTTTTTTGCAGCACGAAGGATTTCAGGGTGGAAGTTGTATTCGCTGTTAGCCCCTACAGAAAGTCCACCAGTAGAATGGTCTGCTGTTGTAATGACTAGGGTGTGCCTGTCTTTTTTTGCAAAATCAATTGCCGCTTGAAATGCTTTTTCGAAATCCTGCATTTCACTCATCGCGCCTACGATATCGTTATCATGACCGGCCCAGTCAATTTGACTTCCCTCTACCATAAGGAAAAAGCCTTTTTTGTTTTGGTTGAGACGCTCAATAGCAGATTTCGTCATCTCTTGGAGGGAAGGAGTATTTGCCTTTCGATCAATCATTCTGTCCATTCCCTCAGGAGCAAATAAACCAAGTACTTGTTTACTATGATCCCTCCTCAGTTCGTCTCGATTGGTTACATATCCGTAGCCATCTTTTTTAAACTTTTCTACTAAGTTTTGATCCTTACGCACAAAGTTGGTATGGCCTCCACCTAGTAGTACATCTACTTTATGTTTTCCGTCAATGAGCTCGTTGTAGTAGTCATCTGCGATCGCATCCATATTTTTTCGGTGGATATCATGAGCCCCGAAGGCAGCGGGTGTTGCGTGTGTAATCTCTGAAGTGGTTACCAGTCCAGTCGATTTCCCTTTCGCTTTGGCTTCTTCTAATACTGTTTTCACTTCCGAATGATCGTTATCTACGGCTACTGCATTGTTGTATGTCTTTACTCCCGCTGACATAGCAGTTGCAGCGGATGCAGAATCCGTAATATTCTCATGAGGATCTTCTGAATATGTGGTTTGCATACCGACGAAATGTGGGTCAAAGGCAGTAGGCTCTTTCACCTTTGTTTTAGGATCATCTTTGAAATAACGATAGGCGGTCATATAGGAAGGCCCCATACCATCACCGATTAATACGATTACATTTCGAATTTCGTCCTTCTCTTGTTTCTTTGCTTCAGCACCAGGTATGAGTTCAATATAAGTTGTTGTTGCGATAGCTAGAATAGAAGCAAGGGCGATACCTTTTATTATTTTCAAGCTAAATCCTCCTCTTTTTACAACTTCTTCAATATCGTAAAAAAGTACTGTTGACTAAGATATGGGAATATGTAAAGAGAATGTTACATCTTGTTTTTCTGAAAAATGGTGTATCTTCATATATAAAACAAAGAGTCAGAGAGGATTGTATTCATCAATCCTCTCTGACTCTTGACCGTTTTTAAAGACTATAAGTGACGCTGAAACACTAGCTAGACCTTAGAAAACGGGAACGACATAGACCGTATGGTTGGGATTAAAAAAGAGAAAAAGTAAAATGGTTGGTTTAGAACATATTTACAAGAGCTTATATAAAAAAATCGAACGAGAAGAATGTACTACGATTCTCAAATAAATGCAATACTTAAATCGAGAAAAAAGTGATTCTCATTTACTTGACTCAACATTGATAAACCCATGCAATCTAGTAGATAATAGCCAAAAAGGGGAGAGCCAACATGGTTTTTGGAATCGGAACGGACATTGTAGAGATCGAGAGAATAGCTCTGATTAACTTAGAACGATTTGCAAAACGTATCTTAAATGAAGAAGAACAAACCCACTTGTCCTCCGTTTCAAAACGAACAACTGAATACATAGCAGGTCGTTTTGCAGCGAAGGAAGCTATTTCGAAAGCGTTAGGAACGGGGATCGGATCCCAACTAAGCTTTCATGACATCTCGATCGTAAAGGATAAACTAGGCGCACCGAAGGTACAACTAGCCGAACCAGTAATGAAATCTTTTTTTGGGGACCAAAATGTTAGAATTCATCTCTCTATTTCCCATAGTCAGCGATATGCAGTAGCAACGGCCGTCATTGAAGTAGATTAAATGATGAATAACCATGTTGAGTGGCTCATATAATGATAGTGCGGTTAGGACAAAGATGACGAGCTGCCTGCGGATTTTGTCAGGAAATAGTACCAGACTAACCGACATATTTCCCGGGAAATCGGAGGGGGAATGGGATATGCGTCAAAAATCATGGTTTCTCGTGTTCGTTCTAATACTGTCCGTTTTTTTGTCGGCTTGTGAAAAGTCTTCGGAAGATGTCGTCTCGGATCTTCGGAAGCAGCCCGAAGAGATTGATTCCTATACGGGGCACGGGAAATTAACTCTACAAGCGGGAAAAAAGAGTCAAGAAGTGGATGTGGAGGTTTGGTATAAACGTCCTAATCTCTACCGGGTTCAATTGAAAAATGAGACAAGCGATGTTACACAGGTCTTGCTCAAAAACGACAAAGGTGTATACGTCTTAACACCTCATTTAAAGAAGAGTTATCGTTTTCAAAGTGACTGGCCTGCTACCAGTGGACAAATATATCTTTATCAAACCATCTTATCCAGTATAGTGGAGGATCAGTCGAGGAAGGTGGATGCTGACAAAAAGGGATATCAATTTGAAGTGGCCACAACCAAGTATATGAACAAAACGTGGGTAAAGCAGAAGATTTGGCTTACTTCGGATTATAAACCAGAAAAAGTAGAAGTGTATGATGATAAAGATCAGCCTGTTGTAAAGATGGTTTTCGATCGATTTGAGTACGATACAAAGTTTGATAAAGGTGTTTTTGATTCGGAGCGGAATTTAACTCATGCACCTGTACCATCGAAGGAGACTTTAGGTCGTCTACATTCTGAATTGAGTGTCATCACACCGGGAACGATTCCGCAAGGAACGAGATTAACAGATGAACAAACCATCCAAGGTGCCAAAGGATCTATAGTGGTGCAGAGGTTCCATGGATCAAAGCCTTTTACGCTCTCGCAACGAAAGGCGATGCCAGACCAACTGGAGAAAGCATCTTATGGAAAGCCCGTACAAGTGCAGGGATCTCTAGGTATGCTATTAGAATTCTCTAATCAAAAAAGCCTAATCTGGGTAGATTCTGAGAAACAAGTCGAATATGAGATGGTTTCAAGTATGGATACATCAGAGATGATTGAAATAGCTACCTCCCTTACAGGGCAAAGTCAGAAATAATTTTCTCCCATACGGGTGATCGGACAGCTTTCGTGTGATTTGGTATAATGGCAACATAACAAATCGCTGGAAGTGAGACTTCATGAACAACATAGAAACAAGATCGATACAGCCTTTTTATCGTGACACTTATATTGAAGTCAATCTAGATGCGATACATCATAACATTCGAGAGTATCGGCGCTGGATTGGAGATCAGGTAATTCTATTAGTAACAGTAAAAGCGAATGCATACGGTCATGGAATGGTGCCGATTGCGAAAGCAGCAACAGAGGCAGGTGTGGACCGGCTCGGGGTTGCTTTTGTAGATGAAGGAATCCAGTTGCGGAAAGCTGGAATTACGATACCCATTTTGGTTTTGGGATACACACCACCTCATGCTATCCAAGCGGCCGTTCAGTATGATTTAGCCATTACAGTCTACTCGAGCTACCTGCTCGAACAAGTCCAAGAAGAGGCAAAGAGACAGAACAAAAAAGCAACGATTCATATTAAGCTAGATACAGGGATGGGGAGATTAGGGATTCAGCCATCGGAGGTTATCCCCTTTCTGCACCAAGCGGCACAGTATTCAGCTATTTATGTGGAAGGGCTTTATACCCATTTTTCAACAGCTGACGAAAAAGAACGTAGTTATTTCGACAAGCAAATTAAAGGCTTTGAGCAAATGAGAGAAGTTGTGAAAGAAGCTGGTTTTGAGATTCCGATCTATCATTCTTCTAATAGTGCAGCAACGATGGTAGAAAAAACTCAGCATCATCAAATGGTTCGTGTGGGCGTAGGATTGTATGGAATGTATCCATCTGACGAAGTAAGTCATTCTGATTTAAATTTAATCCCTGCTCTACGCCTTGTCACCAAAGTATCCCATCTAAAGAAAGTCTCAGCCGATCACGGTATCAGTTATGGAAAGACTTATACCACACAGGGAGATGAGTGGCTAGCTACATTACCGATTGGTTATGCGGATGGCTACTCGCGTTCTCTTTCGAACAAAGGATTTGTATTGCTAAATGGAGTTCGCGTGCCTGTAGTAGGGACCGTTTGTATGGACCAATTAGTCGTGCGTGTAGATGAGGCAATGCCGGTACAAGTTGGAGATGAAGCTGTGGTATACGGGATGCAAGGTGGGGAGGAAATTCGTGTGGATGAAGTAGCGAAATGGTTAGGTACGATTAACTATGAAGTGACTTGCATGCTCCAGAGGAGAATCCCGCGTATCTATACGTACCAAGGGAAAGTGATTGAAGTAGTGAACGGTCTTATGCAATAATTACCAGTATGTTTCAAAAAAGAGGTGTTTATGGTACTTTTTTAAGCATAAACCTTCTATAAGCGGCAGGAATTTTGTTGGATGAAGCGAATAAATTACTCTGTGTGTCAGGGCGTACTTTCATATACGATTTACATGCGTATTTAGAGAAAGTATAATTTTGCAATAGAATCAACATAATGATAGTATTGATAGGGAGATCGCTAACGGTGATGATTGGTTGGGGGTGCGCAAGTTGTCTAGTACCAAGAGAATTATGATCAGCCTACCCAAAAATCTTCTACAAGAAGTAGATGGAATGGTCGAACGAGATAACTCCAATCGCAGTGAGTTTATTCGGCAAGCGATGAAGTTATATCTTCAAGAGCGGAAAAAGCGACTAATTCGGGAGATGATGCAAAGGGGATACATGGAGATGGCGCGGATTAATTTAAACATCTCGCATGAAGCCTTTGAAGCAGAAGAAGAGGCTGAGGATACTTTGGATCGATTAGTTAGTGGGGTGTAGTCGGTTTGATAGTAAAACGTGGCGATGTCTATTTTGCTGATCTTTCCCCTGTGGTCGGATCTGAACAGGGAGGGGTTCGTCCTGTTTTGGTCATACAAAACGATATCGGTAACCGATTTAGCCCCACTGTGATTGTCGCCGCGATTACTGCACAAATCCAAAAGGCCAAACTGCCTACCCATGTAGAAATTGATGCAAAGGTGTATGGATTTGATCGGGATTCCGTCATTTTGCTTGAGCAGATACGGACGATTGATAAACAGCGACTTACTGATAAGATTACTCATCTAGATGATGAGATGATGTATCGAGTAAATGAGGCTCTACAAATTAGTTTAGGAGTTATTGATTTCTAACTTTTGATAGATTAGGCTGATTTCCCTTTGGGATGATGGCATGAGAACGGCATGGATCTTGCACGTTCTCTTTTTTTATGCCTATTTCTGGTGTATGATACTATAAATGATACATTTTCGATGAGGAGATCAGATCCAAGGGGATAAATTTATGAGAGAAAAATTACAAACAGATTTCGAACGGCTCCTTGCTTCGTATTTACATGATCCAAAAGAAGAAAATCTTTATGGGGTTCAACAACTAAATAAGTGGATTATGGATCAAAAGATCCCGCCGGATGAGGTGCTCAACCACTACATTGAAACGCTTAAGAAGTTAATCCCAGATTTGCATTCAGATGTAAAGACATCTTTTGACCTGCTATTAGAAGTGATGGTTGGTTACGGTGTTCAATATCGAGTCGATAAGAATATTGCCACCCGTCACCAAGAATTAGAAGATGAAATTGAAGTAGCTGTACATCTCCAAAGAACGCTATTACCTGAGTCGCCACCCCCTCTTAAAGGCGTCGATTTAGGAGTTGCTAGCTATGCTTCTAAAACAATGAGCGGAGATTACTATAACTTTGTTCAGTATGGTGATGGAGTGCTCGGGATCGCGATTGCGGATATCATTGGCAAAGGAATTCCTGCGGCACTTTGTATGTCGATGATTAAGTACTCGATGGATGATATGGACTATCACCAGCCGGAACCATCTGAGATTTTACAAGAATTAAATACAGTAGTAGAAAGAAATATTTTGCCTAACATGTTTATCACCATGGTATATGGGGTATACGATTCTTTAAATCATTCATTCCGATACGCTACCGCAGGCCATGAACCAGGTTTCATCTATCGGGCAGGTACAGATCGATTTGAGGATATGGATACCCAAGGACTCGTTCTAGGAGTTACTTCACATGTGGAGTATCCTGAGTTTCAGTTACATTTGGCTGAAGGGGATGTCATTATCCTGTTGACTGACGGAGTGACGGAAACTCGCTTTGATGGAGAATTTATTGAGCGCTCTGATTTCTGTGAGCTAGCTAAAAAATATCTCCATCTACCTGCCCAAGAGATTGCGGAGAAAGTATATAAACGCATTTATGAGCTTTCAGGTTATCAAATGTTAGATGATCAGACGATTATAGTCATCAAACGAGTGGGCAAAGACAAATTGTAAATTCAAAGCATGGTTTGGAGGGTGAGTCTATTGAATATAACAATCCGTGAGCATAGTGAACGAGAACATACAATTGATTTAACGGTATTGGGAGAGGTAGATGTGTACACAGCTCCTCAATTACGTGAAAAACTACTGACTCTTTGTCAAGGCGGTAGCAGTATTCATCTTGATCTTGCTGGAGTCGATTACATTGACAGTACGGGTTTAGGCGTGCTAATCGGCGCATACAAGGCGCAAAAATCCACAGGTGGGAAATTAATCATCTCTGGGATGAATTCAAGGCTCACGCGCCTGTTTCGTATTACTGGACTTCAAGAAATTATGGAATTTGGACCAGATAACCAGGAGGATGGGAAATCATGAGGGAGCAGCCGTTAGATTTGGTAAACTTGACGATTCCAGCGAAGCCAGATTACGTGGCAATTGCCCGATTGGCTGTTTCAGGAATAGCGAATCGGATGGGTTTTTCTTATGACGATATTGAAGATCTAAAACTCGCTGTGTCGGAGGCTTGCACCAACTCTGTCGAACATGCCTACTCTGGTGAAAACGGTGAGATTGGACTATCCTGTAATATTTTTGAAAATCGATTAGAAATTGAAGTAGTAGATCAAGGTCATAGTTTCGATGCCAGTGAAGTGGAATCTCGCACAGGTCCTATTCAATTTGAGGTATCAATGAGTTTAGTACGTGAACGCGGACTTGGACTATACCTAATGCGGAGTCTGATGGACCATGTTGACATTGATGGTGATGATGGCGTAATCGTACGTATGACCAAATACATTCGAAAAAATGAGGTGGGTTCTCATGTCGAGTCGCCCGCGTCCTACCCCACTCGATGACGAAACGATAAAACATTTAATTGAGCAATATCAGCAGAATGGGGATTCTGAAGCACAGGAACGTTTAGTAGGGCACTATAAAAGTTTAGTTGACACATTGGCATATAAATTTTCTAGAGGGATGGAGCCATTTGAGGACTTAGCACAAGTAGGGATGATTGGTCTGCTTGCAGCCTTAAAACGGTTTGATCCTGACTTTGGGCGTAGTTTTGAAGGATTTGCTGTTCCTACCATTGTGGGGGAAATTAAGAGGCATATTCGTGATAAGACTTGGAGTGTTCACGTTCCTCGCCGAATCAAGGAATTAGGTCCACGAATTAAGCGAGCTGTCGAAGAGCTGACGACAAAATTCCAGCGTTCTCCGCAAGTGTCGGAGATTGCGGATTATTTGGATGTTACTCCAGAAGAAGTGCTCGAAACAATGGAAATGGGACGTAGTTATCAGGCGGTTTCTGTCGACAGTCCGATTGAAGCGAGTTCAGATGGTAGCCAAGTAACATTGCTTGACCTAGTCGGTACTAAAGACCAAGGTTATGATCAGATTGACCAGAAGATGTTGTTACAAAAGGCATTCCACGTTTTAAATGAGCGAGAAAAGGAAATTTTGCAACTCACTTTCTTTGAAAACTTGAGTCAGAAGCAGGTTGGGGACAAGCTTGGAATTTCTCAAATGCATGTTTCTCGATTGCAACGCCGGGCTCTTACGAAATTACGTCAAGCCATCCGTATGGAGCCGTCCGAAGTAATGTAAAGTGTAAAACACACAGTATTCTATTTGCGTGGAATATTCTGTGTGTTTTTCTTATGTGTTAGAATATCTATATTCTTATTTTTTGATAGCAGAAGAAAGTGTGGTGTATAGTTTGGAGCAAGTTCAAATGTGGAAGCAAATCGCGACAGAGCTAGAGATCGAGTCTCATCAAGTAAAGGTAACGATCGGGTTACTAGAAGAGGGGAACACGGTTCCGTTTATTGCGCGTTATCGTAAAGAGATGACAGGTAGTTTAGATGAAGAGTTAATTCGTGCTGTAGAGGAGCGTTTTCGCTATCTAACCCAGATGAATCAACGACGTGAAGAGATTTTACGGACGATAGAAGAACAAGGAAAGTTAACCGAAGAATTACAGAAGAAGATTGGGGCAGTTACCAAGTTGCAAGAGTTAGAGGATCTATATTTACCCTACCGGCCCAAACGTAAAACACGTGCATCGGTGGCACGGGAACGTGGCTTAGAGCCGCTAACACGGATTTTGTCATCGACTAGGGATCTACATAAAATCGAGCAAGAGGCAGTGGCATTCGTAAACTCAGAGCAAGGCGTTGAGTCGGCTGAGGAAGCGATTCAAGGGGCGATGGATATCTTAGCAGAAGAGCTTTCTGAGGATGCTGAGATTCGCAAGTGGGTTCGGGAGTACACTTGGAATCACGGGGTGCTAACTTCTAAAGGGAAGGACCCAGAAGCTCGCTCCGTCTATGAGATGTATTATGACTATACAGAGCCAATACGCAGTATGCCTTCTCATCGTATTTTGGCTGTGAACCGAGGTGAGAGGGAAGAATTTTTAAAAGTAAAAATCTCGGTAGAAGAGGAGCAGGTTTTTGCTCATCTACGAAATTGGTTTCGGATCCCTGTCCATTCCTATCTAGAGGCAGTTGTTCAAGATTCTTACAAGCGCTTGATTGCTCCTTCGATTGAACGTGAAGCTCATGCGAGAATGACCGAACAAGCGGAAGAACAAGCAATCCACATTTTTTCCGAGAATTTACGTCATTTGTTGCTCCAGCCACCAATCGCGGGGAAGATCGTACTGGGAGTGGATCCAGCTTTTCGAACGGGTTGTAAGCTCGCCGTTATTGATGAGACAGGGAGAGTGTTACATATAGATGTGATCTATCCAACTGCTCCTCATCATGATCTAGAGGGATCGAAGAAAGTTATTTTAGCTTTAATTAAGAAATACCATATTAATATGGTTGCGATCGGAAATGGCACGGCTTCTCGAGAGACAGAACAATTTATCGTAGACGTGCTGAAGGAAGTAAAGCAAAAATTGTACTACTTAATTGTGAATGAGGCGGGTGCTAGTGTTTATTCAGCGTCCAAAATTGCGAAAGATGAATTTCCAGATCTAGATGCTGCTCGTCGTTCAGCTGTTTCCATTGCCCGCCGTGTTCAAGATCCACTGGCCGAATTGGTGAAAATTGATCCAAAATCGGTAGGGGTGGGCCAATACCAGCATGATGTATCGCAAAAACAGCTCACGGAAAGCCTGACGCATGTAGTTGAATCAGCTGTAAACTATGTGGGAGTAAACGTGAATACTGCTTCTGCCTCCCTCCTTCAATATGTATCGGGTGTGAGTGGAGCGGTAGCGAAGAATATTGTTAAAAAGCGTGAGGAATTAGGTCGCTTTTCTTCTAGACGGGATTTACAGTCTGTTCCACGATTAGGTGCGAAAACATACGAACAATGTATTGGCTTTTTGCGCGTGACAGATGGCAAAAACCCTCTTGATAAGACACCGATTCATCCGGAGTCCTATCACATTACGGAATCCTTGCTATCGAAATTACAAATAGATCCTATGGAGATTGGCTCAGATGATGTCAAGCAGAGGCTAAGTGCAGTTGATGTAGAGACGATGGCAGGAGAACTAGACTGCGGGGTGCCAACGCTTCAGGATATCTTAGAAGCTCTTATGCGACCGGGGCGAGATCCTCGTGATGAGATGCCTACACCTCTACTTCGCTCTGACGTACTGAAAGTAGAAGATCTTCAAATCGGGATGAAATTGCAAGGAACGGTTCGCAATGTGGTGGATTTTGGAGCATTCATTGATATTGGCTTGAAAAACGATGGGCTTGTCCATGTTTCGAAACTAAGTGAGCGCTTTGTGCGGAATCCAATGGATGTTGTGACGGTAGGAGATATAGTGGATGTATGGGTGTTACAGATTGATCGGGATCGCCAGCGGGTAGGTCTTACGATGGTGGAATCAGCCTTACCGAAACAGGTGGGCTAAATACGAAGGAAACCAACTGGGCAGGCGTTTCTATGAATCGCGGCCCAGTTGTGTGCGTGAGGAAGGGCTTTTATCTTGTTCCTTCTTCATGTAGCTAAACCAGCATTTATTCAAATAGAGAACTTGTTTGCGGTCGCGTTGTCGATATGCATTCATAAGCTGTTTCGTTAGCCATTTTGGCACAGGTTCATCCTCCCTTGGGAAAAATCTTGGTGCTTATACCTATGTCAAGAGAGACTCAAGTGTGCAGGAATTGATAAAATAAGTTTATTCTTCGATCATAGTTGTATGCTAAAAAGAAAAAGAGGTAGATCATATGTCATTACAATCTTGGTTTGAAAAAGGGAGCTCTTTCGAGGAATATGTGGCATCCATGAAAGCGAATAAAGAAGGGCTTCTTACTGTATATCAAGGATTTTCATTGACTAGTGAAGAAAAGGACTTTTTTTCGAAGTTAGCGGACCAAAAGCTACGTGTGATTGGTTTGACGGCTGATTGGTGTGGGGATGCTATGCTTAATGTTCCCATCGTAGAGCATATTGCTAGAGCATGTCAGTCCCCGATCAGCCTTCTCAATCGAGATGAGAATTTAGAGTTGATGGACCAGTATCTAACAAATGGAACCGCTCGGGCCATTCCGATTTTTATCTGGATCGATCAAAAAGGTAATGAGAAAGCGGTCTGGGGTCCGAGAGCGGACGAGGTTCAAACGATTATAACCCATCTTCGCTCCAGTCTCCCTGAAAAAGAAGATCCTACGTTTGCCATCAAGCAGGCAGAGATGTACCGGCAATTTCGTGCACGTCTGGTAACGGATCAAGATCTGTGGTTGTCTGTTAAAAAGAGTGTACGAGCATGTCTATCTAAACTAATTGCATAAATCATAGGGGGATGTCATATGAGTAAGTTGCGAGTAGGTTTTGTAGGTCTTGGAATCATGGGGCGTGCGATGGCACGTAATATTGTTCAAGCTGGCTTCCCGATTACGGTTTGGAATCGAACACGCTCGAAGATGGAAGAAGCAACCGCATGGGGTGCGAAGCTTGCTGATTCCCCTAGGCAAGTGGCGGAGCAAAGCGATGTGGTTATCACAGTGGTCGGAGATACACCAGATGTAAAGGAAGTATTAACCGGTGAACAAGGTGTGTTTCAAGGTGCAGGGCATGGGGTAGTAGTAATCGATATGAGTACGATTGCCGCTGAAGCAGAGCGCAAATTAGCATCTCAGGCTAAGGAACTCGGGATCGATTACTTAGATGCACCCGTAAGCGGTGGAGATATTGGAGCTCAAAATGGGACTCTCTCTATTATGGTGGGCGGAGACGCGAAGGTTCTTGAAAAAGTGAGACCCGTTTTGGAAGCGATGGGGCAACGGATTGTTCATTGCGGAGAGGTTGGTGCAGGACAAACTGTAAAGGCTTGTAACCAAATCTTATGTGGTCTCAATTTGCTTGCTGTGGTAGAGGCGCTTAGTTATGCCAAAAAAGCAGGGGTAGATGTTGAGAAAATGATTGAGGTTACAACACAAGGGGCAGGAGGTTCTTGGGCTTTAGCAAATTATGCTCCTCGTATCATCCAAGGAGACTTGGAACCAGGATTTTCGGTAGAGTTTATCCAAAAGGATCTGCGGATTGTCCTACAAGAAGCAGAGCAGATGCAACTTCCACTGATGGGTACAGCTCTGGTACAACAACTCCTTCGCTCGCTACAAGCGCACGGCGGGAATCCAGACGGCTCACATGCACTCATCCAAGTGATGGAACAACTAGGGAATGTAGAGATTGTACCAAATAAGTAAATTTTGGTACAAAACTATTGATCTAGAAAAAATCTAAGAATATACTAAATCTAAATGATTGTAGGGAGGATTACTCTGTGAATCAAGGTTTCTCAAATAATGTAGCCAGTTCGCAACGATTTACACAACGTATGATGCCAGCTGTTTTTGGATGGATGTTTGCTGGTTTATTGATGACTGCCATTATCGCAGGTGTATTACTGCAAAATAATGAAGCCATTACGATGCTCCGCACACCTATTATTTTTTACACAGTGATTGCGGCTGAGATTATTACGGTTATCTTTTTGTCTAAACGTCTTGGAAAAATGTCAGCTACAACTGCATCCTTTTGCTTTTTCCTCTATGCAGCGCTTAATGGTTTAACCATCGCGGCTTTCATGTCAAGATTTGAAGTGGGCACGATCGCATCAGCATTTGGAATTGCAGCAGCTATGTTTGGAGTCTTTGCCATTTTTGGTGCTGTAACGAAAAAAGACCTGACTAAACTAGGTTCTCTATTGTTCATGTTGTTGATCGGGGTTATTATTGCTACTTTAGCAAATGCTTTCTTTATCAAGAGTGGCGCTATGGGTCTCATTATCTCGTATGTCGCGGTTCTGCTTTTCTGTGGTCTAACGGCATATGATATGCAAAAGATCAAAGAAATGGGTGCTTATTCATCACAATTTGGTGAAGAAGGTGCAACCAAAATTGCGATTTTTGGTGCATTAATGTTGTACATGGATTTCGTCATGATTTTCTGGCATTTGCTTAATATTTTCGGAAGCGACGATTAATCGATCGTTTTGCGAAAATCAAACCCCTTCGCAAATTGCATTGCGAAGGGGTTTTTTATGGTGCTATAGAGGTGATAGAGTGCACTTGCTGGTAATCTTCTGGTGCGATAACAGTAGGGAGTTTGTGAATTTCGGTGATTAAAAGAGTGGTTACCTCAGGTATATAATTTTGATTACGATCTCTTACACACATACCTGTTAAATGTTTCAGAGAGGTTAGCACCACTTCGGTTACGGGAAGTGGGATTTTTTCAGTTCGAATGTAGATGTCTACGGAGCGCAATACCTTTAACAGCCAGAATGGAGCACTTGATTTATGTAACCATTGTTCCCATAATTGTGATAACAGGATGGGGCGGTGTTCCCCCATATTAGAAAAGGTTTGATAAGCATCCCAAGCATATGAATTTATCTTTTCTTGATACTGTTGATAGTACCATGCTGTTTCCTGAATAGACTTCCATACGGGATCATAATAGCGATGTGCTGTATAGTCCCAATTCATCTCTAGTTCATGCCAATCATTTTGATCATGCGATTTCGTATGGACTTCGATTAATCGAATCTTATCAGTAGGGATCTTCCAATGAAGCTTGGTGAGCCATAAGTTCCGGACCATAGAAAACATAGGCGCGATGTGGTTCGGGTCAGCATGAGATGAAAACACAATAATCGTTGCTTCTTTTCCGGCCAGTAGATCATCCTGGTGTCCGATATGGAGTTCGATATCCACAGTAGAAACAGGGTGGTTTGCCGTATGCATTTTTGTGTAAGAAGGAGTAGAAAGGTACGGAAGAGAGAATTGGTACGCTCCTGCCTGCAATGGCTTCATGGAGATTCCTCCTGTTTAGTAAGAGAGATACTAGGTAAGTTGGTTTTTGTTCCTATCTTAACAAAGAAGATAGTGCCATGCTATAAAAAAATCCGAGACTCCATACAGGTGGCTCAGAATGCTTATTTTGAGAGGATTTTATAGGTTGAAATTAGACAAAAAGAAAATTGAAATTAAGTGCTTGACTACAGATATATGATCGTGCTAAATTATAGAGGTCGCTAAAACGAAGCACACAAAACATCTTGTTAGACAAGTACTTTTTAAAAAAAGTATTGCGTGAACGAGAGTTACATGATAAAATAGTATAAGTTGCTATGAGTAACGAATGGTATGGGTTATAATATTCCTCAATAGCTCAATGGTAGAGCGCCCGACTGTTAATCGGTAGGTTGTAGGTTCGAGTCCTACTTGAGGAGCCAATTCGGGGAGATACTCAAGAGGCCGAAGAGGAAGCATTGCTAATGCTTTAGGACGTAATTACGCGTCGCGAGGGTTCGAATCCCTCTCTCTCCGCCAGACATTTTTTGGCCCGTTGGTGAAGCGGTTCAACACACCAGCCTTTCACGCTGGCATGCAGGGGTTCGAATCCCCTACGGGTCACCATTTTTGGACGCTTAGCTCAGCTGGGAGAGCACCTGCCTTACAAGCAGGGGGTCGGCGGTTCGATCCCGTCAGCGTCCACCAGTATTACATTTTTAACGCGGAGCTGTGGTGTAGAGGCCTAACATGCCTGCCTGTCACGCAGGAGATCGCGGGTTCGAATCCCGTCAGCTCCGCCATATTTACCCTTTACTTTATGGCGGTCGTGGCGAAGTGGCTAACGCACCGGATTGTGGCTCCGGCATTCGAGGGTTCAATTCCCTCCGATCGCCCCATGTTTTCTAATGGGAAGTAGCCAAGCGGTAAGGCAACGGACTTTGACTCCGTCATGCGAAGGTTCGATCCCTTCCTTCCCAGCCATTTTAGTTTAGACATCTTAGTGAGAGCCATTAGCTCAGTTGGTAGAGCATCTGACTTTTAATCAGAGGGTCGAAGGTTCGAGCCCTTCATGGCTCACCATAAGTTTCGTATATGCGGGTGTGGCGGAATTGGCAGACGCACCAGATTTAGGTTCTGGCGCTTCACGGCGTGGGGGTTCAAGTCCCTCCACCCGCACCATATACTTTTACAATTAAATGAAGTGAGTACGCGGTCGTGGTGGAATTGGCAGACACGCTATCTTGAGGGGGTAGTGTCCTATGGACGTGCGAGTTCGAGTCTCGCCGACCGCACCATCTACAGACCATCTTAATATGCGGGTGTAGTTCAATGGTAGAACATCAGCCTTCCAAGCTGATTGCGAGGGTTCGATTCCCTTCACCCGCTCCAACTCAGAAGTTCGTGGCTTATGCTACGAGCTTTTTTATTTGTTTGGAACATGATGTTTGCGTTTCGAACGTAGGTCTAGGATAATGAGTTCAGATAGATGAGTAGGTGAGAGAAATGAAAAAGCAAATTTGGCATACTACCTCTGGAGAAGAGACGAGGCTTCTTGCAAGGAGGATTGCTTCCCATGTGCAAGAAGGGGATGTTTTTGCCTTAGAAGGTGGACTTGGAGCAGGAAAAACGACTTTTTGTCAGGGATTAGCGAAGGGTCTAGAAATAGAGCGGTATGTGGATAGTCCTACGTTTACCGTGATAAAAGAGTATCAAGGGCGTTTGCCTCTTTATCATATGGATGTGTATCGCTTAGATGGTGTGGAAAGTGATCTAGGTCTGGAAGAATATTTCTATGGGGATGGAGTTTGTGTCATTGAGTGGGCATCGATTATTCAAGAAATTTTGCCAGATGATACAATTACGTTTTCATTTGAGGTGCAAGAAGATGGGACAAGGAGTATTTCGTTTCCGATTAATAGTGAACGAGCAAAGTGTTTGGCAAAGGATGTGTTATGGGATTGAAAATGTTAGCAATCGATACCTCTACTTTAGTTCTTGGTGTCGCGGTAGTAGAAGAAGGAAAAGTATTGGGAGAGGTAACGAACAATCTACATAAAACTCATTCGGAGCGCCTGATGCCGACGATAGCCGGACTATTGAAAGACCTCTCCATTGAGCTGCGAGAAGTTACGGCTATTAGTGTTACATCGGGGCCGGGGTCTTATACGGGGATTCGGATTGGTGTAACGACAGCGAAAACATTGGCATGGACTCACGATCTCCCGCTCTATGCAGAATCCAGTTTAACGGTACTAGCGATGAACGGAAAACGATTTCCGGGCTTGGTGGTTCCTTTGCTGGATGCACGTCGAAATCGTGTTTATACAGGAGTGTATCGTCCGAATGCTTCGGGGGTTAGCGAAGTGCTCGGCCAACAGGTATTAGAGATAACAGACCTACTCGAACAATGTAGTCGATGGAAAGAGCCGATCTTGTTCTTAGGTGATGATGTAAGTAAATTTCGGGATGTGATTGAAGAAGCTCTAGGTGAGAATGCTTATTTTGGGAGTCCAGCCGAAAATCTACCTCGTGCTTCTGAATTAGGTGAAATGAGCTTGCAACGAATGATTCGCGGAGAAGAACCACTTAGTCAGCAATTTGCGCTTAACTATCTTCAAGTAACGGAAGCAGAGGCAAATTGGTTAAAAAAGCAAAAACAGGGGACTGGAACCGATGTCAATTGAGCAGGAGACCCAGATCCAATTCCGCTTGATGGTAGTGGACGATATTCCTCAGGTGATGGAAGTGGAACGAGATGCTTTCCCGCATCCATGGACAGCACAAGCTTTTCAAGATGAATTGACGACGAATCCCTTTGCACGGTATCTCGTGCTAGAAGTAGAGGGGACTGTGGCAGGATATTGCGGGATGTGGGTTATTATTGACGAGGCTCATATTACAAATATTGGTGTTCACTCTAAGTATCGTGGGAAGGGATTTGGCGAGTTGTTGCTACGGTATGCGATGGAATTTTCTACGCTGTATGGAGCGGAGAAAATGACGTTAGAAGTACGAGCCTCTAATTTGATTGCTCAGCAACTATACAAAAAGTTAGATTTTGAGGTAACAGGGTTACGGCCTAATTACTATTCCGATAATAATGAAGATGCCTTGATAATGTGGGTGACATACAAATGAGTCATAAAAAAAATAGTCTCGTTTTAGGAATTGAGACAAGTTGTGATGAAACGTCCGTGGCTGTGGTTAAAAATGGGACGAAAGTCCTATCAAATGTGATTTCTTCGCAGATGGATGTACACCGTCGCTTTGGAGGAGTTGTCCCTGAAGTTGCTTCTAGACGGCATGTGGAGAGAATGACGGTTATTATTGAGCAGGCACTGGTCGAAGCAAATGTAACCAAAGAGAGATTAGATGCGATTGCTGTAACACAAGGCCCAGGGTTAGTGGGGGCTTTATTAATTGGTGTTGCGAGTGCGAAGGCATTGGCGTATGCCCTGAATCTACCGCTTGTACCGGTTCATCATATAGCGGGACATATTTACGCTAATCACCTAGTAACACCGCTTGAATTTCCATTGGTGGCGCTTGTAGTGTCGGGTGGACATACAGAGTTAATCTACATGGAGAGCCACCTTCATTTTGTGAGGCTAGGGCAAACACGCGATGATGCTGCCGGGGAAGCATTTGATAAAGTGGCCAGGTTTATGGGCTTGTCTTATCCAGGGGGACCGCAAATTGATCGCTTATCAGCACAAGGGAAGGCTATTTATGACTTGCCTCGTGCATGGTTAGAGCCTGACTCATTGGACTTTAGCTTTAGTGGTTTGAAATCATCTGTAATGCAATTGATGCAGAAGGCGGAGAGAAAAGGGGAAACGATTGGTCAAACTGATTTAGCGGCTAGTTTTCAGGCGGCTGTGTTAGATGTGCTGGTCGAAAAAGCTTTTCGCGCTGTAAAGCAGAAGGGGGTAAACCAATTACTTCTTGCAGGTGGAGTCTCTGCCAATAGTGGGCTACGTGTTCGGCTTATGAAGCGAGCAGAGGAGGAAGGGGTTACATTGCGAATCCCGCCGCTTGAGCTTTGCACAGATAATGCAGCTATGATCGCTGCGGCAGGTACTTATTTATATTACGAGGGGAAATTTGCAGATTTAACCCTTAATGCGAACCCAGGACTTTCGTTAATAGAATAGATTTGATTTCATAAAAAACAGCGTACTCACTAGGATGTACGCTGTTTTTTATATATGTGGATAAAGTGAATAACCTGTGGATAACTTTGTGGATAACTAAGCCTGATCAGCTAACTCAGCCCATTCATCGGTTTTGATAAGGAGTTGTTCCTCTAAGGATTGTAACTCTTTCTGCAGAGAGCTACTTCTCTGAGGATCAGAGAAAACTTCTTCCATGCACATTTCTGCCTGAATCTCGGCGATTCTTGATTCCAGTGCTGTGATTTCTTTCTCTACTTCTTGTAATTCACGTTGATGCTGTTTCAGGCGCCGTTGCTCTTCCTTGCTTTGTTTACGATGTTGGTAAGCGTCTCCCTTTGGCACTAGTTCTTCGTTTTTGGATGTAAGGGTTTCTTCAAATTGTTCAAGTGCTTTTTTTTCTAAATACCAATTGTAGTCGCCTTCATAACTGGTGATTCCGTCGGGCGTTAGTTCCCAAATCCGATTAGAGAGACGTTGGATGAAATAGCGGTCATGAGAGACAAAGAGAATGGTTCCAGGATACTCTTCTAGTGCAATTTCGAGGCGCTCTTTGGTTGCTAGATCTAGGTGGTTCGTCGGCTCATCCATTAGAAGGAAATTGGCCTGATTAAGCAGTAATTTAACCAGAGAGAGTCTAGCCCGTTCACCGCCGCTCAGGTCTTTCACAAGCTTGTATACATCATCTCCATGAAACAAAAATTGCCCGAGATGGGAACGGATAAAAGTTTGATCCAGTGTAGGATAATCGTCCCATATTTCATCTAATACAGTTTTATCGTAGGTAAGTAGTTTTTGCTCTTGATCATAGTAGTCCACCTCTACGTTTGTACCAAACTGAAGATTTCCGGTTAGAGTGGGCAGTTGACTCGCGATGGTTTTTAGTAAGGTGGACTTTCCCGTCCCATTCGGCCCAAGTAAAGCAATGCGCTCTCCTCGACTGACACGAAAAGAGAGATCTTGAATGAGTGGCTGTTCATATCCAACGGAGAGGTTTTTTGCTAGGAGGACTTCTTTCCCGCTGGTAACAGAGGTTTCAAATCGGATGGATGCCTGCTTGAGGGCAGACTCGGGTGTATCTAGTCGTTCCATCTTCTCTAATGTTTTTCTACGACTTTGTGCCCGCTTTGTCGTAGTCGCCCGAGCAATATTTTTTTGAACAAACTCTTCTAGCTTTTTGATCTCTTTTTGTTGTTGTTCATACAGTTTTTCATGGGATAAGGCTCGTTCTTCTTTTTGGACAACATATTGGGAGTAGTTTCCGACGTAACGTGTCGCTTTACTCCTTTCGATTTCATAGATTACTTGTACGAGTTGGTCTAGGAAAAATCGATCATGGGAGACGATAAGAAGTGCGCCCGGATAACTTTTTAAGGCCTGCTCCAACCATTCAGTTGCTTGAAGGTCGAGGTAGTTGGTTGGCTCGTCTAGAATCAATAAATCAGGTTCCTCCAAAAGCATTTTTGCCAAAGCAACCCGTGTTTTTTGGCCACCACTAATTTCACTAATCTTCGTTTGATGAACATCTAAATGGCCTAAGCCCAGTCCATGTAGGGCACCACGCATTTTTGCTTCGTATGAATAACCGCCAACTTGCTCAAATTCTTCTTGATAACTCGCATATTGACTTAGATAACGTTGGTATTGATCTTCATTTGAATAGATTTCTTCTTTGCTTATCTCCGCTTCTAATGTGCGAATTTTTTGTTCGATAGCCAGTACGGGGGTGAATACTTGTAACACTTCATCCCAGATAGACCGCTCGGACTGAAGGCCCGTCTGTTGTGCTAGATAGCCAATCTGCGTTTTTCTTCCAACGATCATTTCACCTTGGTCGGGGAGGAGTTGGCCGATCATGATTTTTAATAAGGTTGATTTGCCAGCTCCATTTGCACCGATTAATCCTACTTTTTCTTGTGGATTAATCTGTAGTTGAATATCTTGTAAGACTTCGTTTTCGCCGAATGATTTGTATATATTCTTTGCTTGTATTAACATGATCTCCACCTCATCTTTTCTTAGTGTAATAGAGGAGAAAACGAAGGGCAAACCGATTTCTAATTTTTCGTGTACAATTATGGGTACGAGAAAGAGAGTAGGAGGGGAAACGTTGACGGACTCTTATTCCAATAAACAAACGTTACGAGCTGAACTATTAGAAAAAAGAAGGTACCGTTCTGAAGAGGATTCTAGGCAAATGGCACAGCAAATTTATGAACGGATTGTACACTGGAATGGTTACATAAATAGCGATATGATTGCGGTGTATGCTTCGTTCCGAAATGAAGTAAATGTGGATGAGATTATCGAAAATGCATGGGAGAATGGGAAAAAAGTGGTTTTCCCTAAGTCATATCCTAAGACGAAGAATATGAAGTTTTTTGAAGTTCGATGTGATAGTGAGTTAAGGAAGGGTGCTTATGGGATTATGGAACCTGTCGGAGAATTAGATCGCGTGGTTGATCCGCAAATGATTCAGCTCGCTTTGGTCCCGGGTGTTGGATTTGACCAGAAGGGATATCGCCTCGGATATGGAGCGGGTTATTACGATCGTTTTTTTGCGAAGTTCCCTCATATTGTCCGAGTAGGGATTTATGATAGCGAATATTTATTAGAAACGGTATATCCAGAGACGCATGATTGTAAGATGAATTATGTCTGTACTTTTACAAAACTGTTTTCACTTTGACGTATCAGAATTTGGTATAGTTAAAATAAGATGTTATAAATATACAAGATCAGTACGAAATGAGCCGGGAGGGGTCTTATGTCAGATCAAAAAATTCCGCAGGTGACGGCGAAACGGTTACCGCTCTATTATCGGTATCTGGAAAAGCTACATGCCATCGGAAAACAACGGATCTCTTCTGCTGATCTCAGCGAAGCTTTGCAGATTGATCCAGCAACCATTCGTCGGGATTTTTCCTATCTAGGGGAATTAGGTAAGAAGGGATATGGATATAATGTCACATATCTATTGCAATTTTTACGAGATTTTTTAAAACAAGATGAAGTAACCAATGTAGTATTAGTAGGAGTAGGAAATTTAGGAACTGCCTTATTAAGATATAATTTTTATCGAAGTCATAATACCAAGATCGTCGCTGGATTTGATGAAGATGCTGCGAAAATTGGAAAAGATATCGATGGGATCACAGTCTTTGGAATGGACCGTTTATCAGAGATCATCTCCTTACATCATGTGGAAGTTGCGATTCTTACCGTTCCTGTAAATGTGGCTCAGACTACCACCGATTATCTAGTAAAAAAAGGTGTAAGAGGGATTTTGAACTTTACCCCAGCACGGATTACGGCACCCCCGCCTGTTCGCATACATCACATCGATCTTACCTCTGAGTTGCAGACACTAATTTACTTCTTGAAGAAATACCCAGCCGATGAAAATGTGGAAGAAAGCTTGGAAGAGGTAGCAAATAAACGAAGCTAATTGCCTTCGCGATTATAGTTAGAAGGGAATATATATGAACGAAGAGACACAACCACTTACCGAACATTTGACAGAACTACGGCGACGGATTATCTGGGTTTTGCTTACATTCCTTGCATCGCTGATTATAAGTTTTATTTATGCCACAGATCTATTCGAATTTATTAAAAATGATGCGATTGGTCAGCATGTGAAGGTTTATACGTTTAGCCCTAGTGATCCGTTGATGGTGTATGTACAGATTGCCATGATTTGTTCGATGATCTTTACTTTACCTGTGGTTTTGTATCACATATGGCAGTTTGTAAAGCCAGGGTTACGCTCACATGAGCAAAAAAATGCAGGCTTTTATGTACCCGTGTCCTTTTTTCTGTTTTTGGGTGGACTTGCATTTGGGTACTATGTGGTCTTTCCGATGTTATATCAATTCATGGTCAACTTAGCTAAACAAATGAATGTAGTGGAGATGTATGGAATTTACCAGTACTTTGATTTTATGGTGAATGTCATTGTCCCACTGGCATTGTTGTTTGAACTACCTGTGGTAGTGCTGTTTTTAACCAGACTTAAGCTTATTACTCCGAGTCTGCTACACAAAATTCGCCGTGTTGCGTATTTTGCTATGGTGGTGATATCTACCCTAATTGCTCCGCCAACCATTATCGCCAATCTGGTAATTGCAATCCCGTTGATTATTCTGTATGAAATAAGTGTTCTTATTTCGATATGGCAATATAAACGCTTAGAAGCGAAAGAGAAGAGTTGGGAAGGTGAAGAGATAAAGGAGGACGAAAGTGAGAGCAGTTCCTAATTTAAGGAATTTGCTCTTATTTTTTTCATCAAAAATGCTTGCAAAATTGTTTCAAACTTACTATCATTATAAGTGTTATTAGCACTCGTTTATGGTGAGTGCTAATAACAGAAAAGGATCTATTTTGAAGGAGGTTATTTGCCCATGATTAAACCATTAGGTGATCGTGTCGTGTTAGAAGCAGTAGCTCGTGAGGAAAAAACAGTGAGTGGTCTTGTCCTTCCTGAGTCTGCAAAAGAGAAGCCACAAGAGGGCCTCATCGTAGCAGTAGGTTCTGGTCGTATTGATGAAAAAGGAAATCGTTTTCCACTCGAAGTAGGAGTAGGTAATACGGTTATTTTCTCTAAGTACGCTGGTACCGAAGTGAAGTACGGTGAAAAAGAATACTTGATCCTCCGTGAAAGTGATATTCTTGCAATCGTTGATTAATAGATTATAAAAGTAAGACTACTAAATTCTTTATTTACATAACGAAAGGGGATAAAAAGAATGGCTAAAAACATTCAATTTAGTGAAGATGCTCGCCGTGCAATGCTACGTGGTGTAGATGCATTGGCTGATGCAGTGAAAGTAACCCTTGGACCAAAAGGTCGTAACGTAGTACTCGAGAGAAAATTTGGTTCTCCGCTCATCACGAATGACGGTGTAACTATCGCAAAAGAGATCGAACTAGAAGACCCAACCGAAAACTTGGGTGCACAACTTGTAAAGGAAGTAGCAACCAAAACGAACGATGTAGCAGGTGACGGTACAACGACTGCAACCGTACTAGCTCAAGCGATCATTCGTGAAGGTTTGAAAAACGTTACCTCTGGCGCAAACCCAATGATCGTTCGCAAAGGGATTGATAAAGCGGTTCGCAAAGCGGTAGAAGAAATCGGCCGTATTTCTCAACCCATCGAAGGAAAAGAGTCCATTGCACAAGTAGCTGCTATTTCTGCAAACGATGATGAAGTAGGCCAATTGATTGCAGAAGCAATGGAGCGCGTGGGTAAAGACGGCGTTATTACCGTTGAAGAATCCAAAGGCTTTAACACGGAGCTTGAAGTGGTAGAAGGTATGCAATTTGACCGTGGATATATTTCTCCATACATGGTTACAGATGCAGATAAGATGGAAGCAGTATTAGAAGAGCCTGTGATCTTGATTACAGATAAGAAAATCAGCTCTGTTCAAGACATCCTACCAATCCTCGAAAAAGTAGCACAACAAGGCCGTCAATTACTGATCATCGCTGAAGATGTAGAAGGCGAAGCGTTGGCAATGCTCGTAGTAAACAAACTACGTGGAACTTTCACTGCTGTAGCTGTAAAAGCTCCTGGCTTCGGTGATCGTCGTAAAGCAATGTTACAAGACATCGCAACATTAACAGGCGCTCAAGTCGTAACAGAAGAGATCGGTCTAGATCTTAAATCAGTAGGGCCTGAAGTTCTAGGACGTGCACGCCAAGTACGGGTTAACAAAGAAGACACCATTATCGTAGACGGTTCTGGTGAACAAAGTGAGATCAAAGCACGTGTTGGCCAAATTCGTCAACAAATCGAAGACACCTCTTCTGAGTTTGACAAAGAAAAACTTCAAGAGCGCCTCGCGAAACTAGCAGGTGGCGTTGCAGTGATTAAAGTAGGTGCAGCAACCGAAACCGAGTTAAAAGAGAAAAAACTTCGTATCGAGGATGCATTGAACGCAACCCGTGCAGCAGTAGAAGAAGGAATCGTAGCAGGTGGTGGTACTGCTCTTGTAAATACCATCCGTGCGGTTGAGGCGCTTGAAGCTTCCTATGTAGTAGGCGATGAGAAAACGGGTGTAAGCATCATCAAACGTGCTCTTGAAGAACCAATTCGCCAAATCGCTGACAATGCAGGTCTAGAAGGCTCTGTAATCGTAGAACGCCTCAAACGTGAAGAAGTCGGCGTTGGCTTCAATGCACTTTCTGGCGAATGGGTAGATATGATTCAAGCGGGCGTAGTAGATCCTGCTAAAGTAACTCGCTCTGCGCTACAAAATGCAGCGTCCGTAGCAGCTATTGTACTTACAACAGAAGCAGTGGTTGTAGATAAACCAGAAGAAAACAAAGGTCCAGATGCTGCAGCCGGTATGGGCGGCATGGGTGGTATGGGCGGCATGGGTGGAATGATGTAGTTCTGTTCCCCAGAGGAGCCTTAGCTTTACAAAGGAAGAAATCCCTTCTGAACCATGTTCAGGGGGGTTCTTTCTTTGTATTACGTTTACATAGGGAAATGAAAAAAACGAACTCTTACTCATTAGGGTTCGTTTTTCATACGTGCGCCCGGCATGGGCGTCCACCGTGAGGTGGAATCTGAAGGAAGCCGGCGGCAAACCTCCGGTCTGAGGAACATGAATCTCATATAAGCCTATGGAGTAACCCCTCCTACTCTATTGGTTAGTGGTTGATATAACGTTCAAACACATGTCCGAAGTCTTTTGGATGGAATTGTTTGATTGTATCTTGAAGCCAAGTAAATGACCATTGATTAATCTGTTTAAACTGGTCGACTATGTCGTTTTCTGTGCTGCGAATGGTGCTAACAGTGCTAGAAGCTACTTCTAGACTCTGTTTAGCATGGTTCAAAGAGAGATCGTTGTCATACGAGATTTCAGCGATTTTCAGCAGAGCCTTATAGAGATCTTTTACTTCTTCGATATGTTTTTTGTGAATATCGATCGAGTATTGTGCGCTTCCCATAGTAAACTTAATCTCTACGTCGAGGTCTACTGTTCCAGCTGTTTCTAAAGAGATATTTGAAATTTTAAAAGCATAATAGTCGTATCGACGAAGAGTGCGTTTCTTACTAACTGCACTAGTACCATCAAGGTGAATAAGTGCCTTATTCGTAAAGCAATATTCGTCCGACTTCGACTTAATCAGAAAATAGATTTTCTCGCCGTCTTCATGCATGACATAATCATCGGAGTCCACTTTGTCGTAGTCTTTTGGCTGGATAACAGTACCCACATCACTAAGACCTAACATATCAGCTGCTATTTTTCCGAACATATTTACTCAACCTCTCCATGAATTGTTTATTCTGATCTTCTCTTCCCCTATTAGGATCACAATAAACTAAATCCAATATAGGACAAACTACCTACATTTTCGTAAATTTTTCATCTGTGCAACATTGCTGAATTGGCTCACGAAATCTATCTTCAGTCAACAACGTTTCTCTAGACTAAGACGGTTTTCATTCATTAAGATGAAAAAGGAGTGAAGGGAGAGGATGAGGGAGATGCAAGAAGCGCAGAAGGGGGCATGGCTAAGTATTGGAGCCTATCTCTTACTAGCTATAGCGAAATTAGTGGTTGGGTTTTGGGCCCATTCTGAAGCGGTGTCTGCTGATGGATTAAATAATGTGACGGATATTTTGCTGTCGGTTGCAATCTTGGTCGGATTAAAAGTCTCGCTGCAACCAGCTGACGAAGACCATCATTACGGCCATAAAAAAGCAGAAACAGTAGCTACCCTTGTTGCAGCATCTTTCATGGTATTGGTGGGGTTGGAAGTATGGATTCGTGCGGTTACGGCGATCGGAGCCCCTGAAACCCTTTCGATTCATCCTGTCGCTTTGTGGATTTCGATTCTCTCCGCGTTCGTGATGCTACTGGTGTCATTTTATAATTCGAGATTAAGTAAGAAAACGGGAAGCAAGGCGTTAGCTGCAGCCGCAAAGGATAATCGATCTGATGCGTGGGTAAGTATGGGGGCTGTGGTAGGGATTGTGGGAACGTGGATTGGATATTCGTGGCTTGATGCGGTTTCTGCGGTTGTAATCGGATTTCTCATTATCAGAACAGGTTGGGAAGTAGCAAAGCCAGCCATTCTCTGCTTGACGGATGGAGTAGATCAATCGTCACTTCAAGGAATAATGGACGAAGTGAGCCGAATTGATCAAGTGCAAAAGGTGATCCATTTCCGTGCTAGGTCGCATGGATCTTGTTATCATATTGAAGTGACGATTGGAGTAGATCCTCATTTATCCGTTTTGAAAAGCCATGAAGTAACGGAAAAAGTGGAAGAACAACTTTTAAAAAATACACAGATCGAGTATGTACATGTACATGTAGAGCCGGTGGAATGGGTAGATATTCATTCAGATACAAAAGAAGGTTCGATGCTACGTTATCATGTATGACGATATAAAATTTAGGAAAATCTATGGAAGCAAGAGAGGATTATGGAAATTTCCGATTTTGCTACCCTTATTGACCATTACCGGAACGCTTGGTAAGATAAGTCGAGGTAGACGTAACGTATATTTTCAGGAATATGGCCTGATAGTCTCTACCCAGCTACCGTAAATAGCTGGACTACGTGTTATGAGGTCACCGGGATGCTCTTTTTCACTTCTTCATAAAATCATTTGATTGTCGCATGGTTAATCAAGGGATTTTATGAGGAATACGAGGGGACCGGGGTACTTATATCGCGTAGGCGGTAGGGGTGCCCTGGTTTTTGTTTATACATATATTTTTCTATTAGTAGAGAGGGATGGAAAAGATGGACAAATCCATCGAACGTGTAGTTGTACTTGATTTTGGGGGTCAATATAATCAATTAATTGCTCGACGCATTCGTGATTTAGGAGTATATAGTGAGCTTGTTTCACATAAAATCACAGCTGAAGAATTAAAGGAGTTGACTCCTAAAGGGATTGTTTTCTCTGGAGGCCCAAATAGTGTATATGAGGATAATGCGCCTAAGTGTGATCCTGCTATCTTTGAACTAGGAATTCCGATCTTTGGGATTTGTTATGGGATGCAGATGATTAGTAACCACTTTGGAGCAAATGTAGATCGTGCACATAAACGTGAATACGGAAAAGCAGAGATAGAAGTGGTATCAGATAGCGCTTTATACCGTGAATTGGAAGCGAAGCAAACGGTATGGATGAGTCATAGTGATGTGGTACTTACGCCGCCAGCTGGATTTGTAGTCGATGCTAAAACGGAATCAGCGCCCGTTGCGGCTATGAGTGATCCTGAGAGGAAAGTGTATGCCGTTCAGTTCCATCCCGAAGTGCGCCATTCTATCTATGGAACCGAGATGATCCGTAACTTCTTGTTTGAAGTTTGCGGTTGTACTGGAAATTGGTCGATGGAAACATTTATTGAAGATACAATCCAGGATATTCGCCAGACAGTCGGAGATAAGAAAGTATTGTGTGCGCTCAGTGGAGGAGTTGACTCTTCTGTAGTGGCAGCATTAATCCATCGAGCGATTGGGGATCAACTAACCTGTATGTTTGTGGATCATGGTCTGTTGCGAAAAGGTGAAGCAGAAGGCGTGATGAAGACCTTTGGTGAGCACTTCCAAATGAACTTGGTGAAAATCGATGCAAGAGAGCGATTCTTATCCAAGCTCAAAGGGGTAACAGATCCAGAAGAGAAGCGAAAAATCATCGGCAATGAATTTATCCGTGTCTTTGAGGAAGAATCGGCCAAGATTGGTTTACATGAGTTTTTAGGACAAGGCACTCTATATACCGATATTGTAGAGTCAGGTACGGATACGGCTCATACGATTAAGTCACATCATAACGTGGGTGGTCTTCCGGAAGATATGACCATGCAACTAATCGAGCCGTTAGACACACTTTTTAAAGACGAAGTTCGCAAAGTTGGCGAAGAGTTAGGACTCTCAGCTGAGATTGTTTGGAGACAGCCATTCCCGGGTCCGGGTCTTGGGATTCGTGTCATTGGAGAAGTAACAGAAGCAAAGCTTACGATTGTGAGAGAATCGGATGAAATTTTACGTAATGAAATTGCGAAAGCTGGCTTAGATCGTGAAATTTGGCAGTATTTCACCGCTCTTCCTGATTTTCGTAGTGTAGGTGTTATGGGTGATGTCCGTACCTATGCCTACACAGTCGGGATCCGTGCTGTTACCTCGATTGATGGGATGACGGCAGACTGGGCAAGGATTCCCTACGATATCCTAGAGAAAATTAGTACTCGCATTGTAAATGAAGTGGATGGGGTGAACCGTGTTGTTTATGATATCACTTCAAAACCGCCGTCTACCATTGAGTGGGAATAGTAAAGAAGCTTCGTTGACAGCGAGAGGATAAAAGAGGTTCGACAAGAGCAGGAGGAAGACGCAATGGAAGCGGCGAAAGTCAAACGTTCCTTTATCGCCAAATATTTTCAGTTTGATAAAGTTGGGACGAGTGTACGTACAGAAGTTTTAGCAGGGATTACTACCTTCTTTGCGATGGCTTATATCTTATTGGTAAATCCGGACATGTTATCCAAAACAGGGATGGACTTTGGAGCAGTGTTTGTGGCCACAGCGGTTGCATCTGCACTGGGGACACTTTTGATGGGGATGATTGCAAACTACCCTTTGGCATTGGCACCGGGTATGGGATTAAATGCATACTTTACATTTACCATTTGTTTAGGGATGAAGATCCCTTGGCAGACGGCTTTGGGTGCGGTATTTATCTCGGGGGTTGTGTTTCTGCTCTTAACCGTAACAAAGGTACGTGAGATGATTATTAACTCCATACCACCAAGCTTAAAGTTTGCTGTATCAGCTGGGATTGGGCTGTTTGTTTCTTTTATTGGATTAAAAGAATCTGGAATCGTTGTAGCGAATCCAGCCACCTTCGTTGGTTTAAATGCTAAGTTGGCAAGTGACCCCATGATCTTGCTAACCCTGTTTGGTCTCATTGTCACGATTATCTTGATGGTCCGTAGTGTGAAAGGCGCTATTTTTATTGGAATGATGTCCACGGCTATAGTAGGAATCATCACCAATCAAGTGAAAGCACCGACTGCCTTTTTCTCATTACCTCCAAGTATCGAGCCTACCTTCTTCAAGATGGATATTGCGGCAGCGATGGATGTGGGGATTTTTACGATTATCTTTGCATTCCTGTTTGTGGATCTCTTTGATAATGCGGGTACGTTAGTTGGAGTGGCAAATCAAGCTGGATTTTTAAAAGATAACAAGCTTCCTCGTGCGGGACATGTACTTACTACGGATTCGATTGCGGCTATGGCGGGGGCATCCTTAGGGACCTCCACTGTTACCTCTTATGTTGAATCAAGTGCTGGTGTTGCAACAGGTGGCCGAACTGGTTTTACTTCTGTCGTTACTGCTTTTTGTTTCCTAGCATCTTTATTCTTCTTCCCGATCGTAAAATCGTTGGCATCTGTTCCAGCGATTACGGCTCCGGCGCTTATTATCGTAGGCGTGCTCATGGCCTCTTCCTTAAAAGATATTAACTGGAGCGAATTGAGTGACTCCATTCCGGCATTTTTTACGATTATCATGATGCCCTTAACCTTTAGTATTGCTACAGGAATTGCATTAGGCTTTGTCCTATACCCGATTACCAAGTTGGTTGCAGGAGAAGGCAAAAAAGTTCATTGGATCATGTATGTATTAGCGGTGGTGTTCGTTGTCCGTTTTATGTATCTGAATGAATAGGATTGAGACATTCGATTTTTTAGATAGAGGAAGAGAGTTCTGTTATGTGTGTTATGTGACAGAACTCTTTTTATGTATAATTATCTTTAATTTCCATGATGATAAGGAGGATTTTCGAGTATGTTTTATATGAAAATGAATGAACATATGACGCTCAAGCAGTTAGATTTGCGTGAAGAGGAGGTTTTATTCCGATTGGTAGATCGAAATCGATCTCATTTGCGTAATTGGGTACCGTGGGTGGATGGTACAAAGTCTATTGAAGATACACGTAATTTTCTCGCGTTTTGTGAAAGCCAATATAAGCACGCCAAATTGATTAATGCAGGCATTTGGTATCAGGACGAATTGGTAGGGTGTATTGGCTATAATGAAGTAAATCAGCATAATCGTTTTGCCAAGATCGGGTATTGGTTGAGCGAAGATATGCAAGGAAGAGGAATTATGAGGCTCGCATGTGCAGAGATGGTTCGGTATGGATTTCAAGAGATGGGCCTCAATCGGATTGAGATTCGCGTGGCTAAGAGTAATCATAGAAGTAAAGCGATTCCACAAAAATTAGGGTTTGTGCAAGAGGGGATGATTCGGCAAGCAGAGTGGCTGTATGATCATTATGTAGACCATCTTGTGTTTGGATTGTTGCGAGAAGAGTATGAGAAAAATGAAAATCTAGTATTGAAATGAGACAAGTAGTAGATTCTACCTCGTAAGGGGGAGTCTTGATGAATCGACATATTCATATGCGGATGATAGTGGTGTGGATTGGTGTGGTCTCTTTAGGTGTTGGAATGTATGTCAGCAAGGTAGAATCAAACGCGGCTACATACATCCACCTAGCCTCTTCTTATTCAGATGATGTAGTTGGAATTCGCCAATTAATTCATAAAAGAGAACAGGTTCTACGAGAAGGAACATGGATAGATTGGACGGACTGGATTTCCCCATCCTCGCAAAGTTATTTTCAAGAGCAGAAGAGATGGTTTGATGATGCAATTTGTTACTTGGATCGAGGTAGTTATCGGCTACAGCTTGATAAAGTGGAAACGACGACATTAGGAACGGTTGCATACCTAAAACAGAGTTATATGCATCATGGGAAGCAAGTGAAGAACCAGTATTCGCTCATAGTTAAGTATGATCCACAGAAGAGGCATTGGGTAGAAGTAGAGCAGCCATTTTATCAAAAGAAAACGACATGGGGTACATTGAAAGTAGAACGTTCTGATTTACTCCGTAAGGAACATGTCTACCAGGATGCGATCGATAAGGGAAGAGCCTACTTTCAGCAAAAGCTTGATTGGACTCCAAAGCCGATTGAAATCAAGATCTTTCAACGTGCGGATCACTTAGCCCAATCTGTAAAGCCTTCGCTTCCAAATTGGGTTGGGGGATGGAATGAGGCGAATCAGGCGATTAAGCTAGTTTCCGAGGCTAATACGTCCTCTGAATGGGAGAAATCAGGTATCGTTCATGAGTTAACACATCAAGTTATCAGTGATTTAACCCATGACAACGCGGCTTATTGGCTTCAAGAAGGGGCGGCTATGTATTATGAGGAGTTATTGTTTCCTGCATCATCAATCAAGATGAGGTCAGAGAAGATATGGAGCCGTGCACAGCTTGAAAAGATGAATTTAGAAAATCTATCTAATCAAGATGCTGTTCGCTTTTATGTGTCATGCCGTGAGCAATATCGTCAATTGTTGAAGGATATTGGAGAGGGTGGAATGAGATATTTCTTTGAAGAAATAAGGAAATATAGCCGGATGGACGTAGATAGTAGCGAGAAGATACAAGTGTGTAACCAGCGTACGAATCGATCATTACAAAAAGTGTTTACCATTTTTAAAAAAAGGTATTGACCAAGCTATTTAGACCGTGTTATATTAATCAACGTCGCTGATGAAGCGCATGGAAATACACACAACAAAAACTTAGATGACTTGAAAAAACAATAAAAAATTGTTGACAATGAGTTTAAGATTATGGTAGAATAAATTTTGTCGCTGAAAGATAACGACGAGGTTTTAAAAGAAGAAATGTGTTCCTTGAAAACTAAAGAGTGAATGAACCAAGACCTGTTAATTACTTTAAATCGAGCTAATTAAACTCGGAAGTTCGAACGGCTGTGCCGTCGAACTAAGAGAATGCTAAGCGCGCGGATAACGCGTACTAAACATTCTCTTTAACGGAGAGTTTGATCCTGGCTCAG
>NZ_FNPL01000004.1 GCF_900107305.1 Thermoactinomyces sp. DSM 45892
AAAGATGGGAAAGAGGATGAATTAGAAGGGATCCAGTTCTGGAACCGCACAGAGTTGGAATTAAAGGACGAAAGAGCCGTTAAGGTTGCTTGGCTGATCGCAAATGAAATGGATGCAGGTGAGATTGTAACGGGAGTTTTAAATCACTATGTACGCTTCACGATCAAAGGAACCGATAGCAATAAATGCCGCTGGAAGACATGGAAGAAGTGGGAACGCTTCATCGGAGACGCATCCAAAATCAAGCTTGCAGAGCTACCAAAAGAAATATCAGTAGAAACAAAACTTGAATGGCTGGATCGCCAAGTAGCCCCTACCCTAGCTACTATCGTGAAAGCAGAATCCGAAGAGTTCTTATTGGATCTAGTGAAGAAAGCAATTTCACGATTAAAAGAGAAAGACTTCATGATGATTGATCAGTACAAAGACATCAAGGAAGAGCGGAACAGGGAACTGTGGAATCGCACCAAGCATATTAGGTGGAAGTTGATGGGGATTGAAGCAGACGAGACAACGGGTGAGATTCATTCGAAGTATCCCCCATTGAAAGATCAAACAGCTATATAAGGAGGAAGCAAACATTGAGAGGACATGTACGCAGGCGCGGATACAAGTATTGTTTTGTAATTGATATTGGTCGAGACCCACAGACTGGAAAACGGAAGCAGATGTGGTCAAAGGGGTTTGATGAAGAAGGCGATGCTGAAAAAGCAATGATAAAGGCAATTTACGAAATGAATCAAGGAATTTTCGTAGAATCAAACAAGATTACATTTGGAGAATTTCTCTGCCGCTGGTTAGAAGACTATGCCCAAATTAATTGCGCTCCTAAGACTTTTGAATTTTATGAGCTTGTGATCCAAAAACACATAATCCCATCAATGGGCAAACTCTTATTGACTCAATTAAAGCCCATGCACATCCAAAATTACTATTCAAAAAAACTAACAAACGGTCGCTTGGATGGAAAAGGTGGGCTTTCAGCACGGTCTGTACATCACCACCATCGACTTCTACATGAGGTGCTTGAGCATGCGGTTAAATGGCAGTTAATCTTTAACAATCCCGTCAAGGCAACGATACCTCCAAAGCCAAAGAAAAAGAGAGTGAATGCTTTAACTAAAGAGCAAGTTCTTACGGTATTGCAACTTGCAGGCAAGTTATGGTGTTATCCTATTATCTTTTTTGCCCTTAATACAGGAATGCGCAGAGGGGAGATTTTGGGGTTGAGATGGAAAGATGTAGACCTAGAGAAGCGCACAATCAGTATCAGCTATTCGCTACAGCGAGTAAAAAAGAAAGGTTTGCAACTTCGTCCAGCCACAAAAACAGAAGGTAGTCGTAGGTCTCTCGCTATTTCAAATTCAGTTGTTGATATGCTTAAAAAAGTTCAGACCCATCAAGCAAGTAATAAATTGCAAGTGGGCGAATTTTATCAAGATAATGGTTTCGTATTCTCAATGTCATGCGGTAAACCTATAGATCCTCACAGAGTTTCTAAAGAATTTCGTCATTTAGTCAAGAAATCAGACGGGATTCCTTACATGTCATTTCACGATCTTCGACATTGTCACGCAACATTATTGTTACAACAAGGGGAACACCCGAAAGTGGTTTCGGAACGCCTCGGTCATTCTACTATCACTTTAACCATGGACACATACTCACATGTATTACCTAACATGCAAAAAGAAGCCGCGGACAAGCTGGATAAATTTCTATTTGAAGACTAGATTACAAAGCACTTTATCTAAGTAAAGGTTTGCAATTTGTTTGCAGTTAGGGGCTATAACATCATATTTTCAATGTCATAGCCCCTAAACCCCTTGATATCACTGGCGCACCCGAGAGGACTCGAACCTCCGACACCCAGTTTAGGAAACTAGTGCTCTATCCTGCTGAGCTACGGGCGCATAACGCTATTTACCTTCTTCCATTATATAACGAAGATCCCCTACTCACAATAGGAGCAGGGGATCTTCGTTAACGCCACTGGACTTGGAAGTGGGTGAGCCATTGATTGAATTGAAGCCAGTAAGCTAGTAATGCAGGGACATTCATCAATTGTCCAAACCAAGGCAGATGCTTTTTTTGTAGATTTTGCCCGACAAAGCATTGAACCACTTGGTGATCGAGAAAATCCCAGATAGGGGCTTGCTTGTCGAGGAGTAATTCATTCACTTTCTTTTGCATGGTTTGTAGGTAAAGAGGATGATGTGTTTTGGGATAGGGACTCTTTTTCCTCTCGATAATTTCATCTGGTAAAATCCCTCGTAGTGCGTGGCGCAACAAACCTTTTTCTCTACCATTATGCGCTTTCATTTCCCAAGGAATATTCCATACATACTCAACTAAGTGATGATCACAAAACGGCACTCGAACCTCTAGTCCGTAAGCCATGCTCATACGATCTTTTCGATCGAGGAGAGTAGGCATCCAGCGGGTTAGATTCATGTAAAATAACTCTTTCATTCGCTCTTCTTTAGGAGAGTCTTGATCGCATCGAGGAACTTCTTCTAAAGTCTGCTGATATCTCATTTGTACATATTCCATTGGCTGAATTTGATCCTGTACATCCTTTCGGATAAATGGAATCCGCTCATTTGTTAAACGCGCCCATGGAAAGATATCTGCCTGAACCATCTCTTCCCGATGGAACCACGGATATCCACCAAATACTTCGTCCGCACACTCTCCAGAAAGGCAGACTGTTAAATCTTTCTTAATCTCTCTGGAGAATAACATTAATGAACTATCAATATCCGCCATCCCAGGAAAATCTCTAGCAATGAGAGCTCTGGGGATATAATCCACTAATTCTTGATTATTAAGGCATACTACGTGATGATCA
This sequence comes from Thermoactinomyces sp. DSM 45892, assembly GCF_900107305.1. Classification (GTDB taxonomy): domain Bacteria; phylum Bacillota; class Bacilli; order Thermoactinomycetales; family Thermoactinomycetaceae; genus Baia. The sequence goes on from NZ_FNPL01000004.1 coordinate 2,852, forward strand.
GACTGCAAAAACTCAGCCATCAATTGCGCCCATGGGGAATCCGCATTGGGCTGGAATTCATTCTTCTCAAAAAACTGATCATTATCTTGGTAGTCAATCGAAAATGTAGTTAAGCGACCTTTTCCTTCCTCACGAAACACCTTTGCTGCAACTGCGGAAATCGCGCTCGAATCCAATCCTCCTGAAAGCATCGTTCCAATCGGAACATCGGAGATTAATTGTCTTCTGACAGAAGCCTCGAATAATTCTGTTACCCTCTCGATCGTTGCCTCAAAGTCATCCGGATGTGGTCTACTCACTAACTGCCAATATGGATGAGTTTGAATACCTTGCCGAGATACCTTCAGCCAATGACCTGGCTTGAGCTCCTTAATATCGCGGAACACACCTTCACCTGGAGTTCTAGCTGGGCCCATCATTAACACTTCGGCCAGACCTTGATCATCTATAACAGAACAAATATCTGGATGTTGTAATAAAGACTTTATTTCAGATCCAAACACAAATGTATCTCTCACATGAGCGTAGAACAAAGGTTTTACCCCAATCCGATCCCTTGCAATATAGAGCTCTTGTGAAAATTCATCCCAGATGGCAAAAGCAAATATACCATTCATTCGTTTAGGCGCATCCACTCCCCATTCTTGGTAAGCAGCAGGTAGCAATTCTGTATCACAGTTAGTAGTAAAACGATATCCGAGAGACTCTAATTCCGTCCGAATCTCAGCCATATTGTATAATTCTCCGTTGTATGTAACCACCATTCGTTGATTACCAAACTGTTTCACCATAGGTTGTAATCCATTCTCTGGGTCCATCACACTTAATCTTCGATGCCCCAATGCTATATGCTTACCAATCCAGGTCCCCTCTGAATCAGGACCTCGTTTAGCATGTTGTTGATTCATAAGACCAATGATTTTAGTCTGATAGCTCAAGTTTTCCTCGTAATTCATCCATCCAACAATTCCGCACATCCGTCTTCCTCCCCTAGGCAGTGTCTATGTATATATATGTAGCAAGGCAGGGAATTTTCCATGACTCGCTTGAATAGCGAAAGAAAATAGACTTTTCCATTTTCTTGTGGTATGATAAAAATTGCACAATACTAAAAAAGTTGTGCATAGCCAATTTTTATGTCTCCACTCAATGCCTATAAAGTTGCCTTTAGTACAAAAGAGCATTGTCTTTCGAAAAGCGAAGGACGATGCTCTTTGCTGTTTTATGCCATCTAATCGGATCTGATTAGATGGGTACCTTCCTTTATCTCTCACTAAATCTTTAGTGTAATTTATGATAAAATAATAAGTATATCATTTTTATTTTTATTTATAAGGAGATACTGAATGGATCATTTGCTTTCTTGTAGAGAGGTTGAGGTTGCAATATTGGTGGCAAAAGGATATAAGGATAACGAAATTGCTTTGTCATTATTTATTAGCAGACGACGTGTAGGAGAGATCGTTGCTTCTATTAAGAGCAAATGGCATATAACCTCCCGCGTTCAAATTGGGATCATTACATATTATTGCGGCTTAATAGATATAAAAAAAGAGGTTTTTACTAAATGTAAAAGTTTTAACTGATAACATAAACTATTTAATTATTCCTAAGCATTATAATGGCTACTGCTACCACCTTCGGAATCCTTAAACCTTTAGACTACACCCATGCTGAGTAGATGTAAGTCACCTGCTTCTCATTTATAATGAAGCAGGTGACTTCTGGTATAAGCATATTCATCTCTTACAAAGAGGCAGACAAATGTGGAAACTTGTTTCCTCTTCATCACTTTCAACATTTACATACCCCTTGTGTAATTCAATGATATTCTTCGTGATAGCTAACCCTAGCCCTGATCCGCCTGTATAAACGGATCGGGACTTCTCAATTCGATAAAAGCGATCGAAAAGATAAGGAAGATCTGCTAACGGAATACTATCCCCGTAATTTATGATCTTCACAATCGAAAGTTGGTCATGGACCTCCAAAATAATATCCACAAATACCCCTTTTTTTCCATAGTTCATCGCATTGGAGATAACATTCTCAAATACCCTTGCTAATTGGTCACCATCCGCCTCCACATAAACAGGACTTTCTGGTAGCGAAAGCCTTGACTTCATTTTTTCTTGGGTAAGCTGAATTTGGAACTGAATCGCGATCTGTTTCAGTAATTCCTTTAAATTGATCGCTCTCATCTGTAGGCTCATCTTTGGATTCTTAGTCCGAACGTATTCAAATAAATCATTTACCAACTGATCTAATCGTTGGGCTTTTTGATAAGCAATGTCTGTATAGTATCGGAGCTCTACTTCGTCTTGATATTGATTCCGGTCAATCAAACTCAAATACCCCATAATAGAGGTTAATGGAGTCCGTAGATCATGGGAAACATTCGTAATTAGCTCGTTTTTTGTCTGTTCTGATAAGCGTTCTTCTTCAACGGCTGTACGTAATCGTTCTAAAATCAAATTAATGCGAGTCGCCAACTTGCTAAACTCATTTTGAAATTTAACCGGAACTCTCTTTTTTGAATCTCCTTGTGCAATCTCGCTAACCGCATAACAGATTTGAATAAAGTATCGAATATAACGCGCAGTAAATAAAAAAAATATAATAATGCCAAATAACCCTACCAATATATACTCCATACGGATAGGCAACAGACTTTCGATAGCCTCTAGATTAGAAGTATATTCTTTCAATAAACTATAAACAAAGTTGGAAATAAACAAAGAAGCCCACAAGCTAAAGATAAAAACCACAGCAATTTTAGATAGAATTCGATAATACACTTTATCCCTCAATTTTGTAACCCACTCCCCATATGGTATGAATCATTTTATATCCTAAATTTTTTTCTAATTTATCTCGTAAATTACTAATATGCACCATGACAGTGTTATTAGCTTCATAATATTTTTCTTTCCAAACAGAGCGAAATATTTCCTCTGAATTAAATGCTTGGCCTAGATGTGAAGCGAGAAGATAAAGAATTTCAAATTCTTTAGATGTTAGATTAATTTTTTTCTCTCTAACAAACGTAGAATATGTTTTCCGATCAATAGTCAGTTCTCCTAAACGAATCATCTCACTATTTTCCTGTGGAAGCTGATGATTAAAATAATAAGCCCTTCGTAAAAGCGCTTTCACTCGTACCGTCATTTCTAATATGTTAAATGGCTTGGTCATATAATCATCAGCTCCTGTCATCAGGCCGGTGATTTTATCCATATCCTCCGATTTGGCACTTAACATTAGAATGGGCGTGTTGTTATGCTGTCTAACCCGCTGACAAAATTCCAGTCCATTCATTTTCGGCATCATTATATCTAGAATAATCAAATGAACGGAATGATCCTGTAAGATTGTCAGGGCTTCTTCCCCATCATACGCTTTTAACGTGGTATGACCTTCATTTTGTAAAGAAATATCGATTAAGTTTACGATTTCTTTATCATCATCTACGATTAAGATTTGCTTAGACAAATTCATAATCCCCCTCATCCTCTCTTATCACGCTATAAGTTGAAAACTTTTTAAGTATATAGGCATAATGAGACAAAAAATGCGTACTTACACGGAATGGTAAGTACGCCCTAAGTATACCTATATGAGTTTGTGTAATCTACATGTTTTACTATATTTTTAACAACTAGTTACGTAAATTTATTTTTTCTCGTTTTCTTTTGTATCAGTTTTTTTATCCTTCTCTGCTTCTTTTTTTGCTTTGTCGTCTGTTTTACCTTTTTCTGGTTGAGTTGTACTACTTCCCTGGGATGGTGTGCCAGTATTGTTGTTTGCTGGTGGTGTTGTTGTATTTTGCTCCACTGCAGGTTTTTTAGGCTCTTCTTTTTTCTTTTCTTCTTTTCCACATCCAACTAAAAAAACTGCTGTAGCCACTCCTGCTGCTACTATAGGGAATAACTTCTTTTTCATAAATATTAGCTCCTTATTAATAAAATTTTTATTGTTTCTGTGCTCTTATACTACTATATAGCCATATCACAAACAATTTGATTTAGCTTACACTTATATTACAAAATTGTAATGTCATTCCATGACGAGACCATATGCAAAAAAGCCATCTTAAGCTAGACGACTTTTTTGCATATAATCTTCATTTTTAATAGGGATAGAAAAAGTAGACGTATTCGGCCACCTTCTGCATATTACCGCTACATTTACATACGTTTTGATCATTATATATTTCAAATTCCGTTAAACCAATCCGTTTCACCATGGCACCAGACACCGTTCCTCTGTCTGTAATTTTAGCTATATCAGCTATCATTTCTTCTAAGCCTTCCCTTTCATAACACCCCATACATAATTCCTCATTACGTTTTATCAACGCTTCGCATCGAGAGCAACTATATTCCTCGCGATCCAAATCCGAAGTAAGCACACCTTGGATATAATCCGCTATCTCATGTGCAGTGCCATTCCAATCACTATCGCTATATGGCCCCTCATCATCTTCTTCGAGATCCTCTACTTTATAGACTTCAAAATCAGTTGAACTAATTCGGAAGACCTTATAACCAGACAAAATCTTACTGTTTGGTATCTCTTGGATTTGAGATATCAGTTTATTTCTTACATCTTGCTTCTCACAATCTAAACAGAAGATCGCATTTTGGGATAGAATTCCATCACACTTGGGACAATTAGTCGATTTACTATAATCATTACATGGAGTATAAAATTGGCTTCCATAACGGTTGCGGGTAGCACAGTCATGATAGACTTGATCAGGTGAATCATCCAGATCATGCTGATGCCAAATATCAGCCAAGGTCATGGTTTCTAGATTATCATGATAGGGGTGCAAGTAGAAGGCAACCGAACCCTCGGGATCGATCAAGATCGTCTTCCCGACATATGGATCATGGTACGAGGAATCCTCTTTTAAGTTGTAATGATAGACAACAAAATCGAATCCTCGAAAATCCTGAGATGGATCCCCAACTATGTAGTTAAAATACTTCTTTGTAGCCTCGCTATCCGAAGTAAAGGCAAGAGTGAGATAAGGATACTGATCATTTACCGTATATCGTTCTTTATTCAACCAAACTGCATTTTCAAACCCTTTATCATTATTCACATTTACTGTAATCCATGTTAGATTTCTCAGTGTTTCCTTGTTTTTTTCACTGATGAGTGTGCCATCGGTAGTGAGACGTATTCTTTCATCTAACCTTGAGATTGCATAATCCATAAATTCTTGAAATTGCGGGTGGAGCATGGGTTCGCCTTTCCAAGAGGGGGTAAGTATTACATCCTCGTATTGACTACACTCATCGACGATTTTTTTCCATAAATCCCACGGCATAAATCCACGATTTCCCTCTGTAGAGGAATCCTCATCCATTCGATTGACGGGTTCACATGGAGCCGTTATATCAACATATATATACTTCGGAAATGGGCTCAAACCTACACCTTCTTCTGTTCGTTTGCGTAGTAGTAATCTCTTAAACTAGATAGCAGAGTATAACTATGAACTTCTACGTCTCTGAAATCCCTTAAATCGCGTACCTTGAAACGTAAGAACACCTGTGTCTCCTACCACTAACACAGATTTAGATCTACTCATACGGAACTCCATACGATCACCATTCTCCCTTTCGAATGCAATAAAGGTATATTGTTTGATCGAACGTCGACTTATTACCTTAGCGTTTATTGCTTGCACGGGCTGATTGTTATTACGAATCCATCTAAACAAACCCCGAATGGAAATAAAAATAAAGAAAATCATAACTCCAGAAAACACGATGATGAAAAAGCCCATGATGAGATAACCTATTAATGATCCTATCGATTCCAATGGGCTATTCCTCCTTCGACTAATTGAAGAGCAGATATTTCTGCTAAATACCCAGCAAGCCTTTTTTTAGCACAATCCCCCTTAAAAAGATCTTCCGCTAGCTGAACAACTACCTTGGAACAAATATATACTTTGTACCTATCGAGGATACAATAAAATATTTTTATAATCAATTAAAATTTTTGAACAGAATAATGATCTAGTGGTATTGGAAATATAAGGTGCAAATCATGAGTCATATTCTCTTTTTTCCAAGACCATAATAAGGTGCACAAGGAGGTGTTTTAGAAGTGAAACACACACATAATAACCAAGTACAAAACAGCCTAGACCAAATGAAGAACGAGATTGCATCTGAATTCGGTGTTCAACTCGGAGCAGACACTACTTCTCGCGAAAACGGCTATGTTGGCGGGGAAATCACTCGGAGTTTGGTTCAGTTAGGCGAAAATATGCTGTAAGTATCAAATAAACAACAAGGTGCAATCTGATGTTACTCTAGATTGCACCTTGTTGTTTATTTGATATATTCTTAGGGAATTCCTATATCCCTTTTATGTAGCCGGAGCATTAGGTCCCTTCAATTTCTTCTCCTTATTAGCTTCTACAGCTTCTCCCAGCGGCGCCCCTTGATCTGCAAGTCGTTCATCGCGTTCTTTACTTGTTCCCTCCGAATGAATAGGCATTGTGGAGTTTTCATACGATTTCATTGAATCCCGTCCTTTCGGACTTATTGTGTCTAGTCATTTATTACTTTATGTAACGGATTTGCTTAACAGGGGTATCTATTTCAAATGAATCAACCAGTTGTTTGCTTCGAGGATCTTTATGAATAAAAGCCTGTAAATAGGTAATATCAAAAGAAATCGCCCTTTTGTAGTAGGAGGATGGGGTGTACCATCAACCAAAATACAAAGGGCAATTTCTTTTACTTTACCAAAAAAAAATGATATTTAGGATATACTACGCAATTTGTATAATACTTACATTACTTCTACTTGCAGTAAATGCTGCAGATCCGCCAGATTGAGGTGAAATCTGCATAGAAAGTGAAAGTTGTGTGCTTGCAGGAGTAGTCCGTATTAATCCTGATGCATTTACAGTCCAGACATTTGGATTTTGAACTCCTGTCATCCCCGCGGAAGAATATTGATCTGTCATAACAGTTCCTCCGCCGCCATTCATATTTGCGAGCAATTCTACAACTGTTAAACCATCTGTTGATGGAGTATAAGTTCCTCGAAGATCTACAGAAGCATAATAAACGCTATTTGGAGATAAGACGATATTATTACCACTTAGACTGATACTTCCATTACTGTTATTAAATACTTGAGTAAGAGCAACCGCTCCGAGCGATCCAGTAGAAACTGTCCCACTCGGAGCGAATCTTGCATTATTAGCCATCAAATTAGCTCCCGTAGGTCCCGTTGGTCCTTGAGGTCCAGCTCCTGTGGCACCAGTAGGTCCTGTAGCTCCTTGAGGACCCGCTCCGCCATCAGCCCCTGACGGTCCTGTCGGTCCCTGAGGCCCAGTGTCCCCTTGAGGTCCTGTAGCTCCGTCTGCACCATCCGCGCCTGTTGGTCCTTGAGGACCCGTGTCACCCTGGGGTCCTGTAGCCCCGTCCACACCATCTGCGCCCGTTGGTCCTTGAGGTCCAGTGTCACCCTGGGGTCCTGTAGCCCCGTCCACACCATCTGCGCCCGTTGGTCCTTGAGGTCCAGTGTCACCCTGGGGTCCCGTAGTACCGTCCGCACCATCCGCGCCCGTTGGTCCTTGAGGTCCAGTGTTCCCTTGAGGTCCCGTAGTGCCATCCGCGCCATCTGCGCCCGTTGGTCCTTGAGGTCCAGTGTTCCCTTGAGGTCCCGTAGTGCCGTCCGCGCCATCTGCGCCCGTCGGTCCTTGAGGCCCCGTAGCTCCAGTAGCACCGTTAGCACCGGTAGGTACTTCTAGTTTCACGATGGCAGAACCAGGCGTTACCGTGATGTCTAAGGTATCCGATATAAAGTTGAGTGTATCTCCAAAGCTGAGTGGAACTGTTCCGTCCGCGCCCGAGTTTCCTTGAACCAAAAATAAGAAATCACCTGTAACAAAAGCTCCTGTTGGCCCTTGAGGTCCCGTCGGCCCTTGAGGCCCAGCGTCTCCAGTGGCTCCAATCGCGCCCGTCGGCCCTGCTGGTCCTTGAGGCCCGGTAGCCCCAGCTGGTCCAGGAGGTCCTCCAGATGGTCCTGTGGGCCCAGTGGCACCTGCCGATCCCGTGGGTCCTCTTGTAACGTCTGTGTTTAACACATTTTCTAGCTTCTCATTTAGAATCCATTCTTTCTTCCCGATTACATTAATCGTGTCGCGAACGCTATTATTGATCGTAAGTAAATCGCTAATGGAAGGTTGAAAGGATGTTGAGACTCCAGGGAGCGTTCCGAGAACGTATTGGAGCTTTTCACCCTCGGCGTTAATGATATGACTTAAGCCCAGTTCTTCTAACGCAATCGATGATAATAGCAGGTTTACTGCATCTTCTCTGGTAATACTTATATTCGGTGAAATATTAGGTATATTCGCTTGGGACATGATATGCCTCCTTTAATAAATATTCTTACTATATATATGTTTGTTTGGATTATTTGTACTGGGTAGGCTCCTCTATTTATATAACAAATGACTCATCCACATCATTACATTTAGTAACCACTATGTTAGAAAACATGATAGAAAATAGAGGAGTAGTGAGCTAAAGGAAGAGACACTCCTCGTTCACGGCCCCAGCTTAACCTTGATAGGCACCCACTACAGAGTACGTTTCATCTTTATTTTTTCCTCCATGATTTTTCTGTTTTACATAAAGAAACCGTTGCAAAGACATTTCTCTTTGCAGTCCCTCTCTTGTAAATGTACATATAATTCATTTCATTTTTTATATTATTAATTCTATAATTAATAATAATATTGAATAGACAATATTATTATTATACAATGTATTCAAATATATGGTGTGTTAATTAACCAAAAAATGGGGAGAGACACCTTTTGCGATTGCGCGTAGGCCAAATATAATCGTAAGAATTCTTAGACGGTCATAACATACATTCGTAAACGTAGGGCGAATCAATAAAGATATAAATAGAGAGGAAGATAAATTGCGTGAAAAAGATGATGAGAAATATTATATTAGTCATGTGTTCTGCACTCTTAGCCTTATCGATCCCTGCTAATACATTTGCAGAGACGAAGGTAAGTACAGTCGATATTTTGGATTTAAAGAAAGAAGTACAGACTGCTTTAAACTATACCTATCGCGGAATTTACCAAGTGAAAAGTATAGACAAAGTAACAGCAAACAACCCACATGTTCGCGAGAACGGTTCACCCGTCATTAATGATATGGGTGTGGCATACGTAGGAGTAACAAGAATAGAAAATGACTTGGATATCCCGCAAACCATCAGTACTCAAGCATTTAGTGAAAAGGTAAGTGATACTGTATCCAATTCTGTCACACGTGGACTTAAAATAGGGGCTGAAATTACCGCGGGCTTTTCCTTCTTGGGTGGAAAGCTATCTACAGAATTTTCTTTTAGCAGTACAAAAGGTAAAAGCACTACCGTGGAGAGAACGATCTCTGTTCCATCTCAACAAATTGTTGTTCCTGCTCACACTAGAATACAGGTAGTAGCAAATCTCCATAAAAAGAAGATCTCAGGAAAAACCCTTCTTAGAACTGGTCTGGGTGGAAAGGTGCATGTAAAAGATTTACTCAATTCGATCGAATATGAAATGAATTTATATGATATTATTGTGGAATCTAGAAAAAAGGGCAATACTAGAAGTCGACTGATACCAAACCCTAGTAATAGTACAGTATCGTTTAGTGGTGAGGGAACATACTCTGGAACCTATGGAACTGAACTTGAATTGAAATTAGATTACTTTGATCTAGGTTCAACTAGTGGCAATAGTAGGTTTGCAAGGGGTGGCGCACCTCAACCGTATAAGTCAGAGACTATTATATTGAATGTACAATAAAGTTAAACGCAAAAGGATACATTTTTGGAGTTGTCAATTAGACAGCTCTCAGGGATGTAAGATCTACCTGATACTTTCCCGGAATATTCGAGCATGGTTCAACCCCATCTAAATAGGCTTGGACGGTTTCTAATTTTTGTCGCTAACGAATATTTAGTCATAGAAAAAGCTGGTATTATCTCCTCAAGGTAGACAGTGTAAAAATGCCCCCATAATGTAGTTTAAGGGCATTAGAGTCTACTTTGGAGGGGATTTTCTATGTCAAGAAAAGGACGGAAACGTCGCACTTACACAGAAACATCTAAAGAGAAAGCTGCAGGGATAGGCTAAGCGGACAGGACCACCAAGGTTTTGTGAACATCGATTCCACAGCAAATCGGATAAACAATCTTTAGAGCCATAGGAAGTAACTCCTTTCCGAGGTGTATAGGGAATAGACAGCATTGACTGGTTGTCCAGCAATAAACGAGATTGTTTATACAAAGATAAGTCTACGTGCTTGATATCACACTTATTTGTGCTTGGAAGGACAACCTACACATATATAAATGCGGTCACCCAAGGGGTGTCCCACTCACCTCCGCGTGATTTGTAGTTTACTGTTATCCCTATGGATTTAGAATAATATAAAATTTGTTCAAGGAGAACGATTTCATTTCGTTTTGTGCCTTGAGCGAAGCGAAAGGAATGACTATATAAATGAAAAAAGCTTTTTCGTTATTCATGTTCGTTTCTAGTATAGTTACCCTTCTTTGTGGATGCACCAATTCGGACCACGATCTGGGGATTGAAAAGACTCAAAAAGTAGAAGTTTCATCAGCAGAAAATCCAAATTCCATTTTAAAGATTTTTAATGAGCAAGATGAGGTAACTGAATTTGTTAACAGAATGAAAGTCGACCAGTGGAAAATTTCAGATGTTTCTCCAAATCTAGATGCAAATAAAGTTTATAAGTTATACCAAGCAGACACAATTACACTTGGAGAATCTAACAATAGGGAAAGGAAACTTAATCAAACTGCTGAAATAGTCACATATAAAAAAAGTCCTTATATTACATTTAGAACGAACCATTTAAGCTTTGATTTTAAAATTCCAAAAGATGTAGAAGAATATCTTTCTAATTGAATAATTCCTACCATATGGTGTTTTGTGCAACGGATAGGTCTGAAGTATTGTGTATCTACACCATAATCCGCTTTCTCCTATCCATACATGACGTGTACAAATACTCTCAAAACAGAATACATTGATAGGGAAATCTAAAACAGAAAGGGGAGGAAGACTATGAATTGCGGATCTATTCCTCGAAGTTTAATAAATAAAATAGTCCTCATCACGTTAACGGATGTAACAACAAAGTTTACTGGAAGATTAATCAGAATTAACCGAAATGAAATATATGTACGTACGAAAACTAGGGTAGAAGAAATTCCTTGCACATATATTCGATCTATTGTGCGATTTTCAAACTGCCGTACCAAATAGCTTGTCATAGTCGCTGTGTCAAAGCCTCTGAAGTCCATAAGGTGCTGGAGTAGATATCCCCCCTAAAAACAAGAAAAGTGTAATCGCTATTACTATTGATATGCTCCCCAAAAGGTAGACAGTTGAAATAATAAAAACTGTACCTTAGGGGAGCATTTCTATGCACAAAGGGAAATTTAATGCTTCAGAGAAACTTGCTATTCTGCAAGAAATTGAAAGAGGACTTGGAGTTAAAGCCACAGCTAAAAAGTATGAGGTTAGTAAAGTGACCCTATTTCAATGGCAAAAACGGTATGAACTATATGGATATGAAGGATTAGAAATTACAACACATAACAGGAGTTATTCATGATTCGGACAACAATCTGGGGATTGAAAAGACTCAAAAAGTATAAGTTTCATCAGCAAAAAAGCCAGATTCCATTTTAAAGATTTTTGATGGGCAAGATGAGATAACTGAATTTGTTAACAGAATGAAAGTCGACCAGTGGAGTATTTCACATGCTCCTCCAAATGTAGATGCAAATAAGGTTTATAAGTTATACCAAGCAGACACAATTCACATTTAAAACGAAGCATTTAAGTTTTGATTTTAAAATTCCAAAATATGTAGAAGAATATCTTTCTAATTAAACATTCCGTGCCATATGTTTTTTGCAATAGATTGGTCCAAAGCATTGTATACTGGATGATTGTAGAGCCGTACCTGTCCAAACAAAAGAGTGGTGATGATCAATAACCGTTTGGTGAATATCGTTGTCAAAAACTAAGAAATCGATCCGCTTTGGCCTGTTGATTTCCCAAAACTGGTTGTCCTATATATAGTTTTTGCATCTTTTATATTAATAAGCTGTGATGGGATTAGTAATTTGAAAAAAACCTATTATAAAAATTACCAAAACAAGACAGAGGACAGTTATTAATACCAGTTTCTTTTTTTCATACACCCTCAACCTTTCACTTTTTAACCAATTATTGATTAATCTTCGATCATCTACTGAACATTTAGCTCACTCTCTAGCATAATATCCATCAATACAATATCCGGGCAAGTAAGATAGACAATATTAGTAGCTTCGCTACTCGTAAGAGCTTGTCCTACAATCTCAAATTCATTAAACGCCTCTAAATATGTAGTTAATCCATCTAGCCACTCCTGATCATCCTCGACTATTACGATACGAATCTTTTCCATAACACTCTCCCCCTCTTTTTGGGAAAAGCCAGGTATACAGTGGTTCCTTTTTTATTTTTTGAATAAAAATCTATTTTTCCGCCATGTTTATTTATGACGTTGTAGCAAAAAGAAAGACCTAACCCAAAGTTCTCTCTTGGATTTGATTTTGTGGAGAAGAATGGTTCTAGAATCCGTGGAAAATGCTCTTTAGATATACCCGTTCCAGTATCTTTAAATATTAAAAGTACATTCCTTCTATTTTCATCCATACTTATAGTAAGCTTTCCTCCAGACGGCATAGCCTCTATGGCATTAGAAACAATATTATTTAGGACCTCTTCTATTAGTAGGCGATCGCAACAAATAGTCAGATCGCATTTCATACTATTCATTACCTTGATGCCAGAATCTTTTAACTTGGCTTTTGACTGGTATAAGCACCTCTCTACCATATCCACTACTCGATATTCTCCTATATATAGCTTTTGATCCTTTGTTTGTTGTTGTATTCTCATCATCGTATTTTGCATTTTTTCGTGCATTTGAAGAATGATGTCAATGTCGCTTTGCAAGTTCACTTGATTAGTAGTCATTGCATAATTTTTAATTTTTTCACCATATAGTTTGATGAGTCCTAAATCATTCTTCATTCCATGGTTCATCACAGATGTTTCCGCTGTTAACTGCTGTATAGAATAGTTAAGACTCTGGCGCTGAACCCGTAGACGGACTCCAACTAAGCCAAAACGAAAAAGGGAAGTGATGGAAACCACGAAAAGGAAGAGAGCAATCCAGTAATTATAACGCCACCCTTCTTCAATATCCATAATGCGTAGAAAATAACTGGTAGTTACCGCATAAATCATAGTAGGGATAAACGCCAAACAGGTATAAAATCTACTTCTTTTAGTGAATGGATTTTTTTCCATAATATAGGACCATATAAGAAGTATAATACCCGCCAAAATATATGGCACAACCCAGAAAGTCGCTAAGGAATATGGAACTACGAAAGTTGGATATATAGGATAAAACATAATCATCCCTATAACAGGAATAAAAAGGAAATATTGCAGTATCCTAATATATTTTCTAGGAACCATTTCGGAGTATGACAATCCAAAAAATATAAAAGAATAAGGGGTCAGATAGTCAGATACGAACGCTGTAATATTTTCAGCTAAAAGTAGATACTGAAAAACATCAGAATTACTTTCAAAGAGCGGTTTAATCTGTTCCCCAATGACTACTGATAATCCTCCTACACCACCACAAAATGTAGTGGCACTCGCCCACCGCGCACTAGTGTTTTTAAAATCAGCCAATAGAAGCAATATTCCTATCATCCACATCAATATCCATAGGAGGAGCATTTACCGTATTCCTCCTATGGATATACTAGGGATCGTAATACTACGAAAAGTATATAGAATAGATAGATAACTATTCTTCTTTTTATCTTGAAATTGGAGATCAAGATATATAGGTGTAGGAAACACATAATTCATTGTACATTCATCCCTAGATCGAGACTGTTTACTTGTTTCTAGATAAAAAAGGCATACGGCAAGATCATCAACAGATTTAGATATATAATCGATCATTTTTATACCTCCTTATTCGATAATACTCAGATAGGAATACTTAATGGTAACTGGAACTAAATAAAAGATTATTATATAGAGTCCCTTAAAATCAAATTGAAAAATAAGCCATGAAAATATGCGATTGGATATGTAGCGGAGAATCTAACCACACATTTTCACTTCAATAAATCAATTATTTTGTCTTTCAAAAACTAACATAATCGTCAATTCTCATCGCTTGATTACTACATAGACTCAAATGCCAGCCATCTTCCTCCATGTGATTCCTTTGGATAGTACTGGCAGGCACCTTGATCACTTTGTATTCATACATGGATTTATCCGCCTCTCCTTGACATCATTTGTTAATATACATCAAAAAAGTGTAATCGAGTAAACCCGATTACACTTTTTTCCAGCTAACGGCTAAATTATTCATTTGGCAGAGAGGGTGGGATTCGAACCCACAGACGCCTTGCAACGTCGGCGGTTTTCAAGTCCACGGAATCTACCTTGTACAGTGTAATAGGGGGTAATTGTCCTAAACAAACCGCGGTTTCATGAAATACAGGTTAACCTTAATTAAATCCATTTGCTATGGTTTGTTAGCAAATTCATTAGCAGTTTTGTTAGCAGCCATTAGCACAGTCAAAGAACGAATTGTATTTTTGAGAAAAACTCCATCTCTATTCACGCAAGCCATTTCTGGCTTATACACAGTACCTTTTCCAGTGGTGAGGATGTTTACTGGATACTGTCCAATTATGTGGTTCCATCCATTACCACCAAGACCATGGTAGACCAAAGAGTGGACGATGCTTACTACTGTCAGCACCAAACCCTCCCCAGTGAAAGTGCAGTGTTCGTCTCCCCCCCTATTTCAGGCACTACTTAGTTCATTTCTTTTTACTTGTAAAATACTTATCTACATAATTACGATAATACTTATCTACATACTCACGGTAAGTCCCTCTGTAACCTTTAATTTTAGAAATTATAAAATTAATTGTTATGTAAAAATAAATATAACCAATTTCAACAAAAGATACAAAAAGACCAATCCAATCTGTGAGAATCCACTCACTTACGCTCACTCTTTGCATCAACCATCCACCTATATACAGACTTAGTGCTAAGATTACAAAACTATAGGGCATCGAGCTAAAATCCCCTGTCACCACTTCAATAAGATAAAAGAATGAAACTGATGTTACTAACAAACATAATACATGTAAAAACACCAAAAACACTTTCGTTACAAATCTCAATTGTTACACACACCTTCCATTTTGTATATTACAAATGCCCAAATATCATAATAATACTTAGGCATTTGTAAAATTACTAATTAATGATTGTTATTACCACCATGATTTCATCCATTTCTTGGCCCTATGATATCTTCTCACACTGTACTTCTTCGTATGTTTCCACCAATTTCGTTTGTCTTTCCATACATTTTTTGCAAGTCGCCACTTGCTCATGCCATTTTTTCCTCGCCCATAAGCCCCCAGTCCAACTGCTCCACCTAACCAGCCACTATAATACCCTCTCATCCTCAATCTCTCTCTCGAGAACGTACCATACCCAGCTGACTTCATAGATCCTTGAACTCTTCCGCCAATAAACCCTAACGTAGCACCCGTATACATATGAACATTACGATGATTTTTATTATACGTGCGGTAACCATATTTAACTTCAATCTTATACTTTAAGTACCCTAAACCTGCTCCCACTACCGCACCGGCAAGCCACGCCCAATGTCCATCTGGATCGATCGTATTTACTGGATTATTATTTCCGTACGTATATCCATTCTGTGTCTGGATATCATCCTCATCCCCTGGATCTGGATCCATAGAGATAAAGTTTCCATTTTTGGCATTGTAGTAGCGTGCCATGAGGTAGTAGAAACTAGTTTCGTTATCATATCGATAACTTGCGTAACGATATGGGTTTTCATCAGCTAGAGTACCGCTTTTCGCTACGATATTACCCCACGCATCGTAAGTATAAGATGCAACAATATTATTGTTTCCATCTGTCATAGAGATGACATCACCATGTGCGTTGGTGTGGTAGTAGTAGGTTTCTCCACCTGCTTTGGTCATACTAAGGAGTCCACCACTCGCACTATAGGTATAGTAGCGAGTCATCTGATTGGTTTCATTGGTCTCATAGAGAACTCGTATGCTATCTCCATCATAAACATAGTTGGTCACAACACCGCCTACAGTAGAACGGATACGGCGGTTATCTTCATCATAATCATATTGAGCAACGATAGAGTTGTCAGATTTTTTCTTAACCTGTGTCAGCCTGCCACCAGCATCCCAGACATATAGATTCTTACCATCATCTGTCAGATTGCCGTTCTCGCTATAGGCATATGCTTGTCCATCTACATTCGTTAGCTGGTTCATTGCATTGTATCGATAGATGATGCTAGATATCTCTTTACCATCGGAATCTTTTATCGTTTTACTCTTCCGATTGCCAATTGGATCATAGCTATAGTGTATGATGTTGTTGCTTGCTGGATCGGTCTCAGAAAGTAACTGGTTTTGTTCATCATACGTATACTGAATTACTTTACCAGTATGATCCTTTACACTTGTACGATTACCATTTTTATCGTATGTGTAGTCATAGCTGGCAATGACGGTTCCATCGTTTTTCCCGATATTCATATGAGTGAGCTGGTTGTTCTCATCATAAATGGTACTAACACCCGAACCATTTCCGAGAATGAGTGTCCCTACATTGCCATTTTCATCATAATCAAAACGATATTTTTTCCCATTAGGATCGGTGATAAGAGTGTTTTTATTGACACTGTTGTAGCTAAATGCGTGGGTATAGTCCTTGCTTCCGTTGGTAATCTTCACTTCTTTAAGATTATCATTCGGATCATAGTCCCACTGCATCGAGCCGCCTGCTGTTGTCATATTCGTAAGTCGTTTGGATTTATCGAAAGCACGAGTTTTGGATTGATTAAGCTGAACATCTTCCACTTTTATT
This sequence comes from Thermoactinomyces sp. DSM 45892, assembly GCF_900107305.1. Classification (GTDB taxonomy): domain Bacteria; phylum Bacillota; class Bacilli; order Thermoactinomycetales; family Thermoactinomycetaceae; genus Baia. The sequence goes on from NZ_FNPL01000004.1 coordinate 19,986, forward strand.
TCTTGCCCATTAGCATCATACGTCGATTTATAACGAGTCGTTTCGTTTAGTTTCGCTTCTACTACGCGGCCCGCTTTGTCATAGACAGATTCCAAGATAGATCGATCTGGCAAGGTAACTTTTATTTGCTGACCATCTTCATCATATGTGTATGAAGTAACTTTACCTAGTGGGTCAGTAGATGAAATCAATTTCCCTGTTTCATCATACTTCAACTTCACAGAATTATATGTGGTTGAGCCATCCTTACTAGTTACTTTCTTTTCAATTACATTTCCATCTTTATCATGCTCATATTGCACTTTTACATCGGCACCCGGCAAAGCAACCGATTTAACACGATTCATCTTATCGTACGTGGTAGCCTTTGTATTTCCATTTTCATCCGTTGAAGTAAGGTTATTTCCTACTTCATCATAAGTAGCTTTTGTAGAATTGCCTAATGGATCTGTCGCTTTGATGACATGGTTCCCCTTGTCATCATATTCATTAGAACTGATGACACTTCCATCTTGAATTCGTATGTTATCGAACCAAACCGTACCAGTGTTTTTATATCCTAGACGCGGATAGACTGCAATCCGATCAATCGGCGTATCTGGAAATATTGTAATAGCAGCCCTTTGCCAGTCATGAGTTCCAGGGGTAAATTTCACTGCTTGGGTATAATACTTCCCATTCACATCAATGGCATCCACAACAATGCCATATCCAACCTGGCTTGGGTCCGTTTCCGCTGTAGTAGAAGCATTCACTACATTGTTTGCTTTACTCATTCCCGAAATCGTAATCGGTTTCGCTTTTGTCTGTTTGACGGGAAGAGCCTGGCTAAACTGTTGTAGCTTATCATCTACTGAATTCCGATTAAATTTAATCGAATTAGTCCCATCAAGTGCCTCGGTTGAATCTAAAACTCCATCTCCTGAGGATTTGTACCAAAATGCTAAGCCATCTTCGAAGCCGCTGTTCTCTAATCCATTGTAAGAAGCAGACGCCGCTCCCTTTTCTAGTTGAACATTATCAAACCATGCGGCACCACTCGTATTACTATTGGTATGGTCTACCTCCAAATAGATGCGGACATAGGAGGTATTCGCTCCAGCAGTAAAAGACACCTGCCTTTTGGTCCAATCTGATGTACCGGTTAACTGACTATGACGGTTATCACTCCATGTTCCTCCTACTGGTTTCATGGAGTCATCTAATTGCATGGTATTCAAAAAGGCATTTGCATTCTTCAAATCTGTTTTTACAGAGGCACTAAAGGTATACGTTTCACCTGGCTGGACTGGAATTACTTGTGTAGCACCAATATATCCCAATGATGCACTTGTTGAGGATGTAGCCAGTTTCAGAGACTTGTCGCCACCCACTTTAGTGGTACTATCTAACGAATAGTTAGCTCCCTCATTCACTTTTTCCCGTTCCCAATCTGCCGGGGCAGTCGAAAACTTTTCATCACTGCGCTCAAAACCTGAATTGGTAATTAGATTCTCAGCCAGGCCGAGTTCCTTAGTAGAAGTACGAACATTGCCATTTGCATCGTACGTTTTGGCGGTACTCACTTTCTCTGGGTCTGTACTTGATATTTCTTTCGTTCCATCATAGACAGACTTATAATCCTTATTGTTTGAGTCAGTATATTTTGTTACGTCGTTGTTCTGGTTGTACTGCATCTTTTCTGTACCCGATGCATCCGTTGCTTCCGTTACGTTTCCATTTCCATCATATTTATAAGACTCAGTAGACGCAGATTCTCCAGCTTTATTCGCATTTGGATCTTTCGTAGACGTCATATTATTATGATCGTATTCATAGGTAGTTGTGAGATTCAGTCCACCCGGATCCACTACCATTTTCGCCGGGTTACCGGAAATATTATAGTAGTACTCCGTTACTTTCTTCCCTGGAGAAGTAACAGTCACTTTACTCGCACTCGTATCATAAGCCAAGGTGGTTTTCCGTTTTAAGGCATCTTGAACACTCGTCACGCGACCTTCTGCATACTCATAGATCGTTTCGGCTGGCTTATCCGCCGTATCGCTCGGTTCTTTCACGGAGGTTAAGAGATTTTCTGTGTATCCATATTTCGTCACTTCATTTTCTGGATTCGTAACAGAAGTTAACAAATCTCCCTTATATCCGTACTTCCAAACCCGATTACCTGGCGCTTTTACCGATTCAATCTTGCCATCTTGATAGGTAATCGTAGTAGCACGACCACTCGCATCGGTAATCGAAGTCAGCTGTTTGGAATCATTGTAGGTATAGGTAACCGCATTCTTATCGTTATCTTGTACTTTCACTAGCTTTCCATTGAGATCGAAGAATGATTTTACTTGATCTTTATCCGTCATGGTGAAACCTGTTGCATCTTTTGCTAGCTCTAAATACACACCCAATGGTTTCGTATAAGTCCCATCTGAGTTCTTCGTAAATTGATGAACCGTTCCATCTTCATCGGTATAAATGACATTTCCATTTCCGTCTTCCTTCATGGACTCGCTAAAGGTCCATCCTAAGCCAAATGCTCCTGCTTCAGTAGATCGGCTGTTGTACGTCCTACCGATTTCAACTGCTGGACCCCTGCCGCCTGTCTTAGCATCAGTCTCATCCATGACGAGGTTTCCTGTCACAGCATTTACTTTGTCACCTGACACATCGGCATACTGCCAGAACTCTTCCATCCCTAGATCTTCTGAGCGTGCAGGGATTGTAGCATTGAAGTCCTTCGAGATAGCAGATTCTCCTAACGGACGATAGGCAGTAATACTAAAAAAGTACGATTTACTGGAGCCGTAAGTCCCACCCGAGTTCCGATAAACGGGGGAAGGATCGAGCGGAAGTTCTATCCCTTTTCCATCTGAGTGCAACTGATACTTCCCTGACTTAATCTCTTCAGTGGTAGGCCAAATACCTTTGCCATGGGTTGACCAACTGGTGACATTCCCCACGTCTTTCACTACTTCATATTCTTTTCCATTAAAAGCCCATACTTTATATCCAGTTGCTCCCGGTACCGGCTTCCACTTTAAATCGATAAAACCAGAATCACTCCCTACCCAGTTGGAATAAGCAATTCCAGTCGGTGCCTCTGGTGTAGAAAGACGATACGTAATGGATAAATAAGGTTTCTGTGATGTATTATCACTCGATTGAAACTTTTTCCATAGAGACGAATTCGTACTTCCATCTGTATGGAGTTTAAATCCATAGTTCTTCTTAGTAGGGGGTGAACTGAGCCAAGATTTTACTGTATTGGTTACATCAAATGTCGCCCACTGGCCTTTCGCTACATTGACAGAACCAATTCGAGAAGAGGTTAGGCTTTTTGCTTGATTCCATGTAAGGGTATTTGGATTCCACTCTTGATTTACCGCATCTAAGTAGACAGCTGTCGGTGAGGAGGATGCAGAGTGTTTCGTCAAGATACGGAATTCAGCGGAATCAACAATGACATCGCTAAGCCCAGAAAGGTCCTGCTTAATATAGGCGTGATTCATTCCCGAAGAGCTATCATAACGACCTACTTTTAAGGAATAATAGTCACCTTTTGACTCATGAAAGTTTGCATAGTTTGTAGTTGGATAAGCATCTGATACAAATGTATCTCCCGTACCCGCATTGACATCCGTTGTAGGATCAATATAAATTGGGAATTTTCGGGAAGGGTCTTGTAACCACTTCTCATCAGCAGTAAGGGATAAAATCCATTTGTCTTTTTCTTTTGTAATGTTGTATGCAACATCTGTTGATTTAGCTGGCTCATCCGAAATAGGATTCACATTGGAATCATACATATGGGGAGCTGGCAGCTCAAATAGCGTCTTTTTAGATTTATCCTCAAATAAAATAGATCCGTCACTCTGTTTTACAGGTGTTAGATCTGTATTCAGTTCAAAGCGAAATTGATTTAATCCCGTATATTTCGATAATACAATATCTTCTTTCACCGATTGATCAAATACGGTATTTTGTAGATCCACAGATGGGATTATCTCTGGATATGTAACCTTATTATCTTTGAAAGTTGCCTCAACATCTTTAGCACTTTCTTTTTTATCCAGTCCCGAAGCGTCTAGAAAACGGTAAGAAAGTGTATGCTCACCCGATTCTAACGTAGAGTATTGTCCTTGCTTCATCTTGCTATTAAATGCTACCTTAATTGAAACATTCTCAGGTACGATGAGATCTGACTTCTTTATTAGCTTGTTCGAAATTTCTAGCCACTGATCTCCTACTTTTCGATAAGCGGGCTCTGAAAAAATCTCTTTTGTTAATGTGCCATTACCGTTATCGATTAATTTAGAATTAGCTGTACGATAATCAACAAGTTCTTTTTTTACTGGCTTAACTGAATCACTAGCCAATATCTCTCCTGAAGGTAGTATGCCTCCTAATAGAGAACCAACGAGAATCCCACAGATCCACTGTCGTGATCTTTTATACTTCTTGTCAAAGAAGAATTCCATAATAAGCCCCTTTCACACATCTAAGTAACAGATATAAACAAAAACATAATTCGTTTCTTTTCTTTTTTCCTTTGAGAGAACGCCCCCTTTTTAAGACATACTAAAAACCCTGCTTTATAATAATAATTCTTTACACTTGAATAATAGTAGATGAAAATCACTATGGTATCAACATATAAATATATTTACACGATATTATCAACATATAAATGTATTCAAATGTAAAATTATTCATTATTTTCAAACCAAATTGCTACAAAAAAATAATTTAATTCATCATATTTATAGTTAGGAATATTTTCCTCTTGAAAAAATGTGGAATGTAAGAATATCTTTATAAAGTCATAACAACATCAATAGTAGGGAGAAGTTAGTATGTACAAAAAAATAATCGTATTATTTGGTATCGTTTCTGTTCTGTCATTAATGGTATATCTTCTCTTTTCTGGTATCTCTAAAGAAGAACAAGTTGCTTTAGATTATGTAACCGAAATGTATGCTAAAAAAGATCGAGACTTAACAAAGCTAATGCAATTAACAGGGAAAAAGATTACCAAGGAGGGTCTAAAAGATATAGAGGCCTATCTTACAATTCCGAGTGCTGCTTGGATCGGTTCAACAGATACGAATGATCCTAATAGGAAGAAAGTGTATGTATACTTCTCGCCAGAAGCAACAAAAAGCGGAATTATAAAAGGAGTTTATGTGGAGAAAAAAGGAGAAAGATGGCTGTATTCAGGCGATATAGGTGGATTGGATAAACTTCCAAAAATTCCATTTTCCCATTTTGAAAAGAGTAAAGAAGCAAAAAGTTTAGGAGTAAAGGATTGGACCAAGATAGAGTTAAAATCATAGTTTTTTATCCCAAAGCAGAAACCAGAACCATCATCTAGCAAATGGTGAAGACAACCCTGGTAAGCCAAAAGATTGATCAGTTGTTTATCCAAGGAGGCAATGTAGTGGTTACGGAGACTCTACTAGATCGATTATTAAAGTATTTACAATAGATTACTGGAACAAAATAGTCATATAGGATAAATGTTCTATTTTGTCTGTCTCCTACGTATTGATTCACTCAGGGGCCATGTGTGGTGGCCTTTTTTGTAGGGTGCAAAGATGTCGTAACTCTTACCCAATCTGTTAATTACAGGACTTATTGAATCTACATCACCACTACCTAGGTGGATTCTACCATAGTATAGTGTAATGATTGTTCTAAAAGTTATAGAGAACGGTTTGCACCTACTGCATCTTTAAAATCAAAGAATTTTACTATAAATAAACATAGACAATGGAAATGCACAAAATACAATGGAAGCTACTATCAATAGTGCAGTTTTGATGTTTACTACTGGAAATACAGAAGCTATTACATAAAGAGAACACAAACCAAGGACTGCTGCAGCATAACCAACTAAAGCACTTTTTTGTCTTATAAACTGTGTTCTCTCGTCATTCCCGTCTATATCTAGGTCAGAAAATCTATAAAGCAAAAGCATAGCCCCCACAACAATAAACATCGGGAAAGAACCAGATATCCATTGAATAACTCCAACTACTATCAGCAATGCACTAAATATAAATGTATGATCCTTGCTAATAGCCTTTAAGGATTTCTTAATATGAAGGCCCTGTTTATTACTCATCCTACTTCCTCCTCGAATATAAGCTTTCAATAGAAATGGTTGTATGTCTTGATACATTAATCTTATTAGCAAGTTGTGTTTGAGATAGATTGAGCATGTACCGTTTTTCTTTTAAATATCTTTTCAATTGTACCACCGAGAGAGAAAAAGCAGTAACTATAACATTCAATAACTGGAATTGTACTTTGATTTATTTGCCAATCATGGCCGAAGACATGGGAAACATGTGTCTACTTGTTAATCGAAATCATCAACCGTGGGCAAAGATTCAATGAAGCAAAGAGGGCATCGGAGGGTGGAAACGGTTGGATAGATTCTCCTCCCACATGAACACCGGGAGCAGTCACTTTGTTTATTTCGTTTAAAGATGGCATTGGGTAACTTAAATTCAATCCCACAATCTTGAACGACTTTGATATTGTGTATATCTCGGTTGGGCTGAACCATTGCATACACAGTACACAAGGGAATGAGTCCCCTTGGAAACTTCTTCATTTTCTCGTACCTTCCTTAATGAAAAGATGTAATGCTACATTTTCCTGATATGTTACACTAGAGTAAATACATAAGGGGAGCCTCTTTCCATCTACCCCCTACGTATTTGATTACAATCTCCATTTTTGGTGTATTGCAGTTTTACTCAGGCCATGTGCGGTGGCCTTTTTTGTTTGCAAAGATATCGTAACTCTTCCCTGACACAATCTGTGTATGCTCGTCCATCTGTACACACATTACATCCAACAATGGAATTTTAATCGTATCGCCATCCAATGTGACCATTTCAAGGGTTTGAACTCTATCTTGTAAACGATACTGGATCTCACATTTCGTACAAGATGTGACTTTTCCATCTTTGATTTGATAACCACTCTCTAGATGTTGTAATGTAACGTGCTGCTCTAGTCCATAGAGAAATGATTGGATCTGCTTGCTTAGACCCTCTACTTGCAACTTCAACAAACATTCACCTCCATTCTATCGGCATGTTAACAGCATAATCTCTATATAAATTTCTTGCAAATCAGAAAAAATAAACTAGATATAGAGGAGTAAAGTAGTAAATATACACTCGCTAGTCATGGTGATGGTTAAATTATGGTAAGTGTTTACCTTTTTAACACTCAATAATTACCCTTTTCTTGTCCCCTGACCCATCTATGGAGTTGATAAATTCAGAAAAATATTTTATATTTTGTCTATAGGAGGGATTTTATGACAGTTCTCGATGATCGGAAACTAATCGGAGATCTTCTACGTAAACGAATAGACGAACTAGGCTATCGACAAAAAGACCTCATGGATGAACGATTAACCACTGCTACCATTAGTAATATCGTCACCGGTAAGAAAAAGGTAAGCAAAGATACCATTGCCTATCTATGTCAAAAGCTAGATTGGGAGTTAGAAAAAATCCCTCAGTACGTAGAGAATCAAGAACATCATAAATCGAATCTAGCAAAACATGTATATCTCCAAGTGAAATCCCTTGAAACCGACATTGACGGAATCGAAAGCAAATATGCCCTTGAGCAAATAAAAAGACTTACATTACCTGATGATCCTTACCTTCTAGCAACCATTGAATTTCTCAAAGGGAAAGCCTATTTTAAAAAGGAAAATTGGGAGAAAGCAAGAGATCACTATTTTCAAGCTATCCGAATCTGTGATACTCATCCAGAGATCTTCGAATCCAACCTAAAACCCACCTGTTTATATGGGTTAGCTAGATGTTACTATCGACAAAATCAATTTGAAGAAGCCTTACGGTATGTGCGTAGGGGTAGAGAGTGTTTTGTAAAAAATGGAGAGCGACACTATATTCAGTTTCACATCCAGATTAGTGAAGCCATCTATCTTGATGATCTGGGTTTTACTATAGAAGCATTAAAGGTACTTGAAAAAATGTGGATACATCAGTCAGACATTAACACCGAGACACTTCTGAATATGTATAGTCTACAATCGATCCTGTACAATAAACTCAAGCTATATGAGGAAGCAATTAACATTATCAACCAAGCCATTGAGACAGCTAGGCTCAGTAAAAGCTACGATCACAGCTTTGAGCTTTGGACAACCCTTGGGGTATCTTACAAGCACTTAAACGAGATTAAATTAGCCAAGACTTGCTTCAACACTGCCTCTCGTCTACAGAGTAAAGTAAGATCAAAGTATTTATTACAAGCGTACCATTACACCGAAACAGGAAAGTTGTTTTTAAGTGAGAGAGATTTGAAACAAGCGGGGGAAGTTCTTACTACCGCGGTTAGACTCAGTAAGAAGGCAAACGATGGCCCTCGGCAACTGGATGCACAAACAGCACTAGGGGAATGTTATTTGTTACAGGATCATTTCTCAGAGGCGGTTCAACAGTTTCATGAAGCCTTTGAATTAGCAAGTCAGCTTAATTTTCTTGAACAAGAGTGTAACCTTACTTTAAAACTAGCACAATGTTATGAGAATAGAGATATAATAAAGTATAATCAGTACTATTCTCTATTTTATCAGCGTAGTATCAAATTGCTGAACGGAGGTGATAGGGTTATGTTGCAAAAGGTAGAATTCCAGCCCGAACCACCAGATGAATAAACGTAGCTTTCCTATGTAGTAATGTTATAGACAAGAAGAGAGAGGAGACAACCCCTCTCCCTCTTGTCTATGAAAACAACCTCGACCACGTTCGTGGACCCACAATTCGTCAGCAGACAACCCATTCTTCCTTTGAAACACCTTAACAGCACTTTGTGTTTTCAGTCCAAATATCCCGTCGACTGCGAGCCCACCTACTGGAATGCCTTTTATATTCTACTTTTTAAATTGATTCACTTCGTTCTCCAAACTGGACTGACTCATTTTTAAAGATGAGTATATTCCCTCATCTCCCCTAGGGACTGGTCTTTGAATAGTACTCCCATCTATTCTGAACTTACCTTGATAAGCGCCCACTACAGAGTACGTTTCATCTTTATTTTTTCCTCCAAATAAGATTACCTTTTCCCCTTTTTTCATGACGGCAATTCCATTTATTTTGAATTCCACAGGTTCATTTTCTTCTTCTTTGCTAAGAGGGAAGTCTCTACCACTATTTTCTTTTACATACTTTTGAGTAGTAACTCCCCCTCTTTCTCTAAATACTAGAACATCCCCAGCTTTTATGCTTCCGTGATTGACCTTTATTACCTTTACTTCCGAAATGGTAGACGGTATATCAATATCCTTGTGGTAAATCGTTTTCGTATTTATAACTTCGCCTTCAAAGATTACATCTGCTACTTTTGTTAAGCTCGGTATATCAGGGAAAATTGTTTCAACATCACCAAGTGGTTCAATCGTCTTAATTGGTGATTTTTCATCTGCTTTCTTTGTGATAGTAGTTTCAGTACTCTTGGAAGGATTGGCTTCTGTACTGTTTGTTGAAAATACATTCGAGAATACTACGCCCACTAAGACAGATCCTACCACTACAGCACCTGTTAAAAAGATAAACCCTCTTTTCATACAATCGACTTCCCCTTTAGTATAGCTTGTTGATGCCTTCATAGTCATCTCTTAGCGGTCGTGCAGTCTTTCGACCCGCTCCGAATTGGCACATGACCGAAAACTCATACATGTTATGAGCTAAACCCATGGCATGCCCTAATTCGTGGGCAATTGTACCTTGTTGATCGGTTTCACGTAGATTCTTTAGTCGTGCTCGGTTCAGATTTATTTTCGCCCATCCCCAGTTAGTATCCCAAGGATAGACTTCCTGTTGATATTTGTAAAAATACGTAATGCCAAGATAGTCATGCTCTGATGTAATATCATAAAATTCAGACAACTCTACGACAGCTGACTTCTTGTTTGTTGTTTCTCGGAAAGAAATCGGGGTCGACAAGATATGGGGTGAGTGAATCCATGTTTCCCAAGCCCTATTGATAAGTGACTTGTAGTATTTTTTAGCAGAGTCATGTATATAGTAGTATTGGCGATTCTTCCCCCAATTCCCTACCCCGTTGGTTAGCCGATAACCAAAAAGATTGTATGCGAACGCTTCTAATGGTACGGATACGGTTAACAAAAATATGGAAAACAATAATAACAGTCTCTTTTTCAAATAATCCACCCCGTTATCGGGTATTCTGTAAGTCACCCAATTATTTTTTGTTATTTCGAACTATACACTATATTACAATTAAGATATAGCTATTTAATTACTTCTATAGAAGGTGCTACTTTGATGCAGCACCTTTAAACTATCAATTTATTATTTTCTCTATTTAAACAATATCGCCCACGTCGGCATACCAACGGCCATGGATAGGACTTATCCATTTTCTATGTACTCCCTTATCTTTCTTTCTCAAAGACCAACATAATTGTTTGGTCACTTCCCATTATTTGATTACTAAACATCTGTGTTAAACGCCAGTTATCTTCCGCCACATGATTCAGCACCAGCTCATATTCTTCGGTAGTCGCTGTACTTGGTACCTTAATTACTTTGTATTCATACATGGCTTGTACACCTCTCACTTTGTAGAACCATTTCCTTCGGCTCCCTACTCAATTTCTATCGCTTAGTTAATATACATCAAAAAAGTGTAACCGAGTAAACCCAATTACACTTTTTTACAAGCTAACGGCTTCTTACATCTGGTAGAGAACCTACAGTCTAAGGAAGAGAATGTCAAACTCTCGTTCTACAAAATTCATATCTGAATCTCTGGAAACTAGGGCAAGCTTTCTTTCCAAAGCAGTTGCAATGATGAGCTCATCTGGTGTTTTTAATTTTCGTTCTTTCTATTTCCAGATAGCCACAAATCTTCATGTATTCCATTCCTCGCGCATTTTTCTTGCTTCCAATTTCATTTCTTCCGCTCTTGCGGTGTTAGCGCACCTGCCGATTCCAAAATATCATCAATTGAGTAGTCTTCCACTATCTCAATCGTCTTAATAAGATGGAACGAAGCTCATTCGCTATTTCTTTATCAAGTTTTTGAGGAACTGTCACATTTCCAGCCTCCTAATCTAAATGAAGTTTTGGTGTAAAAAAAAAAGTCGCTCAGGATGAACTGAACGACTTTTTTCTATAAAGCTCTTACCATTGGCAGAGAGGGTGGGATTCGAACCCACGGACGCCTTGCAACGTCGTCGGTTTTCAAGACCGATGCCTTCAACCACTCGACCACCTCTCCAAAGTTGGTCTAGCAATAACGTTTCTATTGTATCGTATACAATGAGAACCTGTCAAGCTATCTCAACTATATTCTCTTCATTTATTTGCCGATATATTCACGACCACCTAAGTAGGGTCGTAGGACTTCGGGAATGCGAATGGTACCATCTGCCTGTTGGAAGTTTTCGATGATCGCTGCGGTGGTACGTCCGATGGCAAGTCCAGAGCCATTTAGGGTGTGAACAAATTCTGGTTTTGCTTTGGTGTCAGGACGGAAGCGAATGTTGGCTCGGCGTGCTTGGAAGTCTTCGAAGTTCGAGCAAGACGAGATCTCCCGATAGGTCCCGGCACTTGGCATCCATACCTCTAAATCATATGTTTTAGCGGATGCAAACCCTGTATCACCCGTACATAGGGTGGCAACTCGGTATGGGAGCTCCAGCTTCTGCAGTACTCGCTCTGCGTTTGCCAAAAGCTTCTCCAGCTCGGTGTACGATTCTTCAGGATGGACGATTTTTACTAGCTCAATTTTATTAAATTGATGTTGGCGAATGAGACCTCTGGTATCACGGCCAGCAGAGCCAGCTTCGGAGCGGAAGTTCGCACTAAAGGCGGCATAATACTTGGGAAGATCTTCTATCGCTAAGATTTCATCTGCATGATAATTCGTAAGAGGAACTTCTGCGGTTGGAATCAGATAGTAGTCATTCGTATCGGCTAAGGCAAATACGTCCTCTTTGAATTTAGGAAATTGTCCTGTCCCCTTCAAGCTATTCGCATTTACGATAAAGGGTGGAATCATTTCTGTATAACCATGCTCTTCGGTGTGTAGATCGAGCATAAAACTCATTAATGCTCGCTCTAGCTTGGCTCCTAATCCTTTGTAGAAGACAAAGCGAGAACCGGTTACTTTTGCTGCACGTTCAAAGTCAAGTAGATCTAACTCATGTGCTAAATCCCAATGGGCCTTCGGTTCAAAGTCGGGTGTTTCCACTTCTCCCCAATGATGAAGGACTACATTTTCCTCTTCCGATGTGCCAATAGGTACACTTTCGTGAGGGATGTTGGGAATGGAAAGAAGGATTTCTGTTAAATCCTCGTCTAGTTGACGAATTTCGTCATCATATTGCTTAATCTGATCCCCTACTTTTCTCATTTCCAGCACGAGATCATCTGCATCTTCTTTTGCTTTTTTCTTTTGCGCTATTTCCCGGGAAACGTTATTACGTTGACTCTTTAATTGTTCAGTCATTGTGATTAGATCTCGACGTCGATCGTCAATCTTTGCAAAAACATCTAGAACGGATAGGTCTGCGTTACGTTTCTGTAGTCCTTCTCGTACCCGTTCTGGTTGATTTCGTAGTATTTTTAAATCTAACATGGCTTTTCCTCCTTTTTTCCATAAAAAAGAACCTCTCGTCGATCCAGGGACGAAAGGTTCCGCGTTGCCACCCTAATTGACATCGTAATTACGACATCCACTTGATTGAGATAACGGCCCAAAAGACCGATCACACTTAATCGTGTGCAGCTCCGAGGTGGATTCTCCACTATTTCAGGACGGTTTGCACCATGACACCGTCTCTCTAAGGCTGAAATGAGTGGGTACTAGTCTCTTCTTCGCTCTTGTTATATAGATTCGTAATTTTATTATATCCAGAAACTAGCGCATTGCAACCGCTTCACGAACCATATTAACAAAAAATTGGTGGAATCGTGCATCGTCAGTAAGCTCAGGATGGAAGGAAGCACATAAAACATGCCCTTGCCGTGCTGCTACTACTTCGCCGTTTACTTCGGCTAGTACTTCTACTTCATTTCCCACGTGGGTAATGAGAGGGGCACGGATAAAGACAGCATGAAAGTCCTCTGCAACCTCTTTGATAGCCAGTTTCGCTTCAAAGCTATCTACTTGACGACCAAATGCATTACGCTTTACAGTCATGTCCATCACAGCAAGATGAGGCTCGTCCGCATCTTCAATCTCATTTGCTAATAAAATAAGACCCGCACAAGTTCCAAATAGCGGCTTCCCTTGGCGATGGAAGTCACGAATCGGCTCAAGTAGATTATATTTACGGATTAGCTTTCCCATCGTGGTTGATTCGCCACCTGGAAAAATGAGGCCATCTAGGTCTTGTAATTGTTCTTGCTTTTTTACGGCTATTGCTTCAACGCCTACTTTTTCAAGCAGATGTAAATGTTCGCGAACCGCTCCTTGTAGAGCTAGGACCCCGATTTTCATAAAAAAGGTACCTCCTAGTCTCTTACCAGCCACGCTCTTGCATACGGTCTTCTGGGCGTAGTTTTGAGATTTCTAAGCCAGTCATCGGACTACCACCTAGTTCTTTTGATACACGTACAATGAGGTCATAGTCGTTGTAATGAGTGGTCGCTTCGACGATCGCACGGGCAAATTTCTCTGGATTCTCAGACTTAAAGATACCAGAGCCCACAAATACACCGTCTGAACCAAGATGCATCATCAATGCCGCGTCTGCTGGAGTTGCCACGCCACCTGCAGCAAAGTTTACAACAGGTAATCTACCTGTCTCATGAATTTGAAGAAGGAGCTCATAAGGTGCGCCTAGGTCCTTTGCTTCTGTCATGAGTTCATCACGGGACATGCCTTGTACTTTACGGATTTGGCTTTGCATCATTCGCATATGACGAACGGCTTCTACAATGTTACCTGTTCCCGGCTCGCCTTTTGTACGAAGCATCGATGCACCTTCACCAACACGACGTAAAGCTTCTCCAAGGTTACGAGCACCGCACACGAAAGGTACGGTGAATTGTGCTTTATCGATATGATAAACTTCATCCGCAGGGGTGAGTACTTCTGATTCATCGATGTAGTCAACACCCATCGCTTCTAAGGCACGTGCTTCTACAAAATGACCGATCCGTGCTTTTGCCATAACAGGAATGGATACCGCCGCCATCACTTCTTCCACGATACGAAGATCAGCCATACGTGCTACTCCGCCAGCTTTCCGAATATCAGATGGAACACGCTCCAAAGCCATTACTGCCACTGCACCTGCAGCTTCAGCAATTTTCGCTTGCTCGGCATTGACAACGTCCATAATAACGCCGCCTTTTTGCATTTCAGCCATACCGCGTTTTACAAGATCTGTCCCAACTTGATGATTTTGACTCATGGTATCTTCCTCCTATGTGTGCCTATAAGATCAATATATATAACTATTGCTTTTGGCTTCATTACTATTAATCAATTGTATAAGAAATGGTCTACATTGACAAGAAAAGCAGATGTTCAGTCCCCGCAGTGTTAAAACCAGCTTGATATTTCATCCCCAATGGAACGGAAGAATAAACGAACCCAGCTACCTTCCTCCACATTCTTTGAAGCAACTAATGGAATCGATTTAAATCCGGGTATACTTTTGCCTTGATAAAGGACCTCTACTTTCCCCACTTCTGTCCCTGCCGAAACGGGCGCTTTCACACCCGAAGCAAAGGTTACTTTGTATTCATAGTCCTTTTCACTTGCACCTTTTTTCACAGGTAGGCTTATGTCAGACTTAGCTTGTACCTCAACGGACTTTTCCACACCATTAGGCAACGCCATATTTTCATTTCCAGGTACTGGTGCACCCTTTTTCACAAGCGTTTTCCCTTCATATTGTTCAAACGCATAATCTAACAATTTTTTGGTCTCTACAAATCTCTCAGAATCGGATTTAGTTTTCATTACCACGGAGATCACTCGTAAATCCCCTTTTTTTGCCGTACTTGTGAAGCAATAGCCTGCCAATTTGGTATGACCCGTCTTAAGTCCATCTACTCCCTCATAAGCCAGTTTATTTCGCGCTGGTAACATGAGGTTTGAGCTATTGATAGTCAGGTCTTTCTTATCTTTGTGTACAATATGATTCGCGATGGAAGTATACGTTAAAATTTCGGGATGACTCCGTAAGAGTGCATCCCCTAGAATCGCAGAATCTTGTGCTCCCATCACATGTTCCCCAGGCACTTCTGGAGCATGGTTTCCGTAGTCCTCCATATTCAAACCGGTTGTATTCCGGAAGTGAGTACTTTTCATTCCGAGCTCTGTTGCTTTCTTATTCATCCGCTCCACAAACTTAGCTTCCGATCCAGCTACATATTCAGATAGAGCAATCGTAGCATCATTGGCCGACTTTACGACAGAAGAGATAAATAAATCCTTCACCGTCAACGCTTCATCTGGTTCTAAAGAAATTCCACCCTCATTAATCGCCGCTGCACGGGTGCTTATCTTAACGACATCATCCCACTTTATTGTGCCCTTTTTTATCTCATCCAATATAATAAAATGCGTCATCATCTTCGTCATACTGGCAGGTGGTCGCGGCGTCTCTGCATCTTTCTCAGCCAAAATAACACCTGATTCTGCATCCATCAAAAAATAAGACTCTGCTTGCACAGATGACAAGGACTGTGCAGCCCAGGCTTGATAAGGACAGAGGATCACCATAAATATCGGGATAAGACTAATCCATATCTTTCTATATCGTGCTTTCACAATGGCCCCTCCAGAAGAAATATATAATAGCAAATGAAACTTATTAAGAATTAGCTTACAACATGTATCGGGATAAGGAAGTGACAATTCGTTCAAGTTTCGAAACCGTTCCAATTCCTATTTTGATCTGATCAACCATTCTATACCTCTAATCATTTCATTCTACAAAAATATCTCCACTATGAAAATAAGAAAAGAGTGGGATATCCCCACCCTCTTCTCAAATGCGACTATATGTGATCATTTATCCGTGATAATTCGGTGCTTCTTTGGTAATCTGCACATCATGTGGATGCGACTCACGTAGTGAAGCACTTGTGATACGAATAAAACGACTATGATTCTGTAAATCAAGAATCGTTGCCGCGCCACAATAACCCATACCTGAACGAAGACCTCCAACCAACTGATAAGTCGTATCGACTAAAGGTCCTTTATATGGGACACGACCTTCGATTCCTTCTGGTACCAACTTCCGCTCATTTTCCTGGAAGTAGCGGTCTTTACTACCTGCTTCCATCGCGCCAATCGACCCCATACCTCGATATACCTTAAACCGGCGACCTTGATAAATTTCAGTATCTCCCGGGGCTTCCTCCGTACCAGCAAAGATACTTCCTAACATCACAGCACTTGCACCTGCACTAATCGCTTTTACGATATCTCCAGAGTAACGGATCCCACCGTCTGCTATAACAGGGACTCCGTATTCCCGAGCTACGGAAGCACAATCATAAATGGCTGTAACTTGCGGAACTCCGATTCCAGCAACGACACGTGTCGTACAGATGGAACCAGGTCCAATTCCTACTTTGACAACGGAAGCCCCTGCCTCGATGAGGTCCCTTGTCCCATCGCCTGTAGCTACGTTTCCAGCGATAATCGTAAGATCAGGGTATAAGTCCCGTAGCTTACGAACGGTCTCGAGAACCCCCATAGAGTGTCCGTGAGCTGTATCGACAACGACTGCGTCTACTTCCGCTTTCACAAGTGCTTCAACACGTCGCATTGTATCTTTGGATACGCCAACTGCTGCTCCCACAAGAAGTCTTCCTTGACTATCTTTAGCCGAATTTGGAAACTGGGTCGCTTTCTCTATATCCTTAATCGTAATAAGTCCTTTTAAGATTCCCTGATCATCAACAAGTGGGAGCTTTTCAATCTTATAATGTTGCAGGATGTCTTCCGCTTCTTTTAGTGTCGTACCAACTGGTGCGGTTACTAAATTATCTTTCGTCATAACATCTGAAATCACAGTGGAGTAGTTGTGGATAAATCGTAAGTCGCGATTCGTCAGGATTCCTACTAAACGAATCTGTTCATCTACGATCGGTACACCCGAAATACGATATTTAGCCATCAAAGCCTCTGCATCATGAACTTGATGATGCGGATGTAAGTAGAAGGGCTTCGTAATTACGCCACTTTCCGAGCGTTTTACACGATCTACTTCCTCCGCTTGCTCCTCTACTTTCATATTCTTATGGATGATTCCTAAGCCGCCTTGCCTCGCAATCGAGATAGCTAGAGCTGATTCTGTAACGGTATCCATACCCGCACTAATTAATGGAATATTTAACTGAATATGAGGTCCTAATTTCGTCGCAACACTAACCTGATTAGGCAGAACTTCAGAACGAGCAGGAATTAATAGCACATCATCAAAGGTTAATCCTTCTTTTGTAAATTTCTGATCCCACATGTTTACAAGTCCCTTCTTTCTCTAGAAGCAAGCAAGATTTTTTGAAAGTTTAACAGAGCGTTCCTACCCCGTCAAGAATGAAAATCTCTTACTATAGCTTTGTTCCACATATTTCTTTCAACCCCTGTGCATAACTTGTGAATAAATGTGGATAAGTAAGAGAAGATGAGGTGATTGGATTATGAAAGTCGAGATATACACGGAATCCCCCGAAAGAGCAATCTGGGGAGAGCTTGCCTACTTTGAAAATGAATTGATCGCTCGAGACTTTCTAAAAGACAAGTACTCACAACTAGATGTAGAACATCCTGATCGACTCTCTTTTCGTAATGTAACTCCATTTTTGATTTACATACGTCAAGCGAGACAAATCTTTCAGTCGGCTCATGAAATCACGAATTGGATGAAGCCAACGCATCTTTATTATGGGATGATGAGCTTGTTAAAAGCTCTTATTTTAACGGTAGATCCTTTTTATCCACAAAATTCACATGTTCTTAAACACGGAATCTCCACTAAAAAAAAGAAGAAGGAGCTATTTCGTTTCTTCTTTGATGATATACGAGTGCAAAAAGATGGGCTTTTTCCCCATTATCAAGCTCTTTTTTCGAGCCATCATCGGACAGACTACAGCCCGATTCAACTGATGCAGATGATTCCGGATATACAAGATACTGTATATAAAGTTACCCAGTATAATCATTTTTTACCAGTCATAGTCGAAGAAGATCAGAAAAATGTATTGGTTACACTCCCGAATACTATTTTAGAGCACTATAAATATAGTCAAGAACGTTTTGTAGAATGGTTGAATAGCAAGAGTAAAGATGGGCTTTTTCGGTTGGTTGATGTGGAGGGGGAGAAGGGGAAAACTCACTTTCAAGTTACTTGGTCGGGTAAACAGGATCAAGTGATTCGGCATCCCTATCTGTATCAAAATAAAAAAGGTGATTATTTCGTGTGGATACGAAATAATCACCTAGTTGAACCCATTCCGGAAGTGGAAGCTGAGTATCTTTTACTGTTTAGCCTAAGCATGCTAAGTCGCTATGAGCCGCCACTTTGGGCTGACATCATGGATGCGACTACCTCGATGGAAGGAATCCTCATTCAAGAATTACTTCGCATCGTACAGCGAAAGTTTCCAAATCTCATGCTTAATCAACTACACGGAAAAGAGTATGTCTATCTTATTCGGTAGCTTCTTCCGATGAACTTTCTTGGGTTGATTCGAGTTCTTCATCATCCGTACGTTGAACACGTGCTACAGTTGCCACTTCTTCCTCACCATCAACGCGAATCAGCTTTACACCTTGCGCATAACGGCCCATGGAAGAGATCTCGTTGATATTTAGACGGATCACGATACCCGATTGGGTAACAATCATCAGGTCTTCTACTGGAGAGACGACTTTATGGCTAATGACTTCACCTTTTCTCGCCGTGATTCCCATGGTTTTAATTCCTTTACCACCGCGAGATTGAACACGGTATTCATCGATCGGCGTACGTTTTCCAAAGCCTTTTTTCGTGACAATCAGAACATCCAGATCAGGAGTTACTACGTCCATATCAATCACTTTATCAGATTCTGCTAAGGTAATTCCTTTTACACCTGTAGCAGAACGGCCCATCATACGTACATCCATCTCTGGGAAGCGGATCGACATGCCTTGTTTCGTCCCCATCAGGATTTCTTGCTGTCCATCCGTTAAGTGGACGCCAATTAGCTCGTCCCCTTCACGTAGATTGATCGCAAAGAGACCATTTTTACGGATATTTTCAAATTCAGACAGAGAGGTCTTTTTCACCACTCCTTGCTGGGTAGCAAAGAAGAGATATTTATCCTCTACAAACTCTTTTACTGTAATAATTGCCTGAATCCGCTCATCCTGATCAATTTGAATCAAGTTAATGATCGGGGTTCCCCTAGCAGCTCGGCCTAACTCAGGAACTTCATACGCCTTCATGCGATATACTTTCCCTTTGTTGGAGAAGAAGAGGAGATGATTATGGGAGTGGGTTGCAAAGAGATGATGAACAAAATCATCGTCTTTCGTTCCCATACCCGTAACACCGCGTCCACCACGCTTCTGCGCACGATAACTATTAAGTGGCATCCGTTTGATATAACCACGATGCGTCATCATGATGGAAACTTCTTCTTGAGGAATCAAGTCCTCATCGATAATGACACCTTCGTCCATCTTGATACGCGTTCTTCGCTCATCACCAAACTGTCTTTGCACCTCGACCGCTTCTTCTCGAACGATCGCTAATATTTTGGCAGGATCTGCTAGAATTCCACGTAGCTCTGCAATCAGTTTGATCAAATCTTGATACTCGCCTTCGATTTTATCGCGCTCAAGACCTGTTAAGCGCTGGAGACGCATATCAAGAATCGCATTTGACTGTTTCTCAGACAAACCAAATCGCTCCATTAATCCTTCACGAGCTTCTACGGTTGTCTGTGAACCACGGATTAGAGCGATCACTTCATCGATATGATCGAGCGCAATCCGTAGACCTTCTAAGATATGAGCACGCTCTTCTGCCTTATTCAGGTCAAATTGAGTACGACGTGTAATAACCTCAATTTGGTGTTCTAGATAATGGCTAAGCATCTGCTTCAGGTTTAAGACTTGTGGTTGTCCCTTTACCAAAGCCAATGTGTTTACACCGAAACTTGTTTGTAAGGTAGTGTGTTTATAAAGATTATTCAAGATGATCATTGGATTCACATCACGACGAAGTTCAATGACCACACGCATCCCATTACGATCTGACTCGTCACGTAAATCGGTGATTCCCTCAATCTTTTTATCACGGACAAGCTCAGCGATCTTCTCTACCAATTTCGCTTTATTTACTTGATACGGAAGTTCTTCTACGATAATACGTGTCTTACCGTTGTTCGACTCTTCCATTCTCGTCTTGGCACGAATCTGTACGGAGCCGCGGCCCGTACGGAACGCCTTGCGGATTCCTTCATAGCCGAGGATGATCCCACCTGTAGGAAAATCAGGCCCTTTGACAACCGTCATCAGCTCGTCTATTTCCACCTCTGGATTATCAATCACCATGAGCAATCCATTGATCACTTCTGTCAGGTTGTGAGGTGGAATATTCGTCGCCATCCCCACTGCAATCCCCGCGGCTCCGTTGACTAGTAAGTTTGGAAATCTGGCAGGTAGTACAAGTGGCTCCTCATATTGACCATCGTAGTTAGGACCATAATCAATAACATCTTTCTGGATATCACGGAGCAACTCTAGCGTAATCGGCGCTAGACGTGCTTCAGTATAACGCATGGCAGCCGCTGCATCTCCATCGACTGAACCAAAGTTACCGTGGCCATCTACCAACATGTAGCGGTAGGAGAAGTTTTGGGCCATTCTTACCATCGCATCATAAATAGCGGAATCCCCGTGAGGGTGATACTTCGCAATTACGTTACCCACTACGTGTGCCGATTTTTTATAAGGCTTGTCGGGTGTCATGTTGTTTTCATACATCGCATATAAAATACGACGATGAACAGGCTTGAGTCCATCCCGTACATCGGGTAGCGCACGACTGACAATTACACTCATCGCATAGTCTAGGAACGATGTTTTCATCTCTTGACTAATATTGATTTCTTGAATCCGTTCACTTGCTGACAAAATTCATCACTCCTCGCTCCTCTATCAACCCACTCTAGATGTCTAAATTCGCTTGTTTGGCATACTCTTGGATGAAATCACGACGTGGTTCTACACGGTCTCCCATCAACATTTCAAATACTTCATCAGCATCCATCGCATCGTCTAGAGATACCTGAAGGAGGGTACGGCTCTCTGGGTCCATCGTCGTCTCCCAGAGCTGTCCAGCATTCATCTCACCCAAACCTTTGTAACGCTGAATATCGATCTTTCCTTTTCCTTCTAGGGTTTTAACCAACTCGTCTTTCATTCGATCATTATACGCGTACAATACCTTTTTCCCTTGCATAATCTTAAACAAAGGAGGCTGTGCAATGTATACATAACCATGTTCGATCAGCGGTCTCATGTAGCGATAGAAGAAGGTGAGAAGTAGGGTACGGATGTGAGCCCCGTCAACGTCCGCATCGGTCATAATCACAATCTTGTGGTACCGTGCTTTTTCAATGTTAAAATCGTCCGAGATTCCTGTACCAAAAGCAGTAATCATCGTACGAATTTCTTCGTTTGACAACGCTTTATCTAAACGTGCTTTTTCTACGTTAAGGATTTTTCCCCTAAGTGGCAGGATCGCTTGGAACATGCGGTCACGTCCTTGCTTCGCTGTTCCACCCGCGGAATCACCCTCTACTAAGTAAATCTCACTAATCTCCGCATCACGACTGGTACAATCTGCTAATTTCCCTGGTAAGGAACTAACTTCGAGCGCACTCTTTCTTCGGGTCAATTCACGAGCTTTACGAGCGGCTTCCCGGGCACGCGCGGCCATTAAGGCTTTCCCGATTACTTTTTTCGCAGTAGCTGGATTTTCATCTAGAAACTCAGCTAATTTCTCACCAAAAACTTGTTCTGTCGCCGTACGAGCTTCGCTATTTCCTAGCTTTGTCTTGGTCTGTCCTTCGAACTGTGGATCAGCCAGTTTTACGCTAATAATCGCGGTAAGCCCTTCCCTGACGTCATCACCGGATAGGTTGCTATCACTATCTTTGATCAGACTATTTCTACGCGCATAATCATTTACTACACGTGTTAGAGCGGATTTGAAACCGGATTCATGTGTTCCACCCTCATGCGTATGAATATTATTTGCATACGAATAAATGTTCGAGGTGTAGGAATCATTATACTGCATCGAAACTTGAACAGGGATTCCTTCCCGCTCACCTTCGACGTAGATCGGCGGATCATGCAATGCTTCTCGATTCCGATTCAAATATTCGACAAATGATTGAATTCCACCATCAAACTTAAATTCCTTCTTTTTTCCATCTCCGCGTTTATCCTCGATGGTAATGTTTACACCGCGATTTAAGAAAGCAAGTTCACGTAAGCGATTTTGTAGAGTATCAAAATCATATTCGGTCGTTTCGGTAAAAATCGTTGGATCCGGTGTAAACGTGATGTGCGTTCCTCTTTGATCCGTTGTACCGATTACTTTTAAATCCGCCTCTGGAACCCCGCGATGATATTTTTGATAGTGAATCTTCCCATCCTGATGCACATATACCTCTAGTTCAGTAGAGAGAGCATTCACAACCGATACCCCAACTCCATGGAGACCACCTGAGAATTTGTACCCCTCACTATCAAATTTACCGCCTGCATGTAGCACTGTCATAACGACTTCTACTGCTGTCTTCCCAAGCTTCGGTTGGATTCCCACTGGGATTCCCCGCCCATTATCCGTAACGGTAATACTATTATCTTCGTTTACAATGACTTGAATGGTGTCGCAGTAGCCCGCTAAAGCCTCGTCAATACTGTTATCGACCACTTCCCATACCAGATGATGCAAACCGCGGCTGGAAGTAGAACCGATATACATCCCTGGACGCTTTCGAACCGCCTCCAAACCTTCTAGTACCTGAATCTGAGAAGCATCGTAGTTATTGCTGTTTTGTGCTGTCAAATCTACTCACCTACTCTCTCATGAATCAACTTTCATTTGTTTTTATGAAAAACCCTGATCTGCTTTGCCCGTCTCATCAAGGTGACGGAGGAGATAGGGGATGAATACACACGATGAGATGTCACAACATACGACTTCACTTCATCATCTGGAATATCAACTAGTCGACCTGCTTGTTTGCTCGATTCTAAAAAGGAGAGGGAATCCATAGATTGATGATCCAAAATAGCAATTACATCCCTCGCCCTTACAATTTGATCTCCACCTAAGTGAATGTACATATTCTCACCTCAACTCCCGAATGTTTCCTTGCTGGATTTGATAAATCTGTGCTTTAGCCAGCGTCTCCCCATCAATTCCCTCTAGGTTCGTAGTCGTGACAAATGTTTGAACCCGCCCTCGAATCGCTTCAAGGAGATGCGTTTTCCTCGAATCATCTAACTCCGATAAAACATCATCCAATAATAAAATGGGGTATGTACCTGTTTCCTGTTGAATCAGCTCGATTTCGGCCAATTTCAAGGAGAGGGCAGCCGTTCTCTGTTGCCCCTGTGAACCAAATGTATGAAGATCCAGTCCATTGGCCACCAAGCGAAAATCATCGCGTTGCGGTCCGAGTAGCGTAGATCCCCTACGAATTTCTTTTTCGCGAACCTTCTGTAACTCGGCTTGAAAAACCGCGCGCCATTCTTCAATCGCTAGGTCTGCTGTAATGGGGATGGAGGGAAGATATTCAATCAGCAATTCCTCATTGGCACTCGTGATGGATTGATGAATCTCCTGAGACCACTTTGTTAATTGCTTGAGAAAATGAAATCTCTTTCTCCACAATTCTAGGGAAAGAGATATGAGCTGTTCATCGTATACATCTAAAAATTCAACTTGGAATTTTTTATTTGTACCGAGTCCTTTCAGCAAACTATTTCTCTGGGTAAGAAGTTTATGTAACTGAGACAAATGGTACAGATAGGTAGGGCTCACTTGTCCAATCTCCATATCCAAGAAACGCCGCCTAATTTGAGGGCTACCTTTGACGATTGCGAGGTCTTCTGGGGCAAACAAAATAGCTGGTAAGAAGCCGATATACTGACTTAACTTCGGTTGTTCTATCCCATTAATGCTAACTTTTTTTCCCAGATCGCGCAACCGTACCTCTAACCTGGATCCGGTTTCATTTCGTTTGACCCTCGCTTTTAGGATCGCATGTTGCTCACCAAACTGAATTAATTCCTTCGTAGAACGGGTTCGATGCGATTTTCCAAGCGCCAGAAGATAGAGGGATTCTAAGATATTGGTCTTGCCTTGCGCATTAGGCCCCACAAAGATGTGGAGATCTTGTGGGCAATCGAGTGAAAGCTGAGAAATATTGCGGTAGCGCTGAATCTCTAGTGACTGAACACGCACCTTGGGCAACCCCCTATTTCTCAGACAATATGAGAAAGCGACCGAAGCTTCGGATATCCACAACATCCTGTGGATAAATCTTTCGACCCCGTCTATTCTCTAGCTCTTGATTGACATATATTTCATTGTCGGCTAAAAACATCTTTGCGAAACCACCGCTATCAATCGCATCTACTTTTTTTAATAGTTGCCCTAGCTGAATATAGGGCCCGTCAATATATACGTGCTTCATGACTCAACATCCTTCTTTTTAACGCGTACGGATTGGTACGATGAGGTGTAATGTATCTTCACGGTCTGCAGGCTGAATGATAAATGGAGTCATTGTCCCCGTAAATTGAATGCGAATCTCATCGCTGTCAATCGACCGTAGCGCTTCAATCATGTAACGTGCATTAAACGAGATTCCTAGCGCAGTTCCTTTTACACGAGCCTTCACTTCTTCTGTAACACTTCCGATATCTTGCGACACAGAGGTAACCTCCACCGTGTCATCGCTCATCGTCCATTTTATCACATTATCCCGTCCATCTCGGCTAATAAGAGAAGCACGCTCAACAGATTGTAACAACTCTCTGGTTGAAGTGATTAACTCTGTATCACCGCATTGCGGAATCACTCGATTCGTATCTGGATAGGTGCCATCTAAGAGACGAGAATAAAATTCAATATGCTCATTTTTTACCAACAGTTGATGATCCGCCACAACGATTTCAACCGAATCCTCATCATCGGCAAAGGTTTTAGCTAGCTCGCTCATACTTTTACCAGGGAGGATTACGTTATCCAACGATAATTGCCCTGTGTTCGGAGTCGGAATCAGACGTCTAGAAAGACGATGACTATCTGTGGCAACACAGGTGAGAATCCCATTTTCGAGTTGCCATAATACACCTGTCAACACGCCTCGTGCTTCATTCGTTGCGACAGAAAAGCCAGTTTGCCGAATTAATGAACGAAGCTCATCGGCGGGAATCGAGAAAACTTGATCAGCCGATAGACGTGGAAGGCGAGGGTATTCGTCTGGATTAAATCCATGTAATTGGAACTCCGTTGAACCTGATTGAATCGTAATTTGATAACGCTCATTTACTTCCCATTCTACATACTCACCAGGTAACTTCCTTACCATTTCTCCGAAGATTTTACCGGGAATGACGACACTCCCTGTTTTCTCCACAAATACTTGCTCTTGATCCTCTTTTACATGAGGAATCCTTACTTGAATCGTAATATCAGAATTACTACCGGTCAGAAGCAACCCTTCTTGATCAGCAATGGCTTTCATCCCTGTTAGAACGGGAATCGTCGTCTTTTGAGATACAGCTTTACTAACTTGTGCTACTGCTTCTACGAGAACCGATTTGGCAATACGGATTTTCATGAGTTCCTCACCTCTGTCAATCAATTGGGGATAAATAAAAAATATAGCATGAATGCATCTTGTGAGCCATATACATATATATTATTTAATAAAAAATCAGTAGTAATAGTAGTAGGGGCTGTGGATACTGTGGATAAGTCGGCTTGAACCAGACAGAAAGCCTAAATACGCTGTGGATAAAGTGTGCATAAGTCTGGCAAAATTATCCACAGTATCCACAGCAACCTAGGAGCCTCGCAGAATTCGTTTCTTTAATTCATCCACAGCTTGTTGGAGATGTGGATCACTGGAAAGAGCTCGATTGATTTTTTCATGGGCATGGATGACGGTTGTGTGGTCTCTACCCCCAAAGTCTTCACCGATTTTAGGTAGAGAGTAATCAGTCATCTCACGTGCGATAAACATGGCAATCTGACGTGGGAGAGTGATCGTTTTCGTGCGTTTTTTACTTTTTAGATCCTCAACGCGTAAACGATAGTAAGTGCTAACCGCCTGCTGAATATCAGCGATTGTAATGACTTTCGGTCTAGCATTGGGCATTATATCCTTTAATGCTTCAGCTGCCAAGTCAGTACTGATCGATTGATTCATCAAGGCAGAATAGGCGACGACGCGGATGAGAGCTCCTTCTAATTCTCGAATATTCGTATCGACTCGATCAGCGATGGTAGCCAGTACATCACTCGGCACATCAAGCTGGTCGGCAATTGCCTTTTTTCGAAGAATGGCAATACGGGTTTCTAGATCAGGGGGTTGCACATCTGTAATTAATCCCCACTCAAAACGAGAACGAAGGCGATCTTCTAATGTTGGGATTTCTTTCGGAGGACGATCACTGGAGATGATAATCTGTTTGTTCTCTTCATGCAGAGCATTGAATGTATGGAAGAATTCTTCTTGGGTTTGCTCTTTGCCTGCTAAAAATTGAATATCATCTATTAACAAGATATCCACAGTTCGATATTTGTTACGGAAACCAATGGCTCTATTGTCTCGGATCGCATTGATAAATTCATTTGTAAACTTTTCAGATGATAGGTATACCACACGACTATTTGGATTATGAGCTAGTACGTGATGGCCAATCGCATGCATTAAATGCGTTTTTCCGAGGCCGACCCCACCATATATAAAGAGCGGATTATAAGCTTTAGCGGGTGCTTCGGCAACAGCTAAAGAAGCAGCATGTGCAAAACGGTTCCCGGACCCGATTACAAATGTATCAAATGTATATTTGGGATTTAACTGTGATTGAACAAACCCTTCTATTTCTTCATCGGGCTCTTCACTTGGTTCTTCATTTGAAGAGGAAGTGGACGAATAAGGAGCTTCTGACTCTTTCTTACCCTCTTCTGGTTTCGGATGAGGTGTTTTTGTTATGTGCTGAACTGGTAATTCCCCTTGCACTTGAATCGGTTCCGTTCCGAGACTGATCACTTCAATCTCCAGATTGGTACCAGAAACTTTTTTAACCGCATCTTTTATCATTCCGTAATAGCGATTTGAGAGCATGTCCTGTGCAAATGTAGAGGGAACGCCAATAATTAGTTTGTTACTTTGAAGTTCGATTGCTTCGGTCTGTTTCAACCAAGCTTCAAAGCTAGGTTTACTTATCTTGGATTGAATCAGATCAAGGCTTTTTTTCCATAAGTCATTAACATGTTCCACAATGATCAGAACCCTCCTTCCAAAAAAATAATTTTTTCCATGTTATCCACAGTATAAATTTAGATGATATCTAGGTTAAACCAACTTATCCACACTATCCCCAAGATTGGTATCCATATATTTATCCACAGAGTATAGTGAGACAGATAGAAAGTTATCCACAATTGTGGATAACTAGTAGTGGGAAAAAAGTTATCCACGGGGAAAACAACAATAGAATATCAGAATATACCAGTATTTACAATGTACATATCAGTTTATCCACATTGTCCACAGCCTGTGGATAACTTTTTATCCACAATCACTCAACCTGTGGATATCTTCTGGATAATGAGTGAATAAGTAGTGGATACATGTGGATAAGTCTGGTTTGATTCCCACAAGTTATCCACAATTCTTCTATTCTTGACAATGCAATAGGGATAAAGCTATAATGTGGAAGATTGTCTACGGAAATTTTTCATCTTATCGTATGAAGGGAGGCACCCTGGTCGGCATATGTCCGGTTTGTCGATTTGTCATGGATCGACTATTGCCAGGTAAAACAATATGAAACGTACCTACCAACCATCTAAACGTAAACGTAAAAACGTTCATGGTTTCCGTGCTCGTATGAGTACAAAAAACGGTCGCAAAGTGTTAGCGGCTCGTAGAAGAAAGGGCAGAAAAGTACTTTCTGCATAATGAGAGGCCACTAAGTAGAGTGGCCTTTTTCTCTATATGAGGATCGTTTATAGAAGGATGAATCTGCCGATAATGTGAGATGAGGAGGGAGCTAGATGCAGAAAGAATACAGACTGAGGCGTCGGAATGATTTTCGTCGTGTATTTCGTTTAGGAACATCTGCTGCCAATCGTCAGTTTGTTGTGTATCTCTCTCCACGTCAAGCTGGGGCAGGGATCCCCCCAGGGCCTCGAATCGGTATATCTGTGAGTAAGAAGGTGGGAAATGCAGTCGTTCGCAATCGTGTGAAACGATTAGTAAAAGAAGTTACAAGGCACTGGGTTCCTGATTTAAAAAAAGGAACTGATGTTGTGATCATCGCCCGTAATCCTGCCGCTACGATGGATTTCTATCAAGTGGAATCGAGTTTACGTCATGTGTTTAAAAGGGCCAAGCTCTTTCAGAAAAAATACACAAGGCAGTAGAAGGGAAGAGATAGGTTGAAGGACTTTGCCATTATTCTGATCCGATTTTATCGCAAATGTATCTCCCCTTTGAAACCTCAGCCCACTTGCCGATTTTATCCAACCTGCTCACAATACGGTTTAACTGCCTATCAACGATTCGGTTTTGTAAAAGGAACATGGCTTACGATGATGCGAATTTTTAAGTGTCATCCGTTTCATCCAGGTGGAATGGATCCTGTTCCCGAAAAAAAGATACGTGTATAGCTTGGGATGATCTGAGAGGAGGAGAGGACGTGCGTTTGAACCGCAAATGGATGTTGTTAACGGTACTAATTCTTAGTTTTGCGCTACTTACAGGATGTTCAACAACAGGGAAGATTGACCCAGAATCAGGCTTGTGGGATCGCTACTTGGTATATCCGCTTTCCCAATTACTTGATTATTTTTATGACTTGTTTGGTACATATGGGGTCTCTATTTTGATCGTTACGTTTTTGGTACGTTTATTAATCTTGCCACTGTCTATTAAACAACAAAGAAGCATGCAAGAGATGCAAGTGATTCAGCCTAAGATCCAGAAGTTACGTACGAAATATAAAAAAGATCAACAGAAGCAACAGCAAGAGATGATGAAGCTTTATAAAGAGCATAATGTAAATCCGATGTCAGGCTGTCTGCCTATGGTGGTACAGATTCCGATCTTTATTGCCTTTTATCAAGCGATTCAATTTGATCCACAGATAGCAAAATCAACCTTCTTGTACCTTCAATTAGGAAAACCAGATCCTTACTTGATTTTCCCGCTTCTAGCGGCCTTTACGACTTATATTCAGATGATTGCACAAGGAAGTGCAAATACATCACAAACACGAATCCTTATTTGGATTATGCCAATTATGATTTTTATCATTGGTTACAACTTGCCTTCTGCTCTTGCATTGTACTGGGTATACGGCAATATCTTTACTATTTTGCAGTACATGATTTTCAGCCGCAAAAAAGTAGGAAAAGCAGCGGCATAAAAGATGACAACTGTGAAAAATGCCTCTTGTGTGAGGGAATTCAGACTGTAAACAAATGTAGCTTTTGTCGACAAACTGAATCCTCGCTAGGAGGCGTTTTTTGTTAAACTGCATCTTTGAAGGGAATTGTAAAATTGTGTTATGATGATCGAGGTGAAACAAGATGCTATTTGAAAATGATACAATTGCTGCGATTGCAACTGCACTGGGTGAAGGCGGTATCGCTGTCATCCGTGTGAGTGGTCCGCAAGCAATTGAAAAAGTAGATAAACTATATACAGGTAAGGAATCCTTAGAACAAACGCCGACACATACGGTGCGTTATGGATATATCGTTCAACCGGAAACAGAAGAGCGGATTGATGAGGTACTCGTTACAGTGATGCGTGCACCTAAAACCTTTACACGAGAAGATGTAGTAGAGATTAGCTGTCACGGTGGACTGATTCCCGTTCAGGCGACACTCAAGGCTCTACTATCGGTCGGGATTCGTTTGGCGGAACCAGGAGAATTTACCAAGCGTGCCTTCTTAAATGGTCGGATTGATTTGTCCCAAGCGGAAGCTGTGATGGACCTGATTCGTGCGAAAACCGATCGCGCAGCTAAAGTAGCGAACCAACAAGCAGAAGGACGCTTATCGAAGTTAATCCAACAATTGCGAGAAGAGATCGTAGAAACGTTAGCTCATTTAGCGGTAAATGTAGACTATCCTGAATATGACGCTGAAGTTATGACGAGTCAGTTTTTACAAGAACGATGTGGATATATTATGGGTCATATTGACGAATTACTCCAAACAGCACGTCAAGGGAAGATCTTACGAGAGGGGATCGCTACGGCTATCATCGGGCGCCCTAACGTGGGGAAGTCCTCTTTGATGAATGTATTGACTCAGGAGAACAAAGCGATTGTGACGGATATCCCGGGAACGACTCGGGATGTGCTTGAGGAATATGTAAATGTTCGCGGGATTCCGCTTAAATTATTAGATACAGCAGGCATCCGGGAGACAGAAGATCTGGTAGAGCAGATCGGAGTCGAGCGTTCCCGACAAGCTTTAGAACGGGCTGATTTAGTATTATTAGTGCTAAATCAAGCAGAGGAATTACAAGAAGAAGATCGCAGACTCTTAGAGCAGATTCAGCATGTGACGGCGATTGTGATTATGAACAAAATGGATTTGCCTGGTAAATGTTCGATCGAAGAGGTACGTTCAGCTATCTCAGAACATACCCCCGTGATTACCACCTCTTTGAAGGAGGAGCAGGGGATTCACCAGTTGGAAGAAGCAATTTCCTCTTTATTTTTTACAGGGAAAGTAGCAATGGCAGATAGTACGTATGTGAGCAATGCACGCCATATCCATCTATTGGAGGAAGCAAAAAATAGCATTCAAGATGTGTTAAATGGGATTGAGCTCGGGATGCCGTTAGACTTAGTGGAGATCGACCTAAAAAATGCATGGCAGTTTCTAGGGGAAGTAATTGGAGATGCGGTGGCGGAAGACCTGATTGACCAGATTTTTTCCCAGTTCTGCCTAGGTAAATGATGAGGTGAAGAAATCAAGATGAATAATCAATATGACGTGATCGTCATCGGTGCAGGCCATGCCGGATGTGAAGCGGCGCTTGCCTCAGCTCGTATGGGATGTACGACGTTACTCCTTACATTAAGTTTAGATACCATCGCCTATATGCCATGTAATCCATCCGTAGGGGGACCTGCGAAGGGTCATGTGGTACGGGAATTGGATGCACTTGGCGGGGAGATGGGAAAAAATATAGATAAAACCCATATCCAAATGAGAATGTTAAATACGGGAAAAGGGCCTGCTGTCTATGCGCTACGTGCTCAAGCTGATAAATTATTATACCAACGTGAGATGAAGCGAGTTTTGGAACAAGAACCAAACTTGGAGATTCATCAAAATATGGTGGAGCGATTCATCATAGAGGATGGAGAGTGCCGGGGCGTTATGACTCGGACAGGTACTTCATATCGTGCGAAATCCGTGGTTCTTACAACGGGGACCTATTTACGCGGGAAAATTATTATTGGAGACTTGGCTTATGAGAGTGGTCCAAATAATCAGCAGCCATCGATTAACTTAGCGCTTCATCTGCAGGAGTTAGGGTTTGAGATGGTGCGTTTTAAAACAGGGACTCCTCCGCGTGTTAGTGCGAAGAGCATCGATACCAGCGTGATGGAGATTCAGCCGGGGGATGAGGTTCCACGTGCTTTTTCCTATGAAACAACAGAATATATTACAGATCAACTTCCATGTTGGTTAACGTATACGAACGAGAAAACACACGAATATATTCAAGAAAATCTACATCGTGCCCCGATGTATTCCGGTACGATTGAAGGTAGGGGTCCTCGCTATTGTCCATCCATAGAGGATAAAATTGTTCGTTTCTCTGATAAAAATCGCCATCAAATCTTTATTGAACCGGAAGGGCGCGCGACAGAGGAGATTTACGTTCAGGGATTATCAACAAGCTTGCCAGAGGATGTACAACTTGAGATGTTGCGTACCATTAAGGGAATGGAAAAAGCCGAGATGATGCGGACAGGTTATGCGATCGAATACGATGCGATTGTTCCTACTCAATTATGGCCTAGCTTAGAAACGAAAGAAGTGCCTGGACTCTTTACAGCCGGACAGATCAACGGGACTTCTGGGTATGAAGAAGCTGCAGCTCAAGGTGTTATGGCGGGTATTAATGCTGCGAGAAAAGTACAAGGTAAGGATTCGGTTGTGCTAGATCGATCGGAGGCTTATATTGGTGTTTTGATTGATGATCTGGTGACGAAGGGGACAAATGAACCGTATCGTCTGCTTACTTCGCGGGCCGAATATCGTCTTTTGTTACGCCATGATAATGCAGATCTTCGACTAACAGAGATTGGATATGACATTGGATTAATTAAGGAAGATCGCTATCGCCTTTTTACTGCCAAGAAAGAAGCGATCGCCCGTGAAATAGCCCGTTTGCGTGCGACGAAAGTACGTCCAACACCAGAAGTACAGCAAATCTTACGCGATATGGGGACAAATGAGATCAATAATGCGGTTGAATTAGCAAATTTGATTAAGCGTCCGGAACTTGGTTATGAGCAGATTGCGAGGATGGCACCGCCGGAGGAATCCGTGTCGCCAGATGTAGCAGAACAGGTAGAAATTCAACTCAAATATGAAGGTTATATCTCAAAATCACTACAACAAGTTGAAAAGATGAAGAAGATGGAAGAAAAGCGGATTCCTCATTGGATCGATTATTCTAAGATTGCAGGTATTTCCTCGGAAGCACGAGAGAAATTAGAGCAGATTCGTCCGATTTCACTGGGGCAAGCAACACGTATTTCAGGCGTGAATCCAGCTGATATCTCGATCTTAATGGTGCATATGGAACAAGGGACAAAAGCCGTTGAAGCATAACGAGATGGGTCTGGTGAAAGCCGGATCCATTTTTGAAGGAGGGTGTTCTTTGGAACAGGGATTGTGGTTACAAGAAGCAGTGAAATCATGGGGAATCGACCTTGATGAGACACAGCTAAAGCAGTTTGATCAGTATTTTCACCTATTAGTCGAAACCAATAAAGTGATGAATCTAACGGGAATCACAGAGGAGAGGGAAGTGTATGTGAAGCACTTCTACGACTCCCTTACCTTGATGTTGCAACTAGGGGAAAAAGGGAAGTCAGCCTTCCATATGATCGATGTAGGGACAGGAGCAGGCTTTCCAGGAATCCCGCTTAAAATTGCCAATCCAGACTGGAAAGTGGTGCTGTTAGACTCTTCACGCAAGCGGATTCAGTTTCTCGAGCAAGTAGTGGCAGAGCTTGGTTTACAACATGTGACTTGTATACACGGGAGAGCAGAGGATTTTGCGCATCAAACAGAATATCGACAGATATTTGATCTAGCGACCGCCCGTGCCGTAGCGAAGCTAAATGTCATTGCTGAATATTGTCTCCCCTTTGTAAAGGTAGGTGGAAGCTTTATCGCGATGAAGGGTTCCGTAGTAGAGGAAGAAGTAATAGAAGCAAGGCGTGCCCTCCATGTCTTAGGAAAGAACCAAGTAGAGGTACGAAAACTTACACTACCCGACGAGATGGGAAGCCGGCACTTGGTACATTTGACCAAACGGGATCATACCCCGAAAGTATATCCACGAAAAGCCGGAACGCCAGTAAAACAGCCTATTATATAAGCAAAAAAGCGAATTCCTACCAACGATAGGATTCGCTTTTTTTTATCCAAGATTATCAATTAAGTTGTGCAACCCACGCAAAGCAAGTTTTCGCTTTTCGATTTGATCAAGTTCTTGTCGTTTGCGGTTGTTCTGGGAGATAGGCGTGAGGAATTCCTCCCATGAGTTATATCCATAGGCGTCTTCAAACTCAATTTCATCGGCTTTTAATCCATTGTTTTGCTGAGAAGCAAGCGGGTTTGAGTCGTTCTCCTTCTCATGGAGGAGCTTGTTATCAACATGATAACTACTCTTGCCTGTGCTAAGATCGCCTTCAGGTGAGAAGGAGAATAGATCAAAAGGGGAGTGATCTCCTTTTGGTTCTAGACTCTTTTTTTTTCGTTCTTTTTCTGTATCTTTTCCCGTATTTAGATCAATGTTCTGGAAGAGTCTACTTTTCTTTTGTGTGCGAGACCGCCTTCTAGGAGCAAATGAGGCATCGGGTGTTACGATTTCATCTTCTAGATGGGGAGTCTTCTGGGTATCTTTTGGTTTTTCCAATAAGGTGAGAGAAACCAAGTTAGATGATGGCTTCATAGGTTTTAGCGTTTCTACCTTCACCGGCTCGATGGATTCTTTTGGATCGACTCCTGGTTCCGGTTCATTGGAAAAGAACTCAAATGAGTCAGGAGAGGGCTTGCGTTGCCTGGACTGAGAAAACTTCTTCCTTAAGCGAATATCACGTTCTTTATAGGTGTGATGTGGCTCTTTAGATGATGACGCCTTCTGAAAAGAAAACACAAATTCAGTGTCCTGATTCTGGTTTTCAACAGATTCTAATGCTACTTTTTCTGATGCTGTTTCTGGTATATCTGATATCGTTTCAATCGGTGTGTCAGCTTCTTCAAGAGAAGGGGGGGATTCCCTTAAATCGATGTCAGAATGAGCTAGATTCTTTTTATCAGACTGTTGGATTCTATCAAATAAGTGACTGGTAAGAGAGCTTTGTAGATCCGTTTTAGTGTGTTCTCTAGTGAGACGATCTTTGAGCGAATTTTCCCGGTTCCAGAGGAGACTAGGTAAAATAGATTCAGGTTGATTCTTAGGAGCTGAGATCGAATCATCTTGGTCATCGTCCTTAACTGATCCGGTATCCTTCTGTGATGGAGGAGCAGGCTGTTCCTCTGGTTGCGAGGGTGCGTGATCCCATTTTTGAGCTACAATTTGGGATTCCGGAAGGTTCTCTATAGGATGTACATCTAGAGTGGGATCAAATTCTTCTATAGGATCAAAATAATCATCTTCTACCTTTAATTCTAAATCATCATTTACTTCTACATAACTAGATGAGACAGTAGGCGATGTTGCTACTAAATCGGACCCATACCGTTCATCTGGTAAGAAAATATCTTCTATCGCCCCGTCATGAGATGTTTGATTCTCCACGGCAACCAATTCGGTTTGAAATACGAATGTGGTTGTTTTGTGGAGTGGGGTATGTACTTCTTGTTTATGAGCAACGATTTTGTGGTCTTTACTCAGCGATGCATGGGTGGAAAGCGTTTCTTGACAGATTAAAGATGTTGTAACGTGGAGGTCTAAATCGATCAAGAGAACCTTCTGACCCTGTTGTTCACTGGCTAAGATGGCCTGTTCAGCTTTTTCTCTCGATCCTAGAATAATCACGTCAAATTCTTCTAAGTGAGACATATCTTTCCCTCCTTCTTTTAGATGTTTGCAGTCGGGTTATAATTATATATTTTATTATCTCTCTTTTTGCAAGTCATTTCTAGATAAAACTATTATGTTTGCTTGTTTTTTTAGTTGGATAGATGAACAAATTGGCTATGAAGTGTCATGAAGTATGAAATTTGTCCATCGTTCAAATAGGAAAGAACAAGATATCACAATCTGGATTCTACTACTCATGGGCCCCCGGGGCTGTGTATTTGCTACTTAATGTGCCCCGGGGCAGGAGATCTCGATGGGAAGTAGGGGAGTCCGCTTCGTTCTTCTTCGCTTCGGACAAGTGACAAAACTCGCAAAAAGCGCTCAAACATTGCCACAGACCATCCTAGCTACGAACAACTACGCTAAGAAGGATCACTAACCTCGCAGTGAGCAGATCCTCAGCCCTTAGTCAGCAGAGTCTACTAGTTATGTTTAAGCTTGTAATGAATAAATTTACTTAAGAAGTCCAAGCATGTATTTGTTCTTGAACTCCGAAGTAAGGGGCGCTTTTGGTGCAACTTGTCTGAGCGTTCTTTGCGAGTTTTGCACCTGCCCCTACGTAGGATGGAGGAGCGGACATCTCTACATCTCTGAGGATCGGTATTTGAGCCGTGATCGAACAGACTCTCCTGTCCTCGTTGCCCTTAAAACAACTCCAATTGCTTATATACAAACGCCCCCCCTTGATATCTTTGGGGGGGCGTTTGTATAAGAGGCTATTTCTTTGTTGGTACAGCGACGACTTTCTTCTTGGAACCTTTTTCGCTTAGATGATCTGGAACGGTAAACTCTTGTTGAATGGTTGCAGCAGCTTCTAGTAAATCCTTCACTGGCTGAGCTTTTGACTTTGATTGGGAGAATTTGCAGAGACCAAATCCGTTGGCGAATTGGGCATCAATGCCGTAATCCTCAGCGAAAATCAACTTATCGCCAAAGCGCTCACGGTAGAACGGTTTAAACGGAATGGACGCGCCTCCGGTTAGGATGATGTATGTGATGTCATCTCCAAAGTCTAGACGTTGCCAAACTTCTTCTACTAACGATTCTCCAACTTCACGAATGGACTCGCTTACGATGTCGCTAATATCATGCGTTTTTCCTTTAAAGCTGATCTCACCAGAGCGAACAATGCGAGGTAAGCTCCAAATCGGATACTCTTTGCCATTGTTCTCTGGATCGATACCGCGGGTAAATTCTAGTAAACGTTTGGAGAGGAGAGTATATACGTTTAGCATCGCATGGCGGGAGGTAAAGCTTTGTCGTTTAATAATGGTTTCCCCATGTAAGGTCTCGATGTCAGAAGTACCGAAGCCGAGGTCGTTAATACTTACTTTTTGGATAAAGAGATCCTCATTTAGCAACTTCCCATCACGATCAAGTGCGATGTGGAAGAGAGTAGCCATCGGTTGACTGATTACATAGAGATTTTCTTTCTTGATCTCAAACTCAATTCTACGCCAAGGTAGATTTCCTTGTTTTACTTCGAAGCTATGTCGTCCGATCAGGCGGCGTTTTAACTCTTCTTTATAATCAATATAGCTATCTGTTGGTAAGGCTACGGATACAATAGGCTCGTTACTACCCTGAAGCATGAGGCCTGTACTAACACGGAACATAATTTGATACTCTTGTTCACGAAACCAAGTTGGACTAAACAGACGGCGCTTATGGGAATCAAATAATTCATCATCCCCAGATTGTTCAACTGCCAACTTCCCACAGAACCACTCGCGATCCCCTTCACGCTCCCGGTACATAATGTTATGAGGATCATTGTTGTAGGTAATTTCCCCTACTCGGTTCGGTACTACCATGTTACGAATAAACATTTTATAGAATTTTCCGTTAGATTTAGATACTACTTTCGTTCCATAGTATCCTTGGTCATTACCTATATAAACTGGCGAATTCATATGTATTCCTCCTAATAATGGATGAAATTATTCCCTCCAACGATTCTATCAAGTGCGGAATGAAAGGGTCAATCAAAATTCTCTGTTTTTCACATTTTCTAGATAGAAACCGTCTTATTAGAATAGTCAAATGATACAATCATATGTTTCACGTGAAACATATGATTGTCAATTTTTTCTTTTTTAGCAGGTAGTTGCTAACATGTAGCGAAATGTATACAAATCCCTCCCAATTTATTACGTATAGGAAGGCGTAGGTGGTGAGTGTATGAAGGAGCCCTTTACTCGTTTTTTTGGTTTATCAGAGAAGATAACGGAGCAAATGAAGGATATATCAGTAGCAGAGATTTCGGTCAGTCCTTATCAACCGCGTACGATATTTGAGGATGAACGGTTGGATGAACTATGCCAGACGATCCAACAACATGGGGTTATTCAACCTATTGTGGTCAGAAGAAAGCAAAAAGGGTATGAAATCATTGCGGGAGAGAGAAGATGGAGGGCGGTTCTTCGTCTAGGACTTCCTACCATTCCAGCTATTATTAAGGACATGTCAGATCATCAAGCCGCGTCTGCTTCACTCATTGAAAATTTACAGCGTGAAAATTTAACAGTGATTGAAGAGGCGAGAGCTTATCAGAACTTGATCGAGATCCAATCTCTTACACAAGAGGAGTTAGCCCAGAAATTAGGAAAAGGGCAGTCAACGATTGCCAATAAAATCCGGCTACTTCAGTTACCAATAGAGGTTCAAAATGAGCTTTTAAAAAGAACCATCACGGAAAGACACGCCAGAGCCCTATTGACGTTAAAAAAAGAAGATCTTATTTTATCTATGCTGGAAGAGATTATTCAAAAAGAATTAAATGTAAAGCAGTCAGAGGAAAAGATCAAGAAGCTGATGGAAATAAACGAAATTGAACAAAAACAGTTACGACGTAAGAGTTATACTCGAGATCTCAGACTGGCTGTAAATACGATTCGACAATCGATTGATTTAGTAAAGCAAACCGGGATGGAAATATCTACAGAAGAGAAGGAACACGATGATTTTTACGAGGTTGTGATACGGATTCCTAAGCAGCCTGTTCATGCTTAGTGTGGATTCGACAAGATCATGCATGCTTTACTTATAACGCTTATTTTCGATATGATGAGTGGGAAGTTTCTTAAAATGGGGTGATTGTATGGGTAAGATCATTGCTATCGCCAATCAAAAAGGTGGAGTGGGTGTGCGTCCGTACAGGTTTCATAGAGATGCCAGAACGGTGTAGGATTAGAGAGAAGTCCTACTGGTGATTGGGCTTACCTGTAAGGGAAACTGGACGGGGAACATCGCATGCCCAAAAAGTGAGTTGTTAGAACTTGCGACACCATGGAGTGATATGGTTAAAGCTAAACTGCTTGAACTCTAGCTTTGAGGCCCTGCCACTGGGGATATGCATGTTTCGAAAAAATGAACTGCATATGAGATGGTTACAGAGACCGTTACCCATAGTCGCTGTACTCTCTACGATCTCCCAATCAATCAATGGATTGAGAAAGAAGCGAACGGAGAACCTACGTTACTCAGATAGCTCTATAAAACTGAAACGGAGAGGCCTAAAGGAAGATGATATTTTTCCCATGGCGTCGGAGCCTTCATAGTAGTCTGAGATCGAGAAAGACGATTACACGGCGAAGGAAGGCAGGTTATCAGATAACAGGGATAAAGTGAGGTATGCGGAATGCAATCAGCCGAACTAATGCTATCTCTGATCAAACAGAAAGCAAGACAAGACGAACATTTCCAATTTAATCGATTGTATCGAATCCTGTATAATCCGGATGTTTACTCCTATGTATGGAAATCAGCAGGGGAATCCATATTGAATCCTCTCGGAGTCTATCAATGGGACGACTGGTACCATTTGATCCAGTCAGAGCGTTGGCATCCACGCAAGAAGGTGAAGGAGCAGACCCTGTTTCCGGAGATGACGGTTATGCATATTCTTCAAGCATGTCATCAGGCGTTATTTCCAGTATATGAAAATCAGTTTGTGATGGATCAAGGGGCTTCTATGAAACATCATGATTTTCGTGAATTAGGAAGTGCCTTACGAAATGCTACCAACAGTTGGTTGATTTCATTTTCGATACCGATTGAACTTCTAGATTCTTGGGAGCATTGTCGTACTCTATTGAAGGAGCGATGTCAGGATGGTCGATGGTTAGAGTTGGTTCGAAGATTTTACAGCCAAAAGTGGCTTCATCCACATCTAGAGTGTGAGCGTTACGGGGTACAACCATTAACTTTTACATTACATAAAGCGATTGACACCCTTGTACAATGTACGCTTCCTAGGATGAAAGTGATGTATATTCGGATCCATTCGCAAGTCCATATCTGTGTAGATGCTCCATTTTCGGAAGTGAAAAGATACCAACAGCAGTTACAATCGGCTTTTGATCAACGTCAGCTACCGATTCTTGTGCATGATCCGGGACATAGAGGAAAGCGGGTAATCGGTCCCTATCAGTTGAATTGGCAGAGGAATCATCAGAAGTGGAAGGTTTGCATAGCAGAAGTGGAATGTTGGAACTGGATAAAGTCCTTCACGAAAAGCGGGAAAGCCTGTCATGTCTCGAATCGAATTCATTTATCGATTCCACAGATTATAGACTTATATCGTCGTGATTTGCAATTATTCGATATTCATACAGAGGCTAAGAAGTATTTTCCGAAACAGAGGGACCAATTTTGTGATATCCATTTTGTAAGCTTATGTAAAACCATCGCAGCGAAAGAGAAGAGTTCGGTTAAGAAGATATTGAATCGATATGGAGCAGGAAAGAAGAGGGTTCTTCGGACTAGGGATGGGGATCGATTTGCCGAGTATGATCCACGATAAGCTTCAAATTCGTCTTGTTTGATTCTGTGATAGCTGGAGAGCCGTATATGCCGAAAGGTGTACGTACGGTTCGGAGGGGGTTGGTAGGAGACCTGCTTTTTAGCAAGGCGTCTACCTTCTACCCTACAAAACTACAACCTCTATAAACTTAGCAGCATGTTTGGCGGCGATAGGCAAGAAAATTTTAATTGTAGATATTGATCCGCAAGGAAATACCACAAGCGGTTTAGGTATTAACAAAGCGGATGTGAAGCATTGTGTATATGATGTTTTGATTAATGATCGCTCTGTTGAAGAAGTAATCCTCCCAACAGGCGTTGATAACTTTCATTTGATCCCAGCAACGATTCAATTAGCAGGTGCGGAAATTGAATTGGGACAGGCCATTTCGAGGGAATTACGACTCAAAAGAGCCCTACAAACCTGTAAACATGAATTTGATTATATCTTTATCGATTGTCCACCATCATTGGGCATTATTACACTAAATGCTCTGACTGCCGCAGAGTCGGTTATTATCCCGATTCAATGTGAGTTTTACGCATTAGAGGGGCTAGGGCAATTGCTTAACACGGTTCGCCTCGTACAAAAACATCTAAATAAGCATCTTGAGGTAGAGGGTGTTCTTCTGACCATGTTTGATGCTAGGACCAACTTGTCAGTTCAAGTGATGGAAGAGGTAAAAAAATACTTTCAGTCTAGAGTGTATGAGACGGTTATCCCGCGTAATGTTCGTTTATCGGAGGCGCCTAGTCATGGTAAATCGATTATTGCCTATGATCCAAGATCGAAAGGCGCTGAATGCTATATGCAATTAGCAAAGGAAGTGGCGAGAAGTGAGTAAAGGTTTAGGTAAAGGATTAAACGCACTTTTTCTCAACACAGATGCGGATGTTCGTGACGATGATATTGTAAAAGAAGTAGAAGTCCTAGAATTACGTGCTAATCCATATCAACCCCGGAAGCACTTTGATGAAGATGGCTCGTTAAATGAATTAGCGGAGTCCGTAAAACAACACGGGATTATTCAGCCTCTGATTGTACGGAAAAGCATCCGTGGATACGAGATTGTAGCAGGAGAACGTCGGTTTCGTGCGGCAAAGCAGGTAGGTTTGGAGAAAGTCCCAGTTGTCGTCAGGGATTATACAGACAATGAAATGATGGAAATCGCGCTGGTAGAAAACCTACAAAGAGAGGACTTAAACCCGATCGAGGTGGCAATGGCATATCAAAAATTACTTCAACACTTGCATTTAACGCAAGAGCAATTGTCAGAGCGAGTGGGAGTAAGCCGGTCGCATGTTACCAATTTCATCCGTCTTC
Source organism: Thermoactinomyces sp. DSM 45892 (assembly GCF_900107305.1). Classification (GTDB taxonomy): domain Bacteria; phylum Bacillota; class Bacilli; order Thermoactinomycetales; family Thermoactinomycetaceae; genus Baia. The sequence continues at coordinate 61,770 of NZ_FNPL01000004.1, forward strand.
TACAGCTTCCCGCTGAAATCCAAGAAAATGTTTCACGTGGAACATTGTCCATGGGCCATGCAAGGGCACTTCTAGGGGTTAAAGATTCAGATTTACAAAAGAGGCTCGCTAAGAAAGTAATCGAAGAAGAGACGAATGTTCGTCAACTAGAAGAGTGGATCCAGCGGCTTAATCAAAAGGGAAATCCGAAGTCAGAGAAGTCTAAGCAGGAACAGGAGCTTTCTCCCGAGATGAGGCATTTTGAAGGTCTGCTCCAAGAGATATTTAGTACATCTGTTAAGATTCGTCCAGGTAGAAGAAAAGGAAAAATTGAGATTGAATACTACTCTGAGCGCGAGCTGGAGCGGATTGTAGAGTTGCTGCAACAAGATCGGATTTTGTAGCAAACACACAAACAACCCAAACTTCATGTGAAAGCGAGCTTCACACGAAGATTAGGGTTGTTTGTTATCTCTGGCCATTAAGGTTACATTATACATAGGGTTGTGCACGGTCTAACGAAGTATCTTGTACCAGATGAATGGATTGCTTAATACTCTCCGCAATAATCTCTGCCATATTCATAACCAGACTTAAACGAGTGTTTTGTAGGACGAGATATTCCATAAAACCAGATACGTTTACAATACCTGTAATCGAAAGATTTCCTACCTCGGGGAGATCTTTATTCACACCTGCTCCTGGCTTGATAGAGCCTTGCGAAACCTGTATGGAGCCCACATTTTTTAATTGACCTAGACATGCATCAATAGCGATCATATAGTGATCAGGATGGTGCTGTTGAATCATTTCCACCGTACTGGCTAAATTGAGAGCATGAACAGGTTCGTCAAGTGTTCCATATACTTCCGCGATATCAGGAAATGTTTTTTTCTGTAGGATGGAGCCAACAAGGGGGCCGAGTGAATCCCCAGTTGATCGATCTGTACCGATACAAACACAGACAATTTTACGTCCATGAGGGAGCTGTAAGAGGTGTTGATAAAGGGAATGAGTGCAATGATTTAGCGCGCTAGGATCTTGATAAGAGATGCGAAATGGAGAAAGAGTTTTGAATTGGTTAGATTCTTTCATCACCAGCGTCCTCTCAGAATATATTGATGTTACAGTATACGGATATTTTGAGAGGTTTATACCTACAGATTGAGAGATTTGTAGAGTGGGTAATCTACTAGGTAGGACAAATTCCTATGGAAGGAGGATTTTTTGATGCGAACATCATCTCTATTAAAATGGATGATTCGGATGTTCCTCCGCTTATATCATCGTGTGGAAGTAATCGGAATAGAAAAGTTTCCCCGTGAAGGGGCCGCACTTATTGTCGGTAATCATATTAGTTATATTGATCCTTTTTATATTGGCTCTATGCTACCACGTCATGTTCATTTTATGGCGAAAGCCGAAGCATGGAGATTCCAAATCACAAAGTTCTTTTTGGATATATTCCAGGCGTTTCCTGTGAATCGAGAGAAAGCGGATATTCAGGCAATCCGAACTGCCTTACGCTATTTACAGGAGCAAAAATGTGTAGGTCTTTTTCCGGAGGGTGGAATCCGAGAGGATATAGCCCCTCTTCAAGAAGTAAAACAAGGGGCTGCATTCTTATCTTTAAAGGGAAATGTTCCTGTTGTCCCTATTTACCTATCAGGTAGTGAAAAGGCGCTACCTGTTGGGGATATTTGGATTAAACCGAGTAAGATTCGAATCATGGTGGGTGATTTGATTTTAGTCCCAGAAGCAGGAACCTTTCGGGAGAGACAAGAATACCTTTCGAAACAAATCTTACAAGCTCTACAGGACTTGCGGAAGTCGGTTGAGCAAATGGATTAAGTTATACGTAGGTGATTTTAAAAATGGAAGTGGGGGGCTTTCTTGCAACGAAAAGATTTTGGATTAGGCGATGTGGTAGAGATGAAGAAGGCGCATCCATGCGGGACAAATGCTTGGAAAGTGATCCGTATGGGGATGGATATCCGCATCAAATGCACAGGTTGTGAACATAGTGTCTTGCTACCTAGAATGAGATTTGAACAAAAGTTAAAAAAGGTACTCGTATCTGCTGAGCCAGAAGATATTTAAAGTGGGGGCGGTTCCATTGGAATCGCTTTTTGTTATGAATGATTTCCGCTATAATAAGATAGTTGAATCAAGAATCGGGAAAATTGGGAGTTGAACTTTAAGATGGCATTGACGACAGGAATAGTAGGTCTCCCGAATGTAGGGAAATCCACATTATTTAATGCGATTACGCAAGCGGGGGCAGAATCGGCAAACTATCCATTTTGCACCATCGACCCAAACGTAGGGGTGGTAGATGTACCAGATGTACGGTTGGATCATCTAAAGCAAGTGATCAACCCTCAGCGAGTTATTCCTACTTCGTTTCACTTTGTGGATATTGCCGGCTTAGTGAAAGGTGCAAGTAAAGGAGAGGGGCTAGGAAATAAGTTTCTTTCTCATATTCGCGAGGTAGATGCCATTATCCATGTAGTGCGTTGTTTTGAAGATGAGAATATTACCCATGTATCTGGGCGGATTGATCCAGCGGATGATATGGAAACGATTAATCTGGAACTCATATTTGCGGATCTGGAAACAGTCGAAAAGCGGATGGATCGGGTTTTACGCCAGAAGAAAAGTGGAGAGAAGCTGGCTACGCAAGAGCATGATGTGTTATCGAAGATCCTTCCTGTACTAGAAGAAGGAAAGCCAGCACGATCTGTGGATCTAAGTTCTGAAGAGAAGCTGATCATCAAAAGCCTTAACTTGCTAACGATGAAAAACATGCTTTATGCGGCAAATGTGAGTGAAGAGGAAGTTGCCAATCCAGATGGTAATCCTCATGTTAAACGGGTAAAGGAAATCGCTGCATCCGAAGGCGCTGGAGTTGTAACGATCAGTGCTCAAGTAGAGGCTGAAATTGCGGAGCTAGATGATGAGGAGCGAAACATGTTCCTAGAGGAGTTAGGCTTGGAGCAATCAGGACTCGACCGTTTGATCACGGAGGCGTACCGTCTACTAGGCTTGATTACTTACTTTACTGCGGGTGAAAAAGAAGTACGGGCTTGGACCATTCGAGAAGGAACGAAAGCACCCCAAGCAGCAGGTGTGATTCATACGGACTTTGAACGTGGCTTTATTCGTGCAGAGACCGTTGCTTACGAAGACTTAATCAACTCAGGCAGCTTAGGGCAGGCACGTGAAAAGGGTCTACTTCGATTAGAAGGTAAGGATTATGTGGTGAATGATGGAGATGTGATGAACTTCCGCTTTAATGTGTAGGAGGCCGATTTTTTATGCCGGGATTTTGTGTTGGTAGATAAATGGATAGATTTACCTTTTTCTACCAAGCTACTTCCCATTCGAACGTACGTTTGATATCATTTTAGCTACAGACATCAACGGAGTTTCACAAAATAGGAAATTGCTTCTAGCTTGCTATTATAGTTGAGCTTTGCTAGAATGGATTAACGTGAGTAAATATGCTCGCCCCTTGCTCTCTCCTTAGCTGTGAGAGCCGCAAAGTCCAGAAGGAGGTGTAGACGGAATGCACAAATACGAATTGATGTACATCGTACGTCCAGATATGGACGAAGAAGCTGTGAAAACAACCCGTGAGAAAGTAGCGGGTGTGATTACAAACAACGGTGGCGAAGTTGTGAAGACCGACGACATGGGGAAACGTCGTTTGGCTTACCTCATCGATAAATACCGTGAAGGTGTTTATACAGTTGTAAACTTCAACGGAGAAGCTACTATGGTTTCTGAGTTGGAGCGTGTAATCAACATTGATGAAAATATCATCCGCCATATGGTTGTAAACATGGATGAAAAATAAATACTAGAGGGATTCAAGGGAGAGATTGCGTCATGGTAAACCGAGTTGTTTTGATTGGTCGGTTAACTGCCGATCCTGAAATGCGTTATACGCAATCTGGGGTTGCAGTGACTCGCTTTTCCATTGCTGTAAATCGTAACTATACGAATCAGCAAGGAGAACGTGATGTAGACTTTATCAATATTGTTGCATGGCGTGGACTAGCCGAAACCTGTGCTAACTACCTAAAAAAGGGTCGTTTGGTTGGTGTTGACGGTCGCTTGCAAATTAGCGTCTATGAAAACCAGGAAGGCCGTAAAGTACGTAACGCAGAGGTAATAGCCGAAAACGTTCAGTTCTTAGAAACAAATCGTACTCGCGAGGGTAACGGTTCTGATTTCGGTGATTCTCCTTATGGTGGTAACTCAGGCGAAGGCTTCAGCGGTAGCAATAATCATAACAATAACAACAACAACTTTGGTGGTGGCTGGAATCAAAACAATTCTAGCAATCAGGCTCGTCGTAAGGCGGATAATCCGTTTGAAGATGATGGCAAGCCAATTGATCTCTCTGATGATGATCTTCCATTCTAGTTAACGATAACTTATTTTTTTGGACAGGAGGGAATATGAATGGCTCGTCGTCGTGGACACAAACGTCGTAAAGTTTGTTACTTCACAGTAAACAAAGTTTCATACATCGACTACAAAGATACAGACTTGCTCCGTAAGTTTGTTAGCGAACGCGGTAAGATTTTACCACGTCGTGTAACAGGAACTAGCTCTAAATATCAACGTCAATTGACTCGTGCAATCAAACGTGCTCGTCAAATGGCACTCCTAGCTTATACAAACGACTAGGAACATCTAAAACAATCCATTTAATGGGTTGTTTTTTTCTTAGTTGATAAACTTCATTAATTCCTTATTTAATTTTTCTTTCTCTTCCCACATGAGTCCATGACCACTGTGCTCGAAGGGGACTAGTTTTGAGCGCAGAATCCCGTTATGAAGAGCAGTAGCAAGTGGATACAAACATACTTGATCGTGGATTCCGTGAAGAATAAGAGTTGGGACATGAATCTCACATAGATCAGAAAATAACGTTTCATCACGAAAAGTCTTAGCCACTTTGGCAGTAGCCCATCCCGCTGCTTCTAGCCCCATTTCTAGAAACCACTCTGCAAATGGTTGGGATATTTTTTGATAAAAAAATGATGTTCCAAACTGTTCCAACATCTTCGGCCGATCCTGATATGTTCCTTCGATCAGACGATTGACTTCCTCAATGGGCAGTCCGTGAGGGAAATTCGGGCGCTGAACCACACTGGGAGCAGCTGCCCCGAGTAGTGCTAGTTTCGAAACGTGATATCCACAGTGTCGTGACATATACCGAATGGCAACTGCCCCACCTACCGAATGACCAACTAATGTTATGTTTTCTAACCGAAGAGATCGAATGACACAGTAAATATCATCCGCTAATCGATTTAGGCTATATTTCCTCCAAGGCTTATCTGATTTCCCAAATCCACGAAGATCTACTCCAATACAGCGAAAACCATATCCAGGAAGCTCGTTAAATTGATATTCAAATAGATTATGATTTGCAGGCCATCCGTGGATAAAGAGAATCGTTCGATTTCCCTTGGGGTTTATGTCTTCCGTATAAACCCTCACATCTGGCTCCACATGTATATAGTAACCCAATACACCCACCTCCATTATTTGGCCATTATCCCCTACTATCTTTGGTTCATAGCCCATTAACCAAATGGCTAATCATGACTCAACCTCTTATTCATACATCTTATTTGCACCCGACGGATTCAATGTTACCCTTTTAAAGAATATGGAAGTTGTTTTCTCAAACAGGCAGGAAATAACATAAAAATGTGGAAATTCCTTCTAACGAGAAATTAGAAGAGGAGCGAATACCATGAACCGACCAGAAAGAGGTATACATATTGCGAAAAATATTAAAGTGGTCGACTGGTTAAAAACAGAAATTCTAGACCAAATCGCTAGCTTATTTCGTGGTCTCCATTATGCAAACCAACAAATGATCATAGATAGCCTTTCGAGTATTTTGGTCTCTGTTTACGTATTAGCCAGAAGGATGGGGGTTCCATACCGTGAAGTGGATCAAGTGGTCACCCAAAAATTAAGGGAACATATGAAAGAAGGGCATCAACTGGAGGAGTGGTACGGCGATTTGTCTGCTATGGAGAAATATATTAATAAACGGTAGAATAAGAATGAGAAAATGGTTCGCGATACATAATCCAAAATCTGGTCAAATTTATAACTCCGCAAGAGTTGAAGCTCCGCTGAACTCGGGTAAAATAGAAGATATGAGGTTATGAGCGTTACCCCAGCTTGGAGGAGTTAAAGGAAATGCCGAAAAATTTTATGCATAGATGGCTACGTATATCCACAAGTTGGATATTAGGGCTTACTGTAATACTCCTCATATGGATTCTTACAGAAAAGCTTTCCTATGTTGCGATTGCTATACTCTGTGTAGGACTCCTTACTGCCATGCAGTATAAAACAGAGTTTGAACAAAAAAAAGAGCAATCCCAATACGTATTAACGTTAACGGATCGCATCCAATTTGCAGGTCAGCTTGCGGTGAAACATCTCCCGGTGGGTATGATCCTACTCAATCATGCGGGAGAGGTGCAGTGGCATAATCCGTTCGTATCCAACTTCTTTCCTAAGGCAAGGTTAATTGGGCACAAGATTGCTGAATACTTACCAGAGTTGGATCCGGAGGAACATTTGCTATCAGATCCCGTTATGATTCAGATTCATGGTAAACATTATTCGTGTGTATATCATCGCGCAGAACGTTTATATTTGATAGAAGAAGTAACGAAGTGGATATCCCTACAAGAGAAGTACGAAGAAGAGAAGCCGATATTAGGTTTCTTGCATCTGGACAATATAGATGAGGCTGGGCAGGGACTATCGGATCAAGAAGAAACCCTTTTGATCAGCAAGGTGTTCCAAGCGATTTCGGAGTGGGCGTTGCGGTATGAAGTGGCTCTAAAGCGAATTGATACTGATAAAATGTTTTTTATTATGTTTCAAAAGAATTTAGATCGCATGATTCACGATCGGTTTGACATACTGGATACAGTACGAGAGATGACACGGAATAATAAAATCCCAATCACATTAAGCTTAGGAGTCGCTAGTTTGGGAGAAACGCTCGTTGAAAAATCGAAGCATGCACAAGCGGCACTCGAAGTAGCACTGGCACGTGGTGGTGATCAAGCCGCTGTACAGTCAAAAGAGAAAATTGCCTTTTTTGGGGGCAAAACCAATGCAGTCGAAAAAAGAAATCGGGTAAAAGCACGGGTCATTTCTCATGCGATTAGTAATCTGTTACAAGATTGCAAGCGAGTGATCGTGATGGGGCATAAACAGCCTGACTTAGATGCGATCGGTGCTGCGATTGGTGTAGTAAAATTAGCAGAACTAAATGATTGTGAAGCGTTTATTATTCTAGATGATGATTTGAGTGCAGTTCGAAAGTTAATGGATGAGATTGAGAAGCACGAGGACGTAAACGATGTGTTCCTTTCTCCGGATCAGGCTATGCAGTGGATCGATGATCCAGATACCCTGCTTGTGTTAGTGGATACGCATAAACCAAGTCTAGTAACGGAGAAGAGACTGATTGATCGCGCTGAAAAAGTGGTCGTGATCGACCATCACCGTCGTGGAGAGGATTTTGTTGAAGATTCCGTTCTGGTATACTTAGAGCCTTACGCTTCGTCAACCTGTGAGCTAGTTACGGAGTTACTTCAGTATCAAGATCATCGATTAACCATGGATACGCTGGAAGCATCAGCGCTCCTCTCTGGAATCGTGGTGGATACGAAGAACTTCTCCGTCCGTTCTGGATCGCGGACTTTTGAGGCGGCTGCCTTTTTACGAAGACATGGAGCTGATCTCATGCTAGTACAGTCTTTACTAAAAGAGGACTTAAGCCGGTTCGTAAAACGTGCAGAACTCATACGAAATACGGAGTTATATCAAGGAAAGATTGCGATTGCAGTGGGGGATGAGAGTCGGGTTTATGACCAGCTGCTCATCGCCCAAGCGGCTAATACACTATTAGATATGCAAGGGATCTCTGCCTCTTTTGTGATTGCATATAAGGCAGAAGGAGTTGTTTCGATCAGTGCTCGCTCGGAAGGGGATCTAAATGTCCAGCTAATCATGGAACAGATGGGTGGTGGTGGGCATCTGACCCACGCTGCCTGTCAACCAGAGCACAAAAGTGTTCCAGAGTGCAAACAAATACTAAAATCCCTAATTCAAGAACAACTGGAGGGGGAGGAGACATCATGAAAGTCATTCTACTACAAGATGTAAAAGGAACAGGTAAAAAAGGTGAATTAAAAGAAGTATCAGAGGGGCATGGCCGTAACTACTTATTACCGAGGAAATTGGCAGTTGAGGCAACTAGCGGGAATGTAAATAGCTTGAAAGAAAAACAACGCCTCGAAGATGTGAAAAAGGCAAAACTACTTGAAGATGCAAAAACGCTTGCTACAAAAATGGAATCGTTAGAAGTAGTCTTATTTGCGAAGTCTGGAAAAGAAGGTCGCCTCTTTGGAGCCATCTCAACGAAGCAAATCGCAGAAGCCTTAAACAAACAACATCAAATGAAGATTGATAAAAAGAAACTACTCATCGACGACGCAATCCGTACATTAGGCGTAACCAAAGTACCAGTGAAGCTCCATCCTGAAGTGACAGCTACCCTTTCAGTACATGTAAAAGAGCAAGGATAGAAGCCAGACTCAAGTTTCATTAGAGGGATGGGTAAAGGATAATCAATAAACCTTTAGAAACAAATGGAAAGGCTCCACTGTTCCCGCTGGGGAGTGGAGCTTTCTCAGTCGGTTGGGAGGAAAAATAGTTTGAACGAATTATTTGCAGATCGTCTTCCGCCACAAAATATAGAAGCTGAACAAGCCGTTTTGGGGGCGATTATCCTCGAACCTTCTGTACTGATTTCGGTAAACGAACGGTTACGAACGGAGGATTTCTATCGTCCAGGACATCAGAAATTATTCCAAGTGATGAATGAAATTGCTGAAAAGGGAGAACCTGTTGATCTCGTGACTGTTACAGCAGATCTCTCTGATAAAAAAGTGTTAGATGAGATCGGAGGAGTCTCCTATCTAACAGAGCTGGCATCTGTTGTCCCCACAGCGGCAAACGTAGAATATTATGCTAAAATCGTGGAAGAAAAAGCCATTTTACGTCGTCTCATTCGTACAGCGACCCAAATCGCGATGTCCGGATATAGTGGTGGAGAAGAAGTTTCCAGTTTGATCGATACAGCAGAGAAAAAAATCCTGGAGATTTCTAAGCGAAATATGAGAGGTGGATTCCTCCCGATTAAAGATGTGCTATTAGAGTCATTTGAGCAGATTGAACGTCTTCACTATAATAGTACCGGAATCCGCGGAATCCCCTCTGGATTCACCGATTTAGATAGAATGACGTCAGGGTTTAATAAGTCTGATCTCATCATTGTTGCTGCACGTCCGGCGATGGGAAAAACGGCATTTGCATTAAATATCGCTCAAAACGTTGCCCTACGTGCAAATGAAACCGTTGCAATCTTTAACCTCGAGATGTCAGCGCCGCAAATGGTGATGCGGATGCTCTCGGCTGAAGGAAATATAGATGCCCAAGCCTTCCGAACTGGAAATTTAAATGAGGAAGATTGGGAAAAACTAACTATGGCCATAAGCTCTTTATCCGAAGCAAAGGTCTTTATTGATGATACTCCCGGTGTAACCGTACATGATATTCGTTCGAAACTACGTAGATTACAGGCAGAACATGGCTTAGGCATGGTGGTGATCGATTATCTTCAGTTGATCAATGGCCGAGGAAATGGTGAGAGTCGTCAACAAGAAATCTCGGAGATTTCCCGTTCGCTAAAGTTAATGGCTCGTGAATTTGACTGCCCGATTATCGCCCTATCCCAGTTATCACGTGCTGTAGAACAACGACAAGATAAACGGCCGATGTTGTCTGACCTACGTGAATCCGGTTCAATCGAGCAAGATGCCGATATCGTAGCATTTTTATATCGTGATGATTATTACAATGAGGATTCCGAGAAGAAGAACGTGGCGGAAGTCATCATAGGGAAACAAAGGAGCGGTCCTGTAGGGAAGGTGGAATTACTTTTCCTCAAAAACTATAACAAATTTCTTAGTCTAGAGATCAAAAGCTAGATTAATAACGAATGAATATTTTATTTTGCAGTTTAATGTTCGGTTTTGATGTTGACATACTCTTTGAGTCACTGATACAATAATCTCGTTCAGATATGTACGGATTCGTTTTAACCCTTATTTGTCTTTAGTTGATCGGAGGAATGAAAAATGTCAACAGCTGTTGTTGTAGGTACCCAGTGGGGAGATGAAGGAAAAGGAAAAATTACCGATTTTCTTGCTGAGAAAGCAGAAGCCGTTGCCCGTTACCAAGGTGGTAACAATGCAGGTCACACGATCGTGTTTGGCGGTGTAAAATACAAACTTCACATGATTCCCTCGGGAATTTTTTATCAAGATAAAATTTGTGTTCTAGGGAATGGGATGGTCATTCATCCAGAGGCGTTAATCACTGAGTTAGATTATCTTCTCGGATACGGAGTTGATTTATCCAACTTGCGTATCTCAGACCGTGCCCATCTCATTATGCCGTACCACTTGCGTCTGGATCGTCTAGAGGAGACAAGTAAAGGCAGCAGTAAGATCGGAACCACAGGCAAAGGAATCGGCCCTGCCTACATGGATAAAGCAGCGCGAGTAGGGATTCGAGTAGGAGATCTACTAAATCCAAGTCGTTTTGCTGAGAAGCTAAAACGCAACCTAGAAGAAAAGAATCGGATTCTCGAGAAACTATATGAGGTAGAACCATTTCACTTCGATGAAATTTATGATACGTACATGAAGGCTGCCGAGCGAATCAAGCCATTTATCACTGATACGTCTGTCGTACTAAACGAAGCAATTGACCAAGGGAAGCGGGTATTATTTGAAGGCGCACAAGGTGTGATGCTCGATATCGACCAAGGCACCTATCCATTTGTAACATCTTCTAACCCAGTTGCCGGTGGAGTATGTATCGGTTCAGGAGTAGGACCTACGAAAATCAACCAAGTAGTAGGCGTGGCGAAAGCGTACACCACTCGTGTAGGGGATGGTCCATTCCCAACCGAACTTCACAATGAGATTGGGGATCAGATCCGCGAAGTAGGACGCGAATACGGTACCACTACAGGTCGCCCTCGCCGTGTAGGATGGTTTGATAGTGTTGTTGTACGTCATGCACGTCGTGTAAGCGGGATTACGGGATTATCCCTAAACTCCCTAGACGTCTTAACAGACCTCGACACCGTGAAGATCTGTGTCGCTTACAAACACAAGGGGGAACTGATGGAGAACTATCCAGCTGACCTCGATATCCTCGCCGACTGCGAACCAGTTTACGAAGAGTTACCAGGCTGGCACGAAGATATCACCCAAGTCAAAACGCTCCATGACCTCCCGCTAGCTACTCAACATTACGTTGAACGGATTACCCAGCTAACAGGGATTCCGCTCACCATCTTCTCCGTTGGCCCAGGTCGTGATCAAACGATTCAAGTTCGTCCAGTGTATGCATAAGATAGAAAAAAAAGGAAGCTGTGCCCTGTGTGGGTGCAGCTTCCTTTTTTTTCATTCAATCTTTTTATCACAGCGCAGATGTGCATTTCTAATGAGATAAAATATGGAAATATCATATAAAAAGAACTATAATAGAAGAAGTTGAATTTATATTTAATTTAAAATAAAATATTTAATAAAAGAATTAAAGTTTTATTTCAGATGGGGTGGGAAGATTATGGTAGTAGGAGATCGAATCAGACAGCTACGTTTACATAAGCGTATGACACAGAGCGAACTTGTCGGGGGACTTACTTCGATTGCCTATCTAAGTCGTGTGGAAAATGGTAATACGAAGCCATCTCTGAAATTTATTTGCTCTATTGCTCCTAAGTTGGGGGTAAAGGTTGAAGATCTAATAGAACAGCAGGGGGCTGCTGATGCAGAGCGGAGAATTGGAAGGATCTATTGCCAATTTCAAAAGGAAAAAAATATCACAGATGAAGATCTATCATTTCTACGATTAAATGCCACGGATTTATATCCAACAAGTGTTCATTTGAAGGTATATACTATATTGATCTATTACTCCTCTAAGTTGAATATAGACTTGGAAGAAGCATATCGGGTGTATGAGTTATCTAAAAGATTTATATCTGAGCAAGTAGAGTCAGGTTTAGAGGAAGAATTTTTTTACTACTATCGAGCGTGTGGGGCGATGTACTTCAGAAAACAAAACTATATGAAGGCAAGTTACTATGATGGTCTGAGAGAGGAGCTTCTCGCTCATGTGACCGATCGTAGAGAGATAGCTAATTTCTATCTGGATATGAGTATAACGAAGCAAGAGATTCTAACTGACCAGACGGTTAGTCTTTTCTATGCGCAGAAAGCGTATGATCTGTTTCTGGAGATAAATGACCAAAAACAAATAGCTTCCGTATTAATTACAATGGGGATTCAATATCATATGAATCAGAAACTAGATAAATCGGTTGAATTCTTGACTAGGGCGAGGGAGACAATTGATCCAGATAATAGTTATTTCTTAGGTATCATCGAATTTCATCTTGGGCGAGTCCAAGCTACCAAGGGAAATCCTGAAATAGCTATTGAGTATTATCTAAGAAGCTTACAGTATTTTGGAGATCTAGATGCTGCGAATAAGAGAATCTGTGTATACAGAGGGCTAGTAGAAGTTTATATAGAGATAAAAGAATGGGATAAAGTAGAGTATTACTTGAATAAGGGATTAAGCACGGTTGATCCAGAGCGTTTTCCCTCTCTTTATATTGACTTAGTCTCTATACAAGCGGGTACTTATCGATTTCGTCAGGACGAGGCACGATATGAGAAAGAGATGCAACGAATTATTAACTTGGGGATAGAGTGTCAGCAGTTCATCCCAGTTATGAAGTTAGCTAAGCAAATGGCTAGTTATTACTATGAAAAAAGAGCGTATAAGAAAGCTGCAAATTATTTTATGATGGCTATGGAGTATGAAGAGGAACTAACTTTAGAGAGGTGCTTTTAAGTTTTTAGGTTAAATATTTCTAAAATCATGGGGTGATTTTCTAAAAAAAAACGAAAAATTTACTTATTCCATTAAACTATAAATGTATATTATTATTGAATCAGGAGATGAAACAAAAAATATTAGAATCAATATCTAAAAGTAAAGTTATGTTTCATTTCGATAGATAATAATACTTAAATTACACTAAAATAGTTAGTAAAATAAACCTTCTGAGAGTTTTGGAACCACGTTGCATACTCTATCACGAGTAGAAGAGGCATCACGCTATTTTGTTTGTATAATATTCTATTTTATATGTATACATTATTTAATCTAAACATAAAAGAGATGTACGTAAGGAGAGAATTTCATGAAAGGTGATATGCTTTACCATAGTTATTTAAAAAGAGGATCTGAATATTATGGTCCGCATGATAAGGAAGAATCGATAAAAGAGTTTTTTATAGAAGATCTAAAAGAAGATGTAGTTGTCGTTAATGAGGAAGAATCGATATGGAGGTACTATGAATTTAAGGATAGAACTTTGCCTGAACAAGGATGGAAAATACATATTAGTGCAACGATGAATGAGGCAGAGCAGGTTCTAGCAGCTGTTAGCAAAGTTCTAATAAAGCACAAGGTAGCATTTAAGCACATCAAAAATATAGAGACTCTCCTAGAAATGAATTCGAAAGGTGCTAATAGAGCGAGCTCTGGTAAGTTTATCGCGGTTTATCCAATGGACGATAATGAATTTGTGCATCTATTGGATGCTCTTCGAGAAGAAATTCAACCTTATGAAAAAGGTCCATATATATTGAATGATAAGTGTTGGAAGAATAGTAATGTTTACTATCGATATGGTGGGTTTAAAAGTATTTATAATGATAAGGGTGAATTATGTATCAGAGATACTAAGGGTGAATTGACAGTAGATGAGAGGAATCCTTATTATCAAGCTCCTGATTTTGTAAAAGAGTTCGATCATTACTTAGATTTATTAAACGATAAACCGAATAACGAAGATCGAGAGAATAAGCTAGATTTATATAACATAGAAACATCTCTTCGTTTTACAAATAGTGGAGGAATATATCTTGCAGAAAGAAAGTCCGACAATAAAAAAGTAATTATAAAAGAAGCTCGGCCAAAAGCTGGACTCGATGGGAACTCTGTTGATGCAGTTGAGAGACAAATTATAGAACGGAATGCGTTAAAGAAGCTTGCAAATGTAAAGGGGATTGTTAATGTATTAGACCACTTTAAGGTATGGGAGCATTATTTTCTGGTCGAAGAGTGTGTAGAGGGTATGGATTTACATTCTTGGATTGCGATAAACTATCCTTTTATGAAAAGTCAGTCTCTAGACGATTACAAGATAAAAATAAAGAAGGTCTTGTCTCAATTAGTTATTATTATGGAAGAAATGCTTGATAAGGATGTAGCAATGGGAGATTTACAACCTGCTAATATCATGATATCTGAAGATTTACAAGTAACATTAATTGATTTTGAAACAGCAAAGCAAACAAATTCTCAAGAAAAACCGGGTATGGCGACTACAGGGTTTATAAATTCTCAAATTAAAACGAGTGGAGCGATGGACTGGTTTGCATTACAAAAAATTGTACGTTATTCCCTCCTGCCCGTTCTCACTTCTGAATGCTTAGATAAGTATATAAATGAAAACTATTATAAATGGATTAGAGTAAATTATGGGGATGATTTTTACGAGTTTGTTAAGAGTATGATTCAAAAATGTGAAGATCATCTAATTGATTTTGGAGAGGAAACACAAAGGCTGGATAGTGTTGTCAATAATTTTGTGATGAATAATGATATTTTGTCCATACTAGAGGGCCTTAGTGATGGGATTAAGGCGAATCTAACTGGTGATATAAGACTGATAAATGGTGATATAAGACAGTACGAACATCATGATGGAAAGTTAAATGTTTTAAGTGGAGGATCTGGGGCAGCTATAGCACTTGCCCGGGTAGGAAGTACTAATGATGAGGTTCATCAATGGATTACGCAATATGTGCTAAAAAACATAGATACAGTAAAGAGTGCAGGGCTATTTACTGGTACAGCGGGTATTGCGGGGATGTTATACGAAAATGGGTATAGAGAAGAGTCGTTAGACATTTTTTCTAAAATAGATAGTTCATTAAATGATTCAGATATCACATTAAGATCAGGTTTAGCAGGAATTGGTTTGGCGTTAGCAAGTTTCTATTTAGAATCACTAGACTCGAAGTATTTGGAGAAAGCAGAGTCGATAGCTGTAAAAATAGAGAATTTCTTGCAGGAAGACAACGAGATAACTGTCCAAGACTGGAAAGGTATCCCAATTGGTCTGATAGATGGTTGGTCGGGAGTATCAGTGTTTTACTCATCACTTTATGCCATTACCAAAAACAGAAAATACTATTTTAGAGCTGTTGAACTAGTAGCGAGAGACTTGAATAAAACTGTTACGGATAACAAATTGGGAGTGCTAAACACAATAGATAACAGTCGTAGGCTATTACCTTACCTATCTGGAGGATCGATAGGAATAGGGGTTGCAATATGGTATCTAATACATGTTAGTGGAGAGGAAGTCTTTTACGAAGAGTTAAAGTTAATCACGAATCTATCTAAGATAAGAGCTACTGTTATAGGAGGACTATTCGATGGAGCAGGTAGCTTTTTGATAATACCTCCAATGATGGGGAAAGATCAAGCAACTTATTACTCTCAAACAGAAGATATAATTGAGTTGTTGAACCTATATCTAATTGATAAAAAGAATTATCTATCATTCCCTGGTCAATTTAGTTTTCGTTTATCGGACGATCTTTTCTCGGGTAGCTCGGGTATTGTGCTGGCCTTGAAAGGGATTCTAAATGAAAATCCATTATATTGGCTCCCGATTATAAATATAGACAAATTTTATGAAGATACTCGATTTAATAGGGAGAAATTGGTAGTTATGGTGTAAGTATACTAGTAGAAGGAGGTGAAAAAAATGAACCAAGTATTGGACCTACAAAAGCTTTCGCAAGCAGAAAGCTTAGAACAACCTGAAATTGGATGGACTCCACTTACATGGACTGTGACAACTGCATTATCAACAGTAAGCAATAATTGTAAGTAATAATTATTAGCAACTAAGATCTGGGATCAGGAGGTGAGAAAATGAATCAAGTATTAGATCTACAAAAGCTTTCACAAGTCGAAAGTTTAAAGCAACCTGAAATTGGATGGACTCCACTTACATGGACTGTGACAACTGCATTATCAACAGTAAGCAACAATTGTAAGTAATAATTATTAGCAACTAAGATCTGGGAAAAGATCAACCTAAAATTAGGTTGATCCACTAACAAGACTTGTGATAACTGCTTCATAAGCAGTTAACTAACAGCAGATAGAATGACCGAATTGTACCATTTAGTTGAAGCTCCTTCAAACTAAATGGTACATCTTTAAATAAAGTTAGATGCTGGATTCAGGTTAAGATCCTTTTTTCT
This sequence comes from Thermoactinomyces sp. DSM 45892, assembly GCF_900107305.1. Classification (GTDB taxonomy): domain Bacteria; phylum Bacillota; class Bacilli; order Thermoactinomycetales; family Thermoactinomycetaceae; genus Baia. The sequence goes on from NZ_FNPL01000004.1 coordinate 78,311, forward strand.
ATTTTCAGTAAGTGAGGGAAGTGTGAATGTAATGATTTTAGAAGTAGAAAATCTGAGTAAAAGTTATTCAGGGAAAAAAAAGGTGTTAAAAAACGTCTCTTTCTCTATTCCACGTGGTACAATTGCCGGCTTTATTGGGGATAATGGAGCAGGAAAATCGACAACGATGGGGGCCATACTAGGAACACTATCTAAAGATGGGGGATCAATCAAAGTTTTTGGAGAAGAGATGGGTCCCAAAAAGAGTCATCTGAAGGAAGATATCGGTGTCGTTTTTGATCAGGTGCACTTGCCTCATCAGTTGAACGTCAAGCAGCTAGGAAGTGTATTTCGTCTGCTCTATAAAAATTGGGATCAAAATATATTTGAATATTATACCAATTTTTTCTCCTTACCTATAGACAAGAAAATAGGTGATTTTTCTAGAGGGATGTCTATGAAGCTTTCTATGGCAGTCGCTTTATCGCATGATGCAAAATTACTTATCTTAGATGAGGCAACGGCGGGTCTTGATCTGTCAGGTAGGAATGACTTATTACAAGTGTTAAAGAATTTTGTGAAGAATGGACAACATAGTATTTTATTGTCTTCGCATATCACAAGTGATATTGAAGCGGTAGCTGATATCTTAATTTTTATTAAGTCAGGAAAAATTTTATTGCAAGTAAGTAAAGAGACCTTGATGTCGAGATATGCAGTCCTACAATGTACAGATAAAGAATTTGAACAAATTGAAGCAAGTTTGGTTGTTGTATATCAAAGAAAGAGCGATCAAGTGGATGTTCTTGTATGTGATCGAGATCAAGTGCCCCATTCAATTGTAAGAAAAAACTTTTCTATTGATGATGTGACACTTTTGTTAATGCGAGGAGAGCAACTATGAAAGGATTACTGTTAAATCAATATTATTCAAATGAGAAGAGCATTAAGCATTCGATAGTGTTAAGCCTTATTATTACGACTATTTTACTTTTGCTTCCATATGAACCGTCGCTACGTCTAGCTGGATTTCTTCCTTTCATTACCATTGTTTCCCCTATACTTGAGGGATTGAAATTTGAGGCAATGTCTGGATGGAACAAATTTTTGATCACGTTACCATTGAACAGAAGCCGGGTGATACAAAGCTATTATCTTTTCTTCTCTATTTTACTATTTATAGGTTTTTGTGTGGCGACTGTATCATTTATAGTAGCTAATTTTTTTTCTAAAGATATATTTACCGGCCTAGCGCTTACGGTTTTTTTAAAAGGTATTGGTATGACTCTTATTATGGGAGGTGTTACATTCCCGCTAACACATCATCTGGGGGTGGAAAAGGCAGAGAAAGTCATGATGATAAGTATGGTTACAGGGTTGGGAATGCTTATGATGAGTGGTTGGTTGTATGAGGAAACCATTGGTAGTGTGATGACGAATATGTTTCCTAGGATCCATGCCGACTTACCATTTTCGATTCTCTTCTTAGTCATTTCTCTCCTGACATTCATTGCATCTTATATGGTTGCGATTAGGATTTATGAACAGAAAGAGTTTTGATCTATAGTGATTGTAAAAGTGAGGGAGGTGCTAAAATGAATAGATCCCATTTGAGGGTGCTAATTGGGTTGGTCACATGGCCCAAGAAAGTAGTTTTTTGTGCGTTCTTAACATCAGTTATGACCGCGATATTAGGCATATTAGTACCATGGGTCACTAAAAACACGATTGATTCGTTTACATCTCATTTCGATGTTACCAAGGTGTTTTTATTAGTTGGATTATTCTTGGTTAATGTGATATTAAGTGGTATTTCACATTACATGCTTGCCTATCTAGGTGAGTATACAATTTATCGCCTTAGGGAAAAAATGTGGGCGCATGTTTTAAGGTTGCCGATAGATTATTTTGATAATAATGGCACGGGACAAACAGTAAGTCGGTTGACAGATGATGTATCGACTTTAAATAATTTTGTTTCTCAGAAAGTACCTGAGTTTATATCCCAAGCGCTATTAGTAGTTGGATCCATTATATTTTTATTCGTTTTAGATTGGAAGTTAACGTTAGCACTATTCTTAATGGTACCGATTTTAACTGTCATTATAGCACCTATAGGCAGAAGGCTATATAAAGTAGCAGGGGAAACACAAAATGAAATGGCTACTTTCGTGGGGAGATTGAGCAGTGTATTAGCAGAAATGCGTCTCGTTAAAAGTTATAGCGGGGAGAAAAAAGAGTATTCACGTGTGATGGAATCAGGAGAAGCTCTCTTTCGTCTAAATTTAACGGCGGCGAAGTTACAATCCATCTTCTCTCCTCTCATTTCAGGGACGATCATGCTAATGGTACTTGTGTTATTAGGTTATGGCGGACTACGTATGGCAGATGGAACTCTAACTGCAGGCACATTTGTTGCGATTATATTTTATATCATTCAAGCTATTGTTCCCATTAGTTCAGTAGCTTCTTTTTTTACTGAATATAAGGCGACTTCAGGGGCTACCAAAAGATTATATGAGATATACACTTTATCAGAAGAGGATCTTGATGAGGTGGATGAGTGTACGAAGGTTATGGATGGTCAACTTCACTTCCACCATGTATCTTTTTCGTATAATAAAAAATCTGAGGTGTTACGAGATATATCTTTTACAGCACATCCAAATCAGATTACAGCGATTGTAGGGCCTTCGGGTGCGGGGAAGACGACCCTGTTTCATCTGATTGAGCGTATGTATACCACGCATAGTGGAATGATTTCATGTGACCAATTTCAAATTGATCAGATTCCATTAACCAATTGGCGTAAAATGATTGGTTATGTGATGCAAGATAGTGCGATTATAAATGAAACGATTCGTGAAAATATTTTATATGGTGTAGATGATGCTGATGAAGAGAGTATGATTTATTATGCAAGATTAGCAAATGCTCACGATTTTATTAGTAGCCTTCCTGAGGGATATGATACGGTTGTAGGCGAGAGAGGGATTAAGTTATCAGGTGGTCAAAAACAGAGGATTGCAATTGCTCGGGCCTTTATCATGAATCCTAAAGTTTTATTGCTTGATGAGGCAACGGCTAATTTGGACAGCGAAAGTGAGAGATTAGTGCAGACTGCGATGTATAACCTGATGGAAAATCGTACTACTCTAGTGATTGCCCACCGACTTTCGACGATTAGAAATGCAGATCAAATTATTTTCCTAGATGAAGGAAAGGTAACTGGGATTGGAAAGCACAATGAGCTGATGAATAAACATCGTAAATATGCTGAGTTTGTAGAGGGACAGAATTTAAAAATGGCTTCAGTAGGGTGTGGATAGATGGAAAATAATATAAATATGATAACGCAGGAAGTCGGGGATATACATCTTCATTTATGGAAGACAGATAAGTTTAAAACAACATCTATTATGTTGAAGATCAACTCTCCCTTATCCGAAGAGACGGTAACAGCCCGTGCGTTGATTCCGGAAATTTTACAAAGTGGAACAATGGATTATCCCAATAGAACCATGATAAAGCAAAAGCTTGATGATATGTATGGCGCTGTTCTGATGACAGATATACAAAAAAATGGAGATCACCATGTAATTACGTTTCGTATAGATGTCGTATCTGAAAGATATTTATCAAGCAAGGTCTCGTTGTTGCAAGAAGCGCTTCTATTACTACATCAAATTGTGATGGATCCTTGTTTGGAAAATGATAATGATACTTTTGTAAAGGGGATTGTAGAGCAAGAGAAACGAGTATTACAACAGAGGATTCAATCGATCTATGACAATAAGATGGTTTACTCATCGGTCCGAATGACGGAAGAGCTGTTTGCTGAGGATGTATATCGATTACCTGAATATGGTCGTATAGAGGATTTAGATGTACTAGATTCTAAAGCTATCTATCAGGTGTATAAACAAATGCTTCAGCACGATCGTATGGATCTATTTATTGTTGGTAGTTTCAATGAGGATTCTATAAAGGAGATCGTTTCGTCCTTATTTGGGAATGAGCGTTCTGTTCGAGAACCTCAAACTGTGCATACATGGAATAAGAATGTAATAAGGGAGAAGGTAGTATTTGATCAGAAAGAAGTAAAACAAGGTCATTTACTTATGGGTTATCGTACATATGCTACATCTATAGAAGATAATTATGTAGCAACGAGAGTAGCGAACTGTCTTTTGGGAGGTAGTCCTTCATCAAAGTTATTTACAAATGTTCGGGAGAAAAATAGCTTAGCCTACTTTGTTGGCTCTAAGCTAGAGCCTTATAAAGGTGCACTTATCGTGGTAGCAGGAATTGAGTTTGATAGATATGATCAGACTGTTGATATTATTAGAAAGCAAATAGTAGCGATAAAGAAAGGTGATTTTACAGAAAGTGATATGGAACAAGCAAAAGCTTTGCTAATAAATCAGCTATGGAGCAATATCGATACTTCATTAGGTTTGATTGAGCTTGCTTATCCTGAAATCATCGAAAATCGTCCACTTTCCTTACAAGACCGTATCAAGAAAATTAGAAATGTAACTAAAGAAGATGTTATTCGTTCGGTGAATAGATGGGAACTTGATACTATTTATTTTTTGACTAGTGGAGGTGAATGAAATGAAGAAGATGATTTATGCGCAGTTAGGTGAAGTTCTGTATCATGAAAAATTAGAAAATGGACTTACTGTTTATATCTTACCTAAATACGGATTTCGCGAGGTGTTTGCTACCTTAACAACGAATTTTGGATCGATTGATAATGTATTTACTCCTCGAGGAATGAAGGAGCCGATAAAAGTACCTGATGGGATTGCTCATTTTCTAGAACATAAAATGTTTGAGGGTGAGGATCAGGATGCTTTCTACACTTTTGGTAAGCAGGGAGCATCTGCAAACGCATTTACTAGCTTTACAAGGACTGGGTATCTATTTTCTAGCATGGAGCAAGTTGAAAAGAATATTGAGACGTTACTCGACTTTGTTCAAGATCCATATTTTACAGATCAATCAATGGAAAAAGAAAAAGGCATTATCGCACAAGAAATTATGATGTATGCAGATGACCCTGATTGGCGCGCTTACTTTGGTGTGATTGAAAATATGTTCGAAAGTCATCCTGTAAGGATTGATGTTGGTGGAACGATTGAATCTATTACAGCTATTACGAAAGAAAATTTATATACTTGCTATGAAACATTTTACCATCCAAGTAATATGTCACTGTTTATCATCGGCGCTATTGATCCAGGGAAGATAATGGAGATGGTACGGAAGAATCAATCAGCTAAGAAATTTCCAGCAGAGGACGGAATTATTCGTCATGTGATGCCTGAAGGGACGCCTGTCCATATCGAAAAGCGGACGGTATCGATGAATGTGAGTATGCCAAAATGTATCGTCGGCTATAAAGAAAAAGATCCTACGAGACAAGGGAACGACTTATTAAAACATCAACTTTCCATTCAAGTAGTACTTGATTTAATGTTTTCATCCGGTTCAAAAGCCTATAATGGTTTATACGAGTCTGGTAATATTCATAGTCCACTTTCGTATCAGTATACTGCTGAATGGGGCTTTGGTTTTTCCATGATCAGTGGAGATAGTCAAGATCCAGACTATCTGGCGGATAAAATAACGGAGACGATTACCACTTATCAAGAAATTGGTTTTTCAAATGAAGAAGTAGATAGGGCCATTAAGAGGAAAATTGGGGCTTTTTTGAGCTCATTAAATTCGTTAGATTTTATTGCGAAGGAATTTACACGTTATCAATTTAATGGTATGAACTTTTTTGATATAGTTCCCGCATTAGAGAGGCTTACTGCCAATGACTTACTAGAGGTTTTAATGGATCATTTTACACCTGAATATCGGACGATTTTCGTCATTCGTAAGGAGGGATCTTAATGTTCAAGATTACGTGGGATATGGGTCCTATCGCACAGATTCTAAATATTGCGGTACTTATTATCATTATAGTGTACGCTATTAGATTGGTAATAAAAACATTAAAAAAGTAATTCTGGGTGTACTTTATGTTTGATATGCTGAAAGCGATGATTGATGGTGAATTTACTCTTGAGCAGTTTCTGTTTTATTTATAGTATATACGGGCTTAAAATGTTCTTTATTTAGTAATGGCGAATTGGGCAATGGTTCACTACTGGAAACCTAATCTTCAAATCGGAATGGTTGTATATATTGTAGTAGCTGTTCTTCTTAGTACGGGACTCTATGCTATTCTGAATCTGGACGAACTAAAGAAAAGGTTTTCGACAAAGTAATATCTCTTTGTACACTTCTTCTTAATAATAAGAAACGGGTATCCACCTTCGTTATAAAGGTGGATATATTTTATGTACTGATGTTTTTTTCGCTTACTTATGATATGTCTCCCCCCGATTAATCTTACAAGCTCGATAAATCTGCTCTAACAAGAACACCCGCATAAGCTGATGAGGAAAGGTCATTTTAGAGAAGGATAGGTCCCAGTTAGAGCGAGCGTATACCTCTTTCGATAAGCCGTGGGAGCCGCCGATAATGAAGCTAAAGTGACTATGTCCGTAAGTGGTGAGATGGTCTAGTTTGTTAGCTAGTCCGGGGGAGGTTACCATTTCTCCATTTACAGCGAGAACGATCGTGAATGAGTCGGGATGGAGTGTTTTTAAAATTCGTTCGCCTTCTTTTCGAAGGACTTGCTCAATCTCTGCATCAGAAGGCTGATCAGCACATTTTTCTTCTGCTAACTCGATGATCTCAATCTTGGTATAAGCCTGCAGACGTTTTTGATACTCGTCGCAGGCTTGTTTCAGGAATTTTTCTTTTAGTTTTCCAATGGTAATTAGTTGAATTCGCAAGGGTTATCCTCGATTCTACTCTGTTTGTTCGGCGATGCCGTATTCGAGTTCTAGTTGAAACCCGGCAGTCCCCTTACACCATCTACACGAATGCTTCTCAGATGATTGTAGTGGTTCTAGTGTAGGTGCAGTGTGAAATTCTTCTATCATATCATCCATGACATAATCAAGATGTTCATCACAAGCATACCAAATATGAGAATCTTGCATGGAGTTCTCTCCTTTTAAATATGATTCGACACTATGTATTGTGGTTATCTCTACTCCATTTTACACCTTTTCGAGTAGTAATACCCATTGTTTAGGAGGGTAGATTCAACGATTTTGGCTTGCTCAGGTTCAGATAACAGCATCAATAATCGAATTTATAAATAAGGGATGTAAAATAGGATTGTCCCACTAGGTATCCTCTCAGGGATGCCTTTTTGGGAACAATCCTAATAACGTACCTTTTTACCCTAGATTATCGACTTACTTACGATCAATAAAAATGTTCGTGACACCATCAATATAATCGGGAAGAAAGGTGCTTAATATAATATATGGATATATCTATTTTTTGTGACTTTTTCTTTTCTATCATGATTGCCTCTGCTCATACAATGATTACTAAATGTAAACGATGAGATGAAGCCTAAGGTTAATCGTCTTGATCGGAAAAAAAGAATGGATCCTAAATAAGTTAGAAAATGTGTTAAACACAGACGTTACTAGGGTACCCACGGGACCCCAAGGACCAGTGGGTACCACAGGGCCTCAAGGGGATACCGGATCTCAAGGAGACACGGGGCCTCAAGGGGATACCGGACCTCGAGGAGACACGGGGCCTCAAGGGAATACGGGACCTCAAGGAGCAACGGGACCTCAAGGGAATACAGGACCCCAAGGGGATACCGGACCTCGAGGAGACACGGGGCCTCAAGGGAATACGGGACCTCAAGGAGCAACGGGACCTCAAGGGAATACAGGACCCCAAGGGGATACCGGACCTCGAGGAGACACGGGGCCTCAAGGGAATACGGGACCTCAAGGAGCAACGGGACCTCAAGGGAATACAGGACCCCAAGGGAATACGGGGCCTCAAGGAGCAACGGGACCTCAAGGGGATACCGGACCTCAAGGAGCAACAGGGCCTCAAGGAGCAACAGGACCTACAGGGTCTACTGGACCTCAAGGGCCTACAGGATCATTTGTTACAGGCGATTTCCTATCCTAGTTCAAGGAAACTCAGGCGCGTCTGGAAGTGCTCCTCTGAACTTTGGGGATACGCTAAACTTCATATCGGATACGTTAGAAATCACGGTAACACCTGGTTCTGCTGATGTGAGACTAGACGTTCCGACAGGGGCAAACGGTCCAACGGGAGCAACAGGAGCCACGGGAACCGCAGGAGCAAACGGTCCAACGGGAGCAACAGGAGCCACGGGAACCGCAGGAGCAAACGGTCCAACGGGAGCAACAGGAGCTACGGGAACCGCAGGAGTAAACGGTCCAACGGGAGCAACAGGAGCCACGGGAACCGCAGGAGTAACTGGACCGACGGGCAATCCAGGCCCACCTTCTTTTGCACAATTCTTTGTTCAAGGGGGAGGGACTATTACATTGTCTCCAGGAGCTACATTCCCCTTTGTTTCAAGCGGTGCAAGTAATACACCAGACTATACCTTACTGCCCGAGGGATCTTTTAGAGTTTCACAAACAGGTACTTATTTAATTCAATATACTATTCTATTCAATGCTAGTTCTACTCAGGGGATGGTGAGTATCAGAGTTAATGGTAGTACCGTAACCCCTAACGGTAAATCGGTTGTAAGTGGAAGCGATACGGTTAGAGGGATAGCAACTGGAATGGCACTTTTCGATTTAGTTGTTGGTGATGTTGTAGCTATAATTAATGCAGGAAATGGAGCTACTCTAACAAGTAGTGGATCAGTAGATGGTGTAGGGATCCTAAGAATTGTTGTTGTTCAAAAACTCACGTATATTTGATTATATCTTGTTAGGGAAAGCTGATGATTATATCAAAAATCAATTGGCTTTTGATATAATCATCCCTTTTTCTTTTTTTTGGAAATAAGGGGTTTAAACAGTAAAAAAATCAATATGTAGTAGTGGTATCATGGGGTTTATCCACATTATCCACAAGATATACACATAGCATGTCAAAATGTAGGAAAAAGCCCCACTAGGTAGTGGAGCTTTTTTATTCCCTATTGCGGGCTTCGTTCAAGTGTTAATGTGGCAGTTTGCTTTTGGCCATTTCGGTAATAAGTAACTTTTACTTGCTCGCCAATTTGTTTCTTTTTGTAGAGGTAGCTACGAAGCTCAGAACTATTGGTGACGGTTTGATCATCTAAGGCGGTGATTAGGTCACGAGATTGTAGGCCAGCTTTGCTTGCTGGTGTTCCGTTGGAAACGCTTTTGATAATCGCTCCACCGTCTATATCATTTGGAATGCGTAACTCTTTCCAGATAGCAGGTGATATTTTGTCTAGATCAATTAACTCTACACCTAAGTAAGGGCGTGGAACTTTTCCGTGCTTAATCAGTGCATTTAGAAGCGGACGAGCTTCATTAGAAGGAATCGCAAAACCAAGTCCTTCTACCCCTTGTTCGGCGATCTTTAGACTGTTGATGCCGATTACTTGCCCAGCGGCATTTAATAAAGCTCCTCCGCTGTTACCAGGGTTAATCGCAGCGTCTGTCTGAATGACATCGGTAGATATGCCTTTCCCAAGGTCAATGGTTCGTTTTGCAGAGCTAATCACTCCGACTGTAACGGACTGGGAGAACTGAGGCCCGAGCGGATTCCCAATGGCAATCGCAGGTTCCCCGGCTTTGACGGCATCTGAGTTTCCGAAATCAGCTACTGTGGTAACATTGGTAGCATCAATTTCGAGAACGGCTAAGTCGGTAATCGGATCAGTGCCGAGTACTTTCGCTGTTACGGGTTTTGATTTCCCTTTTTCAGCGGGTAGGTTCACCTGAACACTTTGATTATCGGCGATGACATGGTAATTCGTCGCGACGAGTGCTTTATTGGTATCCTTGTTTTTCTCAAAGATGATTCCGGATCCAGTTCCCTGTTTCCGATCCTCCCCTCCAGAGCTGAAGAAATCATCTGATTTTGCTATATTATCGATCCCCACGACAGCATTTTGCACCTTTGCTACGGCTTCGGTAATGTTTGAATTTACTTGTACAGACGTGGATTTGCTGGGTCCTGAATAACTACTATCGAGCGTTCCGTTTCCGGAAGGAATAATGCCTGCACGATACAGAAGGGGCGTGCACGCAAGTACGATGAGTCCCCCTACGACAGCCGATGCGATAGCGGTAACCCAAGTAGGAGTCTGCTTCTTTTGCTTAGGTGGCTCGTTATAGTCCATCGACATATACTCTGGACGAGATGCGATAAAGGGCTGAGGTGTTACTGGTTCATTAGGCCGGGTCTGGTAAAAGACTTCTGGTTCCCGTTGTGGTTGCTGGTTTTCATGTGATGTATTCGTTTCATTGTTTTCATGATTTGAATTTGCTTTATTTTCCTCTGAGAATTGAGAGCCAAATGGATCTTGGTTGTTATTCATAGTGGGTTCTCATCCTTTCTACTTCAAAGTGAACAAACTCAGTGTTTGTGATCGATCCTCATATTATACAATAACGTATGTTATCTGACTGCTAGGATTCATGCTTCTGTTAATTGGCTACTTATTTTATCTTAACCTCTATTTTGCGAAGAAACGTTTAGAATTTGTGGTTATTTCTTGCTGTGTTTCATTCGCCTCTATTCGTACCCTCTAACGCTTCGCCAAGCACCGAACCTCTCGCAGGGGTGTTGGACGGTCGGGGTGGGTTTCGTGGAGTTGGAGGTCTCGTCCTGTTTTGGCGCCGCCGTTTTCTAGGATTTGCTTGATAGTTAGATGGGCTAATTCGACTACGTTGTTATCTTGGCTGAGGTGGGCGAGGTAGACTTGTTCGCCGACTCCTTTTAGGATTTCAAGCAGAGCTTCGCCAGAGTCTTCGTTGGATAAGTGGCCGAGATCGCTGAGGATGCGGCGTTTGATGTTCCATGGATAAGAACCCATCCGAAGCATAGATACGTCGTGGTTGCTTTCCCAGATGAGGGTATCCACTCCTGAAACTTGATCGAGAATCCGCTGGTTTACGTAGCCTAGGTCAGTAACGATGGCCAGTGATTCACGGTCCTCGTTTAGCCGATAACCCATCGGATCTGCTGCATCATGTGAGATGGGGATGGTTTGGATATGTAATGAGTCGATGTCGAGAGTGGCTCCCGCTTCTAGGACATTTTGCAATGTAGCGGGAATCTCTCCCACAGACGAAGGAAGTGCGTCCCAAGTCTTTTCATTCATGTAGATGGGGAGTTGGTATCGTCTGGCCATGACACCTAACCCTTTCACATGGTCAATATGCTCATGCGTGACTAAAATAGCCGATAGGGTAGACGGATCTGCGCCTACCTGCTGTAGCCTCTGCTCGAGTTGTTTCCCACTTAAACCAGCATCTATGAGGATTCGTAAATCCCCTGACTCCACATATAGAGAGTTACCAGAACTCCCACTCGCTAGAACGCTAAATTTCATGTGATTACCTAACCCTTTTACTTAGAGTGTTTTCAATTACTGGTAGCAGGCTGTACGCTACTAATACTATCAGAACTAGTGGTACCAATGTAGTAAAATTTCCCTCCGACCTTAAATCGCCAGATCGGGATCATGATCGAATCAGTGTCCTTGTTATACTTGTTTCGCTGATACCCAAGCTCTGCAGATTGAATCGTTGTTTTATTAATTTGAGGCAATAAACTGGCTAACGCATTATTTAGCTGATTCGGCCGATGTGTCTGTGGTAATGGTTCCTTTAGTTCATAGTGGGTATACGAAATCGACTTTACTTCTTTTTTGGTATTAAACTTAAGCTTAATCGTTCCATTAAAAATCGGGAAATGGTCTCGTACCTGGTAGACTGTGATTTCACTACTAGTAACTTCCATCTTGGCAAAGTGATAGTCAGCCAAGTAAGGCAACTTTTCTTTTTGAAGAAATGCTTTCACTTCACTCGGGGTCTCTGCTACTTTGGTCGGGGTAGGTAATTCTTTTTGATAGATTCCATCTCCTATCGTCTTCCAAGACAAGGGGTCTAGTTTTGTGGTAACACCGCTATAGACGGCCATCTCTTTGGGCACTTCTATTTTTTTGTAGGCAAGCTTTACATCATTATATTGGGCGAGCTCTTCAATCTGTCGATCGGATAAAGTGCTTTTCGCCACTCGTAAATCATTTTCCCGGTAGTTAGCATAGAGAAGGGAACCGATATACAAATCTAAAATGAGGAAGGCAATGATTAGAATTGTTTTTGCTTTTCGCCAATCCATTGGCCATCCTCCCCTACATAGAACGTATTTTCTTTCATCGGAAAATTGGAGCCTTCCATTACGACCACTTTCCAGTAAGGAGTTAGCGTGACCGTGTTTTTATTACTCGCATTTCCCCGATCTGCTAGATATACCAACTGAACCTGTTTGATAGAACTAAGATCGACTTTGTATTTTTGAAATGCGTCTTTTAACTTGTCCTTGTCTGGTAGAGTAACGGACTGTGCTTTTCGATCCGTGGGCTTCCAGACATCGAGTGAGCGGTGATATAATCGAGCATCTTCCATATTGCTGTTGGAAATGTATGGCTCAGTACGGATAAACACGGGCGATACTTCTGGTTGAAAAGGGTCTGGTTGTCCTTTCCAATAGATGGGGATTCCGCTATCAAATTGCCTAAATTTCATTTCGTTGTTCTCAGAAGAAAGGTGTTCGAGATGAAAATCACCAGTCCATCCAAAGTGCCTTTTTAAAAAATCATTCATCTTTCCAACTAATACCTTTGGTTCTATTTTCGGAGGGCTGCTGTCTCCTGATTCAGGCAATTGTTTATTATATTGAATCTCATTTTTCAACTTGTCATAGATAAGCGTTTGTCGAGTGCCGTGCGCGTAGATTTCCCAGCCCTCTCGCGGTTTTAAGGGTTGCAGATTAGGATCTTCAAAGAGTACCTTTTTTACATCCCCGATGTCGATAGAGGTAATCGGATATGTGGCTTTATCTACTTTGACCGGTTGATCTGGTAAATAGTATAGATTCCCCTTTGGTAGAACAGGGCCTGAAGAACTGGGATCAAAATTAGATGTTGCTTGATACAAGGCATGTAGCTTGGCACCTTGAATCAGTTTGAAAAATTCATTTTTAGATAAGGTCGTGCTTACTTGATAGACCTGAGGGTCTTGAGAGCGTGAGGAAATCAGATACAGTACAGCGGTCTCTTGTTCGTTCGGTAGTGTCATCCAAACCCTTTCCACTTCTCTTACTGATAAGCTAGGGGGTGGAGATTTCCAGTTAAAAAAAGAACTTACTTGCTCTAGCGGAACTGCGTTATGATATTGAAACTCTACTCCGGGTTGCATGAATATCTTCTTCCAGTCATCTGTATTGAGCTCGACGGATTGGGCAGTTCCCAAGGAGGCTTGTGAAATTTGTTGAATCAATTTTTGATAATCATTCCGCTCCGTTTCACTTGTGGACAATGTTGCAGGTAGAAAACGAATCACAGACTGATCGTGTAGATAGGTAATCGGTGGGGCAGATAATTGATACGTCTCTTTTTCGTTAAATTCCTTTCCATCAATTCCATCAATAAACTTAGGAATCATTTGGTATTGGTTTTCGGTGGTCTCGGTCGAAAAGGCACTGGATAACCAGTAAAAGGCAGTTTGCCAGATGCTTAAGATAACAAGTGAAATCAGGAGGGTGGTTTTGATCGGCTCCTTGTATTTCTTCCAATATGGCTTTTTCATGAATTCACCCTCCTTTCAAATGGGGGCAGAGCAACGAATACCGTAGTCCCTTTTTGCTCTTTACTCTCAATCCAAACAATTCCTTCATGCGCCTTAATAATCTCTTGAACGATTGCAAGGCCAAGACCCGTACCGCCTTGCTCACGTGCGCGTGCTTTATCAACTCGATAAAAGCGTTCAAAAATTCGCTCGAGGTCTTTCTTCGGGATACCCATGCCTGTATCGGTTATCGCTACTTCGATTAAGCCATCTGAACGTAAACGGCTCGAAATCGTGACGGCCCCCCCTTGGGGTGTAAATTTCACCGCGTTGGATAGGAGGTTGTCCAATACCTGATCGAGCTTATCCCGATCAGCATAGATTCGGGGTAACTCGTCTTCGGCATGGCGCAAGGTTAACTTAATCGCTTTTTGTTTACATTGAAAAATGAAACGATCTGCTACATCTTCCAAAACATCCTCTAAGTACATAATTTTCTTATCAAAGCGAGATTGTTTGGCATCTAATCGCGATAATTGTAGCAAATCATTAATTAAGCGAGTCATGCGATCTGCCTCTGTCCTTGATACCTGTAGAAAGCGAACAGCGAGCTCAGGTTGTTCAAGCGCCCCATCTTCCAGTGCTTCTAAGTAACTTTTAATCGTAGTGAGCGGAGTTCGCAGTTCATGGGAAACATTGGCCACGAATTCTTTTCGTTGCCTGTCCAATCGCTCTTCTTCTGTCACATCTTTTAAAACGACAATCGTTCCCGTTGCCTTGTTTCGCTTCTGTTTTAGTGGTGTAAACGTCAGCTTGATATAGAGGGGATCGTCTTGATCATCATGTTGAACTCGGATCAGATTATGTAATTCTTGTGTGATCGGAAACTGAACTGGCTCTGATAAGGGGAGTACACTATTTAACATTTCTCCCAGCTTAATTTCTTGGTTTAAGATTTGTTCGGAACGCTCATTCTTGACGATAATCGCGCCAGAACGATTGGTCGCAATGACGCCATCGCTCATGTCGGAGAGGACCGTTTCCAGCTTCTCTTTTTCTTCCTCTTTCTGAGTGAGTGCAGTCCGTAGATGAGATGCCAAATGATTAAATGCTTTGGCCAGTTTCCCGATTTCGTCGGTGCTTCTCACATCAACCCGTCTGTTAAAGTCACCTTCGGCCATAGCCGTTGCCTGCTCCTTGATCTCCTTGACAGGAACCGTAATCGTCCGGGTCATAATCACAATTAAAATGCTTACGATAATCATGGCGTAAAAGGTTTGAATGATTAGGATCTTAATGATGGAGCGGATCAATTGGTATGTCGTATCAAGGGGGTATTCCATGTAAATCCGATCAAACTCAAAGTCTGGGTTTGTAATATCAAGAGGGTACACTTTCATCAAGACATCTTGACTTTTAGACGAAGGACTTCTCCTGATTTCCTCCTGATTAAATAGGAGTGAATGGACATACGGGTTTTTTAAGCCAATTTTGGATTTTCCATCTCCTGTGGCGGCTACAATGAATCCGTTATTGTCTAGGATTTGCACATTAATTAATTGATTGTTTTTCGTTTGTAGAAACACGACCCGTGCTAAATCATTGTTTATCTTTTCTTTTAGCTCCCCTGATTTTTCGTCTTTCTTTCGATTATGGATCGTTTCCTCAATTACTTTCGAAATGACGTTCTTTTGCCTGTATAAGTCACTTGTTACATTGGCTAGTAATTGTTTTTCTAAGCCATCGCTAAAATTGACAAAGATAACTTGCAGTGCAATCAGAATGATGAGCGCGAGTATAACGAGTAGTTTCCATTGTAGCCCTGTCGCATAGGTGAACCATCGTTCTGCATATTTTCCTTGCCTCACTGATTCGATCCAGTTTCTCATTCTCATCTACCGCTTATGTCCTGATCTCGCAATGTATAGCCGATGCCTCGTCTTGTGATGATGTATTTCGGTGCACCCGGATCATCCTCGATTTTTTCACGAAGCCTGCGGATCGTAACATCTACCGTCCGTACATCTCCGAAATAATCGTATCCCCAGACAGACTGGAGGAGGTGTTCGCGAGTGAGAACCTGATTCACATGCTTAGAAAGAAATAACAATAGCTCAAACTCACGATGAGTCAGGTCAATTGTTTGATTTGACTTCTTTACTACGAAACTATTTGCATCGATGAGAATCTCTCCGATTTGGATCCCGTGAAGCGCTTTAGGGTCGACGGCTTTAGGGGATCCTGTGGAAGAAGAAACATTGCGGCGTAAATTTGCCTTAATTCTAGCTAAAAGCTCTCGGTTGCTAAAAGGCTTCGTCACATAATCATCCGCACCGATCTCCAGTCCGAGGACTTTATCTATCTCGGAGTCCTTCGCCGTTAGCATGATGATTGGAAATTGATAATGCTGACGAACTTGTCTACATACTTCAATCCCATCGGCTCCCGGTAGCATGAGGTCTAAAAGCATGAGGTGAGGAGGGGTTTGGATCGCTTTCGAAATGGCTTCTAATCCATCATGTACACACTCTACTTCAAAGCCTTCCTTTTCGAGGTTAAATTTTAAAATATCTGCAATCGGTTTTTCGTCTTCTACTACTAAAATCTTGGTACTCATCGATTCAGCTCCCTTAGTCATTCAAACGATCTATGAATAGGATCATTTTCGCACACTCGATTTAGAGAAACAATATTCTTTCAAATATGATCAGAAGTTCACAAATAAGTCTCAGATCTATATGTAATAATTGGAAGGGTTGAAAGTTTCTATCAAGAAGAAAGAGGTTCCGATCTAATAAGCTAATATTATATTATTTTACCATTTATGGTATATAATTGGCGATAACTTTGTTAACTGATAAGAAAATTACCTCGGTAAATGAATTTTTTTTTGACTTTCGCAAATATACGAGCCGATTCGACAAAGTATTCTGTTGACTTATCTAACTGGATACTGCTACCATTATTATTAATTCAAGTAATTTTAAAATTTTTTATGTCATCTAAAGGAGTGTTAAAATTATGTCATCAATTACAGTTGGTGTATATTTAGGTAAAAAAGATCGTCTCGTGCGTTACTGGTATGAAATCCTTCCGAAGGGTCAGTTTCCTATGTTGGTGAAGTATTGTATCCAATCGTATCTACGAAACAACTATTTCCCATTGCAATCAATCTGTGATGGTAGAATGCTGAAAGAGCAGATCCAGTCGAGAAGCGACTATGTTCCAACCCAACGTAACGTCACCTTTACGCCAGAAGATGGTCCGGTATATCAGTGGATTAAGAATTTAGAAAGCGGTTACCGTAGTGAAGAAATCAAAAATATCCTGAAAGAAACCGTTCTTCACACTTTATTGAATGAACAGCCAGTTTTTAGCTCCCGTCCCTTCGGTCAAATATATAACGACCCACAGCAACAACATGCTATGATGCAAGGACAAGCTATACCAGCAGGTTATGGGTATGTAGAAGATCCACAGAAGGTAACGATGATCAAACGAGAGCAAATGCCAGCAGGAATGGAAGATGGCTATCAAATGTGGGACAAGGCAGTGATGCAACCTCAAACTGAGGGAGAGCAGAAGAAAGAACAAGGTCCTGTAAAGGGATATAACCATCTAGTGAACTACTTAGGTTAGCCCATACGCATACGCTCCACTTTATATGATCCATTTCTAAATTCCCTGATTTGACTGACCCGTCGAGCAGGGTTTTTTGTTTTTGTGGTGAAATGGTTTCTAATCCAGTATACCTCATACATTCTCTTCGATATAAAGGAGTGCGCAACCATGACAGATAGCCTATTGGATGAATCCATCTCACTAGAGCCCCTTCTCTGGGGATGCTTTATAGCAGTATTTATTTATTATTATCTACATAATAAAAATCAGAAACTAAGGAAGAAAAACAACGAAATAGCCTTCCAACTCAGCGCTTCTCAGCTTGAGATTCAAGAGATGAATGATGAAATCGAAGAGATCTACCGCCGGGATTACCTAACTGGACTCTATAATCTGGGCGGGTTTCAGGATGCGGTAGTTCGGAGTTTAGAGCGGATGTCACCGTTACAAAGTTACCATGTGGTAAGTATCGATCTAGCTGACTTTAAACAAGTGAACCTGCGAGAGGGTGTGGAGTTTGGAGATCAGATCTTGATCGAGGTTGCGAGTCAGTTTCAGGACCAATTGCCCGCAAGTGTACATATTGCCCGATATGATGGGGATCAATTTGCGATAGGATTGACCGGGGATCATCACTATCTGCGGCGATGTGTCGAGATCATCGACAAGGTTATGAGCCAAATTTGTACCGAGCGAGTAAATATCGAATACTGTATAGGGACTGCATCTTATCCAGCGGAATCAGCTAATGCGAGTGAACTAATTCGATTAGCAGAAAAGAGATTGTCCATCGAACAAAGACGAATGCGGGATAAAGAGGAAGAGAAGCGGAGGCATATGGAGAAGCTGTCAGCCGTGGGTCAACTAGCCGCTGGCTTGGCCCATGAGATTCGAAATCCACTTACCTCCATCCGTGGCTTTGTGCAGATTTCCGCTGCTGAATCGACAGAAGTAAAAAAATGGGAATCGATTATCCTCCCCGAAATCGATCGAATCAATGATCTCCTAACCCAATTTCTAAACCTAAGTGAGTCAAGGCCTACTCGATTTCAGAACTTCCATGTGGACCAGCTAATTTCAGATATCTATTCTCTTCTTAAACCAAAAGTCATGTTAATGGGACATGAGCTTGTTATGGAAACACCGAAAACACCGATCTATATCGAAGCGGACCCGGAGAAGTTAAAGCAGGTTCTCATCAATTTAATCCAAAATGGCTTAGATGCATTAGTCCAGAGAGGGCGAGTGGATATCAAGTGGTACGTGGAACATAAGCACTTATCGATCGAGATTCAAGATACAGGTGCTGGAATCAAACCGGAGTTTATATCGAGAATATACGAGCCTTTTTTTACGACGAAGGACGAAGGAACGGGGATGGGTTTAGCAATCTGCCATCGAATCATTCAAGACCATGGAGGCTGTATGCGAGTAGAGAGCCGTATGGGAAAAGGGACTACGTTTCATCTATCGTTACCACTAAAACAAGAAGCAGCCCAGATGGAAGAAGATTGTACCTCAATCTGTGAATAAGAGTAAATCATTGTTTGAACGATAACTATTTTCTATAATGGAATGATAGTATAGTGCCTAGATGATAAAGCGAGGTTGATGGGTAGTGGATCAAAAACCAAAGAACCAATTTAACATATTAAGTAATCGCAAAGCGACGACACATGGCGATTATTATACAGGAACACTAAATTTAAGTAATATGTCGTCTGTGTTAATCGATCATGATGTAGCAAAAATTGATCTAGGTCTTATTCATGCCAAGAGCAAGATCGAGCGCGGCATCAAATTTACTGCTGATCAAGCAGAAGTTCCAGAGGGAAAGACCTACTATGTGGTCTGGGTTGCAATTGATCAAAACGAGCATGGTACCTATTATGCAGGAGTCACAGCTTGCCCGATGGTGATTAACCATGAGACTCGCAAAGGTTGGAAAAATCTCGCGTTTCATGTAAATCGAATGGACGATGCCCTAAAGCGCCGGATTAAGGTAAGTGAGTTAGGTGAAGTAGAGAAAGAAGCATTAAAAGCGCTCTTTATCGAGCATAATCAAGAGATGTGGGAAAATAGCTCAGACGAATTAAAGGATGCACTTTCGAATTCGTGAACGGAATGTGACATTTTTTGTGACATATTGCGTAAGCTATGATTCAGAGAGTAAACTTAATATGGTTTTCGGAACCATTTGCTAGGACACAAAAAAGGCGAAGCTCGCTACAAGCGGATTCGCCTTTTTTGTGTTTTTTTTAAGGTTTTAGGTTTCGGATAAGATGTATACGCAAAGAGTTGTCAGTACAACCAAAGCTCCATAGAAGATTGCACTTGCTGATTTCTCGCGGACTTTCTTTAATATAACGTTCAATAATAGGACGATTCCCATAAAAGCTAATACTAATTGAAGCGGAGTCGTGTTTGTTTTCTCGATGTAGTGTAGGTATGCATGAAGTAGAAATACAAACAGAAAAACAACCAAATAGGAACGCCACAACCATTTCGCATTTAGCTTTTCATACATCTCATCAACTCCCTACCAACATTTTCGAAGGCACTTAGTTGCTTCCCCTAGAAACAGTCCCACTTGAACCGATACACAAGCCCAGCAGGGAGGTGTGGGACCCGCTACTGTACAAAGGGTTCCGCAAACTAGCGCTACACCATCTACTACCCAGTCGGGTACTGTTTTTTGATCATCCATACAGTTCGTGAAACAGTTCCAAAAACCCTGCCCTTTCAAATCCTTATATAGATCAGCTACATCCTTTTGTGTACCATCTTTTAGGATCCAACCACTGGCTAATCCACCCGCAATTGAGAATCTTGCTATCTCTTTATTGTTATCGTACATTTTGAATTCATGAGACTTGTCATCAGTGGTTGCGAGCAATGCTTTTGTTATGAATACCTCATTTGTACTTGTTTTGATGCCTATTCCCATGAACCCATAACCATAACCTGATTTCACAGGATAGTATACCCATGTCTGTTGGTTCAATTGGAATACACGTGCGGTCTCTTCTAATCGAAATTCTTTAGAAGCTGAGGATCGGTGAAATTCCAGCCTTTGCTTTGATGTTAGATTTTGAAGATGACGGATCTTTTGTAAATCTGTTATCTCATAGTAGCTACCTTTACTATCCTTGTTTGAGGGATTACAAGTAGCAACAGATACTTCCTTATCCAGACTAGGATTCGCCCATGATTTTGCATTGGTTTGAATTGGAACCGTGCATATGGTCATGATGCAGGCGATTAAGAAGATTAACCAAGCTTTATGCATTACCATTCCCCCATGTTCATTTCTGAGTAGTTCTTGCAATAAAAACACGAAGAATGAGTTTCAACCTTACATCCTTCGTGTTTGCGACCAATCCGTACTGTAAAAAAATCGATTCATTCCTTACCCTACAACATGAACGGTGAAGTCTCTATCCTGAGGGGCAGGTAGAGTGCAATAGATGTTTCAATATCCCTAGAGAGAAGGAAAAAATAGGAGTTATTCGGAAAACGGATCGAAACCTTTTCCGTAAAATATAAACTTTCCATCTGACATCTCAATCTGACTCCATTTGATGTTTGGTAAAGCAATTTGCTTTTGATCTGTCGTCGTAAGTACGAGTGCGTGGGTGGTATCTCGATGGACTGCGAGATATACTGCCTCTGCTCCATCTGTAAGCAGAGTTGTTCGTTGGGATTCCATTTGAAACACTTTTTGTAAGGCCATTTCTGAACTTTTGAGCGAAACATCTGAGTCGGCTTTCACATGTATGCGAACCATATTTTCTCCCTCTCCCTATGAAAAATCTTTGAATCTCTACTGCTAACTTTATTGTACTAGGGTATAATGATTTTGAGAAATGTGAATAGTCAATCTAAAATGTTCGTATACGACATATCATCTGTGAATACACCCTAAAATAAATGTCATTATTCAAATTTCTTGGCTGGTCACGTCACTCTACTCTGAATATCGACTATATGATGGTCATTTTAGAGTAAAAATTATTTTAGGGCGAGGGGTTATGTCATATGTTGATAGAGAAGAAAAAAGGTAGCAAAGTAAGAGAGAAAGTATTTGTCTCTAAAAAACTAGGAAATCTCATTCGTACAACTAGAGAGAATCGGAAATGGACTCAAGAACAATGTGCAGAAGAAGTAAATCTTAGCCAAGCAACCATTAGTCGTTTGGAGCTAGGAGCAGATGATTTCAATAAGGAGATAGTCGTGAGTGTATGTACATTCTTAGAAATTGATTTTGAAAAGATATATGAGGAGCCCCAATTGATCAATACTAACTTCATTATAGAAGAATTAGGGATGATAGAAGCTGAAATGCAAGAGGATCCCAAGACTGCTGTAGAAAGGTTTAGGGAGTTAGAGCAGATATATAAACATACAGGTGAAGTCCTTCTCATCGTTCAGCTTTACGGTTCGTATCTAAGAGGAAAATTCTATAACTCAAAAGGAGATCAGCGAGAAGCGATTAAGCAATTTGAGTTAGCCGTACACATCGGTGAAAGCTACCTCCTATCACTAAACCAGACAAACCTCCTTGCCGCAAGCTATTATGAGTTAAGTCGAACGATGAACAAGCAAAACCAATTGCAGAAAGCGATTTCCTATGCAAATCAAGGAATCAAGTTTTTTGACCAAGATGGAGACCGTTCCTATGTATACTACCTACTTCATATCATCAAGGCATCTATACTGGAGAAGATGAGCGAATATGGACAAGCCCTATCAATCGTTGAGAAATTATGGCAGGAACGCTCATATCAAATGTTTTCAGATTGTCGGTTAAATCTCTATCAATTGAAAGTGGAGCTATACATTCGAATCAGACGATATCCTGAAGCCATTCCTATAGCATTAGAGGGACTCCAATTTGCACGATTAGAGAATAATCCTGACCGCAAGTTTGAGCTTATGTCGTCACTTGGAGAAGTGCATACACGCTTAGGCAGTTTAAGCACAGGGCAAAAGTATTATGAGTTAGCCCAAAAACTAGAAGGAAAGATTGCTAACAAGACTCTCATTATCACTTCGTATACCAATCTAGGTGAAATCTATTTGCAACGTAACGATTTAGATAACGCGAAGAAAACTCTTGAACCCCTACTCAAATCGATCGAAAGAATGGGCGAAGAATCAGAAGGGTATCGATTATGTAAAGCTCTAGTTCTTGTAGGTGAGATTTATTACCAACTGAATAAATACAAAAAAGCCAAAGTGTATCTAGAATCCGCACTGGAGCTTGCAAATGAATATGGCATTGACGAGATCAAGCAATCCATAATAGTCTTATGTGTAGGAATATGCAAGTGTTTGAAGTTGACAGAATTGGATCAATATATTGGAATTCTTTTGGAAATGCGTTATAATCGAACGAGCATGGGAGGCGATGAATATATGTTTCACAATGATCCGCCAGAAAGCTAATTTTAATTATGGGATTATTCGAATACCTCGATAAGAGGAAGTATAGCTATGCTTCACATACAAACAGAGCCAACCCAATTTAGACTGGGAAAGGCCCTGTTTTTCGTCTTCTGTAATTTAATCCGACCACCATTTCTTAATGCGATCCCATAAAGAAGGCTCTGAATTCGCACTCTCTGGTGCCTCTGTGTACTCGGTTGGTTCGGTGCCGGCGACGAAGTATTCAAGCCGTGCATTTTTTTGATCTGGATGAGCTAACTTTCCTGTTTCATCATCGATGTATACCGCTTTTACACCACTCGGCACTGCAAAGATTTTACTAGGCTTTCCGAGAGTCGCTTGGCCCATAAAGCGCCCCCAGACATGCTGTGAGATCTTGGCCTGATTATGATTTAACTTTTGGTTTTGATCAAATCCGACCCATACCGTGGTTACTAGGTCAGGTGTATATCCGACTAACCAGCCATCCCAGTCCGTGGTGCCTGTTTTTCCAGCGGCCGGATGAGCAAACATTTGTTGCACGCGCTGACCTGTTCCGCCCGTATCAAATACACTGCGCATCAAGGAAGTGAGCACATAGGTAGAGCTAGGCGAAAATACTTGCTTCGATTCAGGTTGATTTTGATAGAGAACGTGACCAAATGAATCTACAATCTTCGTGATGCCTGTAAGAGGCTTATGGTCACCCGAACTGGCGATCGTCGTATACGCCTCTGTCATCTCATACGGAGTTACTTCATAGCTTCCAAGAGCTAAAGAGGGGGTTGCATTTAGCGAGCTATGGATGCCTAGTTTCCGTGCCGTTTCGATCTCCTGATCGATCCCCACTTGAAACTGAGTGGTTACCGCATAGATATTATCTGATTTGGCGATGGCTTCCCGCATCGTGATCGGACGCTGGGCATAGATATCTTGAAAATTACCTGGTGTATATGTTTCCCCATTGTACGTGAATGCAGTGGGAGCACTTACGATTTTCTGAGTGGGGGGAATCCCTTTTTCCAGCGCGGTTAAATAGACGATGGGTTTAAAGGAAGAACCAGGTTGTCTACGAGCAAACACACGATTAAACTGCGATTCTTGATAATCCTTTCCGCCTACCATCGCTTTAATCGCTCCCGTATGTGCATCGACAGAAAGAAGTGCCCCTTGTAGGTTCGGGACTCGTCCCACTTGGCTTACTAAGGATTCCTCGGCTTGTTTCTGCATCTGCGTATTAAGCGTTGTATAGATGCGCAAACCACCATGCCTCACTAATTCCTCATCAAAACCTAATTGGTTTACAGCTGTCTGAATCACATAATCTCGAAAATAGCTTGCCTTACTCTTTTGACTAGGGAGTGGAGGCTGTAGGGCTAGTGTATACTGCTCGGCTTCCTTCGCTTGTTGTTTCGTAATTAGCTTCATCCCAGACATTTGCTCGATAATCGATCGTTGGCGTTCTTTGGCCCGCTGAAAATGCTGATATGGCGAATAAACAGATGGCCCTCGTGGGATACCTGCTAAGAAGGTGCATTCGGATAGGTTCAGGTCTTTCGCATCCTTGCGGAAATATTCTTGGGCTGCTCGTTGGATTCCGTATGCACCGTTTCCATAATAGATTTCATTAAAGTACATCTCCAATAATTCTTTTTTATCGAAGTGGAGCTCAAGTTGAGTAGTAAGCATCGCTTCTTTCGCCTTGCGGGACCAAGTCCGATCGTGGGAAAGATAGAGATTTCGTGCTAGTTGTTGGGTAATGGTACTAGCTCCTTGAACGACGCGAAATTGTTTTAGATTTACGAGAAGAGCGCGGGTAATGCCACGAAAGGAAAATCCATGGTGCTCAAAAAAATCACGATCTTCTGCCGTTAATGTAGCATCTATTAGATACTTCGGGATTTGTTGTAGTGATATTTTTTCACGATGTTCCCCAGCATCCATCTGATCTAGTACATTCCCCTGATCATCATATAAGAAAGTAGTAGCGGAGATGTCGGGTGGAGGTAGGGGTTGTGAGCGAAGGTATAGCAGGAACAGGAATAAAGCAACGCAAAGAATCGCGAATCCGATGAATACGCATTTGATCCAGTAGGCACTCTGTTTGTACCATTTGTAGGCTTTTGTTTTTTCAAGCAGTGATTCTACCTGGATTCCCATTCTAGCTGTCGCTTCCTCTCGCTACTAATGTCCTAGTTCACATGCCCTAGGTCGAGAGTATTATGCGGAAGTAACAGATAGAATATACCTATTTCTTTAGTGGAAGAATCAGTATCCATGAAATTTTAGGCAAATGCATTAGTTCAGATGTTATTAGCAATGAATATCTATATTAGGAATTATTTGGAAGGAGGTATATCATGTCTCAAGCCAATATCCCTAATATTTCACCTACTATTTCCATTACGACAGAAGATGCAGTAAATCTGCTATTATCATCCATTGCGTTAGAAGAATTAGGACTTAGCCATATCATTAATGCTGAGGGAGAAAAGCTTCAATACGTTCTCGGAACGCTCTCCGGAGTGACAACATCCTTTCAAGCCTCGATTACAGACTTACTTAGGATCAATGCAAGTGTTCGTGACACGATTAATGTAATCGGAAAGAAAGAATGGACTTTAAATCAAAAGCTAGTCAACGTGTTAGGTACGGACGTTATGAGTGGACCAACAGGACCTCAGGGACCACTGGGACCCCTAGGGCCATCAGGAGGACCTCCCGGACCTCAGGGACCAGAAGGAACGATGGGAGCGATTGGATCTCAAGGGCCGGTAGGGCCTCAAGGGCTAACAGGACCGACAGGGTCTTTTGCTACAGGCGACTTCTTATTTTTGGTTCAAGGGGAATCAGGCGCAGACGGAAATGTTCCACTCGGCTTTGGTGATACCCTAAATTTCCTATCCGATACATTAGACATTACGGTAACACCCGGTTCTGCCAATGTACGGCTAGAAGTTCCTACAGGTGCTGACGGGCCGAGGGGACCTGTAGGCCCTCAAGGAGCTACGGGCCCCCAAGGAGCTACAGGCCCTCAAGGAGCCACAGGCCCTCAAGGAGCCACAGGCCCTCAAGGAGCTACAGGCCCTCAAGGAGCTACAGGCAGCTCCCTAGGAGCCACGGGCCCCCAAGGAGCTACGGGCCCTCAAGGGGAGATAGGCCCTCAGGGATCGACAGGCCCTCAAGGGGATACAGGATCCCCAGGAGCCACAGGCCCTCAAGGAGCTACGGGCCCTCAAGGGGAGATAGGCCCTCAGGGATTGACAGGCCCTCAAGGGGATACAGGATCCCCAGGAGCCACAGGCCCTCAAGGAGCTACGGGCCCTCAAGGGGAGATAGGCCCTCAAGGAGTCACAGGCCCTCAAGGGAACGCGGGATTACAAGGAGCCACAGGCCCTCAAGGAGTCACAGGATCCCCAGGAGCCACAGGCCCCCAAGGGAACACTGGCACTCCAGGAGCTACCGGTCCTCAAGGAAACGCGGGATCACAAGGGAGCGCGGGATCACAAGGGAACACCGGCACCCCAGGAGCTACCGGTCCTCAAGGGAACGCGGGCCCTCAAGGGAACACTGGCCCTCAAGGGAACGCAGGACCGCAAGGGAATACAGGACCGCAAGGTCTGGGGGGACCTACTGGACCGGCCGGGTCACCCGTCTCTACTGCCATTCGGTATGTTGTTTTTAATCAACGGATTCTTGATTTGAATGCGAATGGAACTGTACCATTTACTGATAGATTCGGTACACCCAATACACCATATGTTGCACCTGATATAACCATCACTGTCCCGGGGATATATAGTATAGCTTTTGAAATTACAGTAACCACCGACCATGGGGACATCCGATGGACTGTAGGTATTAATGGTACTCCTATTCCTCAGGGACAATTTTTTGAAGGTGGACATGATACCTTGGCTCTAGTACGAGGAGAATACATGATGGCTCTACAGGCTGGAATTAGGGTCTCTTTAATCAATACTGCAGGGAATTCGCAACTCATTACTCGTTTGGGTGGAAGTAGTACTATACCTGCTTTATTACGTGTAATGAGAATCGGCGATGCGCCGTAATTGGAATCATTTGAAAGGAGGTATAACATGTCTCAAGCCAATATACCTAATATTTCACCTACTATTTCCGTTACGAGGGAAGGTGCAGTAAATCTGTTGCTTTCCTCGATCGCATTAGAAGAGCTAGGCCTTAGCCATATTATTAATGCCGAAGGGGAAAAAATCCAATACGTTCTCGGAACACTCCCTGGAGTTTCAACTAACCTGCAACCCTCCATTAGCGATTTATTCCTGATTAATGAAAGCGTTCGCGACACGATCGATGTAATCACAAGGAAAGAATGGATTTTAAACGAAAAGTTAGCAAATACGATAGGTACACCCGTCACAGCAGGACCAACGGGACCCCAAGGACCAGCGGGACCGACAGGGTCATCAGGAGGACCGCCAGGGCTTCAAGGACCAGTAGGATCTCAAGGGCTTGCTGGTTCTCAAGGGCCAACGGGACTTCAAGGGCCAGTAGGACTGGCAGGGTCTTTTACTACAGGTGATTTCTTATTTTTGGTTCAAGGGAATGCAGGAGCAGGCGGAAGTGTGCCACTCGGCTTCGGAGATACACTAAACTTTCTATCGGATACACTGGAGATTACGGTAACACCCGGTTCCGCCGATGTACGGATCGAAGTACCTACAGAATCGACGGGCTCCCAAGGCGAAACCGGACCGACGGGCCCTCAAGGCGACACCGGACCTCAAGGACCGACAGGCCCTCAAGGCGATACGGGCCCTCAAGGACCGACCGGACCTCAAGGCGATACGGGCCCTCAAGGACCGACAGGACCTCAGGGGCTAACCGGACCCCAAGGTGATACCGGCCCTCAAGGCGATACTGGGTCTCAAGGCGATACGGGCCCTCAAGGACCGACAGGACCTCAGGGGCTAACCGGACTCCAAGGATCGACAGGGCCTCAAGGACTGACGGGCCCTCAAGGACTGACGGGCCCTCAAGGACTGACGGGCCCTCAAGGACTGACGGGCCCTCAAGGACTGACGGGCCCTCAAGGACTGATGGGACCTGAAGGATCGACGGGCCCCCAAGGACCCACTGGATTCCTCGGAGACACAGGCCCCCAAGGACCGACGGGCCCTCAAGGACCGACGGGACTAAAAGGATCGACGGGCCCCCAAGGACCGACAGGACCTCAAGGATCGACGGGCTCCCCAGGATCGACAGGACCTCAAGGGCCGACGGGCCCTCAAGGACCGACAGGACCTCAAGGCCATACGGGCCCTCAAGGACCGACAGGACCTCAGGGGCTAACCGGACCCCAAGGATCGACAGGGCCTCAAGGACCGATAGGATCTATTACAGGAACGATGGGGCCACCAGCGGTTGCATCTGCTGTTCGATATGTTGTTGTTCCTGGCGGTAATGTTCCAGTTTCTAATATGAGTACTATACCGTTTACCAATAATTTCGGCACATCCAATACACCATATGCTACCAATAATATAACAATCAATGTCCCGGGAACCTATCGAATTGCTTTTCAAGTTCAAGCAAACAGGTCAGTCAGTGTATTACGATGGGCTGTAGCTATTAATGGTACTCCGATTCCTCAGGGACAATTCCATGTAGAAAGTGGCGTAAATGGAGTATTTTCAGTAAACGGAGAATATCTTATAGCTCTAAATGCTACCGATACAGTCTCTGTAATGAATACTTCCGGAAGTACTCTAACCATAGTAGGTGCGACTTCTCAAGTAAGTGCTTTTTTACTTGTGATGAGAATCAGTGATGTACCATAATCGGAATTATTTGAAAGGAGGTATAACATGTCCCAAGCGAATATTCCTAATATTTCACCTAATATTTCTGTCACGAGAGATGATGCAGTGAATCTATTACTGTCATCGATTGCGTTAGAAGAAGTAGGACTCAGCCATATTATTAACGCCGAGGGAGAAAAGCTTCAGTACGTTCTCGGAACTCTCCCCGGAGTCTCAACCACTTTTCAACCCTCGATTACAGACTTACTTTCGATCAACACCAGTGTGCGTGACACGCTAAGTACCATCACGAAAAAAGAATGGATTTTAAACCAAAAGTTAGAAAACGTATTAGATGGAGAAGACGCTTCGCCGGGGCCACCGGGGCCTCAGGGGCCACCGGGAGTCATAGGGCCTTCAGGAGGAGGTCCTCAGGGTCCCCAGGGATTCGCAGGATTGACAGGATCGACTGGTCCTCAAGGGAATGCCGGTCCTCAAGGTGCATCAGGAGCTACAGGATTGATGGCTACGGGTGATTTCCTATTTGTGGTTCAAGGGGATGAAGGAGCAGGTGGAAGTGTGCCACTCGGTTTCGGAGATACACTCAACTTTCTATCCGATACGTTGGACATTACGGTAACCTCTGGTTCCGCCGATGTAAGACTAGAGGTTCATACAGGCTCTACCGGGTCGACGGGAGAAACCGGTCCTCAAGGAGGAACAGGACTTCAAGGAGGGATTGGACCTCAAGGATCGACAGGACCTCAAGGAAATGTAGGACCTCAAGGCAGAATAGGACCCCAAGGGGCTACCGGACCTCAAGGAGCCACAGGCCTTCAAGGAGGAATAGGACCGCGAGGAGGAACAGGACCTCAAGGCAGAATAGGACCCCAAGGGGCTACCGGACCTCAAGGAGCCACAGGCCTTCAAGGAGGAATAGGATCGCAAGGAGGAATAGGATCGCAAGGAGCCACAGGACTCCCCGGAGGAACAGGCCTCCAAGGGACCGGACCTCAAGGTAACATAGGAATCCAAGGATCAGCAGGCCCCCAAGGAGCCATAGGGCCTCAAGGGACAGGGAGCCCCGGAGGAACAGGACTCCCCGGAGGAACAGGACTCCCTGGAGGAACAGGACTCCCCGGAGGAACAGGACTCCCCGGAGGAACAGGACTCCCCGGAGGAACAGGACTCCCTGGAGGAACAGGACTCTCTGGAGGAACAGGACTCCCCGGAGGAATAGGACTCCCCGGAGGAGGAACAGGTCCCCCCGGAGGAACAGGACTCCCCGGAGGAACAGGTCTCTCCGGAGCAACAGGGTCGCCCGGAGGAGGAAGAGGACCTACTGGACCTACTGGAC
This sequence comes from Thermoactinomyces sp. DSM 45892, assembly GCF_900107305.1. Lineage (GTDB taxonomy): Bacteria > Bacillota > Bacilli > Thermoactinomycetales > Thermoactinomycetaceae > Baia. The sequence goes on from NZ_FNPL01000004.1 coordinate 108,178, forward strand.
CATCCATCTCTGATGCTTTTCGATATGTTATTTATACGGGTAGTAATCTGGACGTTCCTGGTGGTTCCACTGTGCCATTTGGAGATAAGTTCGGTTCAGCCAATACGCCATATGCTGCACCTAATATAACGATCGGTGTCACAGGAATGTATCGAATATCATTTCAAGTTACTTCAGTTATGGCAAGTTCTGATTGTTTCTGGACTGGAGCTATTAATGGTGCTCCTATTCCTACTGGAGTATTTGCTCTATCTGCAACTAGTAATCTGCAAATATTTGGGGAATACTATATGAATCTGAATGCTACCGATACAGTCTCTGTAATGAATGATTCAACAAATAATCAAACCATAGCAGGTCAGGATGGTGAAACAAGTGCTTATTTACTTGTCATGAGAATCATCGATCAGTCATAATAAAACCTGTCTATGAGAAGTGAATCTAAAAAGGTAGACACGAAGGCCCTTCTGATTGTGTTTTTCAGAAGGGTTTGTTGCGTAAATAGAGAAAAATGTGCCGATGATGGTGGGACAGATATAGCGGTTATTCATCAAATACATATAGGTGTTTGCGTCAGGTGGGGGTAGGGGTTGTGAGCGGATATCCTAGTTCACATGCCCTAGATTGAGAGTATTATGCGGAAGTAACAGGTGGTAGAATATACCTATTTTACACTTGGAGAACTGTTTTTTTTGGAATTAGGTACAAATGTATTAGTTCGGGTTATAGTGTCCAAGCATACAAATATTAGGAATCATCTGAAAGGGGGTACAACATGTCTCAAGCTAATATTCCTAATATTTGCCCTACTATTTCACTTACGTTAGACAATACAGTGAATTTGCTTTTATCATCGATTGCGTTAGAAGAGTTAGGACTTAGTCATATCATTAATGCTGAGGGAGAAAAGCTTCAGTACGTTCTCGGAACGCTCCCTGGAGTCTCAACCAACTTTCAAGCCACTCTTAATGACCTGCTCCTGATTAACAGTAGCGTCCGCGATACGATTAATGTAATCGGAAAGAAGGAGTGGACTCTAAACCAGAAGTTAATCAATGTGTTAGGCACAGATGTTACGAGAGGACCCACGGGGATCGAAGGACCAACAGGAGCTACAGGGCCATCCGATGGACCGACGGGACCCCAGGGACCAGATGGCATTACGGGGCCTCAAGGAAATACGGGACCTCAAGGGCCACAGGGACTAGCAGGGCCAACAGGACCTTTTGCCACAGGTGATTTCTTATTTTTGGTTCAAGGAAGCTCGGGTGCAGATGGAAATGTTCCAGTCGGTTCTGGAGATATCGTAAATTTTATATCCGATACGATAGATATTACCGTAACACCTGGTTCCGCTAATGTAAGAATGGAGGTTCCTACAGGTGAGGAAGGACCGACGGGTTCACAAGGACCGATCGGACCCATAGGGCCGCAAGGAGACACGGGACCGCAAGGATTTACGGGACCACAAGGTTTTACGGGACCACAAGGTTTTACAGGACCGCAAGGGGACACGGGACCACAAGGGTTTACGGGACCACAAGGAGAAACAGGACCGCAAGGAAATACAGGACCGCAAGGAGACGCGGGACCGCAAGGGTTTACAGGACTGCAAGGAAATACAGGACCGCAAGGAAATACAGGACCGCAAGGGTTTACAGGACCGCAAGGAAATACAGGACCGCAAGGAAATACAGGACCGCAAGGGAATACAGGACCGCAAGGGAATTCAGGACCGCAAGGAAATACAGGAACACAAGGAAATAACGGACCACAAGGAAATACAGGAACACAAGGAAATAACGGACCGCAAGGAAATACAGGACCGCAAGGAAATACAGGACCACAAGGAAATTCAGGACCACAAGGACCGACCGGGTTAGCAGTCACCCCAGCTTTTCGAATTGTTGGCTTTACTGCAGCTGCTCAGGGGGTTGCTGCCAATGCTGCCATACCATTTGGAAATGTTTTCGGTTCAGCGAATACATCATATGCTTCACCTAACGTAACAGTCGCTGTCGCGGGAATATATCTCATATCTTTCCTAGCTACTACAGCTCGGACCGCTACCAGTCCATCACAGTGGACTGTAGGTCTTAATGGTACTCGGATTGCTAACGGAGAATTTCATATCCAATCAATTGATAGTGCTGCAAATCTTCAAGTCCGCGGAGAATATATTAGGGTTCTAAATGCTGGAACTACAGTTTCTGTAATCAATACTTCAGGAAATGGTCAAACTATATCTGGTGCGAATGGTACTGACACACACGCCTTTTTAAGTGTATGGAGAATCGGCGATACGCCATAATCGAAATCATTCGGAAGGAGGTATAGCATGTCTCAAGCTAATATCCCTAATATTACACCTAATATAAATATTACGAGAGCAGATGCAGTGAACTTGTTACTTTCATCGATTGCGTTAGAAGAACTAGGTCTCAGTCATATTATTAATGCCGAGGGTGAAAAGATTCAATACGTTCTCGGAACTCTTCCTGGAGTATCTGCAGCCATTCAGCCAACCCTCAGTGAACTACTTCTCATTAACGAAAATGTCCGCGATACGATTAATGTAATCGGAAAGAAAGAATGGATTTTAAACGAGAAGTTAGTCAATGTGTTAGGTGCAGCTGTTACGATAGGGCCAACGGGACCTCAAGGGCCAGCTGGAGCCACAGGATCATCCGGAGGGCCGCCAGGACCTCAGGGACCAGTAGGACCTCAAGGGCTGACGGGACCCCAAGGGGATACTGGGCCTCAAGGGCCAGTAGGAGATACAGGGTCTTTTGCCACAGGTGATTTCTTATTTTTAGTTCAAGGGAATACAGGCGTGAGCGGAAGTGCTCCAGTCGGTTTTGGAGATCTAATCAACTTTATATCTAATACGTTAGATATAAATGTAATCCCTGGTTCTGCCCTCGTGAATATAGAGGTTCCTGAAGATGCGCAAGGACCGACGGGACCTCAAGGACCGGTAGGGCCTACAGGCCCCCAAGGAGAAATAGGCCCTCAAGGTCTAACTGGACCGCAAGGAGACGAAGGACCTCAAGGATCGATAGGGCCTCAGGGAGAAATAGGCCCCCAAGGGGAAACCGGACCCCAAGGATCGATAGGACCCCAAGGATCGATAGGACCTCAGGGAGCCACGGGGCCTCAAGGGGAAGTCGGCCCCCAAGGGTCGACAGGACCGCAAGGAAATACGGGACCGCAAGGGCTTTCAGGACCGCAAGGATTTATCGGACCGCAAGGATTTACGGGGCCGCAAGGAAATACGGGACCGCAGGGGCCTCCAGGACCGCAAGGGCCTCTAGGACCGCAAGGAAATACGGGACCGCAAGGGCCTCCAGGACCGCAAGGGCCTCCAGGACCGCAAGGGACCCCAGGACCGCAAGGATTTATCGGACCCCAAGGCACGCCAGGAACGATTGCTGGACCGACGGGACCACCAGGTACTGCTCTTCGATATGTGATTGTCACCGGTGGTAATGTTACAGTTGCAAATAATGCTTTTGTACAATTTGCTGATAGTTTCGGCACATCTAATACACCGTATGCCGCACCTAATATCACAATAGGCGTCGGGGGAACTTATCGAATTGCCTTTTTAGTTACTACAGCGCGGATTAATGCTGGATCCAATTCGTTACAATGGACAGTAGCTATTAACGGTACTCGTATTCCTCAGGGAGAATTTCATATATCCACAGGTGATACAACTGCAAACGTTGAGGTATATGGAGAATACCTTAGAGTTCTAAATCCTGGAAATACAATCTCTGTACAAAACACTTCAGGAGGAAATCAAACCATATCAGGTGCAAACCTTAATGAAACAAATGCTTATTTACTTGTAACGAGAATCGGCAATGCGCCATAATGGGGCTTATCTATTCGGATGACACTATCTGGAAGGAGGTATAACATGTCTCAAGCTAATATCCCTAACATTTCATCTAATATAAATATTACGAGAGATGATGCAGTGAATTTATTACTATCATCGATTGCTTTGGAAGAATTAGGCCTAAGTCATATCATTAATGCCGAGGGGGAGAAGCTTCAATACACTTTAGGGACTCTCCCCGGGGTGTCCACAGCCTTTCAACCCTCACTTGAGGACATACTCACGATCAATGAGAGCGTCCGTGATACGCTAAGCACCATCACTAAGAAAGAATGGATTTTAAATGAAAAGTTAGCAAACGTACTAGAAGGAGAAGACACTCCGACGGGGGCACCAGGGCCTCAAGGACCACCTGGACCCGAAGGGCTGCCGGGAGGACCTCAGGGGCCTCAGGGATTTGCAGGACCGATAGGAGATACTGGACCCCAAGGGGCTATAGGACCTCAAGGTGTATCAGGACCTACTGGGACGATCGCGACAGGTGACTTCCTCTTTACAGTCCAAGGAAATTCAGGTGCTGACGGAAACGTTCCACTCGGCTTTGGAGAGACCTTAAATTTTCTATCCGATACGTTAGAAATTGTCGTAACCCCTGGCTCCGCTAATGTAAGGCTAGAGGCCCCCACAGGTCCTACTGGACCTCAAGGAGAAACTGGACCTCAGGGAGATACTGGCCCGCAAGGAGGAACTGGCCCGCAAGGAGGCATCGGCCCGCAAGGAGGAACTGGTCCGCAAGGAGGCATCGGCTTCCAAGGAGGTATTGGCTTCCAAGGAGGAACTGGCCCGCAAGGAGGTATCGGTTTCCAAGGAGGCATTGGATTTCAAGGAGATACTGGACCTCAAGGAGGCGTCGGTCCGCAAGGGGGGAGAGGATTCCAAGGGAATATCGGCTTCCAAGGAGGCACTGGTTTCCAAGGAGGCACTGGACCTCAAGGACCAGGTCCCCAAGGAGGCATCGGCCCGCAAGGAGGCACCGGAACGCAAGGAGGGCGAGGACCCCAAGGTAGCACTGGGCTTCAAGGGGGAGGAGGCCCGCAAGGAGGCCCCGGCCCGCAAGGAGGAAGAGGGTTTCAAGGAAGTGCCGGCTCCCCAGGAGGTATCGGACCCCAAGGGTCTACGGGACCACCAATCTCTGATGCTTTCCGATATGTTGTTTTTACCGGTAGTAATCAGGTACTTGCTAGTAATGCCTTTGTGCCATTTGTAGATAATTTCGGTACAGCTAATACGCCATATGCCTCTCCTAATATCACAATCAATGTCGCGGGATCGTATCGAATCTCTTTCCAAGTTACTACAGCACGTACTGGATCCGCGAACAATGCATTACAATGGTCTGGAGCTATTAACGGTACTCGTATTCCTCAGGGAGAATTTCATTATTCATCATCGGAAGCAGGTTCGGCTTGGCAAGTGTTTGGAGAATACTTTAGGAATCTCTCAGCTGGCCAGACCGTCTCTGTAATCAATTCTTCATCAGGCAATCAGACCATATCAGGGGCTAATCCGAATGAAATAAATGCTTATTTACTTGTAACGAGAATCGCTAATACGACATAAGGCCTATCGATACAGGAAATAGGTGATAATTGAAGTAAACCCCAAAAAATTAGACATGAGGATGAAGCAACCTATAGGGTATGTGTTCGGTATTAAACCGGACTCATACCTTTATTTACGTGCATTTCCTCTCTGTGGTATTCTTATTGAGGATTGTTGTCAACGAAAGGACGGATTACATATGGAAAAGCCACAAATGGAGCTATGGTATACGGAACGGCAGACTCCGAATCACGGAATTACGACGAAAATCAATAAAACGTTGCATCACGAGGTAACCGATTTCCAATCACTAGACGTAATCGAAACGGAGCAGTTTGGGAATATGCTTGTCCTAGACGGTATGGTGATGACGACGGATATAGATGAATTTGTTTACCACGAGATGATTACGCATATCGCGATGAATACACACCCGAATCCGAAGAACGTGCTAGTAGTAGGGGGAGGAGACGGTGGCGTGATTCGCGAGATTCTAAAACACCCTTCCGTCGAAAAGGCCGTTCTAGCAGAGATCGATGGAGGCGTGATTGAGGCATCGAAGAAGTACTTCCCAGAGATTGCTACTGGCCTATTTGGAGATGCTCGTGTCGATATTCAAGTAGCAGACGGCATTAAGCATATCGCCGAAAATAAAAATAAATACGATGTCATCATGGTTGATTCCACAGAGCCTGTTGGCCCAGCAGTGGGATTGTTTGAAAAAGGCTTTTATGAAGGGATTCGCGAGGCTCTAAAAGAAGACGGAATCATGGTCGCACAAACGGAATCCCCGTGGTTTAACCGAGACCTCATCCGCCGTGTATTTGCTGATTTATCGGCTACCTTCCTGATCACTCGTCTTTACACTGCAAGTATCCCAACGTATCCATCTGGACTTTGGAGCTTTACCATCGGATCGAAGAAATATGATCCGTTAGATGTGGATGTACGGGAACTACCGCTACTAAATACCAAATACTATCGTCCAGAGATTCATAAAACGGTGTTCGAACTCCCTCAATTTGTACGTGAGTTAACAGTGAAAGAGGAGAAGTAGGCACATGCGTTTCGAAGAAAAGTACTCAGGAAATGTCTTTATCGGTTCTACAGATAACTTTAAGGAATCTACCACCGTCTTATACGGAATGCCGATGGACTGGACTGTAAGCTTTCGCCCCGGCTCTCGCTTCGGCCCTCCTCGAATTCGTGAGGCATCCCTAGTTCACGAAGAATATAGCCACTATCTACGTCGCGAATTAAATGAAATCGCTTACTATGATGCTGGTGACATTCCCCTTGCTTTCGGGAATCCCGAGAAGAGCCTTGCCCAGATTGCAGATTTCGTAAGCCGTGTTCTCGATGCAGGAAAGATGCCTCTCGGGATGGGCGGCGAACATCTAGTAACGTGGCCAGTTGTGCAAGAGGTTTATAAACGCTATCCAGATCTAGCTATTATCCACATCGATGGACACGCTGACCTGCGCACTGACTACGAAGGAGAGCCCTACTCCCACTCTACCCCGCTTCGCAAGATTTCGGAGTTGATAGGTGGCTCCAATGTATATCAGTTTGGAATCCGTTCGATGACGAAAGAAGAAGTGGATTACACAGAGGAAGCAGGCATTCACTTTTTCCCATTTGACGTGCTAGAGCCGCTTACGTCCTGTCTACCCGAACTAGCAGGCCGTCCAGTCTATGTGACCATTGATATCGATGCACTCGATCCAGCACATGCGCCGGGTACAGGCACCCCTGAACCGGGCGGCATCACAACCAAAGAGTTATTAGCATCCATCCATGCGATAGCGAAGTCAGACTTGATGATTGTGGGCGCAGATTTAGTAGAAGTCGCTCCAGCCTACGATCCAACCGAGCAAACGCCGATTACAGCAGCGAAACTGATTCGGGAAATGCTACTTGGCTTTACAACGAAATAGAGATACAAACGATTAGATGTAACCCCCTTTTTCTTCGCGAAAACGCAAGTAGGTGTATAGGGTTTGCGTCTGAAAACGAAACAAAAGGGTATGAGTCCAGTTCAATACTGAACACATACCCTATTTATTGCTTCCATCTTTGTGTCTAACGTTTCGAGCTCATTTCAATGATGAATCTTATTATAATAAGAGTGCCCCAAGCCCCCGTGGGTTAGCTCCTACTGTTACTGTTGCAATGATTAAATTGCTAGTTCCATCGATGACGGATACATTACGCAAGCTGTTATTTGATATATAGATTCGATTTGTTTCCGCCACGCCTAGAGAATTCGTTGGGTTCGTTCCAACTGTTATCGTTGCAATGACTTGATTGCTAACCCCATCAATCACGCTTACAGAGCGACCGGTTGAAAATTGACATGGTACATAGATAGAATTTGTTCGTGCATTGGCCCCAGTATCGTTCGGATTTACTCCAGTGCTTACCGTAGCGATGATTAAGTTGTTGGCTCCATCAATGACGGATACAGTATTCGCGGAAAAATTTGGTACATAGATTCGGTTTGTTAATTCATTTACTTCCAGACCTTGAGGATTTACTCCAACCGGAATCGTTGCCGTAACTGTATTTGTACTTCCATCAATGACAGTTACGTTTCGGAAAACTGCATTCGTGTTTGATACATAAATTCGATTCGTTATTTCATTGATTGCCACATTTACTGGAGCTACCCCAACCGATATCGTTGTGATAATGGTGTTTGTATTTCCACTTATAACAGAGACAGTATTATTAGAATTATTTACTACATAAATGGTATTGGTGGCTGAATTTGCTCTCACACCAAATGGGGAGTTTGCCACTGTGATTGTCGAAATGACTTGGTTGGTAATTCCATTTATCACGGACACGGTATTCGAGCTGTTATTTGATACATAGACTCGCTTTGTTGCTTGATTAACTCCGACATCTCTAGGGCCAGCTCCCACCGGTATGGTTGTGACAACTGTATCGGTTCCCCCTTTGATGACAGATACTGAGTTTTGGCCTCCGCCGTTATTTGCCACATAAACGAACTCAATAGGCGTCGGTCCGGTAGGTCCAGTAGGTCCAGTATGCCCTGTTGCTCCCGTATTTCCTTGAGGTCCAGTGTTACCAGTAGGTCCAGTAGCCCCTTGAGGTCCAGTGTTACCAGTAGGTCCAGTATTTCCTTGAGGTCCCGTAGTGCCGTCCGCGCCATCGGCGCCCGTCGGTCCTTGAGGCCCAGTATTTCCTTGAGGTCCCGTAGTGCCATCTGCGCCATCGGCGCCCGTCGGTCCTTGAGGCCCAGTATTTCCTTGAGGTCCCGTAGTGCCGTCCGCGCCATCGGCGCCCGTCGGTCCTTGAGGCCCAGTATTTCCTTGAGGTCCCGTAGTGCCATCTGCGCCATCGGCGCCCGTCGGTCCTTGAGGCCCAGTATTTCCTTGAGGTCCCGTAGTACCATCTGCGCCATCGGCGCCCGTCGGTCCTTGAGGCCCAGTATTTCCTTGAGGTCCCGTAGTGCCGTCCGCGCCATCGGCGCCCGTCGGTCCAGTAGCTCCAGTAGCCCCGTTAGCGCCTGTGGGAACTTCTAGTTTCACGATGGCAGATCCAGGCGTTACTGTGATTTCTAAGGTATCCGATATAAAGTTGAGGGTATCTCCAAAGCTGAGTGGAACCGTACCATTCGCGCCTGAGTTTCCTTGAACTACAAATAAGAAATCACCTGTAACAAAAGTTCCCGTCGGCCCTTGGGGCCCGGTAGCACCTGCAGGTCCAGTGTCCCCTGAGGCTCCAATCGCCCCCGTCGGCCCTGCCGGTCCTTGAGGCCCGGTAGCCCCAGCTGGTCCAGGAGGTCCTCCAGATGGTCCTGTCGGTCCTGTGGCACCTGCCGATCCCGTGGGTCCCCTTGTAACGTCTGTGTTTAACACATTTTCTAGCTTCTCATTTAGAATCCATTCTTTCTTCCCGATGCATAGTGACTTAAATATGAAACAAAAATAGACTGTCTTGTTGTACTTAGGTGTTTAGAAAAAAACTATTTCTCCTCGGAAAAAAGCCTAGTAGGCCATTTAGGGTTTGGTAGATTTTATTGACTGCTAGCATTAGCTCAGGGGTCTTTTTGTCGTCCTTTTTCTATCATTCTATGAATAATTGTTCTATTTAGTATGATTCCTTGCTAATAAAAAAGCATATATAGCCATTCGAAAGAATAAACATGTCGGGAATTTTGTTAGTTAGGAGGGAAAAAATGTCTCAAGCTAATATTCCTAACATTTCACCAAATATAAGCATTACCAGAGAAGATGCAGTGAATCTGTTGCTGTCATCCATCGCTCTAGAAGAACTAGGCTTAAGCCATATTATTAATGCTGAGGGTGAAAAGCTCCAATACGTTCTCGGAACTCTCCCTGGGGTCTCAGCAGTCTTTCAACCTTCCATTAGCGATCTACTCCTGATTAACAGTAGCGTTCGCGATACGATTAACGTAATCGGGAAGAAAGAATGGATCCTAAATGAGAAGCTAGAAAATGTGTTAAACACAGATGTTACGAGGGGGCCAACAGGACCTCAAGGACCAGCTGGAGCCACGGGATCATCAGGAGGCCCTCCTGGACCTGCGGGTGTAACTGGACCTTCAGGCCCTCCTGGACCAGCTGGAGAAGTTGGAACCACAGGGGTCACGGGGGCTTCGGGTCCCCAAGGGAACACAGGACCCCAAGGTGCAACCGGACCTCAGGGTTCTACCGGACCTCAGGGTGCGACAGGACCTCAAGGGAATACTGGGTCTCAAGGTCCTACAGGAGTTTTTGTTACAGGTGACTTCTTATTTTTGGTTCAAGGAAACTCAGGAGCGGACGGAAGTATTCCACTCGGATTTGGAGATATCCTCAACTTCTTATCCAATACACTCGAAATTACGGTAACCCCCGGTTCTGCCAATGTGAGGCTAGAGGTGCCCACAGGGGCAACTGGGACAGTTGGAGCCACAGGAGCGACAGGCCCAACAGGCCCAGCCGGCCCCCCAGGTACGGGTACGGGAGCCGGGATAACGGGAGCTACGGGAGCGACAGGTCCGACAGGCCCAGCCGGCCCCCCAGGTACGGGTACAGGAGCCGGGATAACGGGAGCTACGGGAGCGACAGGCCCGACAGGTCCAGCCGGCCCCCCAGGTACGGGTACAGGAGCCGGGATAACGGGAGCTACGGGAGCGACAGGCCCAACAGGCCCAGCCGGCCCCCCAGGTACGGGTACAGGAGCCGGGATAACGGGAGCTACGGGAGCGACAGGCCCAACCGGTCCAGCTGGTCCCCCAGGTACGGGTACAGGAGCCGGGATAACGGGAGCCACAGGAGCGACAGGCCCAACCGGCCCAGCCGGCCCCCCAGGTACGGGTACGGGAGCCGGGATAACGGGAGCAACGGGAGCCACCGGTCCAACCGGAGAAACGGGAGCCACAGGAGACACCGGCCCAACCGGAGAAACGGGAGCCACAGGAGTCACCGGTCCAACCGGAGAAACGGGAGCCACGGGAATCATCGGAGAAACGGGCCCAACCGGTCCAACGGGAAGCACGGGAGACACCGGCCCAACCGGTCCAACTGGAGTCACCGGTCCAACTGGGTTCCCGATCACCTCCAGATTCTATGTAGCCAATACCAATGACAACACCATCAGCGTAGTGGACGGCAACACCAATACCGTTCTCGGTACGATTACAGTCGGATTAAGTCCTGAGGGGATTGGAGTCAACTGTGCCTCAGAACTCATCTATGTAGCCAATGCAAGTAGTAACGATGTTTCTGTCATCGATGAAATGACCAATACCGTTATCGCTACAATCTCGGTAGGATCTTTACCTCGTTCACTAGGAGTGAATCAGTCCACCAACCTGATCTATGTCGCAAATACAACAGATGGAACAGTCTCTGTCATCAGTGGAAATACGAATACCGTAACCACTGTCATTACAGTAGGAAATCTACCAGGTGGGGAAGGATTGGGGATTAACTGTTCTACGAATCGAATCTATGTAGTAAATCAGGCAGATGGAACAGTCTCTGTCATCAATGGAGAGACGCAGACAGTGATTACTACTCCTGCCGTAGGACTTACCCCCTTTGGTGTCGGAGTTAACACGGTCACCGGTAGATACTATATACCCAACGGTGGGGATAGTAACGTTACCGTCCTAGATGGTGCGACCAACAACATAATCGCTCTTATTGCCGTAGGATCTTCGCCACGAGGTGTACAGGTCAACTCGAATACCAATCGGATCTATGTAGTGGATGATTCGAATCCTGGAGTTGGAGTGGTTTCTGTTATCAATGGCGAAACGAATGAGATTATCGCTACCATTCAGACAGGGGCAGGTACATCTGGAATAGGGATAGACACCGAACGAAACCGCATCTACGTAGTTAATTCAGACAGTAATGATGTTTCTGTTATCGACGGAAACTCTAACACCGTATACGCTACTGTTCCGGTAGGATCAAGCCCACGCAGGGTAGGTGCAAACTCTTGCAATGAATGCTGTTGCCCAGAGCCAGATTCAGCATTACCAGTGGTACTCCAGAATCCACTTTATGTATCCCAATTTGACGGGAATACTGTCACGGTCATCGATGGAGATACGAATCTCATCTTTACCACGATTATGGTTGGAGGAAATCCAAGTGGTGTCGGAGTGAATCCGGCTACCCGCCGTGTCTATGTAGCGAATAGTTTTGACAATACCGTCTCTGTCATCGATAGCACGACGAATACGGTCCTCATGACGATTATGGTTGGGGAGTTTCCAACGGCAGTGGGAGTAGATACAGCCAGCAATGAGATTTATGTGGCTAACAATCTCTCCAATGCGGTATCTGTGATCAGTGGGAATACGAATACCATCCTCGCTACTATCACCGTCGCGTTTGGTGCTGGTAACATTATTGGATCGGTGGGAGTAAACCCGGCCACAAATCGGATCTATATCCCTAATAATGATACCAACGGTGTTGTGTATGTCATCGATGGATTTACCCATACGACCCTTGCTACTGTCTCAACTGGGGGGAGAACCTTCTCTACAGCAGTTGATTGCATTCACGATCGAATCTATGCATCTAATACTTCCACGAACGACATATCGGTTATCTCGGGAATGACGAATACCGTTATCGCCACGATTCTTGTGGGAGAAAGCCCTAGGGGAGTCCGAGTAGATACAGCCACGAAACGGATTTATGTTGCGCATGAAAATATCCCTGTTGTGTCGGTTATTGATAGTACTAACTTATCAATCCTCGCTACCGTTACAACCGCTACAGGTGTTGGAATCGGAGTAAATTCTGCATCCAACCGGATCTATTCACTTGGCAACAGTACCAATGTGGTCTATGTTCTCGACGGATCTACTAACACGATCATGGCCACGATCCCAGTAAGCTTGAGTCCTTTTGATATCGGTGTATTCGCTCCACCAGACGAATGCTGTACCTGCCCGTCAGAGGTGAATGATTCCATTCTCGGTGGAGGATTCCTCTACGTTGCCAATAATGGTAGTGATACCGTCTCTGTTATCGATGGGAATACCAATGTAATCAATACCACCATCACAGTCGATTCTCCATATGGTGTAGCTGTGAACCCATCCCTAAATCGGGTATTTGTAACTAGTAATAAGGCTCCAGGATTAGTCTCTGTATACGATGGCAATGTCAATACGCTTATTACCACGATTTCCGTTGCAGATAATCCACGACATACAGCGATCAATCGGGTTACTAATCGGATCTATGCTGTCAGTGCAGGAACTCCGAACGGTTCGGTCTCCGTCATCGATGGAGATACCTATGCGGTCATCACCACCGACATCATTTTGCCGGGAGAAGGTCTATATGCAGCAGTAAACGAGGCCACGAATCGCACTTATGTTACCAGTCGTGACCTTTCTCTAATCGGGTATGTTAGTGTGATTGATGGAACTACCCATACCATCATCTCTACCGTGACCTATGCAAGTCCAGATGATCTCGGTACTACGGGAATCGCCGTTAATCCTATCACCAACTTGATCTATGTCGGCACGTTTGATGGAGGTTACGTTTCTATTATCGACGGGGAAACCAATACGATAACTGGAACCATTAATAACGGTGGGCTCGGCTTCTCCAGTGTTGCTGGAATCGCAGTTAATCCGGCGGATAATCGAATTTATGTAGGGGATATAGGCCTCAATCAGGTCATCGTGGTAAGTGGGAATGAAGGGAATCCCATCATCGCCGCGATTCCAGTAGGGAGTGATCCGAGCAATATCAGTATCGATTGCCCAACGAATCGCATCTTTGTGGCCAACCGAACAGACGACAATGTTTCCGTTATCGATGGACACACCAGCACTGTGATTACGGTAGTTCCAGTCGGATCTTCTCCAGAAGAAATAGGGGTCAATTCCTACCAATGCTGTTGCCCAGAACCTTTCGTGCTACCGACTGATGTTTCGGTAAGCTACGCTGGATCTAGCAATACGATCGTAACACTCGAAGGAGCACAGCCAATCCTATTTAATGCAGCCCTAAAATCAGATCCCAATATTACTTCTGTGGGTACAACTGGCACTGAGTTCATTGTAGGGATAGCGGGTACCTACCAAGCCATTGCTGCGATTTCAGTTGCCGAAGGATCAAGAGGGGTCTTTGATTACTACGTAGATGATACAGAAATCCCTGAAACCCTTGTAGCCATTGCGGGCCTAACTGGATTTGGACCGGGATCCGCAACCATCCCATACATCGTTCAACTGAATGCAGGGCAAAGGATTTCTCTCAGATGTGGAAACGGGGGTTCGTTTATTACCACGCTACTAACCGGCTCATTCACAGGTCCAGACCGAGTTCCTGCATACGCTTCTATTAATATCAAGAAGATTGACGGATAAACAGGATCGCCCTAAATATAAAAGAAGAAGAGCTGTTCATCGCGAACGGCGCTTCTTCTTTTATATCAATCTAATTTGTTTTATATAGAGAATGGGTTGTAGTATATATCGTTAAGTAAGTGGTCATCATCACCTAAGTGGCATGTTGAGGTGTCAACCCATACAAATCATTTGTTTGGTGTTCTCGATTTTGACTCTATATGATTAATTGTCTGTTTCATCATCATTGCCCAATTGAAATGAAGGAGTGACTATATGCCATTTATAATTCATAGAGATCATCCTCGCTCTTTACATTGAGTTCTTTTTGTAGTGTGTAGATGTCTTGAATGCAATTGATGAACTCATTATTACTTTTCATCATATCGAAACAGTGAGCCAGTTTCAATAAAGCAGAATATTGACGATGCTTAAAGCCGTGCTTTTCCGTAAGTTCAACGGATTCTCGAAAAAATGGGATGGCATCAGCATATTTTTTCTGGTGACTCAAGCAATTTCCTTGGATTATCAAGGCTTTAGATAAACGAAATACAACAGGTACCTTTCGGCTGATCTGAATCGCCTCTTGGATGTGAGTGTGCGCACGTTCCCAATCTCTTTGCGAGAGAAAGAGAACAGCTAAGTAGGAGTGAGTATCGATATGTCTTCGTTGATATTCTAAATTTCTATCAATCTCTAGAACCATTTGAAATCGTAGCAAAGCTTTATCGAATAATGATTGTTTCATGTAAATGCTCCCTAGGATGTTCAACAAATCAAGGTGACTGTGCTGAATTTGATTTCTCCGTGCAAGTTCCATTCCTTCTCTGCACATTTGGATCGCAGCATCAAATTCTTCTCGTTCTCGTAATAGGGTGGAACGGTATTTATATAAATTTAGTCGAGTTGAAATACTCTCTATTTCAGGTAGAGATTTCCATAACTCATTTAGGTATCGTAGAGCTAAATCAGATTGAGAAGAATTCATAAGATATAGAATTTTATTGCTTAATAGGAAGTGTAGAACATCTGGTCTTTTTTTAGTGATATCAATGGCTTCAAGCCCATTTTTTACATGTGCCAAGGCACTCAAGAAGTCATTTTGATGGTAGCTACAGTTGCTTAATTGGTTATAGCATAGGCTAATGATGTTATCTTCGGGCTCTAACTTATGGATTCTGCATAGCTGGATGGCTTGTTCAAAGTGAGAGCGTGCTTTTTTGAATTCCTTATTTTTATAGTAGTAGCGACCTTTTAAGTAAGAGAGCCACGGGGCGAATGCATGAAAGTCTTCGAGTTTCACTGCTTCTAGCTTATTCAGTATTTCGAGCTTCCCCTCTGTTGGACCAAAACTTTGAATATCTAGCATCGTCTCGATACAGTCAAAGTAGAATCTCAATTCTTCCATAGCGTGCTGTTCTTGACGGATTAGCGAACCCAGCTTCATTCGATCGAGCTTCAACTTCTTCAGTAAATAGGCAAACGTATCATCCCTCGGATCGACTTCTCCGCGCTCAATATTACTAATCGTCGAAGCAGACAAATTCACATCTTCGAGATCCTTCTGATTTAATCCTAAATCCTTTCTTGCTTTTTTCACGACATATCGAGCTAAGTTAGCCTCTGCGTAAGGCGTGTTCTCCATATTGAGCTTCCTTTCTTTGTTAGGATGCACAGAAAAATATTCAAAATAGAAAATCTTTTATCATTTTAATTCTCCACGTTAAAATCAATCCCCTTCTATCGAGACAAGCCCAGTAAAATAGATATTCACGATCGCTGTAACCCCACTCGTGCCAGTTCTAAAGTTAAAATACCTTAATATTGAAAAAATTTAATCAATAAAATATAATTTAGCTGACGATGCAGTAAATTCTTAACAGTATACCTGCCCTATTTCTGATTTTCTAAAAACAACAGAACGGAGTGTTTGGAAATTGTTAAAACTTCAAGTAGAAGGATCGAGAGAGAAGATTAAGTCCTTTATGGACGATGTTCACCGTAATCCAAGTGTAAAGATTCTAGAGCAAGAGACTGGATACAAGATTAAAGACGGCGAAGTCCAGCCTTGTGTTAAGTGTTCCATCGATCATATACCCGAACGGCGCATGAGTCTGATTCAGATCATTACCACTGACGGTCAGAAGATCGAATTTAAGATGTTCGACATGGTACAAGCCGCCATCACCGAAGGCGTAAAAGTCTTCGGTGGCCGATCCGTTGATATCTTTAGTGTTATCCAAAAAGAAAAAGAAGCCTTTAGACTATGGAAGAAGCTACGAGAAACATTCGAAGAAAAAGACGAACGCTCCTAGAACTTCCCACACTCTCACAGGCTCGTAATGGAAGTGTAGATATATGTTCTAGACTACCCCCAGTAGTCCGGCCCATCCTCTACACTCACCACTCTCTAAGGAGGTGATGCGAAACTATAGGTATATCACCAGCATACACCAATGTCCCTATCAAGTCACGAACACTGTTTTGAAACACAACCATTTTCAAGCCAAATACGAAGGACGTAGGGTATTCGTAGCGACAACTCGTCCTTCGTATTTATCTAGGAGATTTCTAGAGAGAAGCCAGGAGCGATTTCGAAATGAAAGATAAAACGAATAAAGGGTATGTGTCGTTAATACCGGACACATACCCTACAGGTTTGATTACATCTTTAACTTTTTTGATTCACTTTATCATATTATCCAATTCGGGTAATAGCGATACTTGAGTACGCTGGTACTCGCCCTGCAGTGGTAGTGTTGAATAGCGTTGCAACACTACCATTATTTGATGCATTTCGAACCCCGATAGTAGATCCTGCATTTAATGGCAATACATCCATGATAGTGATAGAACCGGGACCTGTTTCTCCTATTACTGCGGCAATGGTGTTTGTTCGTTGTGTGCCATTTACTTCGAATGCAAATACACTGGAGTTACGAGCTGTAATAGTGGATATCATCAGATATACGCCAGCACCAGTTACAGTAAATAAAGTACCGGTTGGGGAAGCAGCAAAACCACTTGATACTACACCAACTGCACTTTCAGTTAGGTTGTATCCTATTCTTCCTCCCGCCGCCACGGTTATACCCGCAGTATTATCCCCCATAAACGCCCCGAAAGCTGCAGGAAAAGCAGATGTAGGTCCAGTGGGTCCTTGAGGTCCGCTAGCTCCAGTAGGTCCCGTCGCTCCGTTCGCTCCATTTACCCCAGTAGGTCCCGTCGCTCCTGTCACCCCTTGGGCTCCCACTCCAGTAGGTCCAGTGGGTCCTTGAGGTCCCGTAGCGCCATCAGAGCCAGCGCCGGTAGGTCCTTGAGGCCCAGTGGGTCCTTGAGGTCCCGTAGCACCATCGGAGCCAGCGCCCGTAGGTCCCTGAGGCCCAGTGTTCCCTTGAGGTCCCGTAGCACCATCGGAGCCAGCGCCCGTAGGTCCCTGAGGCCCAGTGGGTCCTTGAGGTCCCGTAGCGCCATCGGAGCCAGCACCCGTAGGTCCCTGAGGCCCAGTGGGTCCTTGAGGTCCCGTAGCGCCATCGGAGCCAGCACCCGTAGGTCCCTGAGGCCCAGTGTTCCCTTGAGGTCCCGTAGCACCATCGGAGCCAGCGCCCGTAGGTCCCTGAGGCCCAGTGTTCCCTTGAGGCCCTGTAGCGCCGTCCGCCCCATCTGCCCCGGTCGGTCCTTGAGGTCCAGTAGCTCCAGTAGTGCCGTTTGCGCCGGTGGGCACTTCTAGTTTTACGATGGCAGAACCAGGTGTTACCGTGATTTCTAATGTATCCGATATGAAGTTGAGCGTATCTCCGAAATCGACGGGAGCATTTCCATCCGCGCCGAAGTTCCCTTGAACCAAGAATAAGAAATCTCCTGTAGCAAAAGATCCAGTCGGCCCTTGAGGTCCAGTAGTTCCTGGAGGCCCAGTGTCCCCTGTAGCTCCGACCGCTCCCGCTGGCCCTGATGGTCCCTGAGGTCCCGTTGCCCCCGGAGGTCCGGGAGGTCCGCCTGATGATCCTGTGACTCCTGCTGGCCCTTGGGGTCCTGTTGGCCCTCTGGTAACATCTGTGTTTAATACATTTTCTAGCTTCTCATTTAGGATCCATTCTTTTTTTCCGATTACATTAATCGTATCGCGAACGCTATTATTGATCGTAAGTAAATCGCTAATCGTGGGTTGGAAGGAGGTTGAGACTCCGGGAAGCGTTCCGAGAACGTATTGGAGTTTTTCTCCCTCAGCATTAATAATATGACTTAATCCTAGTTCTTCTAAGGCAATGGATGATAATAGCAGATTTACTGCATCTTCTCTGGTAATGTTTATATTCGGTGAAATATTAGGTATATTCGCTTGAGACATGGTATACCTCCTTAATGAAATATTCCTACTATTTATACGTTGGATTCTTACTATACGTACTACTTTTTTTCCTCTATCATCGTTTAATAGGCAAAAAAAGGCGAGGTATCCTCGGGGAAGGCCGTTACATGGTACACCGCCCTTAGAGAGCTAGAAACTTTCTAAGGGCGGTGCTTATTAATCGATTGATATGACTGTTAAATATTCTTCATAACTGAATCGGGCACGATCATCGATTTACCAATTTGTCAACGTAACATGATGATAGAAAGTCCACATTGTGCTCTTGCTACTGCTCCTGCAGTTTGGACTACAACCTGCAATGATCCAGAAGGACCTGGTGGTATTTGAATAATGGCTACTGCGGAGTTAGAAGAGTTGGTGTTATTAGATTGTGCTACCTGTGTTCCTTGAATAAGGGCTCCGTTTAATTGTAACTCGAATGTAGCATTATTCGTTGTATTTCTTGCGGAATAATTTACCTCGTAATAATGGTTGGAAGCTAAGGTAACGGTTCCGGTTGATCCTCCTGCCCCTGTATCAAGTACTATTTCGCCAGAACCAAATTGAGTGAGAATCGTGTCATAAGGTACAGGATTACCTGCAGCAATAGCAGGAGTATTTCCGGCTCCGGTTATGGTAGCAAACATAAAGCTATTTGCCACTGCACCCGTAGGTCCTTGGGGCCCCGTGCCGCCTTGAGGCCCGGTATTCCCTTGGGGTCCGGTATTTCCTTGAGGCCCGGTATTCCCTTGGGGCCCCGTGCCGCCTTGAGGCCCGGTATTTCCTTGGGGTCCGGTATTTCCTTGAGGCCCGGTATCGCCTTGAGGTCCGGTATTTCCTTGAGGCCCGGTATCGCCTTGAGGTCCGGTATCGCCTTGAGGTCCGGTATCGCCTTGAGGTCCGGTATTTCCTTGAGGTCCGGTATTTCCTTGAGGCCCGGTATCGCCTTGAGGTCCGGTATCGCCTTGAGGTCCGGTATCGCCTTGAGGTCCAGTGACCCCTTGAGGCCCAGTGACCCCTTGAGGCCCAGTTCCGCCTTGAGGTCCAGTTCCGCCTTGAGGTCCAGTTGCTCCTGTAGAACCAGTAAGACTGAGTTCTGCAACGATTGCTTTAATGATACCTGCGATGGCTCCCGTCGTTCCAGTGGGTAGTTCTAAACTCACATTGGCAGAGCCGGGTGTTACCGTGATTTCTAACACATTAGATATAAAGTTTAGTGTATCTCCAAAGCCGAGTGGAACGCTTCCGTCAGCTCCTGAATTCCCTTGAACCAAAAATAAAAAATCACCTGTAGCAAAAGATCCCGTCGGTCCCGTCGCCCCTTGAGGCCCGGTCACTCCAGTGGCACCCGCAGGTCCCGGAGGTCCAGAAGGCCCTGTCGCCCCTGCAGGTCCCGGAGGTCCTCCTGATGGTCCTGTAGGTCCAGTGGCACCAGCCGATCCCGTGGGTCCCCTTGTAACGTCTGTGTTTAACACATTTTCTAGCTTTTCATTTAGGATCCATTCCTTTTTCCCGATTACATTAATCGTATCGCGAACACTATTGTTGATCGTGAGTAAATCGCTAATCGTGGGTTGGAAGGATGTTGAGACTCCGGGGAGAGTTCCGAGAACGTATTGGAGTTTTTCCCCCTCGGCATTAATAATATGACTTAATCCTAGTTCTTCTAACGCAATGGATGATAATAGTAGATTTACTGCATCTTCTCTTGTGATGTTTATGTTCGGTGAAATATTAGGAATGTTAGCTTGAGACATAATATACCTCCTTACGTAGAGTCTTATTATAGGTATGCTTGGCCACGAAGGCATGTACTAAACGATTTATTCAGATTTTCTTTATTTAGAAAAAAGGGCGAGGTATCCTAGGCGCAGATGTTATACAGTAAAACCCCCTTTTGAGAGAGGAGCCTCTTAAAAGGGGGTTATTTTTTGAAGGGTAGGAATCCTCATTATTGATCGAGCTGTAAGATTTGGATATTGGCCCGACAGTTGGTTATGGCGGTAACGTTGATCATAGATATTTGAGCGGGTCCGGTGGTGAAAGCCCCGACTGAGAGCCCGTCATCGTTTACTTGTGCTTGCATGACTCCAGCCGGAATTAATACACCATCTCTCAGAAGTTGAACGTTCATATTACCAGACCCATTTAGTCCACCGGAAATATAATAGGCTCCAGCAGCGATTCCGATAAAAGTAGCGCCCACCACATGAGTGATATTGGTACCCTTCGAGTTACCTTGAACATTCCAAGGAACAGGACCGTTCGCAGCGAGTGTAAATCCGGTTGCGGCTGCATTTAGATAACTTTGGGCTATGAAGGGGAGTCCAGTAGGCCCTTGAGCCCCTGTGTTGCCCTGGGTTCCTGTGCTACCTTGAGATCCGGACGATCCTTGAGGTCCCGTCGGTCCTTGAGGTCCTGAGATTCCTTGGGATCCCGTTTCGCCCTGATCTCCCGTCGGCCCTTGAGGTCCCGTACCGCCTTGAGGTCCTGAGCCTCTTTGTGGAGGTCCTGTGTCACCTTGAGACCCAATCGATCCTTGAGGACCGGTATCTCCTTGAGGTCCTGAGATGCCTTGAGGTCCCGTGATCCCTTGAGCCCCTGAGACTCCTTGGGTTCCTGTAATGCCTTGAGGCCCAGCGTCCCCTTGAGGCCCCGTATCGCCTTGAGGTCCGATATCTCCTTCAGGTCCCGTGATTCCTTCAGGTCCCGTGACCCCTTCAGGTCCTGTAATCCCTTGAGGTCCCGTGATTCCTTGAGTTCCAATATTTCCTTGAGTCCCTGTAATTCCTTGAGCTCCGATATCCCCTTGAGATCCCGTATCTCCTTGAGGTCCCGTGATCCCTTGAGCCCCTGAGACTCCTTGAGTCCCTACATTCCCTTGAGGTCCTGTGATTCCTTGAGCTCCCGCATTCCCTTGAGGTCCTGTGATCCCTTGAACTCCCGCATTCCCTTGAGGCCCTGTGGGTCCTTGAGGTCCCGGAGATCCTGTAGGTCCAGTAGATCCCGTCGGCGCTTCTAGTCTTACATTAGCAGAACCAGGTGTTACCGTAATTTCTAACGTATCAGATAGAAAATTGAGGGTATCTCCGAAACCGAGTGGAACATTTCCATCTGCGCCTGAGTTTCCTTGGACTGTAAAGAGGAAGTCACCGGTTGCGATCGTTCCTGTTGGTCCAGTAACGCCTTGAGGTCCCGGGATTCCTTGAGGTCCAGTAGGCCCGATCGGTCCTGCGTTTCCTTGAGGCCCGGTCGGTCCGCCTGATGGTCCTTGAGGCCCGGGAGGCCCTTGAGGTCCCGGAGCTCCAGCTGGAGAATCTTCGCCATCTAATACGTTTTCTAACTTTTGATTTAGAATCCATTCTTTCTTGGTGATGGTACTTAGCGTGTCGCGCACGCTGGTGTTGATCGAAAGTAGATCGTTAAGAGTGGGTTGAAAGGTGGTTGAGACTCCGGGGAGAGTTCCGAGAACGTACTGTAGCTTTTCTCCCTCGGCGTTAATGATATGGCTAAGTCCTACTTCTTCTAACGCAATCGATGACAGTAATAGATTGACTGCATCGTCTCTCGTGACAGAAATAGTAGGTGAAATATTAGGGATATTGGCTTGAGACATGTCACACCTCCTTAATCGATCTGTAAGACTTGTATATTGGCACGGGCATTTGTTATGGCGTTAACGCTGTTGAGAGATATTTGTCCTGGTCCAGTGGTGAAAGCCCCAACTGAAACACCGTCGTTGTTCGAATTTGCCGACATAATGGCACCTGGGATTAATACGTTATCTTTCCGAATTTGGGCGCTTATATTTCCGCCGCCATTTAGTCCGGCTGTAATCATATATAAGCCAGTAGCAATCGTGACAAAAGTCGCTCCGAGAGTAACATTTGGGCCGTTGGAGTTACCTGGGGTATTCCAAGGAACTGGCCCGTTGGCAGCGACGCTAGTTCCAGCTCCTGTTGCAGCTGCATTTAGGTAGCTATTCAGTAAGAAGGAGGTTCCTGTTGGCCCTTGAGGCCCCGTATTTCCTTGAGGCCCCGTATTTCCTTGAGGCCCCGTATTTCCTTGAGGTCCAGCATTTCCTTGAGGTCCCGTGCTGCCTTGAGGTCCCGTGCTGCCTTGAGGTCCCGTGCTGCCTTGAGGTCCCGTGCTGCCTTGGGGTCCTGTTGCGCCTTGAGGTCCTGTTGCGCCTTGAGGCCCGGTAACGCCTTGAGGCCCGGTAACGCCTTGAGGCCCGATAACGCCTTGAGGTCCCGTGCTGCCTTGAGGCCCCGTGTCCCCTTGAGGTCCCGTGTCTCCTTGAGGCCCCGTGTCCCCTTGAGGCCCCGTGTCTCCTTGAGGCCCCGTGTCCCCTTGAGGCCCCGTGTCTCCTTGAGGCCCCGTAACGCCTTGAGGTCCTGTAACGCCTTGAGGTCCCGTGTCCCCTTGAGGTCCCGTGTCCCCTTGAGGTCCCGTGTCCCCTTGAGGTCCCGTGTCCCCTTGAGGCCCCGTGTCCCCTTGAGGCCCTGTCGGTCCCTGAGGTCCTGTAACGCCTTGAGGCCCCGTGTCCCCTTGAGGCCCGACATCCCCTTGAGATCCTGTAACGCCTTGAGGTCCCGTGTCCCCTTGAGGCCCGGTAACCCCTTGAGGTCCTGTCGGACCAACCGGCCCAATGGTTCCAGTAGGTCCGTTTTCACCTGTAGGAACCTCCATTCTTACATTGGCAGAGCCAGGTGTTACGGTAATTTCTAATGTATCGGATAAAAAGTTGATTATATCTCCAGAGCCGACTGGAACATTTCCATCTGCGCCTGAGTTTCCTTGAACCAAGAATAAGAAACCACCTGTAGTAAAAGAGCCTTGAGGCCCTGGTAGCCCTTGAGGCCCGGTTTCTCCTTGAGGTCCAATATCTCCCGTCGTTCCGTCTGGCCCCTGCGGTCCTGTTAATCCTGCGGTCCCTGGGGGTCCTGAGGGTCCTTCAGGCCCTGAGGGCCCTCTCGTAACATCTGTTTCTAAAATATTGCTTAGCTTTTCGTTTAACGTCCATTCTTTCTTTCCGATTACATTAATCGTATCTCGGACGCTACTGTTAATGAGAAGTAAATCGTTAAGAGTGGGTTGAAAGGTGGTTGAGACCCCGGGGAGAGTTCCGAGGACGTATTGGAGTTTTTCTCCCTCAGCATTAATAATATGACTTAAGCCTAGCTCTTCTAACGCAATGGATGATAATAGCAGATTTACTGCATCATCTCTCGTAATGGAAATAGTAGGTGAAATGTTAGGGATATTCGCTTGAGACATGTTATACCTCCTTCTAAATGATTCCTACTATCTGTACTAATGAATGTATCCAAATGTTTTCTTTAATCCCCCTTTTGAGAGAGGAGCCTCTTAAAAGGGGGATATTTTTTGAAGGGTAGGAATCCTCATTATTGATCGAGCTGTAAGATTTGGATATTGGCCCGACAGTTGGTTATGGCGGTAACGTTTATCATAGAAAGTTGAGCGGGACCGGTGGTGAAAGCTCCGACTGAGAGCCCATCGTCGGTTACCTGTGCTTGCATCACTCCAGCCGGAATTAATACACCGTCCCTCAGAAGTTGAACGTTCATATTGCCGGAACCATTTAGTCCACCGGAAATATAATAGGCTCCAGCAGCGATTCCGATAAAAGTAGCGCCCACAACATGAGTGATATTGGTACCCTTCGAGTTACCTTGAACGTTCCAAGGAACGGGACCGTTCGCAGCGAGTGTAAATCCGGTTGCGGCTGCATTTAGATAACTTTGGGCTATGAAGGGGAGTCCAGTAGGCCCTTGAGCCCCTGTGTTGCCCTGTGTTCCTGTGCCACCTTGAGGTCCTGAGATTCCTTGGGGTCCCGTCGGTCCTTGAGGTCCTGAGATTCCTTGGGATCCCGAGATCCCTTGAGCTCCCGGAATTCCTTGAGGTCCCGTGCCGCCTTGAGGTCCTGAGCCTCTTTGTGGAGGTCCTGTTTCACCTTGAGACCCAATCGGTCCTTGAGGTCCGGTATCGCCTTGAGATCCTGTGTCACCTTGAGGCCCGGTCGTTCCTTGAGTCCCGATCGTTCCTTGAGTCCCTGAGATTCCTTGAGTCCCCGAGATTCCTTGAGCCCCCGAGATTCCTTGAGCCCCCGACGTTCCTTGAGCCCCCGAGATTCCTTGAGATCCTGACGTTCCTTGAGGTCCTGAGATTCCCTGGGATCCTGAGATTCCTTGAGGCCCTGACGTTCCTTGAGCCCCCGAGATTCCTTGAGCTCCCGATGGTCCCTGAGGCCCCGAGATTCCTTGGGGTCCTGAGATTCCTTGGGGTCCCGAGATTCCTTGAGCCCCCGAGATTCCTTGAGGTCCAGTCGGTCCTTGAGGTCCCGAGATTCCTTGGGGTCCCGGTTCTCCTTGGGATCCCGAATCGCCTTGAGCTCCTGTTGGTCCTTGAGGCCCGGTATCGCCCTGAGGCCCGGTCGATCCCGTCGGAGCTTCTAGTCTTACATTAGCAGAACCGGGTGTTACCGTAATGTCTAACGTATCGGATAGGAAGTCTAGGGTGTCGCCAAAGCCGAGTGGAACATTTCCATCTGCGCCTGAGTTTCCTTGGACTGTAAAGAGGAAGGCACCGGTTGCGATCGTTCCCGTTGGTCCTGTAACGCCTTGAGGTCCAGCGTTTCCTTGAGGCCCAGTTGGCCCGGTCGATCCAGCGTTTCCTTGAGGTCCAGTGGGTCCGCCTGATGGTCCGGGGGGCCCGGGAGGCCCTTGAGGTCCCGGAGATCCCACCGGAGAATCTTCTCCGTCTAATATGTTTTCTAACTTTTGATTTAGAATCCATTCTTTCTTCGTGATGGTACTTAGCGTGTCGCGCACACTGGTGTTGATCGAAAGTAGATCGTTAAGAGTGGGTTGAAAAGTGGTTGAGACTCCGGGGAGGGTTCCGAGAACGTACTGTAGCTTTTCTCCCTCGGCGTTAATGATATGGCTAAGTCCTACTTCTTCTAACGCAATCGATGACAGTAATAGATTGACTGCATCGTCTCTCGTGACAGAAATAGTAGGTGAAATATTAGGGATATTAGCTTGAGACATGTTACACCTCCTTATTCCTTATACAACATCGACCTGCAATACTTGTATATTGGCACGGCCATTACTTAAGGCATTCAGATCATGGAGAGATATTTGCGCAGGCCCAGTGGTGAAAGCTCCAATTGAAATGCCGTCGTTGTTTGCCTGTGCCGACATAATGCCACCTGGGATTAATACACCGTTTCTTCGAAGTTGACCGCTTATGTTCCCCGTTCCATTTAGCCCAGCTAAAATCATATATGAACCAGTGGCAATCGTGACAAAAGTTGCTCCAAGAGTAATATTGTTACCAGTGACATTACCTGGTGTATTCCAAGGAACCGCACCATCGGCGGGGATTGAGAATGTGGGGGCTGCAGCTGCATTTAAGGAACTATTTACTGGGAAGGGATCTCCAGTTAGCCCTTGAGGTCCGGTCGGTCCTTGAGGTCCGGTCGGTCCTTGAGGTCCGGTCGGTCCTTGAGGTCCCGTCAGTCCTTGAGGTCCCGTCAGTCCTTGAGGTCCGGTTAGCCCTTGAGGCCCAGTGGGTCCTTGAGGCCCGGTATCCCCTTGAGGTCCCGTCTCCCCTTGAGGTCCGGTAACGCCTTGAGGTCCGGTCGATCCTTGGGGCCCTGTGTCACCTTGAGGTCCGGTCGGCCCTTGAGGTCCGGTCGGTCCTTGGGGTCCTGTTGGTCCTTGAGGTCCGGTAACGCCTTGAGGTCCGGTAACGCCTTGAGGTCCGGTAACGCCTTGAGGCCCGGTAACGCCTTGAGGCCCGGTATCACCTTGAGGTCCGGTCGGTCCCTGAGGTCCGGTTAGCCCCTGAGGCCCGGTAACGCCTTGAGGCCCGGTATCACCTTGAGGCCCGGTATCGCCTTGAGGCCCGGTATCACCTTGAGGTCCGGTCGGTCCTTGGGGCCCGGTATCACCTTGAGGCCCGGTAATGCCTTGAGGCCCGGTATCCCCTTGAGGTCCGGTCGGTCCTTGAGGCCCGGTATCCCCTTGAGGTCCGGTCGGTCCTTGAGGTCCGGTAACGCCTTGAGGTCCGGTCGATCCGATGTCGCCTTGGGGTCCGGTCGGTCCTGTGGGTACTTCGATCCGTACATTGGCGGAACCGGGTGTTACCGTAATGTCTAATGTATCGGATAAAAAGTTGATTATATCTCCGAAATCTACGGAAGCATTTCCATTTGCGCCTGAGTTTCCTTGAACGAAAAATAAGAAATCACCTGTAGCAAAAGAACCGGTTACCCCTTGGGGCCCCTGAGATCCAGTAACGCCTTGAGGTCCGGTTAGCCCCTGAGGTCCTGTTGGTCCTTGAGGTCCAGGAGGTCCTCCGGATGACCCTTGAGGTCCTGTTGGTCCTTGGGGTCCTGTTGGTCCTGCTGTGACGGGTGTACCTATCGTATTTGCTAACTTCTCGTTTAAAATCCATTCTTTCCTTGTGATTACATTTATCGTGTCGCGAACGCTTTCATTAATCAGGAATAAATCGCTAATGGAGGGTTGGAGGTTAGTTGAAACCCCAGGGAGTGTTCCGAGAACGTATTGGATTTTTTCCCCTTCGGCATTAATAATATGGCTAAGGCCTAGCTCTTCTAATGCGATCGAGGAAAGCAACAGATTTACTGCACCTTCCCTCGTAACGGAAATAGTAGGTGAAATATTAGGTATATTGGCTTGAGACATGTTATACCTCCTTTAAAATGATTTCTGTTATAGGTATGACTAGAAATTAGTTTGTGTTCCTGTCCTAGGGTATGTACAAAAAAAGAGGCTAAATGCTTAAAAAAATGGGCCGTCATACTCTTTTATCAAAAGAGGACACCCCTGTTTTTAAGCATTTAGCCTCGCCTGTTTTCTCTATCACTCTCAAATTATGGATTATGCAGGACCTAATCTCTTTATTGTCATAGAAGCATTGCTGAGTGGTGTAGTCGCACCAATTAAGGTTTCTAGCAATGGAACAGGTACACCACTTACATTTCGTAATGTGATGGTAGCGTTCGCAGGGACATCGATGATGACAGAACCAGATACTTGTGCTGCAAGACCTAAAATACCTGTCAAGTTAATGGCAAAAGTTGATTGGGGGACGACTGTCCCGTTTACGGTAACGGCAAAAGCGGCTAGTAAGCCTAGAAGTGCCCCGATAACACTTACTTGGAAGTTGATTTCGTACTGGCCTGCTTGAGGTAGGGTGATGTTAGTGGACCCAGCGGTATGTGTAATATTATTTAATACACCATTATTACTAAATGGCACATTTCCCCCTGCTGGAATGGTTAGCGCTATACCATTGGATAGGTTGTATATTTGTCCATAAGCCGATAGCCCACCCCCGTTCTCTAAGGCTACGATCCGTCTGTTTAGACCTGCGATACGTCTTCCGAGAGTTCCTAGTCTCCTGAATATTCTCCGGATAATAGGGCAATTTGACGATGGACAATTACTCTGTGCTACAGATATCTTATCCTTCATAATCATAGGCCTCCCTTCTTCTAACTATACATATGGCGAACCAATATACTTGGCTTGTATGATCATCTATTTTTTCAGTCCTATATGTCTAATTGTGGTTATTTTTTTTGATATATTTGGGGCGAAATGCTACATTTGTTTCATTAGGATAGGCTGTGATGATAGTACATAATCTTTATTAGGAGTGGGATGTACTCCATCGTTTTAGAGAGATGTTTCAAATAGTAGGTACAGTACGGTTGCTAACTTTTCAAGCTTTTACTATACTTGATGCATATTAATTTTAGTGAGGTGTTTGGCATCCGCAAGAACGGGTGCCATTTCCTTTATGAGCCAAAAACAAAAACGTGAAGTCCGAGTACGGGTGGTTTCGATTATTTATTCTGATCCAGTAGCTGAACCAGAAAGAATCGAACAGGAGATGCCTGGTTCGTTTGAGGAATCGTGGACAGACTGGAAAATCCGCTATAAAGAAAATCCGGGAACATCGGAAGAGATAGCTACGATGGTGAGGGCTGGGGAGGACCAGCTTGTGATCATTCGTCGTGGAGGTATTTCGTACCGTCAAGTGTATCGGCCGGATGATGTTACGGTGAGTACGATGACAACCCCAGGTGGCCAGATGGAGATGGAGGTACATACCCATCAGTATCGCCGCGAGATGGGACAAGGTAGTGGAAAGATCGAGTTTTCATTTGAACTATCGATGAGCGGGCAATCATTAGGGTTGTACGAGCTTACGATTGATTGGTTGGAGGGGTAACGATGAGCGTTTTGACGCAGATGAAGGAAATGTTGAAAGAGCAGATTAAACAGGCCATTCTGCAAGCGGAACTGGTAACAGAGGAACAGATTCCTGATATTTTATTAGAGGTGCCGAAGGAGAGAAGCCACGGAGATTGGGCTACGAATGTGGCGATGCAGTTGACACGGATTGCCCGTCGTAATCCGCGTGAGATTGCGAATGTGATCGTAGAGAAACTAGACCAATCCAAAGCGCAGATTCGCAAAATCGAGATTGCCGGCCCGGGTTTTATTAACTTTACGATGGATCGTTCTTTTTTAACGGACGTAGCGCTTGAGGTTCATAAGCAAAAAGAGGAATTTGGCAGAAGTGGAGCCGGTAAGGGCGAGCGGGTAAATGTGGAGTTTGTGAGTGCTAATCCAACGGGTAGTCTTCATCTCGGACATGCACGTGGGGCCGCGGTTGGAGATGCATTGTGCAATGTACTGGATGCGGCTGGTTATGATGTAACCCGTGAGTATTATATTAATGATGCAGGCAACCAGATGAACATGATGGCCTTATCCCTAGAAGCGCGTTATTTCGAGGGATTGGGAATGGATTGGG
This sequence comes from Thermoactinomyces sp. DSM 45892, assembly GCF_900107305.1. Lineage (GTDB taxonomy): Bacteria > Bacillota > Bacilli > Thermoactinomycetales > Thermoactinomycetaceae > Baia. The sequence goes on from NZ_FNPL01000004.1 coordinate 137,728, forward strand.
AATTCCCAGAGGACGGGTATCGTGGGCAAGATATGGTTCAGATTGCAGAGCAGATCATCGAGATGGACGGGAAAAAGTGGGCCGAGGCAGATGGTTCCGAGCGTTTAGCTTATTTTCAGGAAGTGGGTCGCGAGAAGCTACTTAAAAAGATTGAAACGGATCTAAAGGGGTTCCGTGTCGGCTTTGATAAGTGGTTTAGTGAGAAGTCTCTCTATGAATCAAATGTGATTGAGGAAACGTTAGAAGAGTTAAAGAAACAAGGTTATACGTATGAGCAAGATGGTGCTCTCTGGCTTCGTTCTACAGATTTCGGTGATGATAAGGACCGTGTGCTGGTGAAACAAGATGGTTCCTATACCTATCTTACACCTGATATTGCGTACCATCGGAATAAGTTAAGTCGTGGCTTTGATCGTCTGATTAATATTTGGGGTGCGGATCATCACGGTTATATCGCTCGGATGAAGGCGGCTCTACAAGCGCTAGGACATCCAGCAGATACACTTGATGTGATGATTATTCAAATTGTGAAGCTTTTCCAAGGTGGAGAAGTAGTGAAGATGTCAAAGCGTACAGGGAAAGCAGTCACGCTGGTAGATTTAATGGAAGAAGTAGGAGTTGATGCAACCCGTTATTTCTTCGCGATGCGTAGCCAAGATACACATTTGGACTTTGATATGGATTTGGCGATGAGCCAGTCAAATGAGAATCCTGTTTACTATGTTCAATATGCCCATGCACGGATTCATAGTGTGTTTCGTCAAGCTGAGGAGAAAGGGGTTGCTGTCTCGTTTGATCCCGCGATCTTGAGCCGATTGACGGAAGATGCGGAGTATGATTTGTTACAAAAATTAGCTGAATTCCCAGATGAGATTGCATCTGCGGCGGAGGCCATCGCTCCGCATCGTGTGATTCGTTATTTATATGATTTGTCGACACAGTTCCATAGTTACTATGGTGCACATCGGGTTGTGACAGAGGATGTGGAGTTATCGCAGGCTCGTCTGGCTTTGCTTGAGTGTACGGCGCAGGTGATTCGAAATGGATTGAAACTTGTAGGGGTGACAGCTCCAGATCGTATGTAGGAGTAGACAGGGAGCGCTAGGTAGGCTCACTAACATCACTAATGATCGGACATTGCTAGAGTTTAAAGAAAAAGTATCAACGCTTTCTTTGTAATCTATTAGTAGAATGCAAGGAAAGCGTTTGTTTATTCATAGTCAATATTTTCTTCATTTCTTCATGCGACATCTGATACAATTTGTTTTGGAAGTATATATGGATGGCAAAAATAGGAGGCATATAATATGAGCAGTCAGTCTAATAATCCATTTCTAGGGAAGTGGGAAACGGAGATTGCTAGCCCGATGGGAAAATTTCCTGTTTCGGTCGAATTTACTTTTCAAGATGGGCAATTAGTAGGAAATGCAAAGCAAGGGGAGGATACATTTACGTTTCATCCCACGGTAGATGGCGATACGTTAAAGTGGTCGATGAAGATTACGAAGCCGATGAGCATTAGTTTGAACTTCGTCGTATCGGTAGATGGAGATAACATGAAAGGTGAGGCGAAGGCTGGGTTTTTCGTTTCATCCAAGTTAACAGGGCACCGCGTTTCAGCATAAAGAAGAACCCCTACTTATGCTACGGCTTAAAAGTGGGGGTTCTTCTTTATGCTATTTCTCTTCATCTTTTTACCGCATCCACCATTAGTGAGGTAAACCCCATGTTTCCGTCTTGATTTCGATGGTCAAACCGCTTCGAACGGTAGATGAACCCATCTTTTTTATCCCAGTCTTGATAATGGAATTGGCCGTTTTCATCGAAATATTCTAAGAGTGTTATCTCGAATCCGGCCGCTTCGAACATAGCTGCAATGGTTGTGTACGTGTATACGATTTGATGACTAGCGGCTGGATGATCTGCGGGACCGGGACCGCCGACTTGAACGAGTTGTTGATATGCTTCTTCTGGGAAGTATCCGTCTGGTACGGCACATCGAATAAAGCCTCCTGTTTGAAGGAATTCGTGGCATATGGTTGCGGCTTGGATCCCTTCTTCGTAAGTCAAATGTTCCCATACGTGTTCAGTGAGAATGATGCGGATCGAGTTAGGCGAAAAGCGCTTTACCCAATCATTTCGATTTAATAGGCTTAGCTCGTGTTGCTCGGTGTGAATCCATCCTGGATTGTTGTTTATTCCATCCGCGCCTACAACTACCTTGATATCTTGAGCGTGGTTCATCGTATCACTGCTTCCGATAGATTAAAAAGATGAAAAATAGCCCTCTCATATAAAATTCCTACTGATGATGAGGAGCTTTATATGAAAGGGCATTTTCATTGTATATGATTTCGAAGTTGGAGACAAATCAAAATGGTGTTTAGCACTGAGTCAGACTAGCGGTCGTTCCCGGAACCAGAGAGTGGCGATGTATTTAATGCCCTCTTTTAGAATATCAGAACCGTGTAGAGAAAGCGGGTGGAGGTCAATCGTTCCCTTTATACAGTTTTGAAATACAAGGAGGGTTCCTTCCTGAGGTACAATTTCTAGATCTAGCTTAGGGAAGAAAGTCTCTCCTCCGACTCCAGCAGGAAGTGTATTCAAATAGAGTAGAGCCGTATAAGTGCGTTGTCCACCGACTGCCATGAATTGATAACTTGCTTCTTTATCGAGCTCGAAGGCATCGAAGTGAGCGCCAAATCTCCCTCCGGCTGTATATTCGCCTACTTGCAGTGGTTCGGCGTGGTGGAGTGGTTGTCTGGTAATACTAGCAATTCGCTCACATATTTCGGTAGTAAATGAATTGGTGTGATGGGGAATCCAACCGGTATTACAGATTCTGTAGTCGGATTGGATCAGTCCCTTTTCCCCTACAATGGTAGACGGATGAAGTTGAGGCTGGGCTAATTGAATGAGCTCTTGGCATTCCTCTGGTGTAACAATCTTTTCATACGTAACGACTAATGGATCCAGACTGAAGATTGTTGCAGGCCTGTGAATCATATGCTCCACCCCGTTTCTAAGTTAGTAACAATATATTATTCAGAAGGGGAGAAGATGATTAAGAAATGACATTAGGAGTTAGTCCTAGAAAAATAAGTAGAAAAAATATACAATTATAAATATATGTCAATGCCAACTATTGATCTTTTTCTGCTTAATTTTCAGCACAAACGAAAACTGGGGGGATTCCGTTGATTCAACATGGAGGGCAAGGTGAATGTAGTGAGCATGTCTTTCAAGAGGTGTTGCATGGGATCCAAGAAGGTGTACATATTGTAAATGCGCAAGGGGTTACTATTTTTTATAATCAAGCGGCTTCTCGTATGGATGGAATGGAATCGACAGAGGTGTTAGGGACGCATGTTTTGGAAGCGTTTCCATCTTTGACGGAGAAATCAAGCACGCTTTTATATGTGTTAGAAACAGGGGAACGGCTTCCAGATACCCAACAAACCTTTTTAAATCAAAAGGGAAAGCAGATTACGACCTTAAATCGTACCTTTCCTGTTCATGTCGAAGGACGATGCTTGGGTGCGGTAGAAATATCGCGCGACTATACACAAGTAAGAGAGCTATCTGAAGAGGTTCATGCATTGCGTGAGCAGGTGTGGAAAACAGCACCCCATAAGGAAAAGAAGGCATGTTTGTATAAGTTTGAAGACTTCCTTACCCAACATCCCGCCTTAGTCGCAGAAGTGAGTAAGGCAAGAAGAGTAGCTCACTCCAAGGCGCCTGTCTTGATCATCGGTGAGACAGGAACTGGGAAGGAGATTATCTCGCAATCGATTCATCAGTTGGGTTTGGGGAAGAAAAAGCCGTTCATTGTCCAGAACTGCGCAGCTATCCCTAGTTCATTGTTAGAAAGTTTATTGTTTGGAACGGAAAAAGGAGCTTTTACAGGTGCAGAAGATCGTGCTGGATTGTTTGAGCTAGCAGATGGTGGGACTCTTTTTTTAGATGAAATTCATGCGATGCCAATTGATTTGCAGGCAAAGTTACTGAGAGTTCTAGAGGATAGTTTTTTACGAAGAGTTGGTGGTTCAAAGTTACACTCTGTTGATGTGCGTGTGATTGCGGCGATTAATGAAGACCCGTGGCTGGCTGTCGAATCGGGAAAGTTTCGTAAGGATTTGTTTTACCGGCTTCATGTGGTGAGTATTCACCTTCTTCCCTTGAGAAAGAGAAAAGAAGATCTGCAACTTTTGACAGATTATTTCCTGGGAAATCTATCTCGGCAATATTCGATTCCGTCGCTGTCGCTTTCGGTAGAAGTGGAGATGTTATTCAGGCAGTATGATTGGCCAGGAAATGTGCGTGAGTTGCGAAATGTGCTGGAGGGAGCCGTTCATTTTATTGAGTCAAATTGCATTGAGCTTCGCCACCTTTCTCGTCATATGACGAAACATTCTACTCATGCGTTTCAAAGGGGTAGTGAATTAGGCCTAGTAGATCGATTAGCCCAGTACGAAAACGAGATGATTTCGCAAGCGATGATTCAATCTGGGGGGAAAGTGTCTAGGGCAGCAGAAGTATTACAGATTCCGAGGCAGACATTGCAGTATAAGTTAAAAAAGTTAGGGATACAGAGGGGCTGAGATCTGTGTCTTGTCATTAGCCCCTAGCTTATTTCCCATCATATTGATAGGTGCCTAATAATGGGCGCCTTTTTTGATGTGGATAGCTCGTTCCCTATAGAAACGCTATTTTTTGAATTGGCATAAAAATTGCATAAGGTAGGGTGTGGAGGTGGAGGAAGATGCAACTGCAAAAAGGAGACCCGTTTGGGACGCATCGAGTGATTGAGCCAGAGGGTGTACTGCCTCAGCCAGCTTGGAGGCTGGATAGTGTATCTCCCTTATATGCAAATGAATGCCTTATAGACGTAGAATGTTTGAATATTGATTCCGCTTCCTTTGTACAAATCAAAGAAGCTTGTGAACATGATGATAGTAAAGTGAAAGAAATGATCATGAAGATTATTACGGATCGGGGTAAGATGCATAACCCTGTAACCGGTTCTGGTGGAATGTTAATCGGCAGAGTGAGCCAAATAGGGGTGGAGTTTCCTGCACCCGATTTGCAAGTGGGAGATCAAGTAGCGACGCTGGTTTCGCTTACGTTAACCCCACTTTTGGTGGAAGAAATCCAACATGTAAATATGAATAACGGTCAAATTTTAATAAAGGGTAAGGCTATTTTATTTGCTAGTTGTCCGTTTGCGATTCTCCCAGAAGACTTACCCGAATCTGTGTCATTAGCGGCCTTGGATGTGTGTGGTGCTCCTGCGCAAGTGGCGAGATTGGTCCAGCCTAGCGATACGGTTGTCGTGTTAGGTGCGGGAGGAAAGTCTGGTTTATTAAGCCTTGCAGTTGCTTGGCAAGCGGCTGGGAAAAAGGGGAAGGTGATCGCGATTGAATCAAACCCTGCGGCTTGTGAAGTGATTCGAGAATTAGGAATGGCTCACGAGGTACAGTCGGTCAATGCGAAAGAGCCACTTGCCGTGAAGGAAGTGATCGAGGAGTTAACAGATGGTAAATTAGCAGACATTACGGTGAATTGTGTTAACGTCCCTGACACTGAGCTTTCTTCTATCCTAGCAACTCGAGATGGTGGAACGGTCTATTTCTTCAGTACAGCCGTAAAGTTTACTGCCGCCGCTCTCGGTGCAGAGGGAGCAGGCAAAGATGTTCAAATGATGATCGGAAACGGATATGCCCCCGGTCATGCGGAGCTAACACTCCAACTATTGCGGGATCATCAGGCTTTAAAGGATATCTTTTATAGGCGGTATCAAGCGTAGATCAACACACGATCACCAGATGGTACAGGCTCATGTATGAACGAATCAAACAAACCCAAGGAGGAATTCACGTGAGAGACTGGCGCGAAATCGAACTATGGAAAGACGTTACCGAAGAGCAATGGAACGACTGGTTATGGCAACTCACCCATACCATTAAAAATTATGACGATCTCAGCAAAGTAATCGAACTAGCACCTGAGGAAATAAAAGGAGTGGAGATATCCAACCAAACGATCCCACTTAACATCACTCCTTATTATGCATTGCTAATGGACCCAACAGACCCAACTGATCCAGTACGTATGCAATCGGTTCCAGTATCTTCTGAGTTATACCGCACTCCGTATGACATGGAAGATCCCCTACTAGAAGATACGGATTCCCCTGTACCGGGTCTCACACATCGTTACCCTGACCGTGTTTTATTCCTTATTACCAATCAATGCTCGATGTATTGCCGCTACTGTACACGTCGTCGTTTTTCTGGGCAAGTGGGCATGGGGGTTCCGAAGAAGCAGATGGATGCTTGTATCGACTACATTCGTCGTACGCCTGAGATTCGGGATGTGCTACTTTCTGGCGGAGATGGCTTGTTGGTAAATGACCGTATTCTAGAGTATCTATTGAAGAACTTGCGTGAAATTCCGCATGTGGAGATTATTCGGATCGGGACACGTGCTCCGGTCGTATTCCCTCAGCGAATTACGGAGAACTTGTGTAACATCTTACAGAAATACCATCCAGTCTGGTTAAATACGCACTTTAACCATCCGCGCGAGATTACACCAGAGGCGAAAAAAGCTTGTGAGATGTTGGCTAATGCTGGGGTTCCGCTTGGTAACCAGTCGGTTATCTTAGCAGGGGTGAATGATTGCCCTCACGTGATGAAGAAGTTGATGCATGAGTTAGTGAAGATCCGCGTTCGTCCGTACTATATCTACCAATGTGACTTATCTGAAGGAATCGGCCACTTCCGTGCTCCTGTCTCCAAAGGGATCGAAATTATCGAGTATCTAAGAGGCCATACATCTGGATACGCTATTCCTACATTTGTGGTAGATGCCCCGGGTGGAGGAGGGAAAATCCCTGTAGCACCTAACTATATTTTGTCGCAAAGTCCGACGAAGACGATCTTGCGAAACTTTGAAGGGGTTATTACTTCTTATCCGGAACCAGAAAATTACAGTCCAACTCAATGTAACTGTGAAGATTGCCAGCGTGAACGCCAGTTGGTCGGGGTTGCTGCTCTCATGAGTAATCAACAAATCAATCTAGAACCGAAGCAGTTAAACCGTGAGGAGCGCCGTCAACAGATGGAAGTGAAGGCTGCTGAGATTGAAGCTGCCTCTGCTCAAAGCCCTGATGGTGCGAAAGAAATGATATGAACCAAACGATGAAACAATGGAGCCAGCGAGAGGATTTACAAGTTCTTTCGCTGGTGGGCATTTCTAAAAATGCAGGAAAAACCACTTTTCTAAATGGATTAGGCAAAGCATGGTCGGCAGAGTCAGTTGGAGTATTTAGTATTGGCGTAGATGGTGAGGCACAAGATGTGTGGAGTGGACGATCCAAACCAGAGGTACGTGTTTATAAGGGTTGGATCGTGGCCACATCAGGTATTTGTCTCCAAAATGAAGCAGATGCATGGGAGATTATCGAGGCTTTACCGATTGATTCGGTAGCCGGGCGAGTCTATTTAGCCCGTGCGAATTGCGATACCTCTGTTAAATTAACAGGAGTGCCTACTCGTCAGTGGGCTTCTCTTTGTATTGAGCGATTAAAACAGTGTGGATGTGCCAAGGTGATTGTAGATGGAGCTTATAATCGGAAGGTGATGGCCAGCCCGGTATGGAGTGATGGCTTCGTATTAGTGGTGGGAGCTAGTTTTTCGCCATCTCTTTCTTTGTTAGTGAAAGAAGTAAAGGGGTGGATGGCGAAGCTGCTCCTTCCTTCCCCTGCTGCTGATGATATCGAACTATATCAATCCTTCTATAGACGAGAAGTTTGTGCACTTCAAATAGGTGAAAGGTGGATATCATTTTCTTCCCATGAGTGGATTCAATCGCAGGGGAGCCATATTTCAGCGGAAGATCTGAAACAAGCTACGAAACTTTACTTTCATGGTGCATTGACGAAGCGCGTTCTAGAACAGCTACGGTCGAGTGGTTTTACAGGCGAACTTACCATTCCTGACTGGACCTATTTGTTTGATTTTCTAGTAAGAGGGTCCCGGATTCAGGTGTTGTTTCCTAGTAATCTACTTGCAGTTGGCATTAATTCTACTTCTCCAGATGGTTGGCAAGTAAATCCTGAGGAGTTTCAGGCACAGATTCAGCAAGTAGTTGGTGATATACCAGTCTGGGATGTATACCGAGAGGAGTGGATTTCAGATGTTTCTTGACTCAGAGACTGCGGAAGCGCTCCGCATTTCTGAATATCTCAAACGAGTTGCGCCCTATACTCCTTTAGGTAAGAAGTGGAAGGGGAGGTTAAAGCCCTATACGCTTTCTCAAATAGAAGAGTGGGAGCTAGATTTACAAGATCAACAAGAGATAATAGAGATATTTTCAGAATCCCGGGCTACGTATTTTCTTACCTGTTGTGAATTAGTAGATGACATTGATTTTTATTTACAAGAAGTGTTGCAAGACCGATCCTCGACGCTTACTTGGTTTCATGTAAAGAGATTTTTAGTGATGTGGTTTAGGTGGGATGAGTTTGTAAGCTCAGAATCAAGTCCGCGTTTCATGAGGATGAATCCAGAAGAGCAGAGAAAGCTTCATTTCTTACTTCTCCTACTTCAAAAATCGGGGCGTTTTACGACTTCATTTGAAGTTTCGCAGTTAGGTGATTCAAAATGGCTTGAGATGAATCGGCAAAAGAATCAGCTGACGAAAGCGATTCAGCAACTTCGCAAAGAGCGACAAAAGCAGATTAGCGAGCGACTACAGAGAAATCCAAATTTCCAAGGGGAATGGGTGATCAGTAGACACCAAGAATCAGCTAAGGTGTTTGCAGTAGACCCGGATATTAAGCTGGTAAGAGAAACGATATACGAACAGATTTACGAGCTTGTACCGGATGAACAGGAGAATGTATGGCAAGAACAGTTGCTAATTTGCAAGGAACAGATGTCAATTTATGAGCAATCGTTGTTTCGGCAGATCAATCGTTTATTTCGAGATCATATCCCATTTTTACAAAGCCTTGTACAGCGCTGGACAAGACTCGACTTCTTATGGGCGAAGTGTCGTGCGGTCCAGAGTTGGAATGGAGTTAGACCCGTCTACTTGGAGAATCAAGTCCGAGTGATTGCGGGGACTCTTCCGCTAGAACAAGAGGCTTGGATGCAAAAAGGGTATGAAATGACGCCTGTTACACTAGAGATGAAGCCAGGATGTACGCTACTGATTGGCCCTAATATGGGTGGGAAAACAACTGCCTTGCGAGTGGTAGGTTTGTGTACCGTATTAGCGCAATATGGCTTATATGTACCTGCCGAGGAATTTTCTTTCCCATTATTTCCGTGGATTCGCACATGGATAGGGGATCATCAAAATGCAGAGCAGGGGCTTAGTAGTTTTGGTGCTGAAATGAATCGACTTGCGCAGTGGATAGATAGAGATCCAGAAAACCAAGGACTCATCTTATTAGATGAAATTGGACGAGGTACGAATCCTATCGAAGGCGCCGCGATCAGCTGTGCGATTACTCGTTATTTGCATGAGTCTCAGGCATGGGCGGTTCATGTGACGCATTTTCCAGAGGCTCTTCAGATTGAGGGAATACAAGGCTATCGTGTGAGGGGGCTTTCGATCATCCCTAAGTGGGATTCAGATCATCCGAACCAAGCAGAGGACTGGATTCGGTTGCTTTATAAGGCAATGGATTATCACCTCGATCCCATCGAGGATCAAGAGGTGGTGGCAACCCAAGCGATTTTGATCGCAGAGATGTGTGGACTACCGGAAAAGGTGATTAAGCAGGCACGAACAGCCGTAAAACAAAGAATCCAGGAGGGAGACTATGAACGAGAGATTGCATTTGGATCCACAGAAAATTAATCGCGGTCGAGAAGCGGCCCGCAAGATTGCAGAGAGGATCGATCAATTTATCGCTCCACTTACCACGGTAGCGGTGGAGCGAACGGTCGCGCGCCTTTTTGGAATAGATGGAGTAGATGATGAATATATTCCGCTTCCCAATCGGGTAGTGGATCATCTATTAGAGCAGGGAGTCTTAGGCAGAGGCGTTGCACCGTGGCTGATTCAAGCGATGATGCATGAGGGACAAGATGCACAAACGATTGCAGAGCGTGTGGCTCAGGGGGCACTTGATTTAACGAAGGTCCCGACTCGATCGGAGGAAGAGCTTCACCGCTTTGGCGGGCAATTAGCCGATCAACAACTAGACCGCATTGCAGAAAATCGAAAAAAACGGGATGAGTATCTCGCTACATTGGGAGAAGGAAAAAAGCCATATCTTTATGTCATCGTGGCTACGGGGGACATCTATGAAGATGTGGTGCAAGCCCGTTCAGCTGCTAGACAGGGAGCTGACATCATTGCTGTGATTCGTTCAACTGGGCAGAGTTTGATTGATTATGTCCCCTATGGTGCTACGAGAGAAGGATTTGGTGGGACGTATGCTACGCAAGAGAACTTCCGCATTATGCGCCAAGCGTTAGACGAGGTAGGGGAAGAGGTAGGCCGCTATATACGTCTTTGTAATTATTGCTCCGGACTATGTATGCCAGAGATTGCCGTCATGGGTGCTTTAGAACGGCTGGATGTGATGTTAAATGATGCATTATACGGGATTCTATTCCGTGATATTAATATGCAACGAACCCTAATCGATCAAGCGTTTTCTCGCATGATTAACAGTTACGCTGGCATCATTATTAATACAGGGGAAGATAATTACCTTACCACTGCCGATGCTGTAGAGGCCGCTCATACGGTGTTAGCTTCGCAATTTATTAATGAACAGATTGCGTTACTATCCGGGCTCCCGGAAGAGCAGATGGGACTGGGTCACGCTTTTGAGATGAGTCCGGAACTAGAAGATGGCTTCTTATTCGAATTAGCACAGGCACAGATGGCACGTCAAATTTTCCCAAATGCCCTGCTTAAGTACATGCCCCCCACGAAGCATATGACAGGAAATATCTTCAAAGGGCATATTCAAGATGCTTTGTTTAACCTCGTTAGTGTCATGACTGGTCAAGGAATTCAGTTGCTGGGGATGATGACAGAAGCAATGCACACCCCGCATATTCATGATCGTCAACTCGCGATTGAAAATGCCCAGTATGTATTTAATAATGCGCGTAATCTCGGGGAGGAAATTCAGTTTCGTTCGGGTGGCAAGATCGAAAAAAGGGCACAAGAAGTGCTCGATGAAGCAGTCCAGTTGCTCGAAGACGTTCAGGAGACTGGCTTTTTTGAAGCGATCCATCGGGGCACCTTTGCTGATGTGAAGAGAGCTTTAGACGGTGGAAAAGGGTTAGTAGGCGTTATCCGGAAATCTGTCGATTACTACAATCCTATGGAACAAGGATTACGCAACCGTTTGCAACTACCAAGTCGGGAGGAGGTGTCTTATGGCTACGGATCTTACTAGAGTCAAACCGTACGGAGATACGATGAACGATGGTGTGATGCAGCTCAGTTTCTCCATGCCTGCTCCTTATGGAGAGGAGGCAAAAGAAGCGGCTAGGCAGCTCGTAATGAAGATGGGACTAACCGAACCGCAAATCTATCATATGAAAGATCTAGGAGAGGGCTACACCTACTTCATTGTCTATGGAAAGTGCGAACATCATGTGGATTACACGACGATTCAAGTTCCAAAGGTAGAAAGCCAAGTGATGAGTTTCTATGATATTAATCACTATATCGAAGAACACATCGGTCGCAAAGTCGTCGTCGTAGGTGCTTGTACAGGTACCGATGCCCACACCGTTGGCATCGATGCGATTATGAATATGAAAGGGTACAACGGTGAGTATGGCTTAGAGCGATACCCGTGGGTGGATGCGTATAATCTGGGAAGTCAAGTCGAAAACGATATCCTCCTTGCTAAAGCCCTCGAACTACAAGCCGATGTCCTCCTCGTCTCGCAGATCGTCACCCAAAAAGGTGTTCATATCACCAACTTAACCGAATTAGTCGAACTACTAGAAGCCGAAGGACTACGGGACCGATTCCTCCTCATCTGCGGAGGACCCCGCATCTCACATGAATTAGCCCTCGAACTAGGATTCGATGCCGGATTCGGCCCCGGTTCCCTCGCCCCAGACGTCGCTTCTTACTTCTCGCAAGAGATTGCGAAGCGGGTAGAGAAATAGATGATACCTCTATTAACTAGATGAGATTGAACCTAGTTAATAGAGGTGTTTTTCGATGGAATGATAACTGGATATAGAAAAAAGCAGGCGCATCTTGTTCGAATGTGCCTGCTAAAGGGAATGATCTTCTATAAATAAAAGAACTGTAGCCATCTGGGGTCGTTTCCAACGGTAATCGTATAAAAAATGTTGTTGGATACTTGATCGATTAACGCAACACGTCCAGGATTGCCACCAATCACCGCGGCAACGTAGGATGAGGTGAAGTTGTCAAGCATTAACTCCGTTGGGATCGAGTTGACGGCAAGTTCTCGCCCATTTCCTGCTAACGTAATCGTAGCGAGAGTGTTGTTGGTGCTTGCATCGACTTTATAAACAAAATTATTTTGTGGTTTAACATAGAGTGTGTTGGTTAACGTATTGATATCTACACCAATTAGCCCTCCACTGAGTGGAATGGTAGCCGCTATGGTATTACTAGGGAAATTGATAGCATTGACAACACTTCCATTATTTAGAGCTACATAATAAAGTCCTGATGCTGGGTTCACAGCTAACTGATGATCCCCTGATGCTGTAGTAACGGTTGCGACGATGGCATTGGAGTTACTATCAATGACGAAAACGAATCCGTTATTCGAAGCGATATAAATTTGATTTGTGATTACATTTACATCTGTTTCTAGAGGAGCAGGAAGTGCGATGGTTGTGACGAAAGTATTATCTGCTTCAAAGACAGATACATTACTACTAGCGAAGTTTGAAATATATACTCTACCATTGTTAGGATTTACCGCTGCACCTCTAGGCTGATTGCCAGCAATGAGTGTTGCAATGACGGTATTGGTTCTTGCATCGATGACGGAAGCATTGTTTGAGTTAGAATTGGCGACATATACTCGATCATTCTTTTGATTGATAGAGCCACCCCAAGGACCAAGTCCTACAGTGATTGTGGCCACTACTTGTAACGTTCTCCCGTTAATGACTGAGACATTATTTGAAGTACCGTTTTGTACGTAGATGAAAGGTGTTTGGTTTTCAGCTGAGGCTCCAGTAATGCCTGTGGCGCCTGTCGACCCGGTAGCTCCCGTCGGTCCGGTAATGCCTGCAACTCCGGTAGCCCCTGTGGGTCCAGTGCCACCTTGGGGTCCGCTAGCACCAGTAGACCCTGTGTCCCCTTGAGGCCCTGTGGCACCAGTGGGTCCGGTAGCCCCTTGAGGCCCCGTAGTGCCGTCCGCGCCATCCGCGCCCGTCGGACCTTGAGGCCCAGTGTGCCCTTGAGGCCCCGTAGTGCCGTCCGCGCCATCCGCGCCCGTTGGACCTTGAGGCCCAGTGTGCCCTTGAGGCCCCGTAGTGCCGTCCGCGCCATCCGCGCCCGTCGGACCTTGAGGCCCAGTGTGCCCTTGAGGCCCCGTAGTGCCGTCCGCGCCATCCGCGCCCGTTGGACCTTGAGGCCCAGTGTCCCCTTGAGGCCCCGTAGTGCCGTCCGCGCCATCCGCGCCCGTCGGACCTTGAGGCCCAGTGTTCCCTTGAGGCCCCGTAGTGCCGTCCGCGCCATCCGCGCCCGTTGGACCTTGAGGCCCCGTAGTGCCGTCCGCGCCATCCGCGCCCGTCGGACCTTGAGGCCCAGTGTTCCCTTGAGGTCCCGTAGCGCCGTCTGCACCATCCGCGCCCGTCGGACCTTGAGGCCCCGTAGCTCCAGTAGCCCCGTTAGCGCCTGTGGGAACTTCTAGTTTCACGATGGCAGAACCAGGTGTTACCGTGATGTCTAAGGTATCCGATATAAAATTGAGGGTATCTCCGAAACCGAGTGGAACTGTTCCGTTCGCGCCTGAGTTTCCTTGGACTACAAATAAGAAATCACCTGTAGCAAAAGCTCCTGTTGGACCTTGAGGCCCTGTCGGCCCTTGAGGTCCTGTGTCTCCTGAGGCTCCAACTGCCCCCGTCGGCCCTGCTGGACCTTGAGGCCCGGTAGCCCCCGCAGGTCCGGGAGGTCCTCCTGATGGACCTGTAGGCCCTGTGGCTCCGGCAGACCCCGTCGGTCCCCTCGTGACGTCTGTGTTTAATACATTTTCTAGCTTCTCATTTAGAATCCATTCTTTCTTCCCAATTACATTAATCGTGTCACGAACACTGCTGTTTATCGTAAGTAAATCGCTAATGGTGGGTTGAAAGGATGTTGAGACTCCAGGGAGCGTTCCGAGAACGTACTGGAGTTTTTCGCCTTCGGCATTAATAATATGGCTTAATCCTAGTTCTTCTAAGGCAATCGATGATAATAGCAGATTTACTGCGTCTTCCCTTGTAATGCTTATATTCGGTGAAATATTAGGTATGTTTGCTTGCGACATATTACACCTCCCTACAGTATTCTTACTATAGATATTCATAATTCCTGCTATGTGTAACTAGTCTATATATCCAATTATCTATATATCCAATTATCTATATATCTATTTCAATAATCAGATATATAGATAATTGGATATCCCCCAGACATCGCGGAGCGGGTAGAGACATAAAAAACACCTCTATTAACTAGATTCTAGCTAGTAGAGGTGTTTTTTCATCTAAGAGTGTTTACTTTTCTAATTCGAGTTGGGAGAGTCCTATCTCCATTTTTCTTGTAGGTGTTCCACCCATTTTTCTGGTGTCCATTCTTCAGAGAATGGAGTAGCACCTTTAATACGAGTAAAGCTCTTCTTCGCAAAGTATCCTTCCCCTGCCCGTAATTGTTTTGGTAAATGAGGGGATCGTGTTTCGGAGTACGGGATCTTCAATAAACTAAGATCATTGGAGTCTAGGGTGGAGAAGATAAAGCCCGTTTCAACCCCTTTAATCTCTGATAGCCAGTCGTTGCTACTATAAGGGAAGTTCGAAGGACCGCCTGCGATAGCGGTATAGAAATTCTTTCTTCTCCCTTCCGTCATGATTTTATTCAGACGGCTTTGTAGAGCATAATCATCAAACTGTTTACTGAAGTGATCAGCATCGTCAATCACTAAGAAAATAGCTGGATGATCTGATGCGTTGGATACTTCTCTACTGTCTAATCTTTCTTCCAGTATATCTAAAAGCGACGGTAATTCGCTTTGATTCGAGATATATTTCTTCATATGAGGAATGTCTTGGATGATAGATAGTCCTCGGGTACTACTGCGGAAATCCATCGTATACACTTCGAAATCCTTTGGTGAAGTGTAGATTGCAAGAGATAGAATCCATGTTTGTAAGAAGGATGTTTTTCCTCCTTCTGATGGACTTGCTACTAGGAAGTAAGGGCCATCGCTTAGATTTACAGAGTAAGGTGCTAGATCGTCCATCGTGATCGCAACAGGAGCAGTGAGCATGCTAGGCATTTTGGTTTGCTTAGCAAGTAACTGATCTAAGGCAATTGCTGATGGTAGTGTTTCAATCGGTGCTGGACGTACACCGGTCCACGATTGGTTAAGCTTTTGCATGCTATCACGCAGATTCTGTGCTCGTTCCATTTCATCTTCACCTTGCATAGGTAAAGCGGTTTGAAACTCTAAAGGGGGAATGTTTCCTTTCACAAAGCCTCGTCCCTCTGGGAGATTGATCGGAGGTTTGGGCAGTCTTCCGACGGCAGTGTAATAGTCCGAAGGATCCGCTAGTTCAAAGGAAACACCTAGTGCGAAATTGCTTCGAATCCGATCATACATGTCGGTAAGCTGGTTAGTGGCTACAATGAAGTGGATACCAAAGCCACCACCTGTACGAAGAAGTTGTTCGAAATCATCATGTTCATCTTCAAAGCTCTTCTTCAATGTGAGGTAGCCATCTAAGACGACCACAATGGCGGGTACAGGCTCCGGTGTTGATTGCCGATATGCGGTAAATGTCTTAATCCCTGAAGTAGACATCTGTTCCCGTCGGTGCATCATTTCTTGTTGGAGGAAGCGGAAGAGTCGCTTGATTCGATCCGTCTCCTCTTCTCGAATAACCGCTCCGACATGAGGTAGATGTGTAAAGTCGCGGAACATGTCACCGAAATCCAAGACATACATGTGCACATCTTCAGGAGTGTGGATTTGAGCCAATGAGTAGAGCATCGTTTGTATAAAGGTGGTCTTCCCTGTTCCGGGCATGCCGTAGACTGAGAGGTGGCCTTCATGTAGTGGGATCTGTAAGATAGCTTGTTCTTGATGAGCGGGGTTATCATAGAAACCAACTACCGGCTCTAACCAATCAGATTGGGAAGTGGATAACTGTTCTAAGAAAATCTCCTTTGGTAAAGGTGGAAGCCATGGACCATCGAGGGTAGCGATGCCATTTGCAGTTGCTTGTTCAGCGAGATAATCTACGATGACTTGTAATTGTTTCACTTCCTGTACCTCTTCTGTCTCCACTAAATCATGTGTCACAGGAATTCTCCTACCACCAAGTGAAACTCGATTGACAGATACCGTAGTCATTTGTGTTGCATCTGGTCGATAGGGAGCACCACTCCAAGCGAACTGAACGAGTTCCAATAACTCGTTGCTTCCTACCTGTAAATATCCTCGTCCAGGTGTGGTAATCCATGCTGCATTTGGAATCTTTAGCATGTCACGACTATCTGCTTCTTCTTGAACACGAAGGCAAATTCGGAAACGAGAATTACTCCAGATTTTATCGTCCACGACACCACTCGGCTTCTGTGTGGCTAAGATGAGATGAACGCCTAAGGTTCTCCCTTTGGCGGCAATCGAGATGAGCTCACTCATAAACTCAGGCTGTTCTTTTTTTAACTCGGCAAACTCATCTACTACAATGACTAAGTGTGGAAGAGGATTTTCTTCTCGATAAGACGATCGATAGTACTCATCGATATGTTGCACGTTGCCTGCTTCTTTAAAGATGGTTTCTCGCCGCATCAATTCCGCACGTAATGAGACTTTCGCCCGCTCGATCAAAGCACCGTCTAAGTTGGTAATCGTGCCAACCAGATGTGGTAATCCTTCAAATGTATTCGACATCCCACCGCCTTTGTAGTCGATGAGTAAGAACACCAAGTCATGTGGATGATACCGAATCGCAAGAGAGGCGAGGAAGGATTGGATTACCTCACTTTTCCCTGATCCGGTTGTTCCCGCAATCAAACCGTGGGGGCCATGACCCATACGTTCGATTTTATCGTGGATATTTAATTCAAATTGCTTCCCAACTGAATTTACACCTACTGGAACAGGTAATTTGTTTGGAAAGCGGTTTTGTGCCCAGTGAGTGGGTGCATTGATTTGCTCTAATCTCTTGACTTGGAGAAGCTCCATCATTGTAAGTACATCTGGAATTTGTCCTGATTTACTTGTTCGTAACCGAATCGGGGCCATCGTGCGAGCGATGAACTCAGCGATTTCTACAGATAAATCATCCGTCTGAAATGAGAAATTCCATGACTCTTTTTCGCTTAGATAGTTTGTCGTTTTCAAATTTCCAGTATAACGTGAGACTTCTAAGAGCGCACGACACTGCCTCGGCAGGACTTCTTTGCTTTCAGCTAATAAAAAGACAGATGCTCCCACATTACTTGCCTCTTCTAAAAGGAGAGGAAGGATGGTTTCGTTTTCCAACAAGCTGGGATTGGAGATAACGATTACATACCAAGGTAACTCAGGAGTAATAATGTTCCCTTGCGTGTTACGGTTCTTCCTTCGTTGAAAGATGGTATAAAGGGAGTCAATTACGTTTCTCGCATCGGTTAAGTTTGTGGCTAGATGTCGTAGTTTCCGTGAATCATCCCATACATGAGGCAACCAACGAATCCAGTTCCACTGCTCTGCTTCTTCATCGGAATGAAAGGAGACGAGCTTCACCTCATCTGGTGAGTGATGGGTGGCTAGCTGGATTAAACTATTGCGCATCGAATTGAGAACAGACTCTCGATCCCCATATATGCCTACAACAGGAGCTTTGCTTAGTGGCAATGTTACTGGAACGTCTGCTACAGACTCATACTGTTTCGCTAGCTCAATTGCTTCTTCTACGAGTGGATCTTCTTGGAATGCATCTTGTTCGGGTGTCTTAATCTTCATCGAAGAGGGAATGGTCCCTGTCCCTAGGCGTAGGTCTAAAAAGTCAGTGTCGTGGGGAGAACGTTGCCATAAGAACGTCTTATCGGCTTGGATTTTAGACATACAGTGAAGGGAAGATGGGTTGATCTCTCGTAAGATTGCTTCCTCATTTCTGCGGTATTTCTCGAAGTCTTCTCGAAATCGGTGAAGACTCTCCCGATAGATTCTCTCCCTTTTCTGAAGCTCTTTTTGATGTGTCTTCTTCTGTGATTGATAGGTGAAGAAGGGAATGATGTAAGAGATTGCCATCATAGAGGAAGAGACGATTTGAAAGATCATAAAAGTTGAATTGTTAGATTGCCTCGATGAACTGATGTAGATAAAAAGACCAATGGTTACGATGGTCATGATGATTGGTGCAATAAGAGTCGCCATCGAGAAGGTAGGTTCCGTCGGTTTGCTTGGTGGATTTTGTAGGTCAACTACTGCTTCTGGAAGTTCCTTGCGGATCCTCGGTGAGCGGGAGAAGAGGATGTTCACAGCTCTCCACCCCCTCGAATCACTTCGTTCTTATACCATTCTTCAAATAATTGTTTCACCTTCTCAGGAGGTAGGTGTCCCAGTCGTACTAGCATGTCTCGATACTCTATTTTTTGTTGCTTGGAAACCACACGCAGATAAGCTCCATCCATAATGGAACACTCATGAAAGTAATGCCCCTCATCCATCTCAACCCAGTTTCCAGTAGGTGCTTTTATCTCGAGGACACAGGGTTCATCTGGTGCGATATGCCCATCCATCATGGGTTGGAGAAGACGAATTACTTCATAGATCGGTAGGTTAGCAGGAAGTTCGATATCAAGCCCAGGTTGACCGACTTCCATCTCCATTGTTACAAGGATTGTGGACTCGTCTTCTGAACGCTCAGATGGACTCCAAGGAATCTCTAAGGAACTAGCTAACTCATCTAAAGAGAGGAATGGTTTTGGACCAGATGTGTTCATGACAGTCTCCGCTATCATCGCAGGGTCCCAGCGCTGGGCATAGTCCCCCATGAATCCCTGAGAACCTGGAAGCGATTCGTAAAATGAGAAGAACTGCTCCCCCACAGGAGTAGTTAATTCCAAACCCTTCTCCTTAATAAATTGAGTGAGTACTTGTGTGTTCTGGTCTAACTCTTCCTTCGTGGAGGCATAGAGGCCGAAGCAGAACGTACAATCAAACAATGGAAACGGGCCTTTTTGCATTTCGGAAACGGATTTCCAAACGACAAGAGGGCCATTTTGTCCCGATGCTATGAGACCTTCCTTCCCATTGGTTAGGAACTGCATTGCTACTTCAGGTGGGATTATTCTTCCGCGAATAGACAAGTCTACTGGGATCGGGAGCCACTGGAAGAGGCTTCGATAGTCGGCAACGGAAAACCCTTCAGATAAATAGGTGAGATAGAGAAAGCGTACATAACCTTCTCTGACAGCTCCGTTGTGAAAGCGACGAACTGTCATCTCTTGTGCATGAACCTCATACTCCGATTGAACGAGAAGTTGAATATCTCGTTGGTTTGGACAAATGACGACTTGTCCATCTTTTTTTCTTTTCTCTTGCTTTGGTTTCCATACAGGATTTAGTTCGGGTAGTCCGATTCCTCGATCATGACAGTGCTTTACCATATATTGCAGGTGATACACACTTGCCTTCTTCACGGAGAATGACTCTAGATGTTGCTGATACATCTCTTGTTCTCGTTGGAAATACCAAGTAAATTCCTCATCTAAAATATCGTAGGCTCTAAGTCCCGAAGTACTTTCTAGATAGCGACGAAAATGCTTCCACTTACTTCGTTTCTTCTTCACAGTCTCTACGGGGTGTGACTCTAAGGCAAATCCGAGATAAATTTGTTTTTCAGTCGATGATATATTTTTATCTTTAATAATTTGATTTACTTTATGTAGAAAAGCAGGATCATCGGGCTTCATAGCAAAGTTAGGCATCTCTTCGATCGTTTCCATCTGAGGGAGAATGAGAACATGAAAATCATTATGAAGTAACTGACCCCACTCACTGGCGGTCACCTGTGTGTTAAAGCCCATCCGAGGTAGCTGATAGTAGGCATATACTTTTCCGTCTATGGTAAATACAAGATTTTCTTCTATATGAATAATAGGAAATGCTAATTGTGTGGCTTTCAACGGACTTTCTCCTCTCTTAGTAACGCTCTCGAGAAATACGATGAGCCAGAGGGAACCTTCTGAACTCGTGATTGAATGCAAATGGTATATCCTTTACCAAATGAAAAGGTGGTTGGCTGTGAAACGGGCTGATCCATAGTAGAATGCCGCGAATGATGGCCTGAAAGGATCTTTTTCTGTGGCTTTTTTTTCTTATGAGAGAGCCAGTAAGCTCCTATGAGAGGTAGCGCGACGAGATTGACTACTACTCCTAATGGAATATATTTCTCAACTAGCCAAAAAGGAGTATATGGAATAAAGCTAGACAAGAAAATCCCGCATTCCAACATCAGTAGAATGCGTGGCATTTGTTTGGAAATGCCTTTCTCCAAGCGAAAAGGACCTAACCGATACCAGAGCTTTTCACGATGTACGAGATAGTTGTAATGATTCAAATCAATTCATCCTCACTTTACTGACTATGGATCAAAGACAGTATCCGCCATTGACCATCATCTTTGGTCATCTTGATAATGTACGGGTATAAAACCTCTGAACCTGTTGCTTTATCTTGGAAACGTACCTTGCATGAAACTTCATATTCAGATCGGTTATCCCACACTTTTACATCTTCGAGCTTGCCAAAGCTTAGCACGTTTCCGAGCCCTCGTAGTTGTAAGTCTCCTTTTGTGAGATGAGACAAGCTTTTTTCCGGACTTGTGGATGCATATTCTTTAAAGAAGTTATTTAAGAATGTCGTGTACTCATCCATTTTTTTCTCATCGATTTGGTTGCCTTTTGATTTAAAATCCCCTTTCGATGACTGAACTGGGTTCGATTCTGCTAAATAGTAAGGAACATCTTCTACTACGAACGAATCGTTTGAGATTGCATAGATGGGGACAACTAAGCGTCGAGTTGCCATCATTGTTTTTCCTTTTTCAGTCAGCATTAGTGTGGCAGAGACCACGATGTCTGCTTTGTTGTTCCCTTTGTCTCGAACATCCCAGACTTGCACATTGTTCGCAACCGAATCCGTCTTAATGTCGTTTAGCACTAAACCAGCTTGTTTGTCGATTCCCTTGATTAAGTAAGGCTCGAGACGTTTTTCTCGTTCATCCTTATCAGAGGAGTACCAACGAAAGTACTCATTTGCAAACTGTGTAGCTGTGGTTCGTGCAGGCATGGAAACAGCTGGGTTTTTACTAAAAGCTTGAGCTGGCTCTTCATCATTTAACCAAGAAGTTATGTAGACAGAACCAACTACAACATTCATCAGCAAAAGAGCCCATAGAAATAGGCGTTTTCGCTTAAAACCTTTTAATAAGGTAGGTTTGGGACGATCATAATAATTTCTCAAATGCAATCTTCCTTCTCCATCAAAATGAAAAGCAATTTTTGTGTACTTTTTTAAAATAATAAAGTCTTCTATTCATAATATATAAGAAAAAAATTTGTATCAATAGAAAGATAAGAAGTTCTTAAGATTGTACGCATTTCTTGATTTGAAAGATAAATCCGTGGAAATAATAGAAAACAGAGTAGCATAAAGATATAGAACAATGGGGGTGGGAGAGTGAAAGGATTAACAGCGATCAAGACCTTTGTGGAAGTGATTTTTAGTGTGTGGATTGGAAATGAGAGAGGCGGCATCTAGATATGGGAGCAACAAAAATATGAGGGATGGTTCTATGTGAAGATAGAATCATCCCTTTCTTCTATGGATCCACCCAATTCCTCCTTGCGCATCTACTAAACATTTGGCAGAGTTAAAATGAACAAGAGAAACACGAAATAAACACACCAGTTAAATGGGGAATCATCATGGTAGAGTTTAAGGAGATTACATCCCGAACTATTTTAACCCCTGCCAATGGTTCGCTGGATGGAAGTCGATTTACATTTACTCTAAACCCGTACGTAGGCTGTGTATTTGGCTGCAAGTATTGCTATGTGCGAGAGATGCCAGCAGCGAAGTATCGAGAGGCTGAGTGGGGGGAGTATGTTGATATTAAGACGAATGCCACGCAATTGCTAGAAAAAGAGATTCAGAAAGCGAGAAAAAAGGGGACACCTGTATCGATCTTTATGAGTACTGCGACTGATCCCTATCAAGGGGTGGAAGCGAAAACGAGGTTAACACGCTCCCTTCTCGAAGCGATGTTGTCCCAGATGGATGAGATCGATTACTTGATGATACATACGCGGTCGCCCTTAGCCAAGAGGGACATCGATCTTTTCCGAGAGTTTCAGCAGAAAATCATCGTGAGTATGACGATTGAAACCGATCTAGAGAAGGTTCGAAAGGTATTTACGCCGAGTGCTCCGCCTATTCCTGCAAGGCTAGCGACACTGCGAGAGATTACGGAAGCTGGAGTCCCAACGAGAGCTTCGATTTCGCCCATGCTCCCCTTAAGTAAACATATAGCGAGGACGTTACGGGGTGTTACGAGCCAAGTGGCGCTAGATGATTTTTTTATGGGAGATGGAAGTCGTGGTAGGCGGACGGAGCGCATGAATATAAAGAAGCTTTATGAACAGCTAAACTTGTTGCAGTGGTTTGAACGGGGAGCATATAAGAAAGTATTGGTTCTTTTAAAGGAAGAGTTTGGAGAGGTAGATGTATTTAATGAGGTATAATGGAGGAGCTAATTCGAGTGATATAGGTCTATCGAATTAGCTTCTTCGAATCTACAACCCTTTTGTGAGTGGAATAAATATTCATACATATAAATATTAATTAAAATATAATAATATCTTTTATCAAAAAATACAATTTAGTCTATTGTGCATATTATAATTGTTATGTATACTTTAATTCGTCAGTAAGAAATTTTCCTGAGGGGGACAGATATGTTATCTCTGCAAACAACAGACTCCATGATAAATGGACTGAAAAGTATTGATATTCACGCAAACACTGTAGATGAATTAGTAAAGCACGGGATTACTCATATTTTGGACAAAGGGGATCGGGTCTCAACGAGAGCGGGAGATGCTTTGCAAGCGTATGATGTGAATTATCTCTTACTAGACTCTAGGGATCGGGTGCATACGGCTCGTCCTCAAGCAATCAAATACTTTGCTAGAGAGTTATGCGCTTACTTCCAAGGAAGCCTGAAAGTGGATGGCGGATTATCTAAAGCTTCAAAATTTTGGAACCATTTAGCTGATCAGAACGGAAATATTAATTCGAACTATGGTTACTATGTGTTTTATCAGCCTGTTCCAGATGTAAAAATTAGTAGCCAGTATGATTGGGTTATTAAACGTCTTTGTGATAACCGGGATTCAAGACGGGCTATTATCAATATAAACCAAGGGATGCACAAGACCGCGACAAAAGATTTTCCTTGTACAGTAGCCATTAATTATTTTATTAGAGAGGGTTTTTTGTGTTCGAAAGTATTCTCTCGCAGTACAGATGTGATCACTGGTTTGCCGTATGACATGGGCTTTTTTTCGTTTCTGACAGAGCTTGTCTATCAAGATTTAGTAGATAGAGGCGTACCAGATTTGAAGCTAGGCTATACCATGATGGCTAGTAACTTCACTCAAATCTATGATCGACATGCCGATAAAGCGCTTGATATTTCCGATAGCTTCGTACAGCAAGAATCGGTTATGATGCCGAGGATTACAAATGCAAGTGAGGTATTGGAAGATATCTACAACGGTACTGCAAACAGTGAAGTGATGAAATGGGTTTATGAGAACGCTACGTAAGCAGATGGGAGATAAGCAATGAGAATCTTACTAACTTCAACCAATGAGGCGAAACAAAAAGCACTGCAAAATATAGTCAACCGATTTTATGATCAGGCTATCATCGAAACGATTTCGGTTGATTCAGGAGTGTCTAAAACACCAACCAATGATCAAGAAGCAATCCAAGGATGTTGGAATCGAATTGATCGAGCAAGGGAGATCAAAGGCGATTACGATGCCTATGTATCGTTTGAAGGATTGATTTCCAATCATGAATTCGGGATGTTCTTATACGGATGGTGCTTGTTTGTTGACGGTACGAAAAACGAATATGGCTTAGGGGCTAGTTCTCAAGTGATGGTTCCGCGATTTATCAGTAGCCAAATCTCGGCTGATGTAGAGTTTAGCGATGTAGTGAAAGCGGATTACCCCTCGCCACATCTTTCTAAAATGCCTGTGGTGGGAAGTAACGGTTTGTTTACGAATCTATGCTATACACGGGTTCAAGAGTTTGAGGATGCTGCTTTATGTGCACTGGGATATCTTCATAATCCCGCTAATGTGGGGGATCAACGCTCTGTACCTCAAAAATAAACAGGCTAGGATGATCGGGATATGGATCTAGTCATCAAAAACACTCATTTTCTGGATCGTACTTTCCAGATTCGCTTTGGTTCCATCGTGGTAGAGAAGCAAAAAATAAAGCGGATTTTCTACAGTGAGTCGGAAGTAGGAACCTTTTTAGCAGAGAGTGGTTTCTCTGGTGGGGTTGTGGATGGTGCGAATCTCGTATGTATTCCTGGATTGACAAATGCCCATCTACATCCGAGTAAAGATTTATATCGAGGTCTTTTTTTAGGACAATCACTTCCTACGATTCTTTCTTTGATCCATCAGCAAAACAGCCAAGAGTCAGACGAGGACCAGTATTGGGCCTCCTTGTATAGCTATAAGCGAATGATTCAAATGGGCGTCACCACAGTTGGTGTCTTTACCAGTCGATACCAACCTGACTTAAAAGCGGCAGAGGCATCCGGGATTCGTTGTTTTATCACGTATGCTGTCAATGAAAAGTGGAATGGGGATGGCGTATCGCCCCAAGTGATTTCAGATGAACAAGCATTTAAGCGTGTGGAGAGCTTTTTGGCGAGTGACAGAAGTGAACGTATTTCACTTTCCATCGGGACTTCGTCTGAATTAACTTCGTCCCCTCAGTTTATGAAAGATCTTTACGAGGTGGCCAAGCGAAATGAAGTATTGTTTTCACTACATGTGAGTGAAGGTGAAACACAATCGAACAAATGTAGAGAAGTACATGGTTTACACAGTGTTGAATTTCTAAACAGTCTTAACCTATTGACTGAAAACACTTTGTTGATTCATGCTTCTTTTCTAACTCCAAAAGAAGTTGAATTAGTAGCAAATGTACCTGTGAGGCTAGTAAGTTGTCCGTTAGCGAATGCTTTTGCCCAGTCTGGATTATTCGAGTTACTAAAATTGAATGACGGGAAATGTAGCATCGGACTCGGAACGGATGCTGGGATGATCAACCCACAAAATAACTTGATGGCAGATGCACTCTTTTCTTATTTTTCACAGCGTGTGATGAGTAGAGAAAAGCAAGTAGACTTCGAGAGCATTTTTAAAATGATCACGGTGGCGGGTGCTCAGGCCCTTGGCTTAGAGCGTGTTGGAGTGATTGAAGAGGGCTGGGAAGCAGACATAGCGGTCTTCTCTATTCCGGACCATGCCCCGATCGATGAATATAATCCGTTGCTTTTGATCTCCGAGATCCTAATGACATCGTTGGCGAGATATGTGGTGATCGGTGGGGAGCTTGTGATTGACGATTATGAGTTTAAGCGGATGGATGAGGGGTTTTTAAATCAGAAATTCTATGGCATTAAATCGAGATTAGCAACTCCGCTGATGGAGCACTTGCAGGCATTTGAAGCAGGTGAGTAGTTGCATATTAGCAGACAACGCTATTTTGATGCAGAGTTGGTAGTGGGTTGAGTAACTAGATATCGGATCTAGACCGGGTTATGTATCTGCCTACAGCTCAAATAGTAAGCCAGCGAAGATGTGTAGGAAGTCCGCTCCAGAGTGAGCGATTCTTCTGACCCTGATTAATAGTGAGTCAGAAAGTTTGATATGAATTAGTAAGGGAGTCGGGTACATTGAGTCAAGAGAAAAGAAGAATCATGGTTGTGGAGCCGAATTGTTCAGGTGGTATCGAGCTATTGAAGAGTGCGAGAAGAATGGGTGTTGAGGTTCATGTGGTTACGCATGAAGACTTGTACCAGCAAAACTATTCCGCTGAGTTGAAAGAAATGATTGATCATACGCTGTTTACGAACTTCTGTGTGGAAGCAGAAGCGATAGCAGATATGGTTGAGTATGGCAAGAAAATAGGGATTGAGGGAGTTGTAGCAGGCTTTGAGTTCGTGTCTGATATGACGGTAAAAGTAGCGAGTGAATTAGGCTTGCCTACTCATGATCCGCTAAAATGTGAGGCGCTGAGAAGAAAAGATTTGATGCATCAACATTTTGTAGCGAATCAAGTTGCTTGCGCGAAATCGATCATTGTTCAAAAGTGGGATGAGTGTATCGCGGCGGCGCTTGAAATCGGCTATCCAGTTGTGATTAAGCCTTCTTCTAATGCAGGATCATGCAGTGTTTTTAAAGTGAATAGTGAAGAAGAGTTAAAGAAAGCATTTGAAGTGATTCATGCGAATAATGTGGAGTTCCCTCACGGTATGGCTCTGGATGATCATATGTTGATCCAAGAGTTCTTATCTGGGCCCGAGGTGAGTGTGGAAGTCGTTGTGTTCAATGGCGACGTTAGCGTACTGGCCATTACAGATAAAACGACTACTACAGGAAATTACTTTGCCGAGATTGGCCACACTCTACCGTCTAAGTTATATCCTCGTGAACAGAAACTCGTGGTAGATATGACGAAGCTGGCTGTTCATTCTCTCGGATTGAAAAATGGGATTGGTCATGTCGAATTGAAGCTGACGAAGGATGGCGTGAAAATTATTGAAGTAGGGGCGAGAATGCCAGGGGATAAGATTCCGAATCTCTTATTACACGCTTGTGGAATCGATGAGGGCATCGTCTATATTCAAGCTTCGATAGGGCAATTTCCGGATGTGACACCGAGGAACCATCAGTTTGCGGCGATCCAGTTTATCACGAGCGATTGCGAAGGGGTAATCGAATCGATTGGTAGATTGGAAGGAATCCAAAATGTTTCTTCAAACGGGGAAGAAGGAATCGTGGACGTCGAGATCTATGTAGAAGAAGGACAAAAAATCGGGGTCCCGATTAACAATATTGACCGAATTGGCCATATTATTGCAGTTTCCAATAGCTATGAAAGAGCGTCTGCTTTATGTTCGGAAGCATTAGAAAAAATCGAATTGCAAATCGTGGAGCAATAATTGTAGTTTAGTTGAGCTGATGATGAGGAGCGGAAAAGATGGTTCAAGAGAAACGGAAGATCATGATCATCGAACCACATTGCTCAGGTGGCATTGAGCTATTGAAGAGTGCGAGGCGAATGGGTGTGGAGGTACATGCGGTTACGCATGAAGATTTGTATCAACATAGCTATTCCGATGCGGTAAAGGAAATGATTGACTATACGCTATTTACGAACTTTTGTGAAGAAATGGAAGCGGTTTCAGATATCGTAGCATATGGCAAAAAAGTGGGGATTGAAGGGGTCGTAGCAGGTTTCGAGTTTGTGACCGACTTAGCGGTGAAAGTGGCGAATGAATTACATCTACCAACTCATGATGTGTCAAAGTGTGAGGCACTGAGAAGAAAAGATTTGATGCATCAGTTTTTTGCAGAACATCAGGTTTCCTGTGCCAAAACGATTGTAGTTCAAACATGGGATGAATGCAGCACGGCGGCGCTTGAAATCGGCTATCCAGTTGTGATTAAGCCATCTTCCAATGCAGGGTCATGTAGTGTTTTTAAAGTAAGCAGTGTACAAGAGCTAAGGAAAGCTTTTGAAATCATCAGGCAGAATAATGTGGAGTTTCCGCATGATATGCCCCTTGATGACCACATCTTGATCCAAGAGTATTTATCTGGGCAGGAAGTCAGTGTAGAAGTGGCGATTTATAATGGAGAGATCAGTGTACTGGCGATTACGGACAAGATGACGACTTCAGGTAATCACTTTGCTGAAATCGGCCATACGCTTCCTTCTCATTTAGACACTCTGGAGCAAAAGAAGATCACAGATATGACGAAATGTGCCGTTCGCTCCCTCGGATTGAATAATGGAATTGCTCATGTTGAAGTGAAACTGACGCAAGATGGTGCGAAGATTATTGAAGTAGGGGCAAGGATGCCAGGTGGGAAAATTCCTTGTCTCCTACTACACGCTTGCGGAATGGATGAGGGGATTATCTATATTCAAACCTCTTTAGGACGATGTCCGGATGTCTCCCCTCGAAACGATCAATTCGCAGCTATCCGTTTTATTACCAGCGAAAAAGAAGGGGTTATTGAATCGATTGGTCGACTTGAGGAAATCCAGAAAGTTTCTACAGATGGGCAGGAAGGCATTGTGGATATCGAGATATATGCTAGAGAAGGAGAAAAAATCGGTGTCCCGATTAACAACATCGACCGAATCGGCCATATCATTTCCGTTTCGAATCATTATGAAAAGGCATCTGCTCTATGTTCGGAAGCACTAGAAA
Organism: Thermoactinomyces sp. DSM 45892; assembly: GCF_900107305.1. Taxonomy (GTDB): domain Bacteria; phylum Bacillota; class Bacilli; order Thermoactinomycetales; family Thermoactinomycetaceae; genus Baia. The sequence continues at coordinate 166,509 of NZ_FNPL01000004.1, forward strand.
AAATTGAATTGAAAATTGCTGAGTAGAGGTGGACATCGATGAGGATCGCATTTACTCGATCAGTAGATATCGGACAGGCGCAACCTTTTTTACGAAATATTCGAACGTATGTTCAGGATAAAGAACATCGGATCAAACTCTTCTATACAGATGGTGAATGCAATCAAGAGATGTTTCCGGGGGAGATGGAGAAAGTACCGACTGATGTCTCCTGTGAAATACTCGTTGAAAAAATCATGGATTGGAAAGCAGATGTTGTGATATCGATCTCCCTCCCAGATGATAATAGCTTGCGCGATGCATGTGTGAAGGAAATCTTGATGGAGAAGCATCAGATTCCGATGATTATGCACTCGATGGAAGCGACCGCGATCATGTGTAATAAGTGGGAGACGAAGGGATTTTTACGTAATTTGGGATACGCCGTTACAGATGGGTTCTTAATTCAGGGTGATTTAATAAACGATCGGGGTATTCGATACCACTCCTATCGCGATTTCATTTTTAATAAAGTGCAGAAAATGGGCTTCCCGATTATCGTGAAACCACTGTGGGACTCGATGTCCTGTGGCATTCAGATTATGGATACGATGGAGGAACTGCGGGATTATATAACCACGAATCCCCCAACGGCTGATGTGTTAGTAGAGCAATTTATCGAGGGAGAGTTATTCGGGATCGAAGTACTCGGTTGTGATGGGCATTATCGTTGCCAACCGTTGGTAAGGAAGTGTTCAAACTCAGTTCGTAACCTATTTCCATTTGATCACCTCCGATTTGCTCCTTTTACCAATGAATCTTATCCGATTCAAGAATTGGAGGAAATGGTTTTAAATATTGCCTCTAAATTAGAGGTAAGTGGTTCAATCGATGTAGAATTAATATATAAGGACGGAATTTTTTACATCATCGAGATCAATCCCCGAATCTCCGGGATGACGAATCTGTCGTCTGCTGTTTCCGGACATAATGCGTTCCAATGCCTTCTGGAAATGGCAGAGGGCGAATGGGTGAATCAGTATCGCCTACCGAAGAAGGATCGATTTGTAGCTGAGTTTCCGTTGGAGAATATGACGCCTACTATTGCGGAGCGGACGTTAAACCGGGATGATGTGGTTCATGTAAGCTTTAATCGTTATCATGACGGTAGAACGCAGTACAAGATGATGCTTAGCGCGATAGATGCGGAAGATTGTTTCTCGAAATTAATGGGGTTAAATGAAGAAAATAAGATCGTTCCAACTCATATTATCGAGGAATTACGATGCAGTATGACGTAATAAGAATAGATGGGACTATGAATCCAATCTAGTCCCATCTATCTTCATGTAGCGAATTGAGGTGTAGTATGAAGAGTCTCTTCCGAAATAATTTACAACTATTTCTATTAGCAGATTTAATATGTCAATTTGGCGCTGGGATTACACTTGGAACCTTAAACTGGCTTGTGCTCGATCATATGGGGAAAAATGAGCTGGTTAGTTATGTGTTTGGTGTAAACGTGGTCTGCGGTTTGTTGATTTCATTCTTTTCTGGATTGATCGTCGACCGTTTTGATAAGAAGGCAGTTGTAATCTGGTCCAATGTTTTTCGGATTGCCTTGACACTGATTACGCTGTTGTTATTTTTATTTACCGGTTTCCACTATAGTTACGTCTTCCTCTTAGCGATCAGCAATGGAATCGGATGGAATATTTACTTTCCAGCTACGAAGGCGCTCCTCCAAAGCATTACGGCAAAGGGAGGGAATGTGTTAAAAGGAAATTCAGGTGCGGAAATCGCGATGCAAGTAGGGATGTTTTCGGCAGGTGCGGTCGGAGGATTGCTCTATAAAAACCTAGGATTTAATACGATTTTGATAATTAATATTGTGATGTTTGTCATCGCCAGTTTATTAGTAAAATGGATCTCGGTTGAGACAACTCCAGCTAAAACGGGGTTAAAACTGGCTCATTTAAAAGAAGACTTTGTGGATGGTTTCAAGTATTTCCGTCATCGTTCCGCGATCTTCTTGCTCGGTATCACGATGTTTATCCCATTTGTAGCAGCAGGTTTGATTAATGTGTCGCTCCCGGGCTATGTAAGTACCTTTTTACATGAGGATTCTGTCACATTCGGGCTGATTACCATGTGTTATGGGATTGGCGCCTGTATCTCCGGTTTGATTATCATGAATCTCTCTTCTAAGATCTCGCGAAAAGGGTTAGTGCTTGCTGGGTTCATTATCGCGATCCTCTGCGGGGGACTCATGTTTGTAAATCACAGTGTTGCGATCGCTTGCTTTAATAACATGATGTTTGGATTCTGCGGCTCGGGGATTCGGATCATTATGTATTCGGAAGTGATGGAAAAACTGCCGTCTGAATACATCGGTAGAGCGATGTCGATCTGGAATGTGATTGGAATGGCCTTACAAATCGGCTGTACGTATGTAGTAGGGAAATCGATGGATGTATGGGGTGCGCAGTACGGCTTCTTAATCCTATCAAGTGTGATGATGCTTGGTTTTCTCATCTATGGTCTCTCGAACCGAATGGGTAAGAAGAGTAGCAGTAGTAGCACAATGGCTGGATAGGGGGATACAGATATGATAGCAAAGCTCAAAGAAGAAAGCCCACCTTTGATTTGTTGCTTTTGTGGTGCTAGAACGGGTAACGATCCCATGTGGATGGAACAAGCCGAGATAGCAGGAAGAAAGCTAGCAGAGGCTGGCTTCGGTATCGTGTATGGTGGTGGTACCGTTGGAATGATGGGGAGATTAGCAGATGAGGTAGCAGTTAGCGGTGGCAGGGTCGTAGGGGTTTTGCCTGATTTCCTCAAGCATCAAGAGGCGGAAGGCAGGGCACGAGCCTCTACGATCTTTACCCAAAGCATGCATGAGCGAAAAAATACAATGTATCAATTAGCATCCGGCTTCTTAGCTATGCCGGGTGGAATCGGTACCTTTGATGAACTATGTGAGACGATTGCATGGTTAAAGATTGGCATACATGAAGCCCCTCTCTATATATGGAATATCCATCATTTTTTTGATCCGTTTATCCTGTTGCTTGATAATTTGAAGCATCACGGCTTTTTGAACGATGATGATATGACCAAAGTAAAGATTGTCGATGACATTGATACGATTGTTTCTTCATTAAAGGGAGCAATTTCCATTCATAAATAGTAAATTTCCTGACTTAGTGGAGGTACACGATGATAACGAATCAAAATATAGTGATTATGAACCGATGGAGCGATGATTACGGAAACTATGCGATTCTCCTTGATCATCATCAGAATAACGTTTCCTATATCGTAAATGCGGGTGGTGCGGTGTATCTAAAGAACCATCCAGAGATTCCTAACTATGCACAAGTAGTGAATGATTTGAAAGATGTAGAAGAAGTAAGTGAGGCCATGGATCGTATCATAAGTCGATTTGGCAAGGTTGATGTTCTCATCGCATTATCGGAAAATGATATTTTGGTTGCGGGGAAAATGAGAGATCGTTATTCGATTCAAGGGATGGGTTTACAAGATACCTTGCGATTTATTGATAAAGTGGAGATGAAAAAGAGTTTTGCCGGTACGAAGGTTGCGGTTCCGCGATATTTAGAGGATTTGACGGAAAAGAGTTTGCTTGATTTCGTATCGGGGACTGGATTTCCTATTGTGCTAAAGCCGAGAACAGGGGCAGCTAGTGCAGGAGTCAAGATTATCTCTGATATGGAACAGCTTACAGCTGCGATGAAAGAGATTGATATTCATACCTATGAGTGTGAGGAATATATCGAGGGTCCTATTTTTCATATGGATGGTATTATGAAAAACGGAGAGCTTGTCTTTGTAAAGACATCGCGCTATCTAAACACATGCTATGAATATACACTAGGAAAATCAGTTGGTTCCATCATCATTTCCGATGAGCAGAGATCGCAGAAATTTGCTGACTTTACGGAAGAGGTGATGAAGACCCTTCAGCTGGAAAACGGTGTGTTTCATCTAGAGGCCATTCTACGAGATGGGGATGAGCCTGTATTTCTAGAGTTAGGTGCACGTCAAGGTGGTGGGGAAGTAGTACCGCTCATGAGACTCCTATATGATGTGGACTTAGTGAGGGCACTTTTCCAATCCCAACTGGGCGAAGAAATTGAAGTAGCTCCTAGGAAGACGCCTTTCGTATCTGGATTCTTGTTATTTCCTGAGCCGAAAGAGGTACCTTGTAAAGTGGTGAAGGTATCTACAGTAGAAGGCTTATCTACACTCTCCTATCAATATATTCCAGAAGTAGATTCGATTCTGGACGGTAAGGGTGGGTACTATTTTAACGCTGGTAAATTTGCCTTTATCGGACGTGAAGAAGACATCGAATCGGATCTTCTCAGAGCCATGAACGAATATGAAATCGTAACAGAGCCAATCTCATAATAAGGAAGACACCGCTTTGCTTCGGTTAGTTTTGGCTAATCATTTTGAAGTGGGTGTCTTTTCTTTTTTATATGGAAAATAAAAAAACTGAATGAATGACCACTCATTTTTGTGTTACAATGGAACCAATTAGTAATGGTAAGATTATATATAGTCGCCGTAAATGAAATGTTTTGAAAGGAGCGGGCTAGCCATGTCTACGTTACAAATTTTCAATATCATTGCACTTATTGCAGTAGCTAGTTATGCGTTTACCTTGTTTGGCTATGTGGTTTATCAACGTTATCAGTACATTCGATTGGGCAAACCGATTGAATTCGAATTGAACTTTGGGGAACGCTTCCGTGAGATTTTAATTAATGTATTTGGGCAAAAGAAGCTTTTTAAAGATATGAAAAGCGGAATCATGCACACCGTTATGTTTTATGGGTTTATTATTATCCAGTTTGGAGCGATTGACCTTTTTTGGAAGGGCTTACAACCGGGTGGTCATCTACCTTTAGGGCCTGTTTATGGGGTTTTCACTTTCTTGCAAGAAATCACAACGTTCCTCGTGTTGATCGCCACGATTTACGCGTTTCATCGTAGATATGTAGAGAAGCTTGCACGTCTGAAGCGTAATTTAAAATCAGGTCTGGTTATCATCTTCTTAACTTCGCTGATGTTTTCGATCCTGATGGGTGGGGCTTTTGAACAGATTGCTCTCCAACATCCATCTAGTTGGGCCACACCGATTTCATCTATATTGGCGATGCCGTTTTCGGGACTGTCAGCAGGTGTAGCAGAGGCGATATTCTATGTTTTTTGGTGGATGCATGCACTCGTACTCTTTACTTTCATGGTGTACGTACCACAATCTAAGCATTTCCACTTGTTAATGGGGCCTGTAAATGTCTTTATGAAACGTCAGCAACCCCCGGGTAAACTTTCATTAATTAATTTTGAAGATGAGACAGTAGAAGAGTATGGAGTCGGGAAAGTTACCGATTTTAACCAAAAACAATTGATCGACTTGTATGCTTGTGTGGAATGTGGTCGTTGTACGAATATGTGTCCTGCTTCTGGGACTGGTAAGATGTTATCTCCGATGCAGTTAATCGTGAAGCTACGGGATCACTTAACGGAACAAGGGGCGGCGATTACACAAAAAGCGCCTTGGGTACCACAAGTTGCTTTTTCGAATGCGAACCAAGCAGCGTTAGAAGCAGCGGTCGGAGAGAGTGGCCCTGCGATGATCGGGGATGTCATTACAGAGCAAGAGATTTGGGCTTGTACCACTTGCCGAAACTGTGAAGACCAATGTCCAGTTATGAACGAGCATGTAGATAAGATTATCGATATGCGTCGCCATCTCGTGATGACACAAGGGAAGATGAGTGCGGAAGCAGGTCGTGCTTTCTCCAATATCGAGAAGCAAGGCAATCCGTGGGGAATTAGTAAAAAAGACCGTGACAAATGGGTGGCAGATGCAGAAGTACCGGTGCCAACGGTAAAAGAGGAGAAGGAATTCGAATATCTCTTCTTTGTAGGTTCTATGGGTGCCTATGATATGAGAAGCCAAAAAATCGCTCGAACCCTAGTGAAACTCCTTACCCAAGCGGGTGTGAAATTCGCGATTCTCGGAAACAAGGAGAAAAACTCTGGTGACACACCTCGACGTATGGGGAATGAATTCTTGTTCCAGCAACTGGCAGAAGATAATATCAAACAGTTCCAAAAGAATAACGTTAAGAAGATTATTACCATTGACCCACACGCGTACAACGCCTTTAAAAACGAGTATCCAGACCTTGGCTTGGAAGCGGAAGTGTATCATCATTCCGAAGTACTAGCAGATCTCATCTCAGATGGACGTCTCGTTCCAAGTAAGACGCTAACTGAACGTATCACTTATCATGATTCTTGCTATCTTGGACGCTATAACGATATCTACTCCGCCCCGCGTTTCATCCTAAGTAAGATTCCGGGGATTGATTTGGTAGAGATGAAGCGTAGCTTTGAAGATGCGATGTGCTGTGGGGCAGGTGGTGGCATGATGTGGATGGAAGAGCACGAAGGAACACGTGTGAACGTTGCACGTACCGAGCAAGCACTTGAAACCAAGCCGACGATGATTGGTAGTGCTTGTCCATACTGCTTAACCATGTTGTCAGATGGAACGAAAGCAAGAGAAGTAGAGGAGTCGGTTCAAACACTTGATGTTGCGGAAATACTTGCTCTCTCTATTGAATTTACGATTGATCAAGAAGAGCAGGCCTCCTAATAAGACTATAGACCATTGATAAATCTGCACACGTTAGGGGTGAACACCGATGCATGTACGCAAAATTTCTGATAAAGGTCAAATCGTGATTCCGAGTGAGATTCGCCGAAAGTTAGAGATGAACGAGGGGGATCAGATCGCGTTTATCGAGACGAAAAAAGGTAATCTTTTGTTGGTAAATGTGAATAAGATTATGATTGATGAGGTTCAAGAGCTTTGATCGTTAGTTAGGCACAAATGATTTAGCCTGTTGGGACAATCCGGGGGCATGTGTCTATCCACAGCTCAAATAGTAAGTCTGCGAAGATGTGGAAAAGCAAGTCCGCTCCATCCTTCTTCGCTTCGGGCAAGTGGCAAAACTCGCAAAAAACGCTCAGACATTGCCACAAAACGCCCTTGCTACGAAGGACTACGCTAAGTAGGCTTACTAACCTCGCAGTGGCTAGACACATTGCTCCTAGTTTGTTCTCATTTGGTGCTAATCAGATGTTTTTCTAAATTGCTTTCTTATGAAGGGATAAAAGCTTTATGGAGGAGCGGATTTGCTTTTCTACATCTCTGCGGATCGGTATTAGAGCAGTGATCGAATAGACCCTCCGGCCCTCTATTACCCAACCTGCCAAAGTTACTTTTTCCTTTCCTTTCTTTCTCTTTTTAAGTCATCCAATCCTTATTAGACCGAAATGAAATACTATTGTAAATACAAATTCAATCCTGTATTCTTAACTTGTAAGCGTTTGCAAATTTGTTGCAATCCAAAAATGAACGAACGCTCGGTCAATGGAAGCCATTGGGAATTCATCTGGAGGTGTATGTTTGTGAGAGAAACAGTAATCTTAGGTGGGGCTCGTACTCCATTTGGTAAATTTGGTGGGGCATTAAAAGATCAAACGGCTGCTCAGTTAGGCGGAGTGGCGATTCAAGGTGCGCTTGAGCGCTCAGGAGTAACGGTGGATCAAGTAGAAGAACTGATTATGGGAATGGTACTACAAGCAGGCGCTGGACAGATTCCGTCCCGTCAAGCGGCTCGCCATGCAAATCTCCCTTGGGAAGTGCGTACCGAGACGATTAATAAAGTATGTGCTTCCGGGATGAGAAGTGTAACCTTATCCGATCAGATCATTCGCGTAGGCGATGCGGAGATCATGGTGGCAGGTGGTATGGAGAGTATGAGCAATGCCCCGTACTTGCTTCCACAAGGTCGATTCGGGATGCGTATGGGAAATAGCCAAGTTTTAGATGCTATGGTGCATGATGGACTATGGTGTGCTTTTCACGATGTCCATATGATTGTGCATGGTAGCGCCATTGCGAAGAAGTATGAAGTGAGCCGAGAAGAGCAAGATGAATGGGCGGTTCGAAGCCATCAGTTAGCCGCGGCGGCGATGGATGCAGGTAAATTCGCGGATGAGATTGTGCCTGTTCATGTGAAGTCTCGCAAGCAAATGATTGTGGTCGATCAGGATGAGGCGGTTCGTCGTGATACCAGTATCGATGCGTTAGCTAAATTAAAGCCGGCTTATGTGACAGACGGTACGATTACAGCGGGAAATGCACCTGGTGTGAATGATGGTGCTGCGGCAATGGTGTTGGCATCTCGCGAGAAGGCAAACGAGTTAGGCATGGAGCCAGTGGCAACATTAGTAGGACATGCGGCGATTGGTCTAGAGGCACCTGATTTTCCGATTACACCGGCGTATGCCATTCAGAAATTATTGAAGAAACATAATCTCACGATTGATCAGATTGATTTATTTGAAATGAATGAGGCGTTTTCAGTAGTCGCTATTGCGAATGCTAAAATCCTTGGTGTAAACCCTGACAAGATTAATGTAAATGGAGGGGCTGTTGCCCTCGGTCATCCGATTGGAGCTAGCGGAACCCGTATTATCCTTACATTAATTGAGGAGCTAAAACGTCGTGGTGGAGGTCTGGGAGTAGCGGCGATTTGTAGCGGTGCGGCGCAGGGAGATGCTGTATTGGTTCGAGTTGGTTAAGTGGAGGAGGGGCAATTATGTCGATAAAAAATGTGACAATCATTGGTGCAGGCCAGATGGGAAGCGGAATTGCTCAGGTGTTTGCTCAATCAGGGTTTGAAGTGACTCTATTAGATCAACAGGAATCATTTGTACAAAAAGGGTTGTCTTCGATCGAAAAGAACCTTACTCGTCAAGTGGAGAAGGAGCGCAGTTCGAAAGAAGAAATGGATTCCATTTTGAGCCGAATTGCAGGTACGACAGAGCTGGAAATAGCTTCTACGAAAGCGGATTTAGTGATAGAGGCCATTATTGAACAAATGGAAGCAAAGGTTTCGTTATTCAGGCAATTAGACGAACTCTGCCCGGCACATACCGTGCTTGCCTCTAATACTTCTTCTCTCCCTATCACTGAAATAGCCGCGGTGACGAAGCGTCCTGAGAAAGTCATTGGCATGCATTTTATGAATCCAGTGCCAGTGATGAAGCTAGTAGAGATTATTCGCGGGCTTGCGACGGATCAAGCAACCTATGACTTGATTGAACAGTTATCAAGGGAACTAGGTAAGCATCCAGTTGAGGTAAATGATTTTCCAGGCTTTGTGTCGAATCGAATCCTGATGCCGATGATCAATGAAGCGATTTATACCGTTTATGAAGGGGTGGCGACACCAGAAGCAGTAGATGATGTGATGAAACTAGGAATGAATCATCCGATGGGCCCGCTCACGTTGGCTGATTTCATTGGGCTTGATACCTGTTTATACATTATGGAAACCTTACATGAAGGATTTGGAGATTCGAAGTATCGTCCATGCCCCCTTCTTCGCAAATATGTGAAGGCTGGCTGGTTGGGAAGAAAAAGCGGACGCGGGTTTTACGTATACCAGTAGGTTAGTTGGGAGTGGGTCGGATGCGGTTTTCGTTTACGGAAGAACAGATTTTATTACAGCAGATGGTACGCGATTTTGCTCAGAAAGAAATAGCTCCAGAAGTCGAGCGGATGGAGACGGAGGACCGTTTTCCACGTGAATTGATTCGTAAGATGGGGGACCTTGGCCTAATGGGGATCCCGATTGCGGAGGAGTGGGGTGGATCTGGGGCCGACTTTATCTCTTATATTCTAGCGATCGAAGAGATTTCGAAAGTGAGTCCCACTGTAGGGGTTATCCTATCTGTGCATACCTCAGTGGGAACACTTCCTCTTCTTAGATATGGAACCGAACAGCAGAAAAAACGCTATATCCCTAAATTGGCCAGTGGGGAGTATATCGGCGCATTTGGGCTGACCGAGCCTCAATCGGGGTCTGATGCCAGTCAACTTCGCACGACAGCTAAGCGTGTGGGAGATGAGTATATTATAACAGGCAACAAAATGTTTATTACCAATGCAGAAGCGGCCGATTTGTATACTGTTTTTGCCGTAACCGATCCAGATAAAGGGAGTTACGGAATCTCTGCTTTCCTTGTGCATAGGGATACCCCTGGATTTTCGGTTGGGAAAAAAGAGAAGAAAATGGGGCTTCACGGTTCCAATACATGTGAGCTGATATTAGAAGAAGCACGGGTTCCAGCAGATCATCTGATCGGTCGTGAAGGACAAGGATATGAAATCGCCTTAGCGAATTTAGCAAGCGGTCGTGTCGGAATCGCGGCGCAGGGATTGGGTATTGCACAAGGTGCTTATGCGGCGGCAAATGCCTATGCGAAGGAGCGGAAACAGTTCGGAAAACCACTTAATGTGATACAAGCCATTCAATTTAAATTAGCTGATATGGCGACTCAGATAGAGGCTTCACGTTTGTTAGTCTACCGTGCCGCGGAACTAGTCTCACAGAAGTTACCTTGTAAAAAAGAAGCGTCCATGGCGAAGATGTTTGCGACAGATACTGCGATGAAAGTTACAACGGAAGCGGTTCAGGTGTTTGGTGGATACGGCTATTCTCGAGAATATCCAGTGGAGCGCTTCTTCCGGGATGCGAAGGTTACTCAGATCTATGAGGGAACGAATGAGATTCAGCGGATTGTGATTGGGAATGAGATTGGGAAGTAGATTTGAGCTGTGGTCACTTGAAACGATAAAACCTAACAAAAAGGGTGAAGACAACATGCAATTCCGCCTATCAGAAGAACATGAAATGATGCGCCAAATGGTCCGCGATTTTGCTGAAAAAGAAGTAAAACCAAGTGCCGCAGAACGTGACGAGCACGAGATTTTTGATCGCTCGATCTTTGATAAGATGAGCAAATTGGGCATGGCAGGAATCCCGTGGGGAGAGGAGTATGGCGGTGCTGGTTCGGACTATCTTAGCTATGTAATCGCAGTGGAAGAGTTATCCCGTGTATGTGGTTCTACAGGGGTTACGTTATCGGCACACATCTCCCTAGCTAGCTATCCAATCTTCACGTTTGGGACCGAAGAGCAGAAACAGAAGTATCTCAGACCACTTGCAGAGGGAACGAAGCTAGGTGCCTACGGCTTAACAGAACCAGGCTCAGGTTCAGATGCGGCTGCGATGCGTACGACAGCTGTCCGAGATGGAGACGATTACATTTTAAACGGAAGTAAGATCTTTATTACCAATGGTGGAGATGCAGAGATCTATGTCGTCTTTGCCGTTACCGATGCTTCGCTCAAACATAAGGGGATTACGGCATTTATCGTAGAAAAAGGAACTCCAGGCTTTTCAATCGGGAAGAAGGAGAAGAAACTGGGGATTCGTGCATCCGCTACAACGGAGATCATCTTTGAAGATTGCCGGATTCCGATTAGTCAGCGCCTCGGGGCTGAGGGAGAAGGCTTTAAGGTGGCGATGAAGACGCTAGATGGCGGACGAAACGGGATTGCGGCCCAAGCAGTGGGGATTGCTCAAGGGGCATATGAGGAAGCACTCGCTTATGCTAAGGAGCGCAAACAGTTTGGTAAGCCACTTATCGCACTGCAAGCCATCCAATTCAAACTTGCTGATATGGCAACGAAGATCGAAGCGGCCCGTCTACTTACGTATCAAGCGGCGTGGCTAGAAGCGAAGGGGCTTCCATATGGCAAAGCATCTGCAATGGCCAAGTTATTTGCAGGAGATACGGCGATGGAAGTGACGACCGAAGCGGTTCAGGTGTTTGGTGGGTATGGTTATACTCGCGAGTATCCAGTGGAGCGTATGATGCGGGATGCGAAGATTACTCAGATTTATGAAGGAACCAATGAAATCCAACGTGTTGTCATCGCGAAATATATTTCGAATGAATAAGAGTGATAACAGATGAAGGACTGGATCGAGGGCGTTAAAAATCAGGAAAGAAGGGCGATAGCGCGAGTGATCACCTTCTTAGAAAATGATCATTCAGACGCAGAGTTTTTATTGCAAGAGTTGGAACGACTAGAAAAAAAAGCTTATGTCATTGGGATTACAGGTCCTCCTGGAGCTGGAAAAAGTACACTCATTGACTGTTTGATCACGACACTCCGAGCGAAGGGACTACGCGTGGGGGTCATCGTAGTAGATCCAACAAGCCCTTTTACGGGAGGAGCGATCCTCGGAGATCGTGTGCGAATGGTTCGGCATGCGCTGGATGAGGGTGTATTTATTCGTAGTATGGGGAGTCGAGGTAGTCTGGGCGGTCTTTCTCGCGCTACCAAAGATGCGGTTCGTGTGCTAGATGCGGCAGGCTTTGATGTGATCATCGTAGAGACTGTGGGTGTGGGGCAATCGGAGCTAGAGATCATGCACTTAGTAGATAGTGTGGCTTTAGTTGTTCATCCGCATAGTGGCGATGTGGTACAGGTGTTTAAAGCAGGGGTGATGGAGATCGCCGATCTGTATGTGGTGAATAAAGCGGACATCTCTGGAGCGGCGAAGATGGTTGCTGAGATTGAACAGTATGTACATTTAACACATGATCATAGCGAGTGGAACCCGACGGTATCCCAAACGATTCCGATACAAGGAAAAGGGATCGTTGAATTATGGGAGCAGTTTCAGCATCATCGAGTCTTTTTACAAGAAAGTGGTGAAGGGATTCGTCGCCGTAAGGAGCAGACGGTTCGTGAGGTAAAAGAGAGAATAAACGCTGAGTTCGATGCATATCTCCAGCAATGTACCCAAGAACCTGCTTTCCAAGAGCAGATGGAAGAGATTTGGCATGGCAAGAAGTTGCCTCATCAATTGGCTCGTGAATGGATCAAGAGTCACCTGATTAGACAGGATCGGGAGGGGATGTAGTGACTAAGAAGCAGGAAGTGATTCCCTCTATGATTAAAAACCAGAGACTTGTACAAGAGCGACGACAACAGATTGTAGAAGGGGCGGTTAGGCTATTTATCGAGAAGGGATTCCATAAAACAACCACCCGCGAGATCGCTCGTGAGTGTGGTTTGTCGATCGGAACGATGTACGAATACATTCAGTCTAAAGAGGATGTTCTCTATCTCGTTTGTCACTATATTCATTCCTTATTACTAGAGAAACTCCATTCCATTTCCTCACATCATCTGACGGCTAAAGAAATGCTTTCATCGAGCCTCGCCCAATATTTTCAAATCATGGATGAACTGCGTCCCTACGTAGTCTTAATCTATCAAGAAACCAAATCTCTTCCCCGTGAGCAGATGAAACTAGTGCTAGCGAGAGAGGAAGAGATCACGCTTTTTTTTGAGAAAATGCTAGTGCAGGGGATCGAAGATGGCTCGTTCCAGATTCCTGTCTCTTCTGTTCGACTAACAGCACACAATATCGTCGTACTAGGACAGATGTGGGCTTTTCGCTACTGGGCACTAAGAAAAATGTATACACTCGAAGAATATACAGAAAAGCAAGTTTCCCTATTAATGATAGAGATACTAAACAAGGGGTGAGACGATGATGGAAACAGAAGTGGTACGTCCCAAGCATGCTGTCCGATTCCTAACAGCTGCCAGTTTATTTGATGGCCATGATGCTTCGATTAATTTAATGCGTCGTTTGCTTCAAGATTCAGGGGTGGAAGTGATTCATCTGGGTCATAATCGTTCGGTAGAGGAGATTGTCCGAGCGGCGATTCAAGAAGATGTGCAGGGGATTGCGATTTCGTCCTATCAAGGCGGGCATATCGAATTTTTTAAATACATGATTGACTTGTTAAGAGAAGAAAATGCAAATATTAAAGTGTTTGGTGGTGGCGGTGGAGTCATCATCCCGCGTGAGATCGAGGAGCTAGAAGCATATGGAGTAACGAAAATCTTCTCTCCTCAAGACGGCCGGGTCCTAGGGCTACAAGGGATGATCAATTTCATGGTTCGCGAGACGGATTATCCCTCTGTTCAAGAGCCGAATGGGTCAAAAGAATCTCTCGTACAAGGTGACTTCCGGGCGGTAGCTAAAGCGATTTCATATGTAGAGCAGACTTTTGAGCAACGGAATATGTTAGATGAATCGGCGGCGACATTATCGAAAAGCTGGTTAGCTGACTTGCCATCCACTGCAAAGCGGATCCCTATTATCGGAATCACAGGTACAGGTGGAGCAGGGAAAAGCTCATTAACCGATGAGTTGGTACGTCGTTTTCTCGAGGATTTCGCGGATAAGAAAGTGGCGATCCTCTCGATCGATCCATCGAAACAGAAGACAGGTGGCGCACTACTCGGCGATCGAATTCGCATGAATGCGGTCCATCACCCGAGAGTGTATATGCGCAGTTTGGCAACACGTAAGACACGTACGGAGCTAAGTGGAGCGATTCAAGAAGCGATTCAAGTCGTGAAGAGTGCGGGTTATGACCTAATCATCGTCGAGACAAGCGGGATCGGGCAAGGGAATGCCGATATCGTTCCGATCAGTGATCTATCCATCTATGTGATGACGGCAGAGTTTGGCTCCCCATCTCAGCTAGAGAAGATTGAGATGCTAGACTATGCAGATCTCATCGCGATTAATAAGTTTGACCGTCGAGGCTCCTTAGATGCATTACGTGATGTGAAGAAACAGTATCGACGAAACCATAACCTCTTTCATGCATCAGATGAAGAGATTCCCGTCTACGGTACAATGGCCTCTCGTTATAATGATCCCGGAACCAATTTATTCTATAAAAAGATGGTCGAGTCGATCGCTGTGAAGTGTGAAGTAGATTGGATCTCGACAATCGATATACCTGTTGGCACCAGTCAATTAGAATACATTATCCCACCAGAGAGAACCCACTACCTTCGGGATTTAGCCCAAACTGTTCGTAAGTACTATGAAGACGTTGAACAACAAGCAAAAATAGCAACCGAACTCTATCAGCTATATGGAGCGCGAAATCTACTAGCCACCCACTCGATTGAAAGAGAAGTCTTGCAAAGAATCGAGCAGGTTACCCAGCAAAAAGAGCTAGAGTTGTTACCCTATCATAAAAAAATGCTCGACGAGTGGGATCAGCTCCAGTCGATGTATCGCCAGGACTTCCTAGAGTCCAGAGTGAGAGAGCGGGTAATCCGCACTCCTTTATATAATGAAACCCTATCCGGTAGTAAAATTCCGAAGATCGCCTTACCACGCTTTCAGGATTGGGGAGAGCGTTTGCGTTGGTTGTTAAGGGAAAACGTACCAGGTCAGTTCCCTTTTACAGCAGGTGTATTTCCTCTAAAGAGAGCTGACGAAGATCCGAAGCGCCAGTTTGCTGGAGAAGGGTCCCCTGGACGTACGAATCGCCGTTTCCACTACTTATCTAAAAATGATACAGCTAAACGCCTCTCGACTGCTTTTGACAGTGTGACGCTGTACGGTGAAGATCCAGCAGAGCGTCCAGACATTTATGGAAAAGTAGGCGAATCGGGTGTTAGTATCTGTACCTTAGATAACATGGCGGAACTCTTTTCTGGATTTGACCTATGTGCGCCGAACACCAGTGTATCGATGACGATCAATGGCCCTGCACCGATTATCTTAGCGATGTATCTAAATGCAGCGATAGACCAACAAGTTACCCTGTTTACAGAGCGGGAAGGCAGAGATCCGAGCGAAGAGGAACAGAATCAGATTCGTGAATTTACGCTTCGCACAGTAAGAGGAACCGTGCAGGCGGATATCTTAAAAGAAGATCAAGGTCAAAACACCTGTATCTTCTCCACTGAATTCGCACTGAAAATGATGGGCGATATGCAAGAGTTTTTCATTCAAAACCAAGTGCGCAACTATTACTCAGTCAGCATTAGTGGGTATCACATTGCCGAAGCAGGCGCCAATCCCATCTCACAGCTCGCATTCACTCTCGCCAATGCATTTACCTATGTTGAGTACTATAAGAGTCGCGGGATGAATGTAGATGATTTTGCCCATAATCTTTCATTCTTCTTTAGCAATGGACTGGACGCAGAGTATACCGTTATTGGCCGTGTGGCTCGCCGGATCTGGGCGATTACGATGAAACGTCTCTACGGTGCAAACGAACGTAGCCAGAAGTTAAAGTATCATATCCAGACCTCGGGACGCTCACTTCATGCCCAAGAAATCGACTTTAACGACATTCGCACCACTCTGCAAGCGTTGATGGCGATTTATGACCAATGTAACTCCCTTCATACCAATGCGTACGATGAAGCGATTACTACGCCTACAGAAGAATCCGTTCGCCGTGCTATGGCGATTCAGATGATCATTACCAAAGAACTGGGATTGGCTAAAAACGAAAACCCATTGCAAGGTGCCTTTATCATTGACGAACTGACGGATTTAGTAGAAGAAGCCGTACTGCAGGAGTTTGAACGAATTAGCGACCGCGGTGGAGTGTTGGGAGCGATGGAAACGCAGTATCAACGTAGCAAAATCCAAGAAGAATCGATGTATTACGAGATGAAAAAGCACTCCGGAGAACTTCCTATCATCGGCGTGAATACATTCGAAAACCCTCATCCACCCGAAGAGACAGAGATTGAACTATCCCGTGCAGATGCTAGCGAAAAAGAATTACAAGTCGCTCACGTACAAGAATTTCAGAAACGTTATACTCCTGAGGCGGCAATCGCCCTACAACGTCTCAAGGAAGTAGCCAGACACAATGGAAATATCTTCGCGGAACTCATGAACACCGTTCGAGTGGCATCCCTCGGGCAAATTACCGCTGTTCTCTATGAAGTAGGCGGCCAGTATCGTCGTAATATGTAAAAAAATAAATCTTTCCACGTCATCTATACCTCTACACGTTGACTTCAACCGTTTTTTGGATAAAATAATGACGAGAAGGTAGACATGTAGTTGTATCGTTTACCTATATTGGAAGGATGTGTCCAGATTGAGCGACAACCTCACTCTTGAGCAAATTAAAGAAATAGCTATGGTCGATTTATCGTACATAGCTTTAGAACAGAATAATGGTCAGCCGATGCTCTATCGTGAATTGATCGAATATGCCTCGAAGGTGAAAGGATATACCGAAGAAGAGGTAACCCAATACATCGCCCAATTCTACACCGATTTAAACGTAGATGGACGTTTTGTATGTGTAGGTCGTAGCTTATGGGGTCTACGAGAGTGGTATCCAACCGATCAAGCCACTGATTCCGCGATTGCAAGTAACATTTTGGACGATGATGACTTTGGTGATGACCTATATGAAGATGAAAGTGATGACTTCGCTCCAGAGCCAATCGAAGAAGATCCATTGTACACCGTTGGTGCTGAAGACGCAGATGAGCCAGACGACGATACAGCGGATGGTTTTACCGAGGAAGACATTGATGGGGAAGAGGACGAAGACGAAAATGATGAGTTAGATCTCGAAGATGAAGACGAGCTCTAAGAACGTTTTCGTTGGTATCCAAGGAAATGATAAAACCGACATGCCTGTTTACAGGAGGGAATGTCGGTTTTATTGATAGAAAATAAAATAATACTTTTGACTAATGAGTTTATTGACAGTCGTGGTGAATTTGGTTAGAATATTTTTTGGGCTCATTAAAAATGGGTACACAATGATGACGAAATCAACCGAGCGCCTCTATTTATTTAGGGGCGCTTTTTCTGTTTTTCTGGAAGAATGTTTTTTAAAAAGGGAATGCTTTCTTATATAGGAGGAAAATGGAGATGAAAACGAAATTTGTGTTTGTAACAGGTGGGGTCGTTTCTTCGTTAGGAAAAGGGATTACCGCTTCTGCTTTAGGGAGGTTGTTAAAAAACCGTGGCCTAAAGGTAACGATTCAAAAGTTTGATCCGTACTTAAATATCGATCCCGGTACGATGTCTCCTTATCAACATGGCGAAGTGTTTGTAACAGATGATGGAGCAGAGACGGACCTAGATTTAGGGCACTATGAGCGCTTTATTGACATCAATTTAAGTCAAAACAGCAATGTGACAACAGGTAAAATTTATCAGTCCGTTATTAAGAAAGAACGTCGTGGTGATTATTTAGGAGGTACGGTACAAGTTATTCCTCACATCACCAATGAAATCAAAGATCGGGTATTTCGTGCGGCTCGTGAAACCCAACCAGATGTCGTGATCACCGAGATCGGGGGAACCGTTGGTGATATCGAGAGTCTTCCTTTTCTAGAAGCCATTCGTCAGATTAAAAGCGATGTAGGTCGTGAGCATGTGATGTACATTCACTGTACACTGGTTCCGATGCTACGTGCGAGTGGGGAACTGAAAACGAAGCCAACCCAGCACAGTGTAAAAGAACTACGCAGTATTGGGATTCAACCAAACATCATCGTAACGCGTACCGAATATCCATTGACCGAATCCATGAAGCGTAAAATCGCTCTCTTCTGTGATATCGATCGTGAAGCAGTCATTGAAGCTCGTGATGCAGAAACACTATATGAAATCCCTCTCATGATGCAAGAAGAAGGCTTAGATGAGATCGTTGTCAAACACTTTGGCCTCGATGTGCCAGAAGCTGATATGAAAGACTGGACCGCCTTAGTACAAAAAGTGAAAAACTTGAAACGCCGAACCAAAATCGCGATCGTTGGCAAATATGTTGCTCTACAAGATGCCTATATGAGTGTTGCTGAATCTTTGCGTCATGCAGGCTTTGAAAACGATGCTGAAATCGAGATCAAATGGGTAAACTCGGAAGATGTAACAGATGAAAACGTGACAGAGTTCTTAGAAGAAGTCGATGGAATCCTCGTTCCAGGTGGCTTTGGCGATCGTGGAATCGAAGGGAAAATTATCGCCACTCGCTTTGCCCGCGAGCAAAAAATCCCATTCCTCGGAATCTGCTTAGGTATGCAGATGATGTGTGTAGAAGGAGCACGGAACGTGGCAGGGCTCCCGTCTGCTGATAGCTCAGAGTTTGATCTGAATACCCCATATCCAGTGATCGACCTACTACCAGAACAAAAAGAAGTAGAAGATCTAGGTGGTACATTACGTCTAGGCCTATACCCTTGTAAAGTAAGCACAGGCACACTGGCCCATAAAGCATACGGGGAAGACCTCATCTATGAGCGTCATCGTCATCGTTATGAATTTAACAACGAATTCCGTGAACAGATGGAGCAAGCCGGATACGTATTTTCTGGAACCTCTCCAGACGGTCGTCTGGTAGAGATCGTAGAGTATAAGGATCACCCATGGTTCCTATCCGCCCAGTTCCATCCAGAATTCACCTCCCGTCCCAACCGCCCACAACCCCTATTCCGCGACTTCGTAGCTGCGACACTACATGTAAAAAAATCGAGCGGAGTAGAGGTATAGTCTTATCGTTTTACAGAAAAGCCTACTTCTAAGATATATCTTAAAAGTGGGCTTTTCTGCTCCATGATGGAATGCTTAGACTTAATGAGAATAATATATAAAAATAAAGATAAAAAACAGATTAGTCTCATTTAATATGATTATTTTTTAACGAAAACAATATTGAAAATAATTATAGTATAGTGTATAATATATAAGTGACATAGTATTATATATAGAATAATTAGGGGGCTTTACTAATGGCAGGACGTATTCAGATTACACCTGAACAAATTGAAGGAGTATCAGCAGTATTCAAACAAAAACGTGGCGAAAGTGATGCAATGATTAACCTACTTAACTCTAAGATTTCCAGCTTGCAAGGGCAGTGGGAAGGTCAAACACAACAAAAATTTATCAGCGAATTTGAGCAATGTAAAGGCAATATGAAACAGTTTACCACTCTGTTAGAAAGTATCTCTACATCTCTTGATCAAATCGCTAAGAAATTCCGTGAAACAGACGGTATGTAATTTATTTGCTATAGATTTGTTAAGGGGCAGTTTGACTTCCACGTCGAAACTGCCCTTTTTATATCGCTTAAAATGTACCACAACAATAATAAGTATTTTTAGAATAAAGGGGATCAACTGTAATGAAAGGAAGTAAATACATCTCAGCCCTCTTAGTGGTTATAATCGGACTATTCTTTATCAGTCCTAGTTTGGTTTTTGCTAATATTGATAACACACCTATAAATGGGGAGTTCAAGCAAGATATCGCTGGTACTTCAACCGTTAAGGAAAAGAGTCTTTGGGACAAGGGAGTTGATTGGGTTTCAAACAAATGGGATTCCTTTACAGACTGGTGTGCTGAAAAATGGAAACAAATCACATCTTTTGTATCGGGAGTTCTTGATAAATTAGCTAAGGTAATTAATAGTATGCGTACAGCTATTTTTGCATTTGTTCTATCAGCAGTAACTGCAACGGTAGTATGGTGGAAGCGTGATGTAATTGGGATATTCGATTCTGCTAAGATCAATGCTAATAATCGACCGTATGGTGAGATTAAGGATTTAAAGACGACTGACCAACAGATGGCGTTTTTGTCGCAGCTGGTGTATGAGAATGACCTTACAGAAAAAAGATTACAAGAGTTGTTGGGGGATGAATGGAAAATAGGTCCTAGAATTGATTCTCCAAATAGTCTACAAGCGATAGCTTTTGTGAATCAAAATACCCAAGAAGTAATCATTACTTATCGTGGAACACAGGAGTCTGGAGATTTTTATTCAGACGCCATGTTTGTATTGGGTTTACCCACGCCTCAAGTGGGACCTGCCATCAATTTTGCAAAAGATATTATTAATAGCCCTAAATACGCTGGATATAAATTTGGTGCAACGGGCCATTCATTGGGTGGTTACCTTGCGAATAAAGTGGCGACAACATATCTCATTCCAACTATTACTTTTAATGCTCCAGGAGATGTTCAAAACCCACCGATACAGACAGGTGGGAGATACGGTTTGCACCCATTGCCAGAAAGAGAAAGGTCCCTTACTTCAAAAGAGAAGGTAATGATCAATCAGAAGAAGGGAGCTTACAATGGATTAATCCGAAATATTGATTTTAGTGGCGATACAGTGGCTAATACGGGAACAAAACCGGGTGAAACAGTTACTATTCAAGGCGATTCCTTCTTCAATCATAGCATTAGCAAGTTTACAGGGCGTACGGAAGATCCGAACAAGAACTATCTTCGAGACTTCCATAGCAACGTTACGCCAATAAAAGAGGTCCAAGTGAATACACCAGCAACAAAGCTTTTTGAGAAAAGCAATGGAAATATTGTTCCTAGAAAATGATGAGTTAGGATGTGTAGCATATGTTTAATAAATGGAGGACAAGTCTTCTATCGATTCTAGTGATATTGATGTTAGTAGGGTGTAATGATGTGTCTAAGATGACATCGGATGAAGACAAACAGATAAGAGAGTCGGCTGTTCAATATATCAAGGAAAGGTATCAAAAGGAATTAGTTATTACTAAGGTAACCAAGGGGCGTATTCTTGGTGACTATGGCATTGAGGGGACTATAAAAGATGGGAAAAACACCCCTGTTGTGATTGTGTCAGAGCCGCCAAAAGGATTTCATGACTCCTATGTGAAGAGTTTGTTCTCGGATGAATTGGAACCTTCTATGAAGGAGTTGGCAAATAGGACATTCGACTTACGAATGGTCGATCGCTTTACTTATGGATATAAGAAAGATGCAGAAAGAAAGTATACTGGTCAGATCCCTTCAGTCTTTGATGTTTTAAAAAAGGGAGATAAGGATTTGGTATTACATGTAGACCTTAGTGTCTATCAGCAAGCAGGACAAGCCCAAAAAGTGATTTCCCAGTTTCTGCACGAATTAAAAAAGATGAATTTTAACGACATAGGGATTGTGGTTTATGTCTATGATGACAGCCTTAAGTCAGCGTCAAAGAAAGAAGACTCCGATAAGTACTTATTAGAAAGGTACAATATATTTACCGATGTACAGACAATGGATATAAATAATCTTGAATCATATAAAACCGTAATCAAGAAATAAATTTACTGATCCCCTCGGATTCCAGCAATTCGAGGGGATTGTTTAGGGCTCTTAATGATTCTAGCTCTGGGGGGTATGTAGCTCATGTTCTACACACCCTTGTTCGGAATGTTCACCCATCCCTTGCTTTTACAACTGGGACAAGGGCAACTAATACTAAGCCTTTTCGCTTTCATTTGGACTTGATTTACTTTTATTATTTTTGAATTTCATGAGAGCAGAGGCTATTAAGAAGTCAATGAACCAAAAAAAGAGTGCGTACATCACCCATTTTACTATGTGTTCTAATCCGATTTGGTCTACCCTAATCCAATTTCCTGGGAAGACAGAGGTTACTAAACCGAGTGCAATATGTAGCAAAAAGGATATCGATGGGTAAGGGTATTGTTTTTTCATGATGATATAGTCAATGAGATAAGAAAAAGTCATATACCCGATCGTAATAATAGGAGCAGTGAAGATCAAAACAAATCCGCCTGCACCTGGGACGATGTCAGGACCAATAAACATCGAATAATAAATGACGTAGGAAATAAATGCTACTACACCTTTCCGTAATGCTGCCCAATTACTTAGTGTGTTCATGAAAAAACTCCTCTTTCTATGGATTCATTATAAAAACACCCTTCTCGAAGTCGAGAGAGGTGCTAACATAGAGTATCATTTATTTATACATTCAACAATATTCGCACAGCAGAATCACATGGTGTGTTAACGTTTTTGGTTTTGTCGGGTGTCCGAAAAGTAGATAGTATGTTAATTAGGCTTCTTAGCTCCGTCCATAAAATCCCACCAAAAAACATCCTTATAGAAGCTCGCTACTTCTGCGTTTTCGACGATGACACCCGCTTCTCGATTGTTTTCTGGACTATTTCGCGACCAGTTAATGCTAGATACAAGCACTTTTTGATCGGCGATGATTCCTTTGTTATGAATCTTATCTACACGGATGGCGGATTGATTAAAGAGTTTTGCTTCCATGTCGAGCTTTTCGCGTGATGCGATTTCGTTGATATATTTGATTGTGTATTGATTATCTCGTGGATCTGACGCATCGAGGAAGGAAGCATCTAGTACCACGCGTACCTTTACTCCGCGCCTTGCCGCATTGATCATCTCTTCTAGATAGATATTCGGGGTCGTTTCAGGGGAGCCAGTTTTGGTATTGCCCCAGTGCTTATGAATATAGAGTTGTTCCACTAATAGCTCTGATTTGGCACTTCGTATCATCCCCAGAATGGCTTTTTCCTGAAGCAGCGTAGCGTCTGGAGCAAAGATAGGGGTTACGGTAAAGGAACCGGTTATATTTTTGGCTGGGAAAGGGGCTGGATACTTGCCAGTTGGATTACTTGTATCTGGAACGAAGCCTGCTGATGGCTCACCGTATTTGGTGCCAGGCGTATAAGGGAAACTATCTCGGAATGATGGATTCCAATCTGCTTCAAACACTTTTTTTACGTAAGAAGCAAAGCTTGGGTTTTGGATGATGATTCCCCACCCCCGGTTCCCATACGTGTTGGTAGTTGGAACACCCGTACTTTTCCAATTCTCACTTTGCATCAAGACTCGAGCCCCGTCCACGATGGCATACTTGGCATGATTAAATCGGTATCGTTTATATCGTTCATTTGCCGTATCGCTTATGATAAATCGTACCTGTCCGCCTGCCTTTGTGATTTGTTGTGCTACGTATTTCGATTGATCAAGGAGACCTCCTACCGGTTGTCCTTCGAGGAAGATGCGTACTTTTACCCCGCGTGATAGTGCTTTTTTTATCGGTTCTAGCAGATAGGTGTTTTGAAACTCATAGACATTTATATCGATCGTTTTTTTAGCACTATTTAGATATTTTTCTAATGTGCTAAAACTGCTATCGGGAGAGGTATAGGGGGTTACGGTTCCGCTGAATGTAAAGCTGTCTAAGTCAAACCGTGATTGCCCAGCTTGATAGACGCGGAGTTGGTTGAAGTCAGCACGGGTATTGGTGTCTTCCCAGATGCCGCTAGATTCTGTGCGATCCCGGACAGTCATAACTCCAGACGGCTTCGTGGGAATCGATTCTCCTGACCAGCCTGTTCCCTTATAGGACGAGTTACCATAAATCACTGCATCTACAACGTTACTCCCATCTTGTAGGATGACTTCCCCACCGCTATTGGCCAGTGATCCGATACTTGCATTCATCTGTGGAGTGCTAGGACTACTATCTGCCCCGTATTCAAAGTCTGGGGTGATCGTGACAAATTCTTGCAGAAACTTACTCGCATTTTTCGTGATATACAACGTTTGATTCGGGGAAATAGAGGTGCCACTCGGAAATGACATACTATTCTTCCCACTAGTGAGCCGCCAACCTGCGATTCTCACCGAAGCACGAGTCGGATTCGTCACCGCGATGTACTCTTCTGGCTCACTCGGAAGGTTGGTGTCTACATACACTTCTGTGATTAACAAGTGATCAGGGGCAGCTTGGACGACGGACGAACTAGGAAATAAGACACTAACGAACATAACAACGGATACAAACAGAATAGATAACTTTTTCATAGATAGTTCCCTTCTATGATGGAATTGGAGTACTACGTTATCATATAGTTTATGTATTAGTGTGTAAATATTATTTACTATCTGTTAAGTTAAAATAATGTAAATATATCGTGATCGGCTATCGATAGAGCTTGTTGCTAAGCAACCAATAGAGGGTGAAGATAAAAAGAGGATGAATCGATTTTGTTGCTCGAATCGATTCATCCTCTAACTATACTGATCAATATATCAATTAAATCCCCAAATTGTTTTCGTTAGAACTCACAAAATCGAGCTACGGCTTCTCAAATAAGGAACGATTTTCAAATAAAATGGTACGAATACAATGGAGACCAAAATCCCTTTTATGATATTAAAAGGCGTAATGATATTGAGAATAAAGGTAGTTTTCGCTGTAGGATCGGTAATGGCTGCATAGAGTGGCAGGAAGACAAAGAAATTAGCAATTGCCATAAAGAGTGTCATCATGAGAGTAGCAGCGATGAAGCCATATACAAAGCCCTTCCAGCCCTGAAATGTACGATAGATGACGGAGATGATAGAGACAAAGATGCTCCCAGCTAGGAAATTAGCAGTGACTCCGATTATCTCGCCCCCGGTAAACATGAGGTGGAAAGCATTTTTGATAAACTCGATTACGATGCCCGCTAAGGGGCCGAAGAGAATGGCTCCTACGAGAGCCGGAAGCTCACTAAAGTCTACCTTGAGAAAGAGTGGCAGAGTAGGAATGGGAAAACTAATATTTTCAATTAAAAATGAGATCACACCTAATAGTGCAAGTAAAACCATCTTGGTTACTTTGCTTTTCTGTTGCATCAGAACAACACTCCTCTAGTGATTTGTGAATTCTGATGACAACCGTACGAATCATGGCAATAAAAAACCGAAGCAAAAAGGAGTGCGTTCTCCTTGCTTCGGGGTTGTGTGTACGCCAAATACGAACTACAGGATTTTCGTAACTTAAGATAAAAAGTTATACTCAAAAAAGCCCGTAGATACTCTGTTTTTTCAACAGTCGTACGAGTTATCATCCTTCTCCCATCCAGACTATACTGTCGGCCCCGGAGTTTCACCGAGTCAACCGCTATATGCGGGTCACGGGCTGAGGTAGTGCGACCTACCATCACCGTCGGTCGGGAATTACACCCTGCCCCGAAGGATCCATGAAACATATTCATTTTTCCACACTATCATGAAACATATTCATTTTTCCATACTATATAAATATAAAATGTTACGGGAGATAGGTCAACTTACCTTATATTTAAAATTATATGCGGACAATGCAGCATAAATTGTTTCAAGCGTAGGTGCCTCTATATGCTCCGGTTTTACTTGTAACAAGTATCCGTGAAAATGATCTGTCTCAATCGGTTGCCCCTTTTCAATATCTCGGGACATCGATGATTTCATACTCCCATGCAAATGGAGGGACCTCTTCATGACTTGTTGATAAACCTCGTCAAAATCAAGTTGTGGTTCTCGAGATTGGGCAATCTGGATCACTTCCTGCGCAAGGCGTCGATACGTTTGCTCACCTGTAGGAGTATTCCAGATTGTTCCGATGCTACTACGAGTAAGCGATGTCATGCCGCTCATAGTGGAGATAAACACATATTTCTTCCACACATCAAGCCTGATCTGCGGGCTTTGAGTCACGTTACATGTTACACCTGCAAACAACTGCGCCATCTGATCCATTCGCTCGCTTGCTTGCTTGGACCATTCTCCATACACTAGATCGTGAAAAGGGCTGTATTGTTCAATATGCCCCTCTGCATTTACCGTAGATTCGATCACACAAAGTCCGCCTAATATTTTCTCTTTTCCATAACGCTCCTGTAGAAGAGGGAAATGAGCAAAGCCATTTAATAGAGGAAGGATAGCTGTATTGGATGATACGTAAGGATCTAAGGAAGATAATACATCCGTTAAGTGGTATGCCTTTACAGATAATATAATGAGATCAAAGGGCTCTGCTGATTGTCCGTATGTAATCGTCGGTACGGCTAATGTAGCATCACCGTGAACGCTCTTTATGATCAAGCCTTCATTGTTCAACTGTTCTTGCCGCTTCGGACGAACGAGAAACGTAACATCCGCCCCTTTTTCAAATAATCTTCCTCCGAAATAGCCACCTACTGCTCCTGCTCCAACTACGAGTACTCGCATATTCCCTTCCCCCTTAAGCATTTTTCTCTATAGTAACACTTCTTCCCTAAAGGATGAGAAAAAAGAAAGTCGCTAAAAAGAAGGAAAAGATCCTGTTAAAACGAAATTAAGTACACGTAGGTAATGGACTACTAGGAAAACGGAGGGCAGTGAATGGAATGCAAAAAAGTACTCGTTGTGGATGACCAATACGGAATCCGAATCTTAGTCAAAGAAGTCTTTTCCAAATATCCATTACAGGTACTTCAAGCAGCCAATGGAATGCAGGCACTTGAAATTGTGCAGAGTGATCGTCCGGATTTGATATTATTAGATATGAAAATGCCGGGTATGGATGGATTAGAGATTTTACGTCGACTAAAAAAGATGGATGAAACACTAAAGGTAATTATGATGACGGCCTATGGAGAGTTAGATATGGTCGAAAAGGCTACTCATCTAGGAGCGTTGGCTCATTTTACAAAACCATTTGATATTCAGGACCTATGTAACGAAGTCATTCGTCAATTAGCATCATGAATGAAAGTCAGGAGGAATCGACGTGGAAGTGAAAATTCGATTACGTATGAGCCAAGCGGATGCTCATTATGGTGGAGATTTAGTGGATGGTGCAAGAATGTTAGCTCTGTTTGGAGATGTAGCGACGGAGTTACTGATCCGAAATGATGGCGATGAAGGCTTGTTTGTGGCTTATGACGAAGTGGTATTTACGGGTCCAGTTTATGCTGGCGACTACATAGAGGCAGTAGGAATGATTACGAAGATCGGGAATACATCTAGGAAAATGAGCTTTGAAGCGTATAAAGTGATCGAAGCAAGTCGTGATCCAAAGTGTCCTTATAAAGCATTTGTATTAGAAGAGCCAAAACTGGTTACCAAAGCATCCGGCACCTGTGTGGTACCTCCTAGGTAAAACAAGGGCCTTTTTTGCATTGAGAAAAAGATAAAATAATTCATATATAGCAGGGGAGTATATTTATGCAAAAGTTGATCATTACAGTTGCTTTAGTAGGTGCAGAGGTTCGAAAGGAGGATACGCCTCATCTACCGATTACCCCAGATGAAATAGCGGAGCAAGCACAAGAAGTGTACGAAGCAGGTGCCTCCATCGTTCATATTCATGCAAGGGATGTAGAGGGTAATTCGACACAAGATAGGGAAATATACGGGGAGATCATCGCAAAGATTAAAGAGCGATGCCCGATTATCATTCAAGTGTCTACCGGGGGAGCGGTAGGCATGACAGATGATGAGCGGATTCAGCCCGTAAGCCTAAAGCCAGAGATGGCTACCTTAACGACGGGAACGGTTAACTTTGGAGAAGAAGTGTTTATGAACTCAGCCACACAGATCCGCCGTTTTGCGTTAGAAATGAAAGAACATGGGGTTCGTCCAGAATTTGAGATTTTTGATACAGGGATGATTGAAAACGCTTACAAATTAGTTCGAGACGGTTATGTTCGCGGGCACCTACATTATGATTTTGTGATGGGAGTAGCGATGCCAGCAACACCTGAACAGTTGTTATTTGTGAGGAAACAGATTCCAGAAGGAGCGACGTGGACCGTTGCTGGAGTGGGGCGTGCACAGTTGCCAATGTCTACCATGGCTATTTTATTAGGTGGGCATGTTCGCGTTGGTTTAGAGGATAATATATATTATAGAAAAGGTGAATTAGCGACAAATCGACAATTAGTAGAGAGAGTGGTGCGGATTTCCCGGGAAATAGGTCGGGAAATTGCGACTCCTGACGAGGCGAGGAAGATCTTGCAAATTTCATGATCCCTCTCGCAGAAGAAGGGCTCTTCTGCTAAGATGAATTTGTTGAAGTTAATTGAGGGGGTTGTACATATGGCATTAGTGTCTATGAATGCATTTTTACCACGAGCCAAAAAAGAAGGGTTTGCGGTAGGTCAGTTTAATATTAACAACCTAGAATATGTTCAAGCCATTGTAGCGGCAGGGAAAGAGTTGAACTCTCCCTTGATCTTTGGTGCCAGTGAAGGTGCTATTCGCTATATGGGCTTAAAGAATGTTGTAGCATTATCGAAGATCGCGGCAGAAGAGTCCGGTTTGCCGATTGCGCTTCATTTAGACCACGGAAGTAGCTTTGAAGTGGTTATGCAATGTATTCGTGAAGGGTTTTCTTCGGTTATGTTTGACGGTTCCCATTATCCTCTTGAAGAAAATATTCGTCTAACCCAAAAGGTTGTGGAAGCGGCTCATGCTGTTGGTGTATCTGTAGAGGGTGAGCTTGGAACCATCGGTGGTGTAGAAGATGATTTAGATGTAGCGGATGAAGATGCAACTCTCGCGAATGCGAAAGATGCGATTCGTTTCTGGCAAGAGACACGTGTAGATGCGATGGCCATTGCTGTAGGAACTGCACACGGGATTTATAAAGGTGAGCCTAAGATTCGTTTCGATATTATCGAAGAGGTAGCCAATGCAATCGATGCACCCATCGTTCTCCATGGTGGTTCAGGTGTACCGGATGAAGCGATTCGTCAATCCATCACTCGCGGTGTAGGTAAAATTAACGTGAATACAGAAAACCAAGTAACCAGTACGAAGTTAGTACGTGAGCTTCTTACAAGTAATCAAGAAATGATTGATCCACGTAAATACTTAGGTCCAGCGCGTGACGCGATTAAGGAGACAGTGAAAGATAAAATTCGTCTCTTTGGTAGTGAAGGAAAAGCATAAGTCCGCCTTTGTCGAAGATGCATAGTTTGAGGGCAATCGGGTACAATGGGCAGTAGTTGCACAAGTAAAGAGTAGATAGATAGGTGCGAAAGGGTGCCTTATCTGTCTACCTTTTCTTTCTTACATAAAGGAGTGGGAAATAGATGAGGTTCTTTTTAGATACAGCAGTTGTGGAAGAAATTCGTGAAGTTCATTCATTAGGATTACTATCAGGTGTGACGACCAATCCGAGTTTAATTGCTAGTTCTGGTCGTGTGTTTGAAGAGGTACTTGCTGAAATCACTAGCTTTGTAGAGGGCCCAGTGAGTGGAGAAGTGATGTCTCCTAACCATGAAGGCATGATCGAAGAAGGAGAACGTCTTGCGAAGATTGCTCCTAACTTAAATGTAAAGCTCCCGATGACCTTAGAAGGATTAAAGGCAGTTAGTCACTTTGCTAAAAAAGGTATTCAGACAAACGTTACCTTGATTTTCTCTGCTAACCAAGCTTTGATGGCGGCACGAGCAGGGGCGACGTTTGTTAGTCCGTTTCTAGGGCGTTTGGATGATATTAGTCATGACGGTGTGGAGCTCATCCAACAAATTCGTGATATCTTTGACACCCACGGTCTCGATACACAAATTATCGCCGCTAGTGTTCGTCACCCCATTCATGTGACTCAAGCGGCTCTGGCTGGAGCTGACATCGCGACGCTTCCGTATAAAATCCTTACTCAAATGGTGAATCATCCACTCACCACGCAAGGGATTGCGAAGTTTGAAGCAGACTGGAAAAATGCGAAGTCGAAGTAAATAAATATGAGTTAATCTATTAGAGGGGCCCCTGTAGGGGTCCTTCTTCGTTTCTTTGTAAGCTCTCTATTTGAGCTGTGGTGCCTACATCAGCTAATTCAAACAATTCTTCCATCTTTTTACACTATGTGTTACATTTACGCCAAATATAATACACTAATTAAAAGATATGCTATGCTAATTACATAAATAGTCATGAACGAATAAAGGAGATGGGTAGAATGGAACGAAGTTTAACAATGGAACTTGTACGTGTCACAGAAGCCGCGGCTATTGCGTCCGGCCGTTGGATCGGATCGGGTAAGAAAGACGAAGCTGATGCAGCGGCTACTTCCGCTATGAGACATGTATTTGATACCATTCCCATGCGTGGAACCGTTGTCATCGGTGAAGGGGAAATGGATGAAGCGCCTATGCT
Organism: Thermoactinomyces sp. DSM 45892; assembly: GCF_900107305.1. GTDB lineage: Bacteria > Bacillota > Bacilli > Thermoactinomycetales > Thermoactinomycetaceae > Baia. Next base: position 197,042 of record NZ_FNPL01000004.1, read on the forward strand.
CTATATCGGGGAGCGTCTCGGACTCGGCTATCTACCTGAAGTAGACGTGGCTGTTGATCCATTAGAGGGAACCAATATTGTTGCCAATGGTCTATGGAATGCGCTCGCTGTTGTTGCGTTGGCTCCCAAAGGTGGCTTGCTACATGCCCCTGACATGTATATGGATAAAATAGCAGTGGGCCCAAAAGCAGTTGGACAGGTTGACATAGATGCACCTGTTATTGATAATTTAAAGGCTGTCGCCAGAGCTAACGGCAAAGATATAGAAGACCTAGTAGCTGTATTATTGGATCGTCCTCGTCATGCTAAGATTATCGAAGAGATTCGCCAGGCGGGTGCGAGAATTAAACTAATACCTGATGGAGATGTAGCCGCCGCTCTAAACACGGGCTTTTATGATACGGGTGTGGATATATTATTCGGCTCGGGAGGTGCCCCAGAAGGTGTGTTAGCCGCAGTAGGGTTAAAGTGCCTTGGTGGAGAAATGATAGGTAGACTTTTACCAGAGGATGACGAACAGTTCGAGCGTTGTCTGCGAATGGGGATTGAAGATCCGAAGAAAGTGCTGCGCATGGCCGATCTCGTTCGTACGGAAGATGCTATTTTTGCCGCAACAGGCGTGACAGATGGGGAATTATTACGTGGTGTTCGCTACAAAGGGGATAAGGTTCAAACTCATTCTTTGGTCATGCGGGCAAAAACAGGTACAATTCGTTTTATGGAAGGAACGCACAGATTAGAAAAGAAACCAAATTACGTGTTAGAATAGATGGACCTGTTCCCACACTGGAACAGGCCAAACGTTCGAGCCTGAAAAAAGTGGTGATACATGCTTATGGATTATACATTAAGTGATTTAGAGAATCAGAAACTCACAGATTTGTATAAATTGGCAAAAGAATACCAGATTCCATACTATAGTCAACTCAAAAAGAGAGAATTGATTTTTTCGATTCTAAAAGCAAAAGCAGAAAAAGATGGATTGATGTTTATGGGTGGCGTGTTAGATGTTTTGCCAGAAGGGTACGGCTTCTTACGCCCGATTAACTTCTTGCCTTCCTCCGAAGATATCTATATATCTGCTTCCCAGATTCGTCGCTTTGATCTCCGCCCTGGGGACTTAGTTACTGGAAAAGTACGTGCTCCCAAAGAAAATGAACGTTTTTTTGGCCTACTACATGTGGAAGCTGTAAATGGGCAAGACCCCGAAGTAGCTGCTGAACGCCTTCATTTCCCTGCACTTACTCCGTTATATCCTCAAAATCGACTTCTATTGGAAACAACGCCAGAAAGAATTTCGACTCGTACGATGGATTTAATCGCTCCAGTAGGTCTTGGGCAACGTGGATTAATTGTCGCTCAACCCAAAGCTGGGAAAACGATGTTACTGAAAGAGATAGCAAATAGTATCTCGGAAAACTACCCGGAGATTGAGTTATTTGTGCTGTTAATTGACGAGCGTCCGGAGGAAGTAACCGATATGCAGCGTTCTGTCAAAGGCGAAGTAGTAAGCTCGACCTTTGATGAGTTGCCAGAGAACCATATAAAAGTGGCGGAGCTTGTCCTAGAAAGGGCACAACGTTTAGTAGAATCGAAGAAAGATGTTGTGATTTTATTAGATAGCATTACGAGGCTCGCACGTGCTTATAATCTAGTAATTCCTCCGAGTGGTAGAACATTATCAGGTGGGATTGATCCTGCGGCTTTTCACCGTCCAAAACGCTTCTTTGGAGCGGCGCGGAATATTGAAGAAGGCGGCAGCTTAACCATCTTGGCGACGGCTCTTGTTGATACCGGTTCCCGTATGGATGATGTGATCTATGAGGAATTTAAAGGTACGGGCAACTTAGAGTTACATTTGGATCGGAAATTAGCGGAGCGCCGAATCTTCCCTGCGATCGATATTCGCCGTTCGGGAACGCGTCGTGAAGAGTTATTGATGGAGAAGCAGGAACTAGAGAAAATATGGTCTATGCGGAATACTCTTTCGGAGCACCATGATTATACAGAAGCATTCATCCGCAAGTTAAGAAAAACGAAATCGAACGAAGAGTTTTTAGCCTCTTTAGATCAAGAGAAACCGAGAACTTCCGGGCGTCCTACTACTGTTTCCTAACATGCATATTTCTTTTTTTGACATACAACACTCTCAAAGCACATAAGAATGTTTCGGGTACTTACCCTAACCAATCCTTGATCTGAGGTGTTGATGAAATGTCCCGCAAAAAAGCGCTTTTGGCTTCTTCATTGGCCATTTGTTCTGCATCTACTGCTTGGGCGATAGGCACCGATTCTCATTCGATACTCGGTGAGAATCTGGGAAAGACGGATGGCGATGGTGAGCCGTTGCAGATTACCATGCGGAATACAGCCAATGTCCTTCCGAAGCTCACGTATTACGCAGGTAGTCTTGCAGAACTCAAAAGGAAACCGATCTTGTACAGAGTGCAAAGAGGTGACACACTAAGTGAGATCGGTTCCCTATTCCAAGTGCCACATCCAGAGATCGCGAATCAAAATGAAGTGCAGAATCCACGCTTATTGTCAGTTGGGCGCAATCTCACCATTCCGCTCAGGGTGAAGTTGGTCGCTGTTCGTTCTGGAGATACGATCGATTCCGTCGCCAGTACGTATCGAACGACTAAAGATTTACTTCTTCACCTAAATCCGTCGCTCGGAGAATCACCCGTTTTATCTGTCGATAGCTTACTATTCGTTCCAAAAGAAGAGTTGGTTGCTTTGCCTGAGGCTAAACAAGATGTTCCAAAACAATCAGCCCCCAAAAAGCAAAAGATGAAAGTAAGCAAAACGACTCCTGCGAACAAAAAATCTGTTAAGCAGGTAGCTCCCCCTCGATTAGGTAATGAGCGGTTTATCTGGCCCGTTAACGGTAGAGTGACAAGTAACTTTGGTTGGCGAAATGGACGTCAGCATAAAGGGGTGGACATCTGGAGTGAGCAGAAGTCAAAGGAACCCATTTTTGCTGCGGCGAGTGGAACGGTCGTAAAAGCAGGATATTCAGGCGCATATGGAAACTTGGTTGTGATCGACCATGGGGACGGTTGGGTCACGTACTATGCACATTTGAGTCGAATATTGGTCGGAAAAGGAAGTACAGTTTCCCGAGGGGAACAAATAGGTTTTATGGGAATAACAGGTAATGCGACCGGCTATCATCTTCATTTTGAAGTACACAAAAACGGTTCTGTATTAAATCCATTGCAAGTATTACCTAAATAAGCCATAAGCCCTCTTCACTTTGGAAAAAGAGAAATGGACGTAGCTGAGTCAGTCCCTCATCTTGCAGTCCTAAAGCGTTCATGCTATAATACATCAGTAGTTTTCAACTTCGAAAACGTTTAGGATCGGATTAAGGAAGAGGTGAACTCGATGAAAGCAGCTATTCATCCAGAATACAAAGCCGCTACTGTAAGTTGTGCTTGCGGTAACACTTTTGAAACTGGGTCGACCAAAGCAGAATTGAAAGTGGATATTTGTTCCGCTTGTCATCCATTCTATACAGGTAAACAAAAAATGGTAAACGCTGGTGGGCGTGTCGATCGTTTCAAAAAGAAATATAACATTGGTTAATATGATAAATTGGATGGGTTTTCCCATGGGCAAGCGAGCTATCACCCGCTTGCCTTTTCATTTTCTTTAAGCGATACATTCATAGTATGGGAGGTACGGTCTTTGCAATTGATGCATAAAGAAGGTTGGATTGAGGTTATCTGTGGTGGGATGTTTTCAGGGAAGAGTGAAGAGTTAATTCGACGTATTCGAAGAGCGAGGATTGCCAAGCAGGAAGTTCAGGCCTTTAAACCAGCAATCGACGATCGATATCATGCGGAGTCGATAGCCTCGCACAACGGTCTTATGGCTGAAGCGAAAGCGATTCGGGATCCGTATGAAATTTTATCAGCGGTTAAAAGTACAACAAATGTTGTGGCGATTGATGAAGTTCAATTCTTCTCCGAAGAGATCGTAGAGGTGTGTCAAACATTAGCAGATCGTGGCATGCGAGTCATCTGTGCTGGTCTGGATCAAGATTTCCGAGGACGAGCTTTCGGACCTACTCCTCATTTACTTGCTATTGCTGAATACGCGACGAAACTACAAGCTATCTGTGTACAATGCGGTCAGCCAGCAGCTAGGACCCAACGTCTGATTGATGGGAAACCTGCTGGAAAAGATGAGCCGATTATTTTGGTTGGCGCCGATGAGCAGTACGAAGCCCGTTGCAGGCATTGCCACGAAGTACCTAAGGAAAGGGAAATATAAGTGGATACATACATAGAGCCCCCATCGGGCTTTTTCTTTTTATATGGAAATTTATACCAAATTATGTTTTCATAATAGTAGATGAATGGGGGCGGTATAAATGAGATGGGTAAGCTTGATTCTGTGTAGTGTTCTAATGACTGGGTGTACTGGCTGGGAATTATTCGGACAGCCCGGTGTATCAACCGATCGTGCAACGAAACAAGCCCGTGCGTTAGTAGGAAAAGCACAACAAGCAGTTCAAAACAATGCAGGGTGGCAGGCAAGATTATATATCGAAAATGCAGATAAAAAAGAGAATTTAGAGGTGACTTGTGTAAAGGAAGATGTAAGTATTCGGTATATAAATGATGTTCCCACACAGCAATATGAGATGGTGTTTGTGAAAGAGAAAGCACCGTATCTGTTTGTGAAGGCAGGTGGAAGGTGGAGCAAGGAGACAGTTGGATCAGATGCCGTTTCTGCAAACTTTCAGATGTTATGCGAATTGGTCAACCCTACCTATGTGCTACAAGGGCTTGCAAAAGACCATAAAAACAAGTTTCAGCTTACTGAGCAAGGCGATGATTGGATTATCGATGTGAAAGTAAGCGATCAAGATACGGAAGTATTTCAAAACTATTTAGGCAAGCGAAGCCGTGATAAGTTAGAAACGGCTAATCATCAAGAGACGATCTCATACCGATTGTTTTTAAATAAGGGAAGTCATCAAGTACAGAAGGTTGAACGGAGAGAAGAAACGAAGGACTCACAAGGAAAGACGAGCATATTCTTCTACCATACAAATGAAATTGTGGAAGCGAAAGGGGTTCGACTTTCCACAGAAGCCCTCCAAGCTCCCTTATCGGGTGATAAGTAGCGCTTGGAGGAGAATTCTTATTTCATTTCATCATATGCTGATGGAACATGCTCCTATGACAAAAAGGACGAGCACAGCTTATGCATATTTTTGGATAGACGAAGGGCCTTATATAGATCGGGTCTTCTACGGGAAAAAATAGCCTAAGGCTCCTACCATGATGTTATAGGAAGCATGAATGACCATCGTATAGGTAGTAGAACAACGTTTGCGGAAATACCCCATACCAAAGCCTAAAACCAGAACCACAATCGTACCAATACTAAGACCGTAGTTAGAATGAGTCAGGGCAAAAAGAATACTGGTTAGAATGATCCCAAAACGAGGTTGCAAGGCTCCACGGAATACTAATTCTTCTCCTAAAGCGGCTGCGAGGCCGATGGAGATAATGCCGATCACACTGTTAAATAGTGGAGCCATAAGCGCTTCGTTTACCTTTAATACTTCTTGTTCTCCAGATAGACCGAGCTGGGTATAAACCATGGTAAGTCCCGACTGTAAGAACACAAATACAATGGCTACGGCAATCGCACCTAAAAGTTGCTTGAAGGAAAGGCGATAGAGTCCGAGGCGTTCTCTGGTTTGTTGCCAATTTCTTCGGGTCAGATAACCTACACCTATGACTGCAAGTGCAGCACATAAAATGTTTTGAGCCCAGAGGCTGGAGAGGGAAGAGAATAATGTAATCGTTTTTTGTTGTACGTCTGCCAGGCTTGTGGGCATGATTAAGGATTGAAAGAGTGTAGTAGGAATTAAGATGCTTGTTAGCAACGCAAATGTATGTACATGTGAATTTGGGTTGATGGGAATCAGTTTGGCTAACCCTTTTCTTACAGCAGGAATGAGGAAGGAAAGTCCTAGGATAGAGGCAAGGATTACCGCAATAGTATAGATGTTTTTAGTAGTAGCCAGCAATGCAATGAGGATTACAAGGAGATACATACATGCATACAGAGCTTGTATGATGTGAGAGACGCTACTCCAACTGTTGGTTCCTTTCACTTGTATTGTGTAATCCACTTTGTTTACGAGATATGCAAATAAGATCAAGAGTGAAAATGATGCGATTAAGAAAATGATTTCCGTATAGTCGTTCATGAATATGCTCCTTTTTATAAAGAATATATCTTGATGGTACCATATTCGATGAGGAATCTTTCTCATTTCTCATCAGTTGTGTTAGAATAAATCTTATGCTATAAATTCCGATATATTGTTAAGTTTGTCTACTGAATAAGGAGTGAGCCCCATTGCTGGATCGTCTGGAAGCGATTCATCGCCGCTATGAAGAGCTAAGTCAGTTACTCTGTACACCAGAAGTAATTAGCGACTCTAATAAATTGCGTACCTATTCAAAAGAGCAATCCTCGATTGAAGAGCAAAATCAAGCTTATTTAGAATATAAACAAGTACTTGAACAATACCAAGACGCAAAAGCGATGTTAGAAGATAAATTAGATGACGAGATGCGTGAGCTAGTCAAGATGGAACTGGAAGAGTTAACGCCTCGTAAAAAAGAGTTAGAGGAACAAATTAAAGTTCTCCTACTGCCGAAAGATCCGAATGATGATAAGAACGTAATCGTTGAGGTTCGTGGTGCGGCAGGAGGAGATGAAGCTGCGTTATTTGCCTCTGATCTTTATCGTATGTATACCCGATTTGCGGAACGTCAAGGCTGGAAAGTAGAAATATTGGAACTGAGTGCAACCGGTCTGGGCGGCACGAAAGAAGTAGTTTTCTCTATTCAAGGAAATGGTGCCTACTCCCGCTTGAAATTTGAAAGCGGTGCGCACCGTGTTCAGCGTGTCCCTTCTACTGAATCGGGCGGACGAATTCATACCTCTACGGCTACTGTAGCTGTTTTGCCAGAAGCAGAGGAAGTAGAGATTGAAATTCACGAAAAAGATTTGCGGATTGATACATTCTGTTCCAGTGGACCCGGTGGACAAAGTGTAAACACGACGAAGTCTGCGGTTCGGATTACTCATATTCCAACAGGGATCGCTGTGTCTTGTCAGGATGAGAAATCGCAAATTAGTAATAAAGATAAGGCGATGCGTGTTCTTCGCGCCCGTTTATATGATATGAAGCAACAAGAAGAATTAGCGAAACAAGCAAGTGCACGTAAAAGTGCGGTAGGGTCTGGAGATCGTAGTGAACGAATTCGTACCTACAATTTCCCGCAAAGCCGTGTAACGGATCATCGCATCGGCTTAACACTTCACCGTCTAGACGCGATTTTAGATGGAGATTTGCAAGAAGTAATTGATGCTTTGATTATGACGTATCAGCAAGAGATGTTACAATCTACCACAGAGGGTTAATGTGGATCAGGAGGAATCCCAATGCATACCGGTCAAACGATTCGGGAGGCATTTGCAGGGGCTTCCTCTTTTTTACGAGAAAGAGGAAGCGATTCACCCGAATTTGAAGCAGAGTTGTTATTGCGCCGTTTGTTAAGAATGAATCGAACACAATTGTTTATGAAGATGGCAGAGCCTTTTCCGGCTGATGTAGCATTGGAGTGGAGTAAGTGGCTAGAACGTAGAGTAGAAGGGGAACCGATCCAATACATCATAGGGGATCAAGAGTTTTATGGGCGAATGTATGAAGTAAATCCGTCCGTCTTGATTCCAAGACCCGAAACGGAGCTACTCGTCGAAGGGGTTCTTCGAGAAGGGAAGCGTCTGTTTGGTGAGGAAGAGGTTCGGGTGGCAGAAGTAGGGACTGGAAGCGGTTGCATCTCGATTAGTTTGGTGTTAGAGGCTCCTGATTGGACTGTGACGACCGTTGATCTCTCTTCGGAAGCCTTGGGTGTTGCTCGCCGAAATGCGGCCTCTTACGACGTTCTAGAGCGGGTGGAGTTTATACAGGGGAATTTAGTGGAGCCCCTTATTTCAAAAAAAGATCGGTTTCAGATTTTTGTTTCCAATCCACCTTATATTTCAAGTGATGAGATGTTAGGCTTAGAAAAGCAAGTTCGATCCTTTGAGCCACATTTAGCGTTACACGGTGGGAGTGATGGACTAGATCTCTATCGACTGCTCTGTCGTGACTTAGGTTCGTGGCCGAATCTCCGGCTGATTGCTTTTGAGATTGGTGCTAGTCAGGGAGAAGAGGTTAAAAGATTGGTTCAATCGATTCCGGGTATGTCAAAGACTGAAATTCGCCGGGATTATGCTGGTTTGGATCGAATGGTCTTCGGATGGCGCCATGTGTAACTGGTAAAATTTTTCATAAAAAACAGATTAAATCCCCCGTAACTTGTCCATACTGAAAGTAGGATGATGAGGGGGAAATCTTGATATGAAACGGACTTATACTTTTTTATTTATAGGATTGTTGCTCTTATCGATTGGTTTTACAGGATTTATGTTTGTTGAACAATTACGTGGAGAGAAAGTGCTCCCACATTTAGCAAATGAAAATGATAACCATAACGCTAATGCCAACGACCTAAAAAGCATTCCGGAAGAAGCGATTCGCCTTCGCGTGATAGCGAATAGTGACTCTTCGGCGGATCAGTGGATCAAGCGAAAAGTGCGAGATGAAATCGTAGCCGAGATGAAGCGCTGGGCTATGAAACCCAAGCATATCGACGAAGCTCGTCAGTTGATTCAGTCGAAGCTTTCTTCCTTTCAACAAATTGCTCAAAATACATTACGTACCTATGGAATTCAGGATTCAGTGGATGTAACCTTTGCAAAAGTACCCTTTCCTACTAAACTGTATGGTGACCAAGTATATCCTGCTGGAGAGTATGAGGCGCTTCGTGTTACGATTGGCGAAGGTAAGGGTGAAAACTGGTGGTGTGTTTTATTCCCGCCTTTATGCTTTATAGATATGAGTAGTGGTGAGGCCATCCCAAAAGAAGTTTCGGATCCAACTGCTACATTGTCTGCTTCTATTGCGTCAGATCATCAAGTGTATGAACCAAAGGTCGAGAAGAATACTTCACATAAGAAAAAAAATCCTGAGGTTAAATTTTATCTACTTGAACGTTTAAGTAGTCTATGGAATGATTAATAAAGCAAAAATCCGGTTTGTTCCGGGTTTTTTTGTTCTAAAACGATTCATCCCTACATAGATGTTGAAACAATAGCAAAGAGATGGAGGAGGATGAATTTATGGTTATCGTTCGTCGTGCCAAACCGGAGGATCAAGGGGAAATTGAACGATTGCTTCGGGAAGCTAGCTTGGACGATGATGGGGTGGACAAGCATTTAGAACACTTTTTTGTGGTGGAGATTCCCCCAGCAGATGATGAAACCGCTCAGATGGTGGGGGCGGCAGGGATGGAGATCTATGAATCGTGTGCTTTATTGCGTTCATTAGTCGTGGCAAGAGCAAGTTGGAATGGAGAAGTGAGCTGGAAATTGATGCAGATCTTGCTGTCCTATGCAGAACATCTCGATCTGGAAGAAGTATACTTGTTTGCTAACGGTGCTTCTCCGTGGCTACAAGAAATTGGTTTTGAAAGCGTTTCGTTTGACCAATTGCCAGATGAAATTCAAGAATTACCACATGTAGATCAGCTAAAAGATAAAGGCTCCCCATTAGTTTTTCGAAGGGAATCATGCCTGTATCATTAGATTTAAAGGAGAATGATGTGTGCAACAAGTGATCACCCATTGGTGGGAAGTTGATTCCGCAGATACCATAGAGGGGTTAAAACGACAACCAGAAATCATTCGTGCAGCACAACTTCTCCGAGAAGGTGGATTGGTTGCTTTTCCGACAGAAACCGTCTATGGACTAGGTGCGGATGCGACTTCGCAGGCCGCCGTTGCACAGATCTTTGAAGCGAAGGGACGTCCATCGGACAACCCCTTGATTATTCATTTAGGTTCGCCCGAGCAATTAGCGAAATGGGTTGAAAAAGTTCCGTCTGTAGCGAAAATCTGTATGGAACATTTTTGTCCAGGCCCTCTTACGCTGGTATTCTCCCATAATGGAAAAATCGCGGATAACGTGACGGCTGGTTTAGACACCGTGGCCGTACGATTCCCTTCGCATCCTGTTGCGATGGCATTGTTACTAGTGGCCGACATCCCGGTAGCGGCGCCCAGTGCCAATCGATCAGGTAAGCCCAGCCCTACACAGGCTCAGCATGTTTGGCATGATTTGTCTGGCCGGTTCCACATCTTGTTGGATGGTGGGAATGCAGGGGTAGGAATCGAGTCGACTGTGCTAGATGTAACAGGGGATGTGCCGATGTTACTACGTCCTGGTGGTGTGACGCTAGAGCAATTGCGAGATGTTTTAGGGGATGTAGAAGTAGATCCCAACTTGCACAGCGAGAAATCAAAGCCACGTTCTCCGGGGATGAAGTATCGGCACTATGCTCCGTCAGGAGAGATGGTTCTCGTACATGGGGAACCCTTGAAAGTAGTCGGACGTGTGAACCGTATGGTGAAAGAGGATATTCGCCAAGGAAAAAGGGTAGGAGTGTTAACAACGGAGGAACGAAAACATTACTTTAAACAGGCGAATCTCGTGATCGCTTGTGGCTCTCGCTCTGATCCTGAGTCTGTAGCTAGAGGTTTGTATGATGCCCTCCGTACATTTGATCAAGAGAAGATCGATGTCATCTATGCAGAGACATTTCCCGAACGCGGAATATTCACCTCTGTGATGAACCGAATGAGAAAAGCTACTGAAGGACGAATGATCCGAGTTTAGTGGGAGCTAGGGTGGAGAGGGGAATTCTAATGTCTTTGCTTTTTGTATTTGATATTGATGGCACGTTAACAGAGTCAACTGATTTACACCAGCGTGTGTATCTGGAGTCGTTACGAGCATTTGGTTATCCAAAGATTAATCCTGATTTGGGCGCTTACAAGCACTTTACGGATTCTCATATTTTTTATGAGAATGGTCGGTACAATCAGGTGCAAGTAGTACCAGATGATCTAGTCCGATTTGAACGTCAATTTCATCAAATTTATGTAGAATATAGAAAACATAGTGAAATACAGGAAATTCCAGGTGCGGGTGATTTTCTACATCATTTATCCGTGGAAGGAATTCCATTTTGTTTTGCAACCGGCTCCCTCAGAAGTGCGGCTGAAGATAAGTTAGCTATTTTTTCTGGTATCGATTGTGTCCCTGTACTCTCCACCGCAACGGAAGGAGAGACGCGGGAGGAGATTGTAAGGAGCGCAATTGAAAAAGCGAAACATACATATCAGGTAGACCATTTTGAACGAATCATCTCCATTGGGGATGGTGTCTGGGATTATCAAACAGCTTGTCATTTAGATTTGCTATTTGTGGGTGTTGCTCAAGGAAAACAAAAAGAAAAATTGATACGTGTAGGTGCGGAACATATCATCCCCCATTTTCTAGGGATTCAAGCGAAAGAACTGGTCAAGTAGGCCGGTTCTTTTTTGTGTTGTCCAAGCATAGGTTACATCATAGATGGGACAAGGAGGGGGCTACTCATGTTAGAGTCCATACCAGATGTCGGTCAGATTCTTACACTTACGATTATAGCGATTGCCCTTGGGATGGATGCTCTCTCGATCGGAATCGGCTTGGGGATGAAACATCCTTCCTTTGAAAAAATGGTGTTGTTTTGTATCCTTGTTGCTTTTTTTCATATTGTGATGCCGTTATGTGGAATTTATATAGGTGAATATTTAAGTGTATACATAAAAGAGATTGCCTCCTTAGTAGGGGGAGGCATGCTCTGTTTTCTAGGTGGCAATATGGTCATTCATAGCTTCCGGAATTCGGAAGAGGTATTGATCCGAAGTGGGACGATTATGGGTTTGACGATGATGTCGATGAGTGTAAGTCTCGATAGTCTGTCGGCAGGACTTAGCATGGGGCTTTTTTCAGCGGATCGTCTGCTTGCTGTTATCTTATTTGGGTTATCAGGGGGCATTTTGACTGTCCTTGGACTGATGATCGGGAAGTCGATGGGAAGCTGGATGGGCAGATATGGAGAAATCTTAGGTGGCGTCATTTTGTTTGTCCTAGGTGTAACATTTCTATGGGGTTGATCAACGAAGCTATTTTATATAGCGCATTAACAGGAGTATCTACGTTTATCGGTGCCGTTCTCGTTTGTTTTCTCCCTATTAACAAACGGGTTCTCGCTTTTTCACTTGGTTTATCAGTAGGTGTGATGCTTTGGATTACCTACGGGACTCTATTGCCAGTCTCGTTTCAATATGGAAATTGGACAGAAGCATTTTTAGGGATGGGATTAGCTGGACTTATCTTGGTGTTGATTCATCAAATGCCATTCGGTAAAGTAGGAGGACAAGAGGGAAATCAAGAATATGCAAAACTAGGAATGTATTTATTTGCTGCTATAGCGTTGCATAATATTCCAGAGGGTGCGTTGATTGGAATCGGATTTGGCACGATGAGAGAGATGGGGATGTCGATTAGCTTGGCGATGGTCATCCATAACATTCCTGAAGGGATTAGCATAGGAGCTCCATTGCTTGCGGCTGGGTGTTCTAAAAGACTGGTCGGGTTAATCGGGCTGCTAAGTGGGGCTGTTCTCCCGCTAGGGACGTGGCTAGGCGGATTTATTTACTCCCCCCGATGGATTGCGATTGCATTGGTATTTGCAGCAACTACGATGGTCTGGGTGGCGTGGGAAGTGCTACTTCGATCATGGAAGCTGTCTAAGAGGAACGCTCTTATCGGAATCGGTTGTGGGATGATCTTGATGTATGTGATCCATCTTTTTCACTTTCAAGGATTACATGGTATGCATTAACAACTTAGAGAAGAAACGGGGGATCATGTTGATTCAGAAACGAATTTTGTTCGTCTGCACAGGAAACACCTGTAGAAGCCCGATGGCAGAAGCATTACTCCGCAATCTAAGCAAAGAGTTTCATATCAATCTAGAGGTAAGATCAGCAGGTACACACGCCTACGATGGCATGCAGGCTTCAGAACATTCCATCATGGCATTACAAGAAAAAGGAATCGACCACGACCACCGATCACAAGCGATCACATCTGAATTGATTCATTGGTCAGACCTCATTCTCACGATGACAGTGGGTCATCAGAGTATCTTGGGGCAGATGTTTCCTGAAGCGAATGAGAAGATCTATACCCTCAAAAATTTAGCGTACGGAGCCCAAGACGGTGATCAGGATATCGCAGATCCTTACGGTGGTTCGGCAAAAATGTATCAAGAGACGAGAGATGAGATCGAACAAGCCATACGACAACTGCTAGGTAAGTGGAGTTCCAATTCCGAAAATGAATAGAATACTCCCTCCACCTCTTTATAACAGGGTATACTAAGGATGACATAAATGAAGAGGAGGAGGTTTTTTATGCGTATTATTCTTGCATCCGATCATGGGGGCATTCGTCTAAAAGAAGAATTAAAAGGCCTGCTAGCGGATTTACATATGGAGTTTGAGGACATAGGGTGTACGTCTGATCAGTCGGTCGACTATCCAGACTATGCCGAGCCAGTTGCGAAACGAGTTGCAAACGGTGAATTTGATCGTGGTATCTTGGTTTGTGGTACAGGCATTGGGATGTCGATTGCGGCTAATAAAGTAAAAGGGATTCGTTGTGCTGTGGTAAGTGACGAATACTCTGCCCGAATGAGTCGCGAGCATAACAATGCAAACGTGTTAGCGCTTGGTGAACGTGTTGTAGGTGGAGACCTAGCGAAATCCATCGCACACACTTGGTTGACCACTGAATTTATAGGGGATCGTCACCTGCGTCGGGTAAACAAAATTGCTGAACTCGAAAGAGCTGAGGAATGATGGCAGAGGCGATTTATGAGCAAACCAAGCAGGTAGTCCAGTCGCTTATGAAGGCGTCTAGGCTTCAGGAGAAGCATCTGCTTGTCATCGGAGTAAGTACGAGTGAAGTGATTGGAAAGCAGATCGGAACGGGGGGGAGCGATCAAGTAGCGGCAGAGATTTTCTCAGCTTTGAGAGAAGGGCAAGGGGAGCATGGATTTCAGCTTGCTTTCCAGTGCTGTGAACATTTAAATCGTGCTTTAGTGATAGAGCGATCTACCCAAGAACGATACCATTACCCTGAAGTATCCGTAATTCCTGTACCACACGCAGGTGGCGCTATGGCTTCTTATGCCTTTCATCACTTACAAGACCCAGTACTCGTCGAAGCTGTGCAAGCTGACGCGGCGATCGATATCGGTGATACCTTAATCGGCATGCATTTAAAACCGGTAGCCGTCCCCGTGAGACCGGTCCAAAGTCACATTGGCGAGGCGCATGTCACCATGGCGATCACCCGTCCCAAACTGATTGGAGGGGCGCGAGCGGTTTATGTGCTGGAAAAATAAAGTGGAGCCCTTACGAGAAGATACATAGCCCGGGTTAACGTCCATGTTTCCTGTTTATCAGAGTAAAAATCAATGCTGTCAGATAAAAGTTCCTTTGTTAAAATAGAGTGAATGGCTTTTGATCAGAAGGGGGAAACGCGCGGTGGAATACTTAAAAAATCAAGATCCAGAGTTAGTAGAGGCAATGAAAGCAGAACTGCATCGCCAGCAACACAATATCGAACTGATTGCTTCCGAAAACTTCGTCAGCCCTGCAGTCATGCAAGCAATGGGGAGTATCTTAACGAATAAATACGCCGAAGGGTACCCGGGCAAACGATATTATGGCGGTTGTGAGCATGTTGATGTCGTAGAGAACATAGCTCGCGATCGTGCGAAGAAATTGTTTGGTGCAGAGCATGCAAACGTTCAACCGCATTCGGGCGCCCAGGCTAATATGGCTGTTTATTATGCGATGTTAGAGTATGGCGATACTGTACTAGGGATGAATCTGGCTCACGGAGGGCACCTCACTCACGGAAGCCCTGTTAACTTTTCGGGGAAGCTATATAACTTTGTTGCTTATGGAGTCGATGAGAATACCCACCGCATTAACTACGAGGAAGTGCGCCAAGTAGCGTTAGAGCATAAGCCAAAGTGCATCGTTGCTGGAGCGAGCGCGTATCCACGTATCATTGATTTTGCTAAGATGCGCGAGATAGCCGATGAAGTTGGGGCTATCTTTATGGTGGATATGGCCCATATTGCAGGACTAGTAGCCACAGGTCATCATCCTAATCCAGTTCCGTATGCCGACTTTGTGACGACCACAACGCATAAAACGCTACGTGGACCACGCGGGGGCATGATTCTCTGTAAAGCAGAGTACGCACAGAAGATTGATAAAGCGATTTTCCCTGGTATCCAAGGCGGTCCTCTTATGCATGTGATCGCTGCGAAAGCAGTTGCTTTTGGAGAGGCACTATCCGAAGAGTTCCGTACTTACTCAGGGAGTGTTGTTCGGAATGCCCACCGCCTAGCAGAAGGATTGAAAGCAGAGGGACTGAAACTCGTTTCCGATGGAACCGATAATCATCTTGTGTTGATTGATGTTCGAACGGTTGGTTTAACTGGTAAGAAGGCCGAGCACTTGCTAGATGAAATCGGGATTACCACGAATAAAAACACGATTCCAAACGACCCAGAAAGTCCGTTTGTAACGAGCGGGATTCGTATCGGTACAGCCGCCGTTACCTCCCGTGGAATGGATGAGCAGGCCATGGATGAGATTGCGAAGATCATGGGCCTTGCACTTAAGAATCCAGAAGATGAGATGATTCAAAGTGAAGCCCGTCGCCGAGTAGCAGAGTTAACGGCGAAATTTCCCCTTTATCCAGAATATAGTGAGTAAGGGTAAGATGTATGATGAGAAAAGGTGAAAAACCACTATATTGGGTAGTGGTTTTTCGCACGCATATAGATGTAAAGATTTTGGTAAATAATGTAGCTATGATCGAGATAAAGGAGTTTTAAACATATGAGCAATGTCTACGTATTTGATCACCCTTTAATTCAGCACAAATTGAGCATCATTCGTGATAAAAGTACAGGAACCAAAGAATTCCGTGAGTTAGTGGAAGAAGTAGCGATGTTGATGGCGTATGAAATCACACGTGATC
Organism: Thermoactinomyces sp. DSM 45892; assembly: GCF_900107305.1. GTDB lineage: Bacteria > Bacillota > Bacilli > Thermoactinomycetales > Thermoactinomycetaceae > Baia. The sequence continues at coordinate 213,147 of NZ_FNPL01000004.1, forward strand.
TACCGCTTCGGGAAGTAGAGATCGAGACCCCAGTCACCACCGCTACCTGCCAAGTCCTAGAAGGCAAAAAAATGGGACTCGTTCCAATTCTGCGTGCAGGTTTGGGCATGGTAGATGGCGTGCTTCGACTGATTCCAGCAGCAAAAGTGGGCCATATCGGACTGTATCGTGACCCAGAGACATTGAAAGCAATCAACTACTATGCGAAGATGCCATCCGACATCGGAGAGCGCGAGCTAATTGTCATTGACCCAATGCTAGCAACAGGCGCATCTGCCGCGGCCGCTATCCAACAAATCAAAAATATGGGTGCTAAGCATATCAAGTTTATGTGTCTCATCTCGTGCCCTGAAGGAATTGCACATCTACAAGAGGAACATCCAGATGTCGATATCTATGCAGCTGCAGTCGATGAAAGGCTAGATGAAAAGAGTTATATTATCCCCGGACTAGGTGATGCAGGAGATCGTCTATTTGGGACGAAGTAATTCTTGAAACCTTTCATGCAAGCTTAATAATTTTTTCGTGTTTTTTGAATACGATAGTGAGAGCATGGATGTCAAGGAATCTGCGATTTAATAAAGTGGCCATTTCCGGAAACTTTTATATGATTGAATGAAGAAAGCGTTGACAATCATCGGATGGTTCTATTAGTATAAGCATGGGAAACGCCTGAAATCACACTACCCACAGATTCCATATTACCTATAAAAATATGGGGGATGAATTGTGATGACAAAAAAAAGGAGCCCCTTGCATGCACTTGCATTGGTTGGTTCATTGGGTATGGAAGTGATTCTGACGACAGTAGGTGGGGCTTATCTTGGAAAGTATCTCGATACATACTTTCAAACCGAACCTACCCTACTTATCATTGGGGTGTTTATCGGGTTAACCGCTGGCTTTGTAGCGGCGGGGTACACGTTACGAGCATTTATAAAGGATTGACCTCCACATGGAATCCACAACAAAACCCATTTACTACCGTGTAGTGGTGATCACACTTGTGCTATTCATCACACTCTTAACTTTTTGGCTCCTTACTCCTCACAAACCTTTACTAGCTGGCGTTGCCTTAGGCCTTTCTGTTAGTTTGTACAATTTTCTCCACCTCGCAAGAAGAGTGAGACTTGCAGGCGAGTCTGTTATTGAAACAGGTACAGCCCGTAGGGGTCTTGGATTTATCCAAAGGATACTTATGGTCACGTTTGCTGTGCTAATCGCTGTGCGATTTCCAGAGCAAATCGATGGCAGAGGGATCGCTTTAGGAGCACCAGTTTGCTATATCCTCTCTCTTTTTGTATATCTCTCACTACCAGCCAACCGAAAAAATTGATCCGAAGAAGGGGGTGAAACAACAAAATGGAGCTAACCCCACAAGTCACAGTGGCAGGCCTAAAGTTCGACCTAACGATTATCTTAGGGACGATTATTGCGGCTGCGATTGTATTTGGGCTGATTTACTTTGCAACTAGAAAAGTGAGCATGGTTCCACGTGGACTCCAAGTAGGGATTGAGATGTTGATTGATATGATCCGTGGAATCACAGGGATGACCTATAACAGTAAGCGAGCAGAGAAATATCTGGCATTTTCTTTTACGTTGTTCTTGTTTATTTTAGTTGCAAATCAACTTGGTGTTATCTTAATGATCACGGGAGAAGTTCATGAGCCCATTCCGTGGCTAGGAATTACACAAGAGGCACTCGATGAACACCATGGAACAGCACATGTGGCCTTATTGAAGTCACCAACAGCAGACCTTGGTTTTGCCTTTACCATGGCAATTTCTGTAGCACTTTTCGCGAACTTCGTAGGAATTAAAAATGGCTTAGGTTCTTGGTTAAAACCATTCATTAATCCGCTTCATTGGGTTGAGGAAATCTCTAAACCAGCTACTCATGCAATGCGTCTATGGGCGAATATCTTCGCAGGTGAGGTACTTATTACGATCCTGATGACGAAATTCCCGCTATATATCACATTTGTCCCAGTCGCTGTCTGGATTGCTTTCTCTTTATTCGTAGGAATAATCCAAGCATATATTTTCACCGTATTGACTAACGTCTATATCGGACAAAAATATGCGGGTGGACACTAGTCTTTACCATTGAACAAAAAATAAAACTTTCAACCTTTTAAGGAGGAAATATTAATGTCTATTCTAGCTGCTTCTATCATGATCGGTCTTGCTGCACTTGGTGCTGCTATTGGTAACTCGAATCTTTTTGCTAAATATATTGAAGGAATCGCTCGCCAACCAGAAGCTCGTGGTACATTGTTTGGCCAAACCATGATTCTTTTCGGTTTGATTGAGGCACTTCCAATTATCGGTGTGGCTTTTGGTATTCTTGTGTTGTTCGGAATCGTTGGTAAGTAATTTTATTTCTTCAAAATCTGCATTCCGCGGGGGAGTACGATCGCCCCGCTTTATTTTCAATCCGGAAGGAGTGACTAGTCGTGAGCTTTAGTGGTCTAGGAACCAGCTTAGTGCAATTAGCAATCATCTTCATCCTGGTGTTATTGGTTTCCAAATATGCCCTACGCCCATTGTTGGCTACCATGAATGAGCGTACCAAACATATCGAGGGTCAAATTTCTACCGCAGAGAAGAACCGTGCAGATGCAGAAAAGCTAGTCGCTGAGCAAAAAGAATTGTTGATCGCGACTCGTGCTGAAGCAAAAGAAATCATCGATCGTGCCAAAGCTCAAAAAGAGGTTGAGGCAGATAAGATCATGGATAGAGCGAAATCTCAAGCAGATCAAATGCTTGCAGATGCGAAGAAAGAAATCGAGTTGGAAAAAATGAAAGCTTTGGCTAGCTTGCGTGAAGAAGTAGGCGCATTAAGTGTTCAGTTGGCTGAGAAGTTGGTTGGCGAAACCTTAGATCAGAAGAAACAAGCAAACCTTGTGAATGCTTATCTCGATCAAGTAGGACGATTACAATGAGTTACGTAATCGTGGCGAAACGCTACGCCAGTGCACTGTATCAAGTAGCCAACGAAAACCGTCTTGTTGATGAAGTTGGAGCAGACCTCCAATTAGTTAGTGAGACACTTGCGAAGACACCTGAGTTTGTAACGCTGTTGCAATCTCCTAAAGTAGCTCTTGAGGAAAAGAAAGAATTGATCTCAAGTGCCTTTACCCAAGTTCAATCCATCACGAAGAACTTTCTTAACGTAATCGTAGAAGGTCGCCGTGAGGAGGCTCTAGCGGAAATCTCGAAGGAGTATACGAAGCTTGCAGACGATGCAAAAGGCGTACTAGAAGTATTTGTTACCTCTGCTTCCTCTCTTGATGATGCAGAGCGCGATGGAGTAACAGATGCTTTTTCAAAAATTTTGGGCCGACAAGTCCGGATTCAAGAAAAAGTAGACAAAAGCCTCTTAGGTGGTTTGGTTGTACAAGTAGGAGACCGTCTATATGATGGTAGCGTTAAAAACAAGCTGGAACGCTTTCAAGATACATTGAAAGAAACCAGAGTCGGATAGATCAATACAAGCGAAGGATTGGGGTGACACTCAATGAGCATTAGACCAGAAGAAATTAGCTCCCTGATTAAGGATCGCATCGCACAATACAGCGCTGATGTAGAAGTGATCGATGTTGGTACCGTAATCCAAGTAGGGGACGGTATTGCTCGCGTACATGGCTTAACCAACGTAATGGCTGGTGAGCTCGTTGAATTTAGTAATGGCGTAATGGGTATGGTATTAAACTTGGAAGAGAGTCAAGTGGGTGTAGTAATCCTAGGACCATTCCAAGAGATCCGTGAAGGAGACCAAGTAAAACGTACAGGTCGCTTGATGGAAGTTCCAGTAGGCAAAGCACTACTCGGACGTGTAGTAAACCCACTCGGTCAACCACTTGATGGCAAAGGGCCAATCGAGACAACAGAATTCCGTCCAATTGAATCAAATGCTCCAGGTGTAATTGATCGTAAATCGGTTAACGAACCGATGCAAACGGGAATCAAAGCGATTGATGCAATGGTACCAATCGGCCGTGGTCAGCGTGAGTTGATCATTGGAGACCGTCAAACAGGTAAAACCACGATTGCGATCGATGCAATCATTAACCAAAAAGATCAAGACATGGTTTGTGTATACGTAGCGATTGGACAAAAACAATCAACCGTTGCACACGTAGTAGAAAAACTACGTCGTCATGGCGCTCTTGACTACACGATTGTAGTAGTAGCAAGTGCATCTGACCCAGCTCCACTCTTGTTCTTAGCTCCATATGCAGGAACAGCTATGGGTGAATACTTCATGTACAACGGTGGACACGTTCTCTGTGTATATGATGACTTATCTAAACAAGCAGCAGCTTATCGTGAGCTTTCTCTCTTGCTTCGTCGTCCTCCAGGTCGTGAGGCATATCCAGGGGATGTATTCTACCTACATTCTCGTCTACTAGAACGTGCAGCGAAACTTTCGGATGAGCGAGGCGGCGGTTCCTTGACTGCTCTCCCATTCATCGAAACTCAAGCGGGAGATATCTCGGCTTACATTCCAACCAACGTAATTTCGATTACAGATGGTCAGATCTTCCTTGAGTCCCGTCTGTTCCACTCTGGGGTTCGTCCAGCGGTCGACACAGGGTTCTCTGTATCTCGTGTAGGTGGTTCAGCGCAAATTAAGGCGATGTCCAAAGTAGCAGGTACCTTGCGTCTTGATCTTTCTCAGTACAATGAGTTGGCAGCATTTGCGCAATTCGGTTCTGACCTTGACGATGCAACCCGTGCGAAATTATCTCGTGGTGAGCGTACCATCGAAATCTTGAAGCAACCTGAGCATCAACCAATGCCTGTAGAGAAGCAAGTTGTCTCGCTTTATGTGGTAACTCGTGGTTATGTGGATGATATTCCAGTAACGGATGTTCGTCGTTTTGAATCGGAGCTTCATGCATTCATCGATGCAAACCATGCAGACCTATTTGCAAGCATTCGTGATCGCAAGAAATTGGAAGAAGATATCGAAACAAACCTAAAAGCAACGATCGAATCTTTCAAAAAGACCTTTGCGGTAACGGTTTAATAAATTGAGAACCTTAACCTTCCTGAGAACTGTAGGGCTACTAATTAGTCCTACAGGAATCATGTGAGAAAGGATGGTGAACATACATGGCGGCTAGTATGCGGGATATTAAAGAGAGTATTCGCTCCAAGAATAAGACTATGCAAATTACGAAAGCGATGAAAATGGTATCGGCTTCTAAATTGCGTCGCTCCCAAGAGCAAGCTACGGCAGCTCGTCCTTACGCGGAGAAAATGAAAGAGGTAATCGTGAGTATCGCATCCGGGTCAAGTAATATCAATCATCCGATGATGGTATCGCGTCCGGTGAAGAAAACTGGTTATCTCGTCATTTCGTCCGATCGTGGTTTAGCTGGTGGGTACAACAGTAACCTTCTTCGTTTAATGACCAATACGGTTAAAGAGCGTCACGCTTCAAATGATGATTACGTTGTATTCAGCATCGGTCGTAAGGCATTGGACTTTTTCAAAAAGCGTAATACTCCACTGATTAGCAGTATTGTTGGCTTATCAGATAGTCCTCAATTCTCCGATGTAAAAGCCATTGCGAATGAAGCAGTGAACTTCTACGCAGAGGAGAAATTCGATGAGTTGTATATTGTGTACAATGAGTTTGTAAACCCAGTTGTGCAACGTCCTGTTGTCAAGCGCCTACTTCCTCTAGCAAGCGATGAACTCGAAGGAGTTTCAAATAAAACTCCTTATGAATTCGAACCATCAGAAGAAGAGGTTTTAGCGGATTTGTTACCACGTTACGCCGAGACATTGATCTACAGTGCACTTCTTGATGCAAAAGCATCTGAGTTTGCAGCTCGTATGACTGCGATGACTAGCGCAACTGATAATGCAACTGCAATCATTGAACGTCTTACCTTGGAATTTAACCGTGCTCGTCAAGCTGCAATTACCCAAGAGATCGCGGAAATCGTGGGTGGCGTAGCAGCTTTATCATAGAATTATGGCACTTATACTATACAAAACGCTAAGGAGGGAATCATATGAACACTGGGCGTATCCTTCAGGTTATGGGTCCTGTCGTCGACGTAAAGTTCGCAGCAGGCAACCTTCCTGAAATCAATAACGCATTGAAAGTGACTCGCGCCGATGGAAGTGAGCTCACGTTAGAAGTAGCTCTTCATCTTGGTGATAACTCGGCTCGTACCATTGCGATGGAATCCACCGATGGTCTTGTTCGTGATATGGAAGTAGTAGACACAGGAGCTGGTATCTCCGTACCAGTTGGCCGTGAAGTTTTAGGCCGGATCTTCAACGTATTGGGAGAACCAATCGATGAAGCTGGTGTTGTAGAATCTAAAGAAAAATACGAAATTCACCGTCCAGCACCTAGTTATGACCAACAATCTACCCAACAAGAGATGCTTGAAACAGGTATCAAAGTTGTAGACTTATTAGCTCCATACGCAAAAGGTGGTAAAATCGGACTTTTCGGTGGTGCGGGTGTAGGTAAAACCGTATTGATTCAAGAGCTTATCAACAACATCGCTCAAGAGCATGGAGGTTTGTCTGTATTTGCTGGAGTTGGAGAGCGTACCCGTGAGGGAAATGACCTCTACCACGAAATGAAAGACTCTGGTGTAATCAGTAAAACCGCGATGGTATTTGGTCAAATGAACGAACCACCAGGTGCACGTATGCGTGTTGCTTTGACTGGTTTGACGATGGCTGAGTATTTCCGTGACTCTGAAGGACAAGATGTATTGTTCTTCGTAGATAACATCTTCCGTTTTACCCAAGCAGGCTCTGAAGTATCTGCGCTTCTCGGTCGTATGCCATCTGCGGTAGGTTACCAACCAACCCTTGCGACTGAAATGGGTCAATTGCAAGAACGTATTACATCCACGAAAACAGGCTCTGTAACCTCGATCCAAGCGATCTACGTTCCTGCGGATGACTATACCGACCCAGCTCCAGCAACTGCATTCTCTCACTTGGATGCAACTACGAACTTGGAGCGTCGTTTGACTCAAAAAGGGATTTACCCAGCGGTAGACCCATTGGCATCTACTTCTCGTATTTTGACTCCTGCTATCGTAGGAGACGAACATTATCGCGTTGCTCGTGGCGTACAGCAATTATTGCAACGTTATAATGAGCTACAAGATATCATCGCCATCCTCGGCTTTGACGAGTTGTCTGACGAAGATAAATTGCTCGTTCTACGTGCTCGTAAGATCGAAAAATTCCTTGCTCAAAACTTGCATGTAGCAGAACAATTTACAGGTCAACCAGGTGTATATGTTCCTGTTAAAGAAACCGTACGTAGCTTCGGTGAAGTTCTAGATGGTAAGCATGATAGCATGCCAGAAGAAGCTTTCTACATGGTCGGAAATATCGACGATGCGATCGAGAAAGCGAAGAAGCTTGGTTGGAAACCTGGAGCTTAATAGATCCTGATTGAAACCGATTAGGGAGGTGAAGACCTGCTTTCCATTTTCGAAGATAGAAGTGGATTGCAGAGATGTTTATGAGTAAAATTCATCTCGACATCGTAACTCCGGAGAAAAAAGTGTACTCGGAAGACGTAGACATGATCATCACTCGTGCAGCAAACGGAGATATTGGGATTATGCCAAAGCATGCTCCGCTCGTTTCTCCCCTTCAAGCTACTATCGTTCGTGTTAAGAATGATGGACAAGAAGAACAGATTGCAGTGAGTGGCGGATTCTTGGAAGTACGTCCCGATCAGGTGACTATCTTAGCTGAATCAGCTGAGACAGCGAGCGAGATCGATAAGAACCGTGCACTGCAAGCCAAAGAACGTGCTGAAAGACGGATTCACTCTGCTGAAGGGGATCTCATCCGCGCAGAAGCCGCTTTGATACGTTCAATGAATCGACTTCGGATTGCGAAATAACGATAACAGTTTTGCAACAAAACAGCCTCTACCCTCTGTGAAAATCAGAGAGTAGAGGCTGTTTTCGCGCTATAAGATCAAGTAGATTTTTAGATTCTGTTGGGGTATACTGTACAATATTATTGATGGAATGCTCACTTTTTGGATTTTTTTACCTAATTTCTTTCCCTAAACCAATTTTCTTTTGTGAGGTGAAAATAAATGGATTCAACAAAAGAAGGTCAATCTATAACAAGTGGATGGAAACAAGAGCGTGTCCAGCCATCCTTATTGGAAGTGTATCGTTCGATGCCGGTTCCCAAAAACGGGTCATGGTTTCGAAAGATGTTAGCTTTTATAGGACCAGGTTATCTAGTAGCAGTAGGATATATGGACCCTGGGAACTGGTCGACCGACTTGGCAGGTGGTTCATTATTTCACTACGATCTCCTATTTGTAATCTTGATTTCGAATGTAATGGCTATGTTACTTCAAGCATTGGCTGGAAAGCTAGGCATTGTAACAGGACGTGATTTAGCACAAGCTTGCCGAGATCATTACAGTAAGCCTGTCTCATTTGTTCTTTGGGTTTTTGCTGAAATTGCGATTGCCGCATGTGATTTGGCCGAGTTAGTTGGCACTGCCATTGCGTTAAACCTTTTATTTGGGATTCCGCTTCTCTATGGTGTGCTTATAACGGCTTTGGATGTCATCATTATTCTTATGTTGCAAAATAAAGGATTTCGTTATATTGAGGCACTAGTCATCTCCTTGATCGTCATCATCGGTGGATGTTTTGCTGTTGAATTGTTTCTATCTCAGCCTGTCATTTCGGATGTATTAAAAGGCTTTGTTCCAAAGAAGGAGATTGTGACGAATCCTGAGATGCTGTATATTGCGATCGGTATTTTAGGGGCAACAGTCATGCCACATAATTTATATTTACACTCTTCTATCGTTCAAACTCGAGAATATGGAAACACAGTGAAAGAGAAGAAGGAAGCTATTCAATTTTCAACGATTGATTCTACAGTTGCCCTATTTTTTGCGCTATTTATCAATGCGTCTATCTTGATCTTGTCAGCGGCCACTTTCTTTAGTTCTGGCAAGGTAGTAGATGATATTGATCAAGCGTATCAGCTATTAAGCCCACTACTTGGTTCATCCATGGCAAGTATTTTATTTGGGGTCGCCTTATTGGCATCAGGGCAAAATTCCACTCTGACGGGTACATTAGCAGGACAGATCATTATGGAAGGCTTCTTGAATATCCGCCTAAAGCCATGGCTTAGGAGATTAATTACTCGTATCATTGCTATTATTCCTGCTGTTATTGTGATAGTGCTCTATGGAGAAAAGGGTACGATGGAACTTCTCATTGTTAGCCAAGTGATCCTGTCTTTCCAATTATCATTTGCAGTATTCCCACTTGTCCTTTTTACAAGTGATAAGAAGAAGATGGGATTGTTTGTAAATTCCATGATTACAAAAGTGTTGGCATACTTTGTCGCTGTGGTTATAGCGATTCTAAACGTGTATCTGTTGGTCCGGACATTTATCGACTGATAAGAGAGATTTTCTTTTGGGTCGTCTCATTATCAGAGATGTTAATAGAGGATCTGTTTATACAATGTATCTGGCTGCTCATGTAAAGCAGACAGATTGTGATTCCACCTCACGTTTAGCAGTTCGCATTCACTTTTGATAGTCTGATGAGTATGCTAAAATCTGTGGATAAGCTGTGGATAATTAGAAGGGTTTTGTGGATAAAATAAAAGTGTAAAATAGTTGTTGACTCCTTTTGTAGAGCATGATATATTATTACATGTCGCCGCGATACGGTGGCACAAACAAATAAGCAAGTGTTCCTTGAAAACTAAAGAGTGAATGAACCAAGACCTGTTAATTA
>NZ_FNPL01000012.1 GCF_900107305.1 Thermoactinomyces sp. DSM 45892
ATCGAGCCATTATTAATGAAGTTCAAGGACTGTGTAGCTGTACAACAGCAGGATACAGGTCATTATCTTGCTTCGATGCAATTGGCGGGAAAGATTGATTGTCCGAGTGGGAAAGCGGAAGAAAATCCTTGGATAGATAAACCAGTGAGTGGCCAACTAAAATATGATTCTCAAGGTCAAAGGATATTGACTACAAATGAATTTAAAAAATTTAGGGATGAAATGGCAAAGCAGGACATAAAGGTTGTCGTTGATACGAAAGAAAAACGATTACCCAAAAATGTTGCAGCAGGATTTGATTTCGAAACAAAAGAAATTATATTAAGGCCAGATGCAACCAAAGTAAGTGCTATACATGAGTCGTATCATGTGAAGCAATACATGGAGATTGGAAAAGAAAAGTATAAACAACTACCGGCGATAGAACGGGAGGAGTATGTTTATAACGAGATTATGAAGAATAAGGGTCAATTTAATTCTGCTGAAATCCACGAATCTCAAAGAGTTATTTTTAAATATCGCAATGGATACTGGCCAACAGAAAACTGGAAAGGCTTTGGTGAATAATGAAAGAAGACATGAGCATACATGAATCAACTTCGAATGAGATCACAAAAACCTATCTAGAGAAACATGAAGTGTTTGTTGTTATGGATAAACACTCAGTGGATGAAGAATTTAACACAGTCTTAACAGCTAAACAAGCATGGAAAATTGCAAAAGATTATCAGGAAAAGTATAATCTTTCAGGAAGCATACATGATGATTTTACAAAATCTGTGATGCTTTATCAGGGATTCCCTTTAATAAAAGGGTATGCATGGTTGGTCACAGCGGAGCTTCCGCCTAATTCATTTGAAGGACTTACTGAGATGACTTATGTCATTTCAGATTGTAAAGGGACAGTTAATCATACATTGGATCATCATGGAACCCCATATTATGCACACCTCCCAAATAAAAGATAAAATAATGATTTACCCAAGTCTCTGTAATACAGGGGCTTTTTTTTTTATCTACAGAAAGCTTTGTATGCGTGATAGTAACGTAAAAAGAATCCAAAACATAACCGGCAAACAGGTGCATTCTTATATGTACAGATCGAGACACTTTGTTCATGCTGTTTGGAAGGATTGTACATAGAAACATACCAATTAACATGGGTCTTGCATCTTAAAATCTTGCGGTAGGTGACTACCGTGTCGGTTCGAGCCTCAATTTCCAGATAAATTAGATGTTAGATAGAGCAGAAGAAATTAGTTGTTTGTCAGAGGATTTCATGGTTTCATAAATTCATGGATAAAGTTTTTTATGTTGATGTACAATTAAAAAGCACATTTGCAAACAAACTGCAAACGCGTTTTAATTATGCATTCACACCTTTAAGACAAAAAGACGGCTTCAAAAAGGTTTTTAAAAGTGTTATAGATGGTATAATACGCATGAACATATTAAATATGGTTATGATTAAACCGTTACCTGATTAGAAAGGAGCAAACATAATGGCATTTAAAATGCATGAAATTCGCGAACTTATTCGATTGATAGATGAATCTCAAATCGAAGAATTTGAAATCCAAAATGAAGAAACCACAATTAAGATGAAAAAAAATAATGGGGTTACGGTACCCACTACCAGCCTTCCTGTTATAACGCAACCAGTGGTTCAACATGTGGAACAATCAACTCCAGTCGTAAGTCCTGTCACACCTGTTGCGACTGAGGTGACAAGTACAGCACCGGTAGTAGAAGCAAATCCTGCTGCAGTAGCACCAGGTGTGGAGGATGCTACTTTACATAAAATCGTCTCCCCTATGGTAGGTACGTTCTATCGCGCACCTTCCCCAGACTCTCAGCCTTATGTAAAAGAAGGCGATCAGGTTCAAAACGAAACGATCGTATGTATCGTAGAAGCAATGAAGCTGATGAATGAAATTGATGCGGATGTAAATGGTACGATTGTAAAAGTGTTAGTGGAAAATGGCCAGCTAGTAGAATATGGACAACCATTGTTCTTGGTAAAAACGTCCTGATCGTTCAGGAGGGGAACTGTGAATGTTTAAGAAGGTACTAATTGCAAATCGCGGCGAAATCGCTGTTCGAATCATCCGAGCTTGTCGTGAGCTAGGAGTTGCCACTGTAGCGGTTTACTCCGAAGCGGATCGTGAGGCATTGCATGTGAGTTTGGCGGACGAGGCTTTTTGTATCGGTCCAGCTCTATCACGTGAAAGTTATCTAAATATGACAAACCTGCTAAGTGTAGCAACGTTGGTCGGGGTAGATGCGATCCACCCTGGGTATGGATTTTTATCGGAAAATGCCGATTTCGCCGAGCTTTGTACGGCTTGTGGTATTACCTTTATCGGTCCGTCACCAGAAGCCATCTTAAAGATGGGAGATAAGACCACGGCTCGTGAAACGATGAAAGAAGCAGGAGTTCCGGTCGTTCCGGGAACGCAAGGTGTCATTGAAGATATCGATGAAGCTGAACAGATCGCTACTTCTATTGGTTATCCAGTTATCGTAAAAGCAACAGCTGGTGGCGGCGGAAAAGGAATGCGGATCGTACATAGTTCAGAAGAATTGCGCCATGCTGTTACACTAGCGCAGAAGGAAGCCGAAGCTAATTTTGGTAATCCAGGTGTGTATCTAGAAAAGTTCCTTGTAGAGCCTCGTCATATCGAAATTCAAGTATTAGCTGATTCCCATGGAAATGTCGTTCATTTAGGTGAACGGGATTGCTCGATTCAACGTCGATACCAAAAACTGATTGAAGAAGCCCCATCTCCAGCACTAGATCCAGAGTTGCGTGAGCGAATGGGTCAAGCGGCGATCGCTGCCGCACGCTCAGTCGATTATCAAGGAGTAGGTACAGTGGAGCTTCTCCTTGATCGCGATCGTAATTTCTACTTTATGGAGATGAATACTCGAATTCAGGTTGAACATCCTGTTACAGAGATGATTACAGGGATTGATCTGGTGAAAGAACAGATTCGGGTAGCTGCTGGAGAACGACTCTTAGTGAATCAAGAAGACATCGCCATCAACGGCTGGTCGATCGAATGTCGGATTAATGCGGAGCGGCCTGATAAAAACTTTATGCCATCACCTGGCACGATTAATACGTACTTAGCCCCTGGTGGTATGGGAGTTCGAGTAGATAGTGCTTGTTATCAGGGCTATCGCATTCCGCCATTTTATGATTCAATGGTAGCGAAATTAATTGTTTGGGGGAAAGATCGTGAGGAAGCACTTGATCGCATGAATCGTGCATTACATGAATTTGCGATTGATGGTGTTCATACTACGATTCCTTTCCATCAACGCATGATCCAACATCCAAAATTTCGCTCCGGTGACTTTCATATTCAGTTTTTGGAAACGACTAATATATACGAGGAGGGAACCTAAGCTAATATGGAACATCAACCAACGCAAAATAGTAACCTTGGCAAAGTAGAGATTGCACCCGAAGTATTGCAAGTGATTTCGGGTCTAGCTGCCACTCAGGTCAAAGGGGTTATCGGTCTAAGTGGTAGTGTTGTCGAGAACTTTAATCAGTTGATTGGTCGGAAAAACCTGCGCCAAGGTATTACAGTAAACTTAGATGAGTCCACTACGATTGAGGCATCGCTTGTGGTGGAATATGGGGTGTCGATCCCGGAAGTAGGAAAGCAAGTACAAGAAAGTATCAAATCGGCTGTGGAAACGATGACGGGTATAGAGGTAGATCAAATTGTGGTTCGTGTCGAAGGAATCAAATTTCCACAACCTGAAAAAACAAAAGATGGGGAATCTAACTCAAAAGTAAGGTAAGATAGGTAGTAAGAAGTTACATTGAAACCGGGCCGAAGAAGGTGGCTCGGGTTTCTTTTTGGAGGATTTTAAATGAGTCGGAGATTATCAAGAGAGATAGCGATTCAATCTTTATATCAGCAAGATGTGCATCCTGAAGCAGATCTCCAAATGATTCGTGAATTGGAGAAAAAGGTTCAAGGGGATGATTTGGATTTTTATCGCTTTCTCGTGCAAGGTGTGAAAGAACATCATCCTCAGATTGACCCTATTTTAGAACGGTATGTAAAAGAGGGTTGGAAACTGAGTCGTCTTTCTGCCGTGGATCGAGCTGTGCTACGTGTAGCTACGTTGGAATTGCTCTATCAACCAGAAACACCATCTGGTGCGGTGCTAAATGAAGCAGTAGAGCTTTCTAAAGCATTTAGTGGAATGGAAACAAGCCGCTTTATTAATGGGATTTTAGGTAAATTAGCGAAAGATCTCGATCAATTACGAGAAGAATTACAAAAGTAGGGGAGTAGAAGCGAATGTTGCTTCGCTCTCTTTTTGTATTGTTCGGATTATACTTTACAGCTTTCGTAGAAACGAATAAACTAAGATGATAATATGTGGTTCACATATCTAAAAACTACGTTCTATAAGGGTGATGACAAATGGCACAATTAATCGATGGAAAACAAATCGCTAGTGATATTCGTCAAGAGTTAAAAGAAGAAGTCACACAATTACAGAAAGCAGGAATTCGTCCGGGTTTGATGGTGATATTTGTTGGTGATAATCCAGCTTCCCAGTCATATATACGTGGGAAAGTTCGTGCTGCTACGGAAGTGGGAATTGCATCAGAAGTGCTTCGGATGGGTGCAGACATAACGGAAAACCAGCTTCTTAATAGAATTGAAGAATTGAACCAAGATGAAGCGGTTCATGGAATTTTAGTGCAATTACCTTTGCCGAAGCATATTGACGAGTTAAAAGTGATTGAAGCGATTTCACCAGAGAAAGATGTGGACGGTTTTACCCCGATTAATGTAGGTAAAATGATGACTGGATTGGAATGTTATCTACCTTGTACGCCATTTGGAATTATGCAACTTTTAGAACGTTCTAATGTTACAATAGATGGAAAGCATGTAGTTGTGATTGGAAGAAGTAACATTGTAGGGAAGCCGGTTTCGATGTTACTGCAACGTGCGAATGCAACGGTTACGATGTGCCATTCTCGTACTCCGGATTTAGCCACTTTTACCCGACAGGCTGATATTATTGTGAGTGCTGTAGGAAGAGTCGGGTTGATTACAGCTGACCATATTAAAGAGGGTGCGGTTGTGATTGATGTGGCGATGAATCGGAATGAGGAAGGCAAATTAGTGGGTGATGTGGTGTTTGATGAAGTGTTTGATAAGGCATCAGCTATTACGCCTGTGCCGGGTGGTGTAGGGCCGATGACGATTGCCATGCTGATGCATAATACGATTGAGGCGGCGAAACGTGGGAGTGAATGATTAGATAGAATTGCTAGGATTAGCATGTAGTTGTGTTTGTGTTTGGCTGTTTGAATAATCGAGGGCTAGTGGATTGATGGATTACTTTGTGGATGATCTAGGGTAGGATGTCCCGGGGCAATGTATCTGGCCACAGCTCAAAGCCAAACCCAAACTTCAACCCAAAACTTATACATATAGAGATAGCGAGGAACCAACATGCCCCATCGCAAAGAGCGCGAAATCTGGAGTGTATCGGAACTTGTTTCTCACCTCTCAGGATTAGTAGATCGAGATGAGCGCAGTAAAGCGGTCTGGATTCAAGGTGAGATTACGAATTTTGTTCATCACACTTCCAGTGGACACATGTATTTCTCCATCAAAGATCAGTCTGCTAAGATGAAAGCTGTTATGTTTAAATGGTCGAGTCGTTTTATTCTTTTTAAACCTAAGAATGGAGATCAAGTAACGATTCGTGGTGAGTTATACGTCTATGAAAAAGACGGACAAGTTCAGCTAAAAGTCTTAGAGATGAAAAATAGCGGACAGGGTGATCTATATAGTAAATATTTGCAACTGAAAGAATGTCTAGAGCTAGAAGGATTATTTACGCGTCCTAAGCGACCAATCCCCACTTATCCACGTCGTGTGGGGGTTATTACCTCCGCGCAAGGAGCAGTAGTCAGAGATATTATTACGACGATGAAAAGACGTTATCCACTTACACAGATCGTGGTGCTACCTGTGGCTGTCCAAGGGATGCATGCTGCACGGGAGATATCAGAGGCGATTTTGGAGATGAATCGACTGGCAGATGTTGATGTATTAATTGTCGGCCGGGGTGGTGGTTCATTAGAGGAGCTGTGGGCTTTTAACGAAGAAGTAGTGGTTCGCTCGATCGCTGAATCCCTCATCCCCATTATCTCGGCAGTAGGACATGAGACGGATCACACACTGAGTGATTATGCGGCAGATCTCAGGGCGGCTACTCCAACGGCGGCTGCGGAGATGGTGGTGCCTGATTTTCAAGAGATCACACAACGGTTTCAATCTCTTGATACTCGACTTCATCACGCTTCAACCAAGGTGCTTGAGAGGAAACGGAGTAAATTAGGTTCAATCTTGGAACGTCCGATTTTCCGAAATCCGGGTGAACGTTTAGAGCAATATTCGCAACGGCTTGACTATCTAGAACGGGATCTTCGTAATCATGCACAGTCTAAGATGGCTAAACATGCGTTGAAAGTGGAACAGCTATCTTCACGACTAGATCGTCTCCGTCCCCATCAGTCGATTGCGTTATATCAAGAGCAATTATCTCGATTATGCCAGAATCAACTTAGAGCGATGAAGGTTACGATGGAGCGAGAGGGAAATCGTTTGGAACGAAATGTAGAAAAATTAGATGTCCTTAGTCCATTAAAAGTATTGAAACGGGGCTATTCGGTAGTGTATCGTTTTCATCAATCAGATTTAATCACGTCTACTTCTCAAATCAAGCTAGGTGATTTATTAAAGATACGCATGCAGGACGGGGTATTAAAATGCCAAGTATTTGGAACGGAGGAACAGGGTGATGAGTAATAGCCAAAGTGTACAACCACCTGAACCCACTTCATTTGAAGAAGCAATGGAGCGTTTGGAAGAAGTGGTGAAACAATTGGAGCAAGGGGAGGTTCCGCTAGATCAAGCGATTCGTTTATTTGCTGAAGGAAACCAATTAGCTTTTTTTTGCCGAGAAAAGTTAGATTGGGCGGAGCAACAAGTGGAGATGTTAGTTCAAGAAAATGGGGAGTGGAAAAAGAAACCTTTCCAGAATGAGGAGGAGCTATAGCCGGTGGCGATGATTCGGGATTACATACAACAAAAAGCACAGCTCGTGCATGAAGAGCTTGATACATATACAAGAATGCTTACGGGTATTCCGCAACCGCTGTTAGATTCCATGCGTTATTCGTTATTAGCAGGAGGCAAACGGATCAGGCCGGTTCTTGCCATCGCAACGGCAGAAGCGTTTGGGGCTGAAGAAGATCGGGTACTTCCATTTGCGTGTGCTGTGGAGATGATTCACACTTATTCACTGATCCACGATGATTTGCCAAGTATGGATGATGATGATTATCGTCGTGGCAAATTGACTAACCATAAGGTGTATGGGGAAGCGATGGCAATCTTAGCAGGAGATGCGTTGCTGACAGAAGCATTTGGATTGTTGGCTGATGGAGCTACCAGGGCTCATTTGCCAGTGCATACTGCGATGGCGATCGTGAGAGAGGGAGCGAATTTAGCAGGTGCAAGGGGAATGGTTGGAGGACAAGTAAGTGATCTCTTAGCTGAGGATCGACAAATCCCTCTGGAAGACCTCCAATCCATTCATAAACGGAAGACAGGCGACTTGATTGCGTACTCGGTTCGCATGGGGGCTCGTGTTGCTGGGGTATCGCCCGGATCGATGAGCTTTTTAAGTCAATTTGCTTATGGGATTGGATTGGCCTTCCAGATTCAAGATGATATCCTAGATGTAATCGGTGACCAAGAGAAGATTGGGAAACGTGTGGGCAGTGATGAAGCGAATCATAAATCCACCTATCCGTCATTACTAGGGCTGGAAGAATCAAAGAAGAAATTACATCACTGTATCTCACAAGCAAAGGTAGCGCTTATGAATATTCCCGATTGCAACCCGGGGAGACTAGTGGAGATAGCGGATTACCTAATGTCGCGTGATCGTTAGATTATGGTATAATAACAATTACGTTTAAAAGCATGATATGTACATACATAGGGAATTGAGGTCGTTACCGGTTCGAACAAAGATTCGTGACCGGCGTTTTTCTGATATGATCATCTCAACCAATAAAAAAGATCAATTTAAAAATGCTATACTTTGTGTATAAAGAAACTAGAAAGAGAGGCGATCGCGATGCTCTTGGAGCAGATGCAATCACCAGACGACCTGAAAAAACTACCAGTAGAAGATTTACCTAAATTAGCGGAGGAAATTCGTCAGTTTTTAATCGAAAGTTTATCTAAAACGGGCGGGCATCTTGCCTCTAATCTCGGTGTGGTAGAATTGACCATTGCCCTACATTATTTATTTGATAGTCCAAAGGATAAGTTTTTATGGGATGTAGGCCATCAAGCTTATGTACATAAATTATTGACAGGTCGTATGGATCTTTTTCCAACGCTTCGTCAATACAAAGGCTTATGCGGTTTTCCAAAGATGAGCGAAAGTGAACATGATGTATGGGAAACGGGGCATAGTAGTACATCTTTATCGGGTGCGATGGGAATGGCGGCTGCACGTGATTTAAAAGGCGAAGATAATAAAGTGGTTGCCATCATCGGAGACGGAGCTTTAACCGGTGGTATGGCTCTTGAAGCACTTAACCATATAGGGGAAGAGAAAAAAGACCTCATTGTCGTACTAAATGATAATGAAATGTCAATTAGTCCAAATGTGGGGGCGCTTCATAATTATTTAGGACGTTTACGCACGAATAAAACGTACTCGAAAACCAAGCATGATGTGGAAGCACTCATTAAAAAAATCCCTTCCGTGGGTACTCCGTTTGCCCATCTAATTGAACGTATCAAAGATAGCTTGAAATTCTTAGTTGTAGATGGCGTTTTATTTGAAACGTTAGGCTTTACCTATCTAGGCCCGATAGATGGTCATAATTTAACGGATCTAATGGAGTGTTTACGTCAAGCGGCGCATACTAAAGGGCCTGTACTAGTACACATTGTGACTCGTAAAGGGAATGGATATCAACCTGCAGAAGATGATCAAGTGAATTATCACGGGGTAGGAACGTATAAGATTGAATCCGGAGCATTTGCCAAGAAGGTAGGCGGTCCTGTAGCCTATCCAGCTGTTTTTGGAGAGACGATGATCAAGCTGGCAGAAGAGAATCCAAAGATTGTAGCGATTTCTCCAGCGATGTTAACAGGGTCAAAACTGGAGAAGTTTCAGAGGCGTTTCCCAGATCGGACATTTGATGTCGGGATCGCGGAACAACATGCAGGTACTTTTGCAGCGGGTATTGCGACTCAAGGAATTATCCCAGTCTTTTCGATCTATTCGACGTTTTTACAACGTGCGTATGATCAAGTCGTCCATGATATTTGTCGGCAAAACGTACATGTTGTGTTCGCGATTGATCGTGCTGGGTTTGTGGGAGAGGACGGTGAGACTCACCAAGGGATTTATGATATCGGCTTTATGCGTTCCCAACCGAACATGGTTATGATGATGCCAAAAGATGAAAATGAACTTCAGCACATGCTCTACACAGCAACCCAATATGGCAAAGGGCCGATTGCGGTTCGTTATTCAAAAGCAAACGGTACAGGGGTACAGATGGATGAGGAGTTTAAGCTTATTCCTATTGGGAAATCCGAAATCGTGCAAGATGGGGAAGACGTAGCCTTAGTAGCATTTGGATCAATGGTTCAACCTGCTATTCAGGCAGCAGAACTACTCCAAAAGCAAGGAATTAGCGCTAAGGTAGTAAATGCTCGGTTCGTGAAGCCGTTGGATGAAGAAATGCTCTTATCCCTTTATCAAGACAATATGCCAATCGTCACACTGGAAGAAGGAGCCTTGCAAGGTGGCTTCGGAAGTGCAGTGTTAGAGTTTTTTGCTCAGAAGGAGATTTATGATGCCAAGGTAAAGTTACTTGCGATTCCAGACTACTTCGTGGAACATGGAAGTATGGCTCAGCAGATGGAGGAAGTAGGGCTAACACCCCCTCAAATTGCTGAGCAAGTAACCGGATTTGTAAAGAAAAAACAGGAAGTATAAGAGGATGCGTAGTGAAAGAGCGAATTGATGTGTTACTCGTACAACAAGGCTTTTATGAAAGTCGTCAGCAAGCCCAACGTGCCATTATGGCTGGGCTTGTCTTGGTTGAGCAGGAGCGAATTGATAAGCCTGGGACCAAGGTGCCAGTTGATAAGACGATTACGATTAAAGGACAAGTTTCTCCTTATGTGAGCAGAGGTGGATTGAAGCTTGAGAAAGCACTGCAAGTCTTTCCTACTTCTATTCGAGATCAAGTTGTGCTCGATATCGGTGCTTCTACAGGTGGATTTACAGATTGTGCCCTGCAAAATGGTGCAAAACAAGTGTATGCGATCGATGTTGGGTATGGGCAACTAGCGTGGAAGATTCGTGAAGATTCCCGGGTGATTGTCATGGAACGGACCAATTTTCGATATTTAGAAAAAAAGCAACTGACGGGTGAACCCCCTACCTATGCTACGATAGATGTGTCGTTTATCTCCCTTTCGCACATTTTTCCTGTTCTAACGCAGCTCCTGCCGATTGGTGGGCAAACCATTGCTTTGGTAAAACCACAATTTGAAGCGGGAAGAGAGCAGATTGGGAAAAAAGGGATTGTAAAAGATCCTAAAATTCATGAGCAAGTATTATTGAAATTTGTGTTTACAGCCAATTCCAATGGCTTTTCAGTAAAAGGAATTTCCGGTTCTCCCATCACAGGAGGCGAAGGAAATATTGAATTTATCACCCTCCTTGAAAAGCAAGAGGTACCTGTTCAAGAAGATTGGGCATCTCAGATTCCAAAAATCGTACAGGAAGTACATCAACGTTTTTCTTAAGAATAAAAGGTTTCTTTTTCATGACTCCGAATTAGTAGGGGAAGGGGGAGGTGCGTATGACACGTTCCGGAGATCCGATCGTCTTATTCCTATTAGTTGGAGTCATCTTCTACTTTTTCCTCAGAAAATGGTTTTCGTTTGCTTCAATGAAAGATTGGATTTTTAATACTCGTCCTGATCCTGAACCGCTCAGGGGAGAAATTCCTGCCATTTTACAGGAGCATGGGTATGAGGCTTATGCGGAAAAGCAGAAGATCGCCCTCCACATTAAGGTCGGGGAAGAAGGCTTTGAGAGCCGGATGTTTATCGATGTGTTTGCAATGGACGAATATGGGAACCATTATGCTGTGATCACTTCAAGGCGAAGAAGACCGCTCAAAAAAGTAGGGGCATCGTTACGAGATTCTTTTTTTGCTTCTTACTTACTAGCGAAACCGATGGGTTTGCTTTATGTGGATGTAGAGGCACGTAGTGTGGAGGAAATCACGTTTCAATATGAATTCCCCACCCATAAACGATCCCCTTTTCCGTGGAGTTATATTGTCGTGTTTGTACTGGGAATGCTTGTAGCATGGTCGATAACCAAATAGAAATGGGGTAGGAGTTGTGAAGCGAATCGGCATTATGATGAATGCCAGCAAGCCACATGCTTTGCAGGTTGCGAAGGAATTAATGCAACTCCTCTGTGAGAAAAATGCTTTTGTGTTATTAGAGCAGGACTTAGCAAGTGTGTTGGGACGAGATGATAGGGGCATTCCACTGAAAGATTTTCCCAATCGTGTGGAAATCGTATTTGTTTTAGGAGGAGATGGTACACTTTTAGGTGTGGGCCGTGAGTTAGCTGGAGCAAAGTTGCCCATACTAGGGATAAACACAGGAAACTTAGGCTTTTTGTCTGAGGCAGAACCAGAAAATCTAGGAAGTGCAGTCGATCGCGTTCTAAACAATGATTTTTGTATTGAAGAGAGGATGATGATTGATGCAGAATGTATCCGGAATGGAGAAATTGTTCACAAAGGAACTGCCTTTAATGATGTAGGGATCGCCAAAGGTTCATTTGGCAGAATCGTAAACTGTTCTGTTAGTATGGATGGGATGTTTCTAGGCAGTTACTCAGGCGATGGGATTATTGTCTCTACTCCAACGGGCTCTACGGCATATTCATTATCTTGCGGAGGCCCGATTGTGTGGCCAGGCTTTCAAGCGATTTTACTAACCCCGATCTGCCCACATACCCTTACTTCTCGCCCGATGGTGTTACCAGCAGAGAGTGAATTAGAAGTAAGAGTCTCAGCCACGCACCATGAGATGGGGATGACAATCGATGGACAAATTGGTTTTGAGATTCTGGAGGGAGATTTGATACGGATTAGAAGATCGCAAAATCAAACCTATTTAGTAAAGTGGAAAGAACGCTCTTTCTTTGAAGTAGTGCGTAAAAAGCTTCATGGCGACGAGAAGGGGTAACGACAGGAGGCAAACAACGGTGAAGGCGCAAAGGCACATCAAGATCCGGGATATTATCACTCACTGTGATATCGAAACACAAGACGAACTGGTAGAGGAGTTAAAGAAAGGTGGTTATAATGTCACGCAAGCAACCGTATCCCGTGATATTAAAGAGTTGCATCTGGTAAAAGTTCCTACCAATAGTGGTACGTATAAATACTCCCTTCCGCTCGATAACCGCTTTAATCCCAACCAAAAATTAAAGAGAATGTTACAAGAAACATTTGTGGGAATTGATCATGCAGAAAATTTAATTGTCATGAAAACCCTACCAGGAAACGCTCAGGCGATTGGAGCCTTAATGGATAATTTAGAGTGGGACGAGGTAATTGGCACCATTGCGGGTGATGATACCATCATGTTGATTGTACGTCACAAGGAACTCGTACCCGTTATCGTTCAACGATTTTTAGATATGCTTTAGGAGACGATGAACATGATTCGGCAGTTATCAATTCGTCACTTTGCCATCATCGAAGAATTACATATTGATTTCTCTCATGGATTTCATGCGTTGACAGGAGAGACAGGCGCTGGAAAGTCCATCTTAATCGATGCTCTTGGGCTAGTGGTGGGTGGTCGGGCTTCTGCTGATTTCGTCCGTCATGGGAAGGAAAAAGCCGAGATTGAGGCTGTATTTGATTGTGAGCCTAATGAGCAACTATCAACCTTGTTTGAGGAGCAGGGACTTGAATTAGAAGAGGGCAGCTTATGGATTCGCCGAGAAGTGTTGGCAAATGGCAAAAGTAGTTGCCGTGTAAATGGCAGGTTGGTTACGCTGGGGATTCTCAAACAGATTGGCACTCATCTCATTAATATTCACGGTCAGCATGAATCACAAAAATTAAATCAAATTGATATGCATCTTGAGTGGATTGACCAATATGGAGGCACGGAGCTTCTTACCATACGGACAGATTACCAAGAAAATTATGAAAAATATACCCAAATAGAGCGTAAATTAGCAAAGTTAAATCAGGATGAACGGGAGCTGGTCCAACGGATTGATCTCTTAGAGTACCAATTACAAGAGATCCAAGATACTCAGCTCGTTTTAGGTGAAGATGAAGAATTAGAAACAGAGTGTAGGAAACTAGCGAATACAGAAAAATTGATGGCTCATGTAAACCGTTCATACCAGTGCCTATATGGGGAGCAACGAGGGTTGGATTTTCTTCATCAAGCTTCGTCCGAGCTTGCGAGTGTAGCAGATCTAGACCCGAAACTGCAAGTACTACAGGAGCAATTGCTTAGCGTGACAGATCACTTGGATGACATAATTCGAGATGTAAGCCATTACCAAGATACATTATATTTCGATCCGAAGCGATTAGCAGAGGCTCAAGAGAGAGCTCACCATATCAGACAGCTAAAGCGTAAGTACGGGGAAACGATCCCAGATATCTTAAAGTATCAGGAAATGATTTCATCAGAGCTATCAGAGCTATTGGACCGAGACATGCGTCGGGATGACTTAGAAAAAAGTCGAGATCAGTATAAGGAACGTCTAGCTGTACTTGCCTCGCACATCACACATCTTCGAAAGAAGGCTGCGCGTAACTTAGAAGTGGAGATGGAGCGTGAATTAGCAGACTTGCATATGGGGACCACTTTATTTCGTGTACATTTTCACGATGGAGACGATTCACAGAAACGGCTAACCCGTACAGGACAGGATGAAGTCGAATTTCAAATCGCACCCAATCTTGGAGAGCCACTTCGTCCATTAGCAAAAGTCGCTTCAGGTGGTGAGATGTCTCGTATCATGCTGGCGCTCACCTGTATCTTTGCCGATATCACCCAAGTTGATACACTTATTTTTGATGAAGTGGATACGGGAGTAAGCGGACGGGCAGCGCAGGCCATCGCAGAGAAAATAGCCTATATTGCGAGACGTTGCCAAGTGTTATGTGTAACTCACTTACCTCAAGTGGCCTGTATGGCAGATGATCATTATGGTATCTCCAAACAGAGTTCCGATTCTGTTACTCGAACTAAAGTGGACCGCCTAGATCACTCTGCCCGTGTTTTAGAGCTGGCGAGAATGTTAGGTGGAGCTGAGGTTACAAATAAAACCAAAGACCACGCCACCGAGATGATTCGTTTGGCAAATATGGTAAAAGAAAAGATAAAACAGACGGCTGGAAGCTTTTGATTAACATAAACAGGGTCCGTTAAGGTTACTTTAAACGTATGGTACAAGTAGTTGCTTGGGCTGGTGGTTTGGCGGGAAGCTCAGGAGAGTGATTCATACGTGCGTAAAGACAGACAACGAATCAAATGTTTAGGTGTTCTCCTGGTGCTTCTCCTCGTAATGGGAAGTACATCTTCTTTTTTTCAACAGTATTTCTCCTTTCCTCGAAATCATAACTTGATTCAGGGAAGGGAAGGTCTCGTATTTTTGTCAATTCCGATTACGGCTACAGTAAGTCCCGCTGCTCGAAGTGCTCTGCATAGGAGTGGTAGGACTTCTGTACAGACGATGGCAGGGCTCCAAAAAAGTGGAGATGATGCCAAACAGCATCCAAATCTACAGGTGATCCCTGGTGGGCAATCCATTGGAGTAAAGCTAAAATCGTCGGGGATCTTGGTGGTGGGGCATCACTTGGTTTCAACCAAAGAGGGTGATAAATCTCCGGGTGAGCAGGCGGACATTCATGTTGGAGATTACTTGGTTGAAATAAATGGTCAACAAGTGAGAAGTACACAAGATGTAGCCAAGATTGTCAAAGATGCAGGAAATACCACAAAGTCGCTACAAATCGTGCTGAGACGTGACGACAAGCAGTACAAAGTAGTCCTTCCGCTAGCGCTTGATGAGAAGGATCAACAGTACCGAATGGGCCTATTTATTCGTGATTCTGCCGCGGGTGTAGGAACGCTTACGTTTTATGATCCACAAAGGAAAGTGTATGGTGCACTCGGCCATGTTATTTCTGATTTGGATACAGGACAGCCGATTCAAGTTGGAGATGGGAAGATCGTCCATTCCAATGTGACTTCGATTCAAAAGGGTGCTTCTGGCAAGCCTGGAGAGAAGAGAGCCATTTTTTTTAACGAAGATCAGGTGCTAGGAAACATAAAAAGAAATACGCCTTTTGGCATCTTTGGCAACATGGGTGAGAAGCTTCAAAATCAAGGTGATCCGATTCCAGTCGGTTTTTCTGATGAAGTAAAGGAAGGTCCTGCGAAGATCTATACCGTTGTAGAGGGACAGAAGGTGGAGGAATTTGATATTCAAATTACTCACGCCATGAAACAGAAGTTTGCTACCACGAAAGGACTTATCATTAAAGTGACAGATCCTCGTCTCCTTGCCAAAACGGGGGGTATTGTTCAAGGAATGAGCGGGAGTCCGATTATTCAAGATGGAAAGCTAGTGGGAGCTGTTACTCACGTTTTTGTAAATGATCCAAGCTCTGGATATGGAACTTATATCGAATGGATGCTAAAAGATGCTGGAGCATTAGAAAACCAATCAGCGGAGACCTTAACAGGTAGCCGCTTTTTATTTCGTCATCAAAAAATGGAAAAGTTAGGGAATTAAATATAAATAGAAGGAATGATTTGGTAAGTTGTCGAAAATGTACTTTATCCAGTTCTCGGGACAGGACCAACGAGGGGAGAAAGGTTATGAATCAAATACGAGTTGTATTAGCAGATGATAATCGAGAATTTACTGAGCTTGTAAAGGAACATCTATCATCACAACCGGATCTAGAAGTGGTTGGTGTAGCTTATAATGGTGGAGAAGTCATTGAAATTTTAAAAAAAGAGGTACCTGACGTACTTGTCTTAGATATTATCATGCCTCACTTAGATGGATTAGGTGTATTAGAACAAATCCAAGAATTACAACTTCAACCGATGCCAAAGATTATTATGTTAACAGCGTTTGGACAAGAAGAAGTGACTCAACGAGCTGTTTCGTTGGGGGCATCTTACTATATCTTGAAGCCATTTGATATGGATGTACTTACAGAGCGGATCAGGCAGATGAAAGGAGTAGGCAGTGTCATCAGACCGCGTACCAATACGATGACTACTTCGTCGGTATCATCTCGCCCTAATCATCTCGATGCTAGCATCACCAGTGTGATCCACGAAATAGGCGTACCAGCTCATATCAAAGGGTATCTCTATTTACGAGAAGCGATTACAATGGTATATAATGAAGTCGATCTTCTAGGTGCGATTACGAAAACTCTATACCCCCGGATTGCAGAGAAGTTTAAAACAACCCCTAGCCGAGTAGAGCGTGCGATTCGCCACGCGATTGAAGTAGCTTGGAGTAGAGGAAACATGGATTCGATCCGCACTTTGTTTGGTTATACCATCAATGTAAACAAAGCAAAACCAACGAATAGTGAGTTTATCGCTATGGTTGCGGATAAATTACGAATTGAACATAAAGTGGGGTAAGTTATTCAACTTTAAAACACACTTAAATCCAAAGTGATTGGATTTAAGTGTGTTTTGGCTTAGTATAAAAAAATTCATAAATTAAATGTATTGCTAACCGAAATGGAGTATGATACATTCAAAATAACAACTTTATACGATCAAATGGGAGCCTGGAGATAGCCAAGCTGAGAGGGTGGAGAACTCTGCCACCGACCAATAACCTGATCTGGATAATGCCAGCGTAGGGATGGACAAGATTCGCTTTTACTTTTTAGCGAAACTTTTCTGATCTTGTAGACTTCTAATACTCGAAATTAGGAAGTCGTGCGCTACTGGCGTGCGGCTTTTTTTATGCCTATTCAACTGGAATTCTGGGCTCTAGCTTGCGTATATGAGTTGATTTGGATGGATGAGAGGAGAAATGGACGTGAATGCATACCCATTTCCAGCTAGTACGAAAGTTTATTTGCAAGGGTCTAAGTCGGACCTTCGTGTCCCGATGCGTCAGATCGCATTATCACCTACTAACGATTGGCGAGGTGAAACGGAGAATGAGCCTGTTCAAGTTTATGACACCAGCGGTCCTTATACAGATCCAGAAATAGTGATTGATATTAACAAAGGCTTATTTCCACTTCGGCGCAACTGGATTTTAGAACGGAATGATGTCGAAGAATATGAAGGACGAGAAATACTCCCAATCGACAATGGTTACCGTTCTGAAGAAAAAGCAAATCAAGCTATTTTTCCCTCGAATCATATTCACCCATTACGTGCCAAACCAGGTCGAAATGTAACCCAGATGCACTATGCTAGACAAGGAATCGTCACGCCTGAGATGGAGTTTATTGCGATACGTGAAAAAATGAGTCCTGAGTTTGTAAGGGAAGAAGTAGCAGCTGGACGAGCTATTATTCCGGCTAATATCAATCATCCTGAGCTAGAACCCATGATTATCGGAAAAAACTTCCACGTTAAGATTAATGCCAATATTGGGAACTCAGCGGTTAGTTCATCCATTGAAGAAGAAGTAGAGAAAATGACATGGGCTACACATTGGGGAGCAGATACGATCATGGATCTGTCTACTGGGAAGAACATTCATACCACTCGTGAATGGATCATCCGAAATTCGCCTGTACCGGTAGGCACGGTTCCCATCTATCAAGCACTGGAGAAAGTAAACGGAAAACCTGAAGAACTCACTTGGGAAGTTTATCGGGATACATTGATTGAGCAGGCAGAGCAAGGTGTGGATTATTTCACCATTCATGCAGGCGTAAAGATTGCTTATATTCCTCTTACTGCGAAGAGAGTAACCGGAATCGTTTCTAGGGGCGGCTCGATCATGGCAGCATGGTGTCTAGCTCATCACCGTGAGAGCTTCCTCTATACCCATTTTCGTGAAATCTGCGAGATTCTAAAAGAGTATGATATATCAATCTCGCTTGGGGATGGACTTCGCCCGGGTTCGATCGCAGATGCGAATGATGAAGCTCAATTTGCTGAATTAGATACGCTTGGAGAATTGACCAAGATTGCTTGGGAATACGATGTGCAGGTGCTCATTGAAGGGCCCGGCCATGTTCCGATGCATAAGATCAAGGAAAATGTAGATATACAGCAGGCAGTTTGCCAGGAAGCACCCTTTTATACACTAGGGCCTCTTACCACTGATATTGCTCCTGGATACGATCATATTACTTCAGCGATCGGTGCCGCGATGATTGGATGGTTTGGGACAGCCATGCTTTGCTATGTAACACCGAAGGAGCATTTAGGATTACCCAATAAAAACGATGTGAAAGAAGGGGTTATCGCTTATAAGATCGCGGCCCACGCTGCTGATCTTGCAAAAGGGCATCCCGGAGCACAAGTGAGAGATGATGCGCTATCCAAGGCTCGTTTTGAGTTCCGTTGGGTAGATCAATTTAATCTTTCGTTAGACCCAGAGCGAGCTCATCAATTCCATGATGAGACATTACCTGCCGAACCAGCAAAAACGGCTCATTTCTGTTCGATGTGTGGTCCGAAGTTTTGTAGCATGAGAATTACACAAGACATTAGGCAGTATGCGGAGCAGAAGGGACTTAGTTTAGAGGATGCGATGCGGGAAGGGATGAAAGAAAAAGCAGAGGATTTCCAAGAGAGTGGCGGCAAAATTTATAGTTAACAGGGTTAGGAGTGATCGAGATGAGGTTGCATTTAATTACACCTGAGAACAGTTCATTTCAAACTTTGATTACGACGATACCGCCCATACAGGATGCTTTTGATATGCTTCACTTGCGTCTCCATACTTTTTCTGATCAGAAACTATTTTCCCTTGTAAGGGAGCTTCGAAATCAATCCTTTCCAGACTCTAAATTCATTCTTCATGACCGTCCGCATCTGGTTGCAGAACTGGGGCTTTCTCATGTACAAATCGGCTTTCGAAGTCCGCGATTTGAAGTGGTGAAGAAACGTTATCCTTTTTTGAAAATCGGTGTCTCCGTACATTCACCCATGGAGATGGAGCAGGCAAAAGAAGCAGATTTCTTCATGCTAGGTCACATTTATCCGACCGCTTCGAAGCCAGATAAACAGCCACTAGGCGAAAAAGAAGCAGAGAAAATCATGAAAACCATCAATCAACCCGTTATAGCGATTGGTGGGATACAGCCTGCTCATATCGCTACCCTACATCAGATTGGCTTCCACGGAGTTGCGGTAATGGGTGGAGTTCTAAATGCGGACAAGCCTATCGAAGCACTCGCCTCTTACAATCGAGCAAGGAGGGAGCTGGATGTATGATGTGATCATCGTGGGTGGTGGGGTCATCGGAGCTTCGATCGCGTACCATCTGTCACTATTTCAGAAACGAATCCTTGTGATCGAACGAGATAAAATCGGTTCCCATGCTTCATCCGCAGCTGCAGGCATGTTAGGGGCACAAGTGGAATTGAAGCCGGATCATCCGCTATTACATCTAGCAACAGAGAGTCAGCTTCGTTTTGTGGATTTGGTTAGGGAATTAGAGAATGCGACCTACGAAAAGCTTCACTTAAACCAAAATGGCATCATCCGCCTCGCTCGTACAGAAGAAGAGTTGATGGAGTTAGCTGAACTGCATCAGGCTCAGTTGGCAATCGGACTTTCAAGCAAGTTCCTCACCTATGACCAAATTTGTGATCGGGTAGAAGGGATCTCTCCTATAGTAAAAGGTGGAATCCATGTTTCAGATGGGCAATTAGAAGCATCTCGCCTTGCGCCATCCTTAATGAAAGTGGCAGTGGGTCAAGGAGTCGAAGTGTATGAGGATACAACGGTCTTGTCGCTAGAAATTCACCAACAAGAAGTTCGAGGTGTCCATACGACGAATGGGACGTATTATGCTGAAACGGTGGTACTAGCAGGAGGTGCTTGGACAAACGAACTATTGCCTGAGGATTATCACGTTCCGCTCTATCCTGTAAAGGGAGACGCCTTTTCCCTTCGACTCTCAGAAACGAATCTGATGTATTCCTTGTATACCCACGATTGTTACATCGTTCCTAAATCAGGAAACCGTTTGCTAGTAGGTGCAACAGAATCCCCATATGAATGGGAGCCTCACGTGAAGATGGAAGGATTATTTCAACTATTCCACAAAGCAGCTAAGATGTATCCGGCGATTCTGGATGGAGAGCTTGAGAAGACTTGGTCAGGAATCCGTCCGCAAACCAAAGACGGACTTCCTTATCTAGGATTGGACCCCGATCTCCCCGGACTCATTTATGCAACCGGACACTATCGAAATGGAATTTTACTTAGTGCCATCACGGGTGAAATCGTAGCGGACCTCATTGTACACAGGAAGAGTTCGTTTGATCTACAGCCTTTTGCACCAGAGAGATGGAGGAATAAACATGCTATATCTGAATGATTCTTTACGAGAACTTACCCCGATGCCAGAAACAATCGAACAGCTTCTCATCCAGTTAAGTCTAGAAAAAAAGAGGCTCATCATTGAACATAATGGTACCGTTATTTCACCTGAAAAATATGACGTTACATTCCTTACAGATCGAGATCGAATTGAAATTATTCATTTTGTGGGAGGTGGCTAACATGTTACAAATCGGACCTTATTCCTTTCAATCACGTTTATTATTGGGAACAGGTAAGTTTCCGGATGCTCAAATACAGAATCAAGCGATTGAGATATCAGAATCGGAAATTTTAACCTTTGCTGTCCGTAAATTGCCGTTAGATAATCCAGATATGCCTAACTTCTTAGAAACCATTGATTTAGAGAGATTTCATTTGCTTCCGAATACGGCTGGGGCCAAAACAGCGGAAGAAGCGGTTCGAATCGCTAGATTGGCTCGTCAATCAGGATTATGTCATATGATCAAAGTAGAAGTGATTGGCGACGATCGTACCTTGTTGCCAGATCCGTTTGAAACCCTGCGTGCCTGTGAGCAATTGTTGGAAGACGGGATGATCGTGCTACCGTATACTTCCGATGATGTAGTACTAGCCCGTAGACTTCAAGAACTCGGGGTACATGCCATTATGCCAGCTGGAAGTCCGATTGGTTCTGGAATGGGGTTACTTAATCCGCTTCATCTTTCCTTTATTATCGAACAGGCTACCGTTCCTGTTATTATCGATGCGGGGATTGGTAGCCCAGCAGATGCTACGTTAGCGATGGAGCTAGGAGCAGATGGAGTGTTATTAAACACAGCCGTATCAGGTGCACAAGATCCTGTTAAGATGGCACTTGCCATGAAATATGCGGTTATGTCTGGTAGGCTTGGCTATGAAGCAGGACGGATTTGTAAGCGCCCTTATGCCACAGCAAGTAGTCCTGAGAGTGGAATTCCTGTATGATAACCGAAAGGTATTCGAGGCAGGAGAGATTCGGGCCCATTGGTATTCATGGACAAGCTATATTGAAAAAAAAGCATGTTCTCATCATCGGGATGGGGGCTTTAGGAAGTTCTCTGTCTGAGATGCTTACTCGTTCTGGGGTTGGAACGATTACAATTGTAGATCGGGATTATGTGGAGTTGAGTAATTTACAACGCCAAACTTTGTATACAGAGCAGGATGTAGCAGAAAGGTTGCCTAAAGTGATTGCTGCAAAAAATCGGTTGAAGCAGATGAATTCAGAAGTGATGATTTATGCCTATGTTAGCGATGTTACGGCTGATAATATCTTCTCTTTTGTGGAGCATGTGGATCTCATCTTCGATGCAACCGATAACTTCGAGACTCGGTTTCTAATCAATGATGTATCTCAAAAGAAGCAGATCCCATGGATTTATGGAGCTTGTGTAGGGAGCTACGGAGTTACTTATAGCATTCTTCCCAGGATTACTCCTTGCTTACGTTGTTTGTTAGAAGACGAACCAATCGCAAGTGAAACATGTGATACAGCAGGTATTATCGCGCCAGCAGTACAGAGGGTTGTGGCGGAACAAGTCACAGAAGCATTCAAAATATTACTCGGTCACACCAAACATTTACGCCAAAAGCTTTATTCTTTCGACGTTTGGAAGAATGAGGTTTCTGCTGTTCCAGTCGGGCATTTAAAACGGAAAGACTGCCCATCTTGTGGCCCAGATGCAACGTATCCAACTCTTCAAACAGAAAATAAAGCTAAAATAACCGCCCTTTGCGGGAGGGATACTGTTCAAATTCGATCTCTCAATCATCAAGTCTTCGATCTTACTCGTTTACAGCAACTGCTTCAGAAAGAAGTAGAGCATTTTCACTCAAATGACTACTTGCTAACTTTTAAAGTACATCAATACCGATTTGTCGTATTCCGAGATGGCCGTGTGTTAATCCACGGTATTCATGATACGAAAGTAGCAAACAATTTATATCAAAAATATATTGCTGTCTATAAATAAAGAAGCCAATAAAGGAACAGGCCTGTAAGAGGGGATTGTTCCTTATTGGTTTAGAATACAAATGATCATGATCAAAAGATCTTCTTCTTACCCCGCTCATCTTTCAGGATATCCACCGCCTCTCGGAAACGTTGGGAGTGGACGATTTCTCTTTCTCTTAAAAACTTCAAGGAGTCATTCAAATCAGGGTCATCCGATTGATCGATAATCCACTGATAAGTAGCCCGGGCCTTCTCCTCTGCAGCGATATCCTCATACAAGTCTGCAATGGGGTCGCCTTTGGCTTGTATATAGGCAGCTGTAAAGGGAACACCCGCAGAATTACTGTAAAATAAGGCACTGTCATGGGCTACATAATGTGAATCCAGGCCTGCGGCTTTTAACTGTTCGGGTGTAGCGTCTTTTGTAAGTTTATAAATCATTGTGGCAATCATTTCAAGATGAGCGAATTCTTCTGTGCCGATATCGGTTAATAGGCCGACTACTTTATCGGGAATGGTATACCGCTGATTGAGATAGCGGAGTGCTGCGGCGAGTTCACCATCTGCCCCGCCGTATTGTTCAACGAGTAGTTTGGCTAGGTAAGGGTTGCATGTACTTACTTTTACGGGATATTGCAGTTTTTTCTCATATACCCACATGGACCGGGAACCTCCTTTTTATACTTGCCAAGGCCAAGGAGGCTTGCCCCAAGACCAATTTTCATCGGAGTAACTACGACCGAATTGTAAGAGGGGACCATATCGTGCTTCGTATTCTTGGGCTATTTTTTTTCGTTTTTTGGCTAGTCCGTTAAATTGTCGAATGGAGTCTATGTCTTTTGGGTGGGTATCAAGGTAAAGGGTTAGCTCTACTAAGGCAAAGTCAACAGCTTGTAATTCTTCCAACAGTTTGTAATATTCTGGTGGGAGGGGTGAGTTCATCGTAGTCCTCCCCCTTTTTTATATGGATTTTCGTAAGGGTCATATAACGCTCTCCATAGGGTTCCGCGGAATAGAGCTTCTCGAATGGGGAATTGCTCTAAACAACGTGGCTGAAAACCCATATAGAGATGAGGAGGAGTGGAGTAGTATTTATGCCCAATGGGTGGGCAGGGGTCAAAAGGGCCATGGTATACGCTATATGTTTTCATGGATGTATGATGGCAATGATCTTTTTGATTCAAAAAAATCCCTCCTTGTTGAGAATGATTATTTAGAATTTATGATAAGATTATATTTGATATTCGAATAATATTACTATTTCAGTCTTTTATTATTTAAAATAGAAATGTACTGTTTAAATAAGGAATGGAAGTCGCTTTATTTAGGAGGTTATCTCATGAAAGCCAGAGCGTTAAAGCTGGGAGATACAATTGGGATTATCGCGCCTGCAAGTCCGACGAATTATGAGGAGCAAGAGCAAGCGTTGGAGATCTTTTCTGAGTTTGGTTTTCATCTTAAGTTAGGAGATTCACTCTGGGAACAGCACGGATATTTGGCGGGACATGACTGGAACAGGGCGAAGGATTTGAACCGGATGTTTGCAGACCCTGAAGTAGATGCGATATTTTGCATGAGGGGTGGTTATGGGACGCCCCGTATTCTTGATCTAATTGATTATAGAGGCATTAGGAAAAACCCGAAAATATTTGTAGGTTATAGTGATATTACAGCATTGCATCTAGCAATTCACCGTTTTACGGGTTTGGTTACGTTTCATGGGCCTATGATTACGGAGCTCGCGAGGAAGCCAAATTTTCATTCATGGTCTACTCTATTTCAACACTTAACCAGCCATGTTCCAGTTGCTAGATATGAAGAACCTATAGAGAAACATTGCATTGTAGTAGGAGCAGGGAGAGGGCCATTAATTGGTGGTAATTTATCATTGCTTGTTTCAACACTTGGAACTCCATTTGAGATTGATACAACTGGAAGAATTTTGTTTATTGAAGACGTAGACGAAGATCCATACCGGGTGGATCGCATGCTGACTCAGTTACGGCATGCTACTAAACTTCAAACTGCGGCAGGTATTGTGTTTACTGATTTCACCGATTGTACAGCGGAAAACGAAGAGAAGAGCTTAACGATTCGAGAGATCCTAGATGACATTGTAAAACCACTTGGAATCCCTTGTTATTACGGACTAAACGTAGGACATACTCAGCCTAATTGGACATTACCCATCGGGGTACTTACCGAAATCAATGCAACGGAGGGGTGGATTCAGTTTCAAGAAGGTTCTGTAGAATCGCTTTGAAGGAAACTATTACAGAAGTGGAGTTAAATTATCATTAAGTTTTTGTAAATATATATCTTCTGAATTATATAACTGTTATAATTAGTTTGTATTTCAAATACAATAGTAGAAGTGAATTGAATGAAAAAGTTTTTTTCCATGTGTTTAGCATTCGCATTAATGTTAAGTGTTGGGCTTGTTGCCTCCAGTAACGGTGTTATGGCAAAAGAGCAAGCAAAGCCAGGGATTGGAACACAAGCTATTGATATCACAGGTGTCTGGCGAGGCAATGATGGTGGATATTACTATATCCGTCAAATTGGAAATACGGTTTGGTGGACAGGTTTGAGCAACCATGGAGTCGGAACCAACTGGACCAACGTGTTTAAAGGACAATTAGCTGGAGATAAAGTCACCGGAACTTGGGCTGACGTACCAAGAGGTGGGATTTTAAGCCACGGAAACTTGTCATTTAAAGTTGTCTACACACAGACAGGTATGCGATTGCATAGAACTGCCGTTTCGGGTGGCTTTGGTGGTAGCTTGTGGCACAGATAATTATATAATATATCATAAAATATTTGTCAATATACTAGCATCCAAATGGGTGCTCTTTTTTGTTATCTAGCGGGTGAATAAGGTATAATTTTTGGCAAGTAATATTAAAAAGAATACAGAATAGGGGATTCGATGACACAAACAAGTGAAAGAACAGTGGGTTGGAACTTTGATAATAGTTATGCGAAATTACCTCACGTATTTTTCTCTACGGAGGTATTGAATCCTGTACGTACCCCAGAGCTGATTCTCCTAAATCATTCACTAGCAAACTCTCTGGGATTAGACACAGAAGCTTTGCAAAAGGGAGAGGGAGCAGAGGTATTTGCCGGTAATAAGGCTCCTGAAGGTGCAATGCCACTAGCCCAAGCCTATGCAGGACATCAATTTGGTCATTTTACTATGTTAGGAGATGGCCGGGCTATATTGCTAGGAGAGCAAATCACACCTAGTGGGGAG
The DNA here is from genome assembly GCF_900107305.1 of Thermoactinomyces sp. DSM 45892. Classification (GTDB taxonomy): domain Bacteria; phylum Bacillota; class Bacilli; order Thermoactinomycetales; family Thermoactinomycetaceae; genus Baia. The sequence continues at coordinate 25,943 of NZ_FNPL01000012.1, forward strand.
AGGTGTGATATCGTATTAAAAGGGTCTGGTAGAACGCGATATTCCCGAGGAGGAGATGGTCGTGCGGCGCTTGGTCCGATGTTACGGGAGCACATCATCAGTGAATCCATGTATGCCCTCGGAATTCCTACCACTCGTAGTTTAGCAGTTGTGACGACCGGAGAAATGATTGTCCGTGAGATCGATTTGCCAGGGGCGATCTTAACTCGAGTAGCTAAGAGTCATCTTCGTGTAGGCACCTTTCAATATGCAGCTAGATGGGGGAGTAAGGAGGACTTACGAGCTTTAGCAGATTATACGTTGCAACGTCATTTCCCTGGGGTTGTTCTAGATGAAAGGCGATATCTTTCTCTATTAAAAGAAGTGATCAAACGTCAAGCGTCATTAATTGCTAAATGGCAACTGGTTGGCTTTATACACGGAGTAATGAATACGGATAATATGACCATTAGTGGCGAGACAATTGACTATGGTCCGTGTGCCTTTATGGATACATATCACTTGGAAACGGTATTTAGTTCTATTGATCAGCAAGGTCGTTATGCTTATGGAAATCAGCCTCGTATTGCTGGATGGAATCTGGCTCGATTGGCAGAGGCACTCCTACCATTACTCCATGAGAAGGAGTCTGAGGCAGTGGAGATAGCCCAAGAGGCGATATCTCACTTTCCTGATATTTATCGAAATGATTGGCTGGATGGGATGAGAGGGAAGCTCGGGCTCTGTCATGCGGAAAAAGGGGATGAATCGTTGATTGAAAGCCTTCTTTACATGATGCAGAAGTACCAAGCCGACTATACCAATACATTTCGTGCACTCACGCTAGATCAATGGGAGGAGCTAGCTTTTTATGGAAAGCCAGAATGGGATCAGTGGACTCAGAAATGGCAGAAAAGATTAGAGAGAGAACAAGTTTCTAGATCAGATTCAAAACAGTTAATGAAGAGTTGTAATCCGGCGATCATTCCACGAAATCATCGAGTAGAGGAAGCGTTAGAGTCTGCCATGCGAGGAGATCTTAGTGTGATGAATCAGCTTCTAGGGGCTCTTTCCGACCCGTATGCTTATACATCAAGACAAGCTACATACTGTTCATTACCTGATCTGAATTCACATCCCTATCGAACTTTTTGTGGGACATAGGGGGAGAGTGTTTGCCTCCTGTCCCACAAAAAATACATAAACGAGCCCTTTTTTGATTTTATCATCTATCTAACTATCACTTGTCTATCTAAAGAGAATAACATATATGAGTTGAGCTAATAGAAAAGAAGAGTGACAATACCTTTCCGGTATAAGAGATGGGAAGAATGAAATTGGCTATTCGTTTATCACCTGAACAAAACATTTACCATCTGGATCATAGAAAGGTTTGTTTTATTCATGTTCGTACTCTGAGTTTTTGGCAGGATGTACTAGATAAAAAGCTAGAACGATTGCTCTCATCGGGATTATATCAAAAAGTAAATGCTATTTTTATTAATTTTGTTGTAGATGATTTGCATAATACCCAATTTATTGAAGAGCAAATTGTAAAACCTTTGAGTCATTTTGATGATACAGTTCAATATAGGATTCTTCCTGAGGAACATCAGTATGAACGAGCAACCTTGCATTGGATTCACCAGTATTGTAGCGCAAGTGTGAATAATGTAGAAGTACTGTATCTCCACTCCAAGGGAGTAAGACATGGTGAGGTACCCAATAAAGCTTGTATAGAAGATTGGGTTAATTTGATGGAGACTGTATTAGTTGACTACCATGAAGTGAGTTTCGAATATCTAAAAAAAGTGGATGCTTGTGGAATTAACTTTTTCCTTCACCCACCGTATCCACCTCATTACTCTGGAAATGTTTGGTGGGCAAATAGTCACTATATTAAACAGTTATCAGGAACGGTCCCTCCGGACTGGTTAGCGCCAGAAATGTGGATTTTATCTCATCATACTGTTACATTTGCTGAGATATTTAATTCTGGATATCCCCTCGCGGCTCATTATCTACACCGATTTCCTAAAGAGAACATTCCTTCACAATTTCAACCGATTGTGTACCAAAAGGACGGAGATGGAGTAAGAGTCTGTCCTATATAGGTTGATTCATGTACCACTTAGCTAGAAGCTGTCTATCTAAGTGGTACTTTCTATTCTATGATTTGTGTGATCCAATCAATGAGATCGTGGAAAACCTGTTCGCGATTTTTTTCATGTAGCATCTCATGTCTCTTGTTTTTATACAGCTTCATGGTTACGTTTATAACGCCACAGTTACGATAGGTGTCGTATACTTCTTTCACCCCTTTTCCTTTATCTCCAACAGGATCAAGATCCCCTGAAAACAAGTAAATAGGGAGATGTTTGGGCGTTTTTTTATATTCTTTGAGTTGATTTACGATGAGTACTCCTTTAAATAGCTCGCGATAAAAGCTGGTTGTGCAGGTAAATCCGCATGCGGGATCTGCTATATAGCGATCCACTTGGCTAGTATCAGAAGATAGCCAATCAAAATCAGTGCGTTTTGGTTTAAATTGAGAGTTAAAAGTGCCAAATGACAACAGTTTCAGTATGTTGCTCTTTGCTTTTGCTCCACGTATTTTCATTTCCAGAGTAGCGAAAAGATGCCCTATTTTTCCTAGAAGGCCTGGGTTTCCACCTGTACCTGAAAGAAGGAGTCCATCACATACATTACTCTGGAGCTGTACCGCCCGTCTTGCTAAAAAAGATCCCATACTGTGTCCGAGCAAAAAGAGCGGGCAGGAGTGCTTGTTACGAATGAGGTCAGAAACGAAGATGATGTCCGTAACAGCTTGATCCCATCCCACATCCGGCTCGAAATATCCATAGTCGTTTTCTTGTTTCACCGTTTTCCCATGTCCGCGATGATCGTGAGCGTATACTCCAAATCCAGCTGATAGTAAGGCATCTATACATTCGTTGTATACTCCGATATGCTCAGTCATACCGTGTGCAATTTGAATGATTCCTCTGGGCTCTGCAGGTAGCCATGTGTATAAATAAATTTCCGTTCCGTCTATCATGTGAATAAATCCTTCTTGAATATCCATATGTATGACCCCCTTCTATTTATTATAAGCGGCTCGGAAGGTATGTGAGAAATCATTTCTGAAAAAAGGAAAAGAGCATAAAAGGAAGAAATTACCATTGTTCTATTATTTTCTCATAGGGAGGTACGTATGAAGCGAGCTTTTTATTTCATGATGGGACTGCCTGTACTCGCTCTATCGCTGTCAGGATGTAATGATTCTACCCCGACTATGAAACCACAACTTCCAGCTTCAGTAGAAAAAGCGCAAGCCGAAATCATAAGCAGTAAAGGCGAAAATATCGGAAAAGCGGAATTCTGGCAGGAACAGGATTATGTGATGGCGAGGATAATGGTAAAAGATCTACCTGAAGGACCACATGGAATTCATGTCCACACAGTAGGTAAGTGTGATATTCCTACGTTTGAAACTGCTGGGTCTCATTTTAATCCAGCACATAAAAAACATGGAACTGAAAATGTGGAAGGACCCCATGCTGGAGATTTACCCAACTTAGAAATAAATGATAAGGGTGAGGGAATAGCTGAGTTTTCACTAGAAAACGTTACCTTAAAAGGAAGTGGAGACAATTCATTATTCCATCCTGGCGGAACAGCGATTGTGATTCATAAAGACAAAGATGACTATAAAACGGACCCATCAGGGAACTCCGGGGTGCGCATCGCCTGTGGAGTAATCCAAAAACTGTAGTAATAAAAGGAGTATACGGGAGGACTGTATCACGGGCTATCATCCCAAGAGATTCACAAACTTAATGAAAGCTCAATACATGTCCTTCTTTTTTATTAAGAATAAATTTATTAATCGTGTATTATTTAAAAAATATTATGTTATCTATTGATTAAGAAATAAATGAGTGATACAATTTATATACGAACATATATTCTTGTCAATGCAAAAGGGGTATGAACATCTTGGATAAAGTCACCGAAAAAAGTACAAAATCTACTATTCTAACAGCACTACGTAATGCAGAAAAGAAGATTGCTGAATTAGAAAAAGGAAAACTGAACGCAGTTGCTGAAACGGAGGCGAAGAAATCAACCGAGACGATTCAAAAAGCAAATGCTGTTATGGAAGTAAGCATTGATGATAAAATCAAAGATTTATCTAAAACAGTTACACAGATGTTGTTGCAAATGAGTGATGAGATTACAACGCAAACAGATAATCTTCAAACAGTAAAAGATGCGATCTCATTAAAAGAAGAAGAGCTTAAGGAACTATATGAGATTGAGAAAAAAGCGCATACCTTAGCTGGTTTAGTGAATGCTCATCAAGAATTAAAACTACAACAAGAGAGAGAACTTGTTGAAGCAAAAGAAAAAGCAACAACAGAACTCAATGAAATTGTAGAAAAAATAAAGAATGCTCGTGAAGAGTATGAGCTTCTCGTGAAAGAGCAGAAGGAACAACTTACACAGACGAAAAAACGAACGGAAGAAGAATTTACATACGATTTTGCACGTACTAAGAAACAATCTCATGATGAATTGGAAGATGAACTTATTAGCAAGCGTAAGGAATTTCAGAACGAATTAGACCAAAAAAATAGTGAGATGGCCGATCACAAGAAAGCATTAGATGAGAGAGAGAAAGAACTAGAGAAACGTGAATTAAAAATGACTGATCTGGAAGCAGAAGTAGAGGCATTCCCGAAAAAGGTAGAAGAGTTGAAAGCAGAAGCAAGTGCGAAGGCCGATGCCGAGATTAAGAAGGTACTAGCTATTCGAGAGAACTCTCTTAAAAAGGAAATTGAAGCAGATAAAAGAATTCTCGAATCAGAAAGAGACAGATTAGAGAGTCAGTTAGAGGCTGCTAATGATAATATTCACGCATTACAAACCAAGTTGGATGAGGCTTATAAACGGATTCAAGAAATGGGTATCCAGATGGTATCTAGTTCAAATGAGACGAAAGCATTTGATAAGATCACTGCCCTTATCTCTGAAAAAAATAGTAAATAAAGAAGAGCCTGAGGCCTGTTCTATCGTAGAGCAGGCTTTTAGCTTATTAGTAGATTCACCTGGTTCTTGATTATGGCTAATTTCTCTCGATAGTTGCCAAATATGATCCCTTTTTCGGTGATAATAGCTGAAATATACTCGTGTGGTGTGATATCAAAAGCAGGATTGTAAACTTGAATTCCCTCAGGAGCAATCCGTTTCCCAGCAAGATGAGTAACCTCTTCTGGGGGACGTTCTTCGATTGGAATACATTCACCAGTAGAGGTATCTAAATCAATCGTAGATAGGGGAGATGCGACATAAAAAGGAATCCCCAACGCTTTGGCTTGGAGTGCAAGCCCAAAGGTTCCGATTTTATTAGCAGTATCCCCATTTGCAGCGATACGATCGCAACCTACGATGATGGCTGAGATTTTCTTGGTACGCATGGTATGAGCTGCCATGTTATCTGTGATGAGGGTGACATCCAGTCCAGCTTGCTGTAATTCCCAAGTAGTGAGACGAGATCCTTGGAGTAGTGGCCTCGTTTCGCAAGCATAAACAGATAGGGGAACTCCTCGTTCTTGAGCAAGATAGAAGGGAGCGAGTGCGGTTCCGTAACGTGCAGTGGCGATTGATCCTGGATTGCAAATGGTTAAAATGCGGTCACCTGGTTGAAGTAAGCTAAGGGCATATTCGCCGATTTGTTGGCAAGTGATTTCATCTTCTCGTTGAATCGTGAGGGATTCGATTTCCATAAGGTAAATGGCATCTTGGACCGTCTCAGCATGTTGAATAGATTGCACAACACGATCCAAAGCCCAACATAAATTTACCGCCGTTGGACGAGCAGAGGAAAGATAATTACGCTGGATTTTTAGTTGATGTGCAAAAATCCGTAAGTCTGCCTCTTCCTGTTGTTGATTTGCCCACAGCGAAAGTCCAAAAGCGGCTGCAATCCCAATAGCAGGAGCACCTCTCACTTGTAAAGAGTGAATCGCATTCCATAGTTGTTCGGTTGTTTCGATTCGAATAAAGCTTGTTTGGTGTGGAAGCTCATGTTGGTCTAGAAGGAGTAGATGATCTCCCCGGTATTGTACAGATTGAATAGGTGTATGTATGCTCATGATCGCAACGCTCCTTTTATACGTTGAATAAAGTGGGCTAAGCTATAGAGTTGGGTACGGGATTTAATCAGATCCGAACCAAGCTGAATGGCGCGCTTTTTGATTTCAATTTGGGTGTGAAAGTCTTCGATTGTGTCAAGATCTGCTACATGGGCTAATCCGATCGTACGGCGAATGATTTCACAACCAGCGAATCCGATTGCATCCGTCCAAATTTTTAGTAAGAAACGCGGCAATATACCGTTTACATTCGTATAGATTTCATGATTTGATTTGTCCCAAAGTTTGGTGAACTCTTGTACAAAGGTAATCCACGTTCGTTCTATGGTGCGTAGAAGCTCATTTAATAGTGTGGAACGTTGATTCGTAATAGCGAGTTTGGATAGTGCATTTAAAATGATGTTGGCGAAGAATTGTCCCAGATCAAAGCCGATCGGTCCGAAGAAGGCAAACTCTGGGTCAATGACTTTTGTCGACTGTTCTGTGACGAAGATGCTTCCTGTGTGTAAATCGCCGTGTAGAAGCGCTTCTGCTTGAGTGAGAAATTGAAATTTTAAGACTCCTATTTCAGTGAGTAATGTTTCGTCAGCCCAAAGTTTTTCGACTGCGGGCCTAAGTTCTATTGGAAAATGGTTGGTTGGGTGATCGAAAAAAGGGTCTGTAAAGACAAGATCTTCTGTAATTTTGCATAGGTCTGGATTGGTGAATTTTTGTACGAGCTCTTTTTTGACAAATGGATGGAGCGCGAAATCACTAGTGGTAAATAAAGTATGTGCGACATAACGTCCTATGTGCTCAGCCAGTAACGGATAGTGACGGTTGGAAATCAGTTCGGTTCGTAGAATACTATGGTCGGATAGGTCCTCCATCACCGTACATGCTAATTCGTAATCTGTGTGCAAAACGCGAGGTACCAGATCGGGTACTACCTTTGCGTTGATGTGTAGTGATTCTGACTCAATCCTTGCTCGATTGAGGGATAATGGCCAACTTTCTCCTACGACCTTCGCATAAGGAAGAGCTTGTTTGACGATGATGGAACGACTGGTTTCTAGTTCAGTGAGTTGAAAAACAAGATTTAGGTTGCCGTCACCAATTTCTTTGACAGTGAAGTTGTTAGGATGATCAAAGATGGAAAGCGTTTTTACAAACTCCACCACGGTTTGTGTGGTAAAAGGAGCATATTGGTTTAAAACAGACTGTTGTGTCATGATCATTTCCTCCCCGAACGATAGTGATATGATACGGGGGCAAATAAAAACTGCCCCTTTCGTATGAAAGAGGCAGGGAATGATGATTCCGCGCCTCTTATCTTGCGAACGTCTAAAAAATACGTTCCGCTGGAATTAGCACCGTGCCGTGTTTGACTAGGTCAAGGCTCCCACTCCTACTGACGTGGACGCCCCATCTCGCGATGGTATTACGGTCGGTTGCTGGGCTTCATCGGGCCAAAATCCCTCCACCTGCTCTTGATAAGAGACCAAAAATATATAATTGAGTGTTAAATTGGACTTTTCAAATGCAATCATATAGGCTTTCGGAATTTGTTGTCAATAGAAAAATTTCTTGACTGGGATGAATCTAATATATTTCTGGACGACGGTCCGCGAAGATCGGGATAGTGGAGCGTATTTTGGTTACTTGATCGGTGTCAATTTCGACTTGGATAATGGCGGCTTTTTCATCTGCCTCAGCCAATACTTCGCCCCATGGATCGACTACCATGGAGTGTCCAGCAAATTGGTTGTTTGGATCACTTCCTGAACGATTGCAAGCGATGACATAACATTGGTTTTCAATTGCCCGGGCAATACAAAGACTTCTCCAGTGTGAAAGACGTTGGATGGGCCACTGAGCTGGAATATAAAGTACCTCAGCACCGTTAAGAACGGCTTTTCGAATCCACTCAGGAAAGCGTAGATCATAACAGATAAAACCTGCGCTCACTACTTCATCCAGCGTGAATGGTTTTAGACTAGAACCAGCTGTAAGATAGAGGTGCTCATCCATCAATTGAATGAGATGTGCTTTGTTGTATTCATTTACTACTTTCCCTTGTCGATTGAAGACATAGAGTGTGTTGGTAATTCCTGTTTTGGATTTTTTTGGAATCGACCCTGCGACGATATGAACTTGATATGTTTTTGCTAGTCGCGAAAAAAGAGATTGTGTTCGTTCTCCATCTGGGTCCGAAATTTCTGGTAGCCGTTTCAGATCATAGCCAGTCGTCCATAACTCTGGTAGCACGATCACATGAGGTGGATTCAATTGTTTCATGACTTGGTGCATGAGGTCCTTTACTTGCTTTATATTAGCCTCTGGATCTCCAAATGTAATATCCATCTGAATCAGGCAAATGGCTTGCTTCATTCTAAAATCCTCCCCTTTGACAACTTCCTCTACACGTTATAACATATATCATTATCATTTCAAGAATGTTCGAAAGTCACAGGGAGTGATGGATAATGGCGCAATTCGCACAAGCAGATGTATTAACAAAACTACCGAAGCAATTCTTTGCCAATCTCGTTCAGAAGGTGAATCATCTTATTGCAAGCGGGGCAGATGTCATCAATCTTGGGCAAGGTAATCCCGATCTCCCAACCCCACATCATATCGTTCAGGCAATGCAGGAAGCGACTGCGAAATCAGAGCATCATCGCTACCCTCCCTTTCGGGGACACCGTTTTCTCAAGGAAGCCGTAGCCCATTTCTATGCTCGTGAATATGGAGTGGAACTCAATCCTGACCGTGAAGTAGCGGTTCTCTTCGGGGGGAAAGTGGGCTTAGTGGAAATATCCCAGTGCTATTTAAATCCAAATGATATCGCTCTTGTACCCGATCCAGGCTATCCTGACTATTGGTCTGGAATTGCTATGGCACGAGCGAAAATGGTGCAAATGCCATTGTTAGAAAAAAATCAATTTTTACCTGATTTCACGCAAATCTCAGATGAGGTATGGAATCAGGCAAAATGTATGTTTTTAAACTATCCCAACAATCCAACGGCTGGAATAGCTACTACAGAATTTTTCGAGGAAACGGTTGCCCGTGCTAGGGACTATCGGGTACTAGTTGTACATGATTTTGCCTATGGAGCGATTGGATTTGATGGCCAGAAACCGATTAGTTTTATGCAAATCCCAGGTTCCAAAGAGGTGGGGATTGAAGTATATACATTAAGCAAGACCTATAACATGGCAGGATGGCGGATCGCATTTGCTGTAGGGAATGAGCAAGTGATTGAGTCGATTCAATTGATTCAGGATCATTTTTATGTCAGCATTTTCGGAGCGATTCAGGAGGCGGCGGCAGTAGCACTGAATCATTCTCAGGAGTGTGTGGATGAATTGGTAGGGGTTTATGAAAGTCGCCGAAATGCTTTTATATCAAGGATTCAGGAACTGGGAGTGGAGGATATTCATGCACCAAAAGGCTCTTTTTTCTGTTGGTTACCTACTCCAAGTGGTCTAAGATCGCAAGAATTTGCTGATTTGTTGTTGGAACAAGAGCATGTTGCGGTAGCTCCTGGCGTTGGATTTGGAGAAAGCGGAGATGGATATATTCGTGTTGGCTTATTGACCACAGAAGAGAGATTGATCGAAGCGGCAGAGAGAATGGCTCGTTGTTATCATCAGCTAAAAATAGATTGACATCGCAAATGCATTCAGTCATAATCAGATTAATTAAATAATTGAATACAGATATTTCTCTTATCAAGAGTAGGTGGAGGGACTAGCCCTTTGAAACCCGGCAACCGACTTATCTAACGATAAAAACGGTGCTAATTCTTGCAGTTCAGAAATGGACTGAGAGATGAGAGGAAGATGACGAATTTTTTGCGCCTCTTCCTCGTATGGGAGAGGTTTTATTGTTATATAGGCACTAGGAGGTTTGATAAATGACACGGTTGATTGCCACTTATTTGGTTCATGACAAAAAACAAGATTTGGTGAAAAAAGCAGAGTCGATCGCACTGGGGTTGACGATTGGTTCGTGGACAGAGTTACCTCTTTTGATTCAAGAGCAATTGAAACTTCATAAGGGAGAAGTAGTAGAGGTAATAGAGCTAGATGAAGACTTAGGGGCAAATCAATATTTAGGGGGAACATGTACTCGGGGTCTATTAAAAATTGCGTATCCGGCAGTTAATTTTTCTAACGATCTACCAGCCATTCTTACTACGGTGTTTGGGAAGTTATCGTTAGATGGTGAGGTGAAGTTAGTCGATCTCCATTTCTCGGATGAGTTGCTTTCGTCTTATCCAGGTCCGAAATATGGAATACAGGGGGTTCGAGAAAAGGTAGGGGTTATCGATCGGCCACTTTTAATGAGTATTTTTAAGAGTGTGATGGGAAGAGATCTGGATTATTTCCGGGAACAGTTGAGACTGCAAGCTTTAGGTGGGGTTGACCTTGTTAAGGACGATGAAATCTTATTTGATAACCCACTAACTCCATGGGAAGATCGTGTTCGTACAGCAGTGAACGTATTAAGTGAAGCAGAGTCACTTACAGGAGAGAAGACGTTATATGCGGTTAATATCACAGGCCGTAGCTCTCAATTACGGGATCGTGCGCGAAAAGCAATAGAATTAGGGGCTAACGCTCTCCTGTTTAATGTTTTTACCTATGGTTTGGATGTTTTACAGGAGCTGTCGGAAGATCCAGAAGTAGCAGTCCCGATCTTAGCCCATCCGGCTTTTTCTGGAGCGTTTACATCATCAGCGTTTTATGGTGTGAGTCATTCATTAGCACTTGGAACATTACTTCGTGTAGCAGGAGCTGATTTGTCGTTATTTCCTTCTCCTTATGGTAGCGTCGTTTTAGCAAAAGAGGAAACACTCCGAATTGCGCATTCGCTACGTACGGATCAACTTGCATTACGCCCAGCTTTTCCCGTTCCCTCAGCAGGAATTCATCCCGGGATTGTACCGCGACTGATTCACGACTTTGGGATGGATAGCGTTATCAATGCGGGCGGCGGGGTCCACGGTCACCCCAGCGGGACAGTAGCAGGTGGAAAAGCATTTCGACAAGCGATTGAGATAGCACTTGCTGGGAAGGCATGGACAGAGGTAGCTTCGGATAAGAAGAACTATTTCGAGTTAAATCAAGCGATTTCTCTATGGGGAGGCAAGTAGATGAAGAAGAAACCTGTTATTTTTTGCGATTTTGATGGGACGGTGACAGAATCGGATAATATTATTGCGATTATGAAAGAGTTTGCTCCCAAGGAATGGGTCGCGATAAAAGACGATATCCTAGCACAGCGCATTTCGATTCGTGATGGAGTTACCAAGTTGTTTCGACTATTACCTAGCTCGCAGAAAGAAGAGATTGTCGCGTATAGCCTTCAGAACATGAGACTTCGTGAAGGCTTTAACGAGTTTGTAAGTTGGACGGAAGAGGTGGGAACCCCGCTCTGGATTGTGAGCGGAGGAATCGATTTTTTTGTGTATCCGTCGCTGGAAGGACTTGTACAGCCAGAGAATATTTATTGTAATCGCAGTGATTTTACAGGTGAACGTATTGAAATCTTATGGCCTCATACTTGTGATCATCGATGTCAAAATGATTGTGGATGTTGCAAGGTAACGATTTTGCGTCAGTTTGATTCTACGGTGATCCATCGTATTCTCATTGGCGATTCGATAACCGATTTACAAGCTGCGAAGATGGCTGATCAAGTATTTGCCAGGGATTTTCTAATTGAGAAATGTGAGGAGCAGAAGATTCCATACTGCCCATTTGAGACATTCCACGATATTCGCTTTGTTTTAGAGCAAGAGGAGGTATTTCAACCCATATGATCGAGGTGGCGAAAAAATGGAGTACATTGGCGGATATCAAAGATGAACTTGCAGCACGTGATTGGTTTTTAGGGACTAGTGGGAACTTATCGATTAAAGTCCGTGAAGATCCGCTTACGTTTCTCATTACTGCTAGCGGCAAAGATAAGAGAAAGCGTACAGAAGAAGACTTTTTGCTAGTAGATCAAGATGGTAAACCGCTAGGAAACACGCATCTTACCGCATCGGCGGAAGTGGGAATTCACGCAGAGATTTATCAGAAAACGGGTGCATCCTGTTGTCTGCACGTACACACGTTAGATAACAATCTGATCTCTGAGTTGTATGCGAACGAGGGACGAGTCACTTTTCGCGGACAGGAGCTTATTAAAGCATTTGGGATCTGGGAAGAAGATGGAGAGACATCGATTCCGATTATCCCTAATCATGCTGATTTAGATCTTTTAGCTAAGGAGTTTGGGGATCTTCTTCTACAGGATCCTCTTTTGAAGGGGGCCTTGATTCGAAACCATGGGATTACAACATGGGGAGCTACACCGCTCGAGGCGAAGAAGTATTTAGAAGCATTTGAGTTTTTATTTTCCTATCATATTAAGCTTCGTCTTCTGCAACCAAATAGATAAGCGAAATGGGGAGAAGATTTTCATGGCACAAATACGATTTCATCATACTAATGAATACGTTTCGGCTCAGGACCAAGTCAGTTCTTATTTACAATCTCAAGGAGTCATTTATGAGCATTGGGATATTGAGAAGTTACCTGCAAGCCTTCGAGAGAATTATCATTTAACCGAGGCGCAAAAAACAGAGGTTCTTGATACTTTTCAAATTGAAATAGATGCCATTTCGGCTCGTCGAGGGTACACAACAAATGATGTTATTTCTCTTTCGCCAGAGACACCGAATCTCGATCAACTGCTCCAAGGTTTCTTAGCTGAACACCACCATAGTGATGATGAAGTACGTTTTATCGTGAGTGGGCATGGTATTTTTGCTATACAGAGTCTGGAGGGTCATTTTTTTGATGTGGAATTAGAGCCGGGGGATCTTATTTCAGTGCCGGAGGGATATCGACATTATTTTACATTAATGGAGGATTGCCAGGTTGTAGCGATTCGGATTTTTAAAACGAAGGAAGGTTGGGTTCCTATCTATTAAAAGGAGGAGAATAAAAAATGAACGAGGTCATGGAAAACGGACTTTGTTCATTTTTTATTTGTTTAGGGTAATATTTTTTATAAAAGTTTCAAAAAAATGAATATTTAATATATTAAAATGTAATATGATAGGTAAATAAGGATGTGTAGTAAGGAGATGATGTAAATGGAAGCGATAGATAGAGGATATGCTCATTCATTGGTGACCCGTATAGCGAAGACGAGAGAAGAGAAAGCACAAGTTTATCAGTTACAGCAGCTACAAAACTTGCCTAAACAAGATTATGATCTTTACAGCGATCATCTGATAGTAGTCGATGAGACTGTCAATCAAATAGTAGGTACTTATCGTCTTTTACCTGGTAAAAGAGTGATCGAACTGGGGGGACTCTATTCGCAATCGTTATTTGAGTTTCATCATTTTACCGAACACATACCCCAAGTACTAGAAATAGGAAGGGGCTGTGTGGCTGCTGGTTATCAAGATGGTAAGGTGACTCAGAAGCTATGGAAGGGAATCAGGGATTATCTAAACGGAAATACATATCGATATATAGTAGGTTGTACTAGTTTACCTCTTATGGAGATTCAAGAGATAAACGAGTTATATAGTTTCCTTGTATATAGTGGTTTTGTAATCGATCGTTACCGAATTGAGCCAAGAGAAGAGTTTCGCATCCAAGGGTTACATTTGATTAGTCCCGATAAAATGGTTTCACATAGAATACAACGTAAGCTTTCTGCTTCATTAAAAAGATGTTATTGGGTCGGTGGAAAGATTGCTAGTGAACCCATTATAAACCCCATTTTGCAAACGATCGACTTTTTTGTCGTACTCGAGATAGGGAAAATGATACGTCACTATAGGCGAAAATAGTTTAAGAAATGATAGCCTGTTGTGTAACAATATGACATCATTTTTTTCTGTAAATTCACTTGCGAAAGGTAGTCCATTATTGTATAATATCTTTCTTTCAATAAGAGAGGTGAATCATTCCCATGGACGAAATCTACCAAAATGAGCAAGCAAAGTTGCAAGAAACACTTTCTTTCATTCGAAAACAATTGCAAGAACTTCAATTGATTCCGCGATATCAAGGCTCCGATTTGGTGGAACAGCTTCTGGATGACCAAAGGAGGCAAACAGTTCATCGACTACAGTTGTCGGAAAAATCCCCCTATTTTGGTCGTCTTGATTTTGAAGAGGACGGGAAACAACTTACACCGCTCTATCTAGGCAAAGCAGGGGTAGAAGATCCAGATAGCCATCAACCGATTATTATTGATTGGCGTGCTCCTGTGGCTAGTATGTTTTACTCCTTTACAGGACAAGGGGATCGTGCTGGATATGTATCTCCTGATGGTGAGGTAGAAGGGACAGTCCATCTAAAACGGAATTTGGCTGTTGAAGAACAAACGTTAAAACGAGTGGTTGACAGTTATGTTAGAGGCGGGGAGAATTTACAGGTTACGGATGAATTTCTCCTTTATCGTTTAGGGGAGAACAAAGATCATCGACTAAGGGATATTGTTTCGACGATCCAAGTGGAACAAGATAAGATTATAAGGTCTGAGCGGAATCAATCCCTCATTATTCAAGGGGTCCCAGGTTCAGGGAAAACCACGGTGGCTCTTCATCGTCTGGCTTATTTATTATATCAATATCAAAATCAAGTCCGGGCAGATCGCATCATGATTTTCGCCCCTAATAAGATGTTTTTAGATTATATCTCTAACGTGCTTCCAGAACTAGGAATTGGTGGTGTGAAGCAGACTACTTTTATAGAGTGGGTACTCGATTTATTACCCGAACCCATAACCCTACGGAACCAAACGGCTCGGGAGGAATGTTGGTTTGAAACAGGTCAGTCAACTGATCTGGAACGTGAACAACAAGAGAGTCTGGCACGCTTTAAGGGGTCTTTTGTATTTTTGGAGTATCTCCAGCAACAATTAGCTGCTATGGAAAGAGAGTTTGTACCACAAGTTGGATTTGCCATCTGGGATGAGAAGAAATTGACGGCTGAAGAAATTTCTCATTGGTTTCACGTAGAGTATCGACATGAACCGTTGCGTAAGCGTCAAGAGAGAATCTTTTCCCGAATGAAACGCTGGATTGAGATAGAGCATCGCGATATCCGAAACCGAGATCCGCGAAATGAGATGAAGAAGAAAGCGATGGAGAAGTTTCGCCAATACAAAAATCTCTGGGATCGTCGAAAAGTGACCCAAATGTATGTTGATTTGGCTAAGAAATCCGAGATGGTTCAGCCATTTATCATCGAACGGAAAAAGATCCTTTTTGATCCAGAAGATTTAGCTCCATTGTTGTATATTTACAATTTCCTATATGGAATTGAGACGGAGTATCGCTTTGACCATGTGGTCATCGATGAAGCTCAAGACTTTTCTCCCTTTCAAGTGTTTGTATTAAAGGATCATGTAAGAGGAAATTCATTTACGATTCTGGGGGATTTGCTACAAAATATTTATGCTTATAAAGGAATTTACGACTGGAATGAGTTTGTACAGTTGTTTCCTAAGGAACAGGTATCCTATTTCCAATTAGATAGGAGTTATCGTTCTACAACGGAGATTATCCAATTTGCTAATCAGGTAATTTCCTCCTATCAAGGGAGTCTTACCCCAGCAACTCCCGTATTCCGGAGCGGAGAGCCTGTTTTAGTGGAGCAGATACGGAATCAAGACCGTACACTAGCTGTAGCGAGATGGATTCAAAAACGATCTTCTCAAGGAATGAAATCGATCGCCATCGTGACTCGCACTGAAAAGGCAGCATCTATACTATCGGCCGATTTGCTCGCAAATGGGATCAAACATCATTTGATCACTCCAGATCGAAGCCAATATGCGGGCGGTATTTCAGTAGCGCCGATCTACTTAGTAAAAGGGATGGAATTCGATGCGGTCATTTTAGTTGATGTTGATAGCGAGCAGTATCCAGATGATGCTCTGACAGCAAAGTTACTTTACGTGGGATGTACCCGTGCTCTCCATTCACTCGTTGTGCTTACTTCCGATAATCGGTCTCCCCTGTTACCCGTAACAGTACCGGAGATGGTTTAATTTCCGTTCATGTAGTTAACAATAAAGAAGGATGCTATCAAACTCTCAATGCATATGATGTAATTGATAGAGATGTTTGATAAAATGTAAATTAGGGTTTGCTATGTGCAGAAAGTGGGGTTCTATTCGAAAGCTTTCGCATATAGTATGAAGAGTAAGCAAAGGAGGTCAAGTTTCATGATCGAAACACTCATCAAGGCAAGACGATTTGAGACTTTGCTAAAAGCGAAACAGGAATTTGTATCAAAAAGTAGTACCGAAACAGAATTCGACAGTTTCCTTAAAACGTTCCAGGAATTTGAAAAGCACATGGAGGCTATAGAAAATATGCCTTCAAAAGAGCGATTATATGGTAGGCCGTATCAAGTCTAATTTTGAATAAAGGGGTAATGAAAATGGATCAACCACAAGTACCCCCATCTCTTTCTCTCTTCTTACCGAATCAACCGCTTACACATGCGGTGAATCGTGATCGGTATGACAGACAAGCTTTTATCAAAGAGATTGAGAAAGTAACTGGGCGCAGAGTCATTGTATATATGTCGAGTCTGAATCACTCAGATAGTGCGATTTTGCGAGAAGATATCGCACCGTTTAATGAGATTATTGCAAGCATCGATAAAGATAGTGATGTGGATTTTATTATCCAAAGCCCTGGTGGAGATCCGAATGCAGCGGAGATTATCGTTCATACGCTTTTATCACGAACGAAACATTTGCGAGTTGTTGTTCCACAAGCAGCGAAGAGTGCGGCTACCTTAGTTAGTTTGGCAGCAGATGAAATTGTAATGAGTAACACCTCTGAATTGGGGCCGATTGATCCACAAGTGACGATCCCAACTTCATTTGGACTAGCATTTAGGCCTGCTCAAGCATTTCTGAATGGACTCGAGATGATTAAAAAAGAGCATGCGAACGGCCAAGCGTTAAATCCAGCGTACTATCCATTTTTGAAAGGCGTGGACGCAGCTTTGATTGATTATTGTTTAAAATCGATCGAACATTCGAAACGTTTGGCGGTTAAGTGGCTTTCTCGTTCGATGCATAAAGGTAATCTAAAAGAGGCTCAGCGGATTGCCGAGGAATTGATTAACATTGAGAAGTACCCGAATCATGGGCAAGTGATCGATCATTTTGATGCAAAAAGCATAGGTCTGAAAGTTGTGTACAAGCCATATGGAGATGAGCTCTGGCAAGCTTGGTGGCGTCTCTATGTTAACTATATAGTGATGATGAGAGAAAGAGAAGTAGTAAAGATATTTGAGTCAAGTGACGCTTCGGTTATGCTGTAAAACCAAAAAAGCATTTGTATCTCGATAAAGAGATATAAATGCTTTTTTCTAATACCTTGATTTATTGAATTGTGATGGTTATCACAAAGCAGTGGATAGAGAAGCGGATGATACGTAATCGATTACGTCTGTGACGGTATTTTTGCCTTGATCGATACAATCGGGAATCCCTGAGCCAGCATAGGATGAGCCGGCAAGAAACAGACCCGGGTATTGATTGCCGATTTGCTTCTGTACATTGGAATACCATGTTTTATGTCCAGGCACAAACTGCGGCATTGCTCTTCTCCAACGCGTTACATAATGAAATTCTGGTTCACTTGTAATGTTAGATAACTTTTTGATATCTTGAATCACTCTATCTACGATCTCGGAATCATCTAGGTCGACGATTTCTTCTTCGTTTGCACGTCCTACATAGCAACGTAGCAGGGTTTTCCCTGGTGGAGCAGTATGAGGCCACTTCTTGTTCGTCCATGTACAAGCGGTGATCGAGTATCCTTCTTCACCACGTGGAACCAAGAACCCTGTCCCCTCTTTATCCAATGTGATCGCTTCTTGTGGATACGCTAAAATAGCTGTTGCCACAGAGGTGGGACGATCGTGAAGAGGCTTTAAAAAGTCAGGATTACCTAAGACTTTGCGGGTGATTCCGTGTGGAGTAGTTAGGATGACACTGTCCGCTGTCAGTTGTCCACCATTTTGAAGGGATAATGTATATTGTTTCCGATCTCGCACAATCTTCTCTACAGAAATTCCTTTTTTTACATTTACTTCTGTTAACTGTGTTTCTATTTCATTTACTAACGAGGAGAGTCCAGATTTTAACGTTTGAAAGATTCCTGCAGGCTTTTGGTGTGCCTGCTTTTTTGGACGTGAGGATTTCATACCGAGAATCAAACTACGATGTTCTTTTCCCATCTGAGCAAATTGAGGAAAAGTTGTCATGAGACTCATTTGATCAATATTGCCCGCATAGACCCCGGAGAGAAGGGGTTCGATGATATTTTCGACAACTTCATTCCCCAAACGTTGGCGGAAAAACGTACCTACGGACTGATCTTCCTCCTGCAGTATTTTGGATGTAGGGAGGAGCAAGTCAGCAGCGGCTCTCATTTTTCCGATGGGGGATAAGAGAGAAGTAGTGACAAACGGCTTTATTTCTGTAGGTACCCCCATTACCGCGCCTTCAGGAATCGGGAGGAGCTGGCCATGCCGCAGAATATAAGCTTGTCCTACTTCATTACGTACTAGATCTCTTTCTAGGCCTACATCGCGAACTAACTGCGTCGCACTTGGTTTCCGTGATAGAAATGAATCAGGTCCTCTCTCCATGATATAGCCGTCTCGAACGATGGTTTGGATTTTACCACCTAGTTGATGATTCGATTCGAGCAAAGTAATCGTCCAAGGAAGATTCTTCACTCGGAGCTCTTTTTGTAGGTAAAACGCTGCTGAGAGTCCTGTGATACCACCGCCTATGATGACGATATGTTTAGAGGGGGCTGAGTTCATAGTTAGTCCCTTTCCCGACGGATAAACGCTTTTCTATGACATCTGCTAGTCCGTCGATAAACGTAGGTTCTGTATTGGGCATCTCTGGACGATAGTAATTTGCTCCGATTTCGTCCGTTACAACTTTACACTCATAGTCGTTATCATATAAAACTTCCAGGTGATCGGATACAAAACCAACTGGACAATACACGAAGGAAGTATATCCATGCTTGTCATGTAATTCTCGCGTCAGATCCTGCACATCGGGACCAATCCAAGGATCACGTGTGTTACCCGCACTTTGCCAGCCGATGGCATAGTGAGGAATGTTGGACGCTTCGGCGATTAGTTCGGCAGTTTGCTCTAATTGAACTGGATAGGGGTCCCCCACTTGAAGAATTTTCTCTGGTAAACTATGGGCTGAGAAAATAACGATTGTTTTCTTTTGCTGATCGGTTGGGATAGAAGAGAATGTTTTTTGTAACTGGGAGACCCAATAGGAAATAAATTTGGGTTCTGTATGCCAATCATCTACGGAATAAATGGTGAGTCCGCCTAGTTTGGCTGCTTCTTCTTGGGCTCGTTTATTGTACGATTTTACACTAAAGGTAGAGTAGTGTGGTGCAAGTACGATACTGACCGCCTCTTTAATCCCATCTGCGTACATTTGCTGTACAGCATTTTCAATAAAAGGGGTGGTATGTTTTAAACCAAGATATACTTTAAATGTTTTCTCACTATTTCTTGCATTTAGAGTCTTTTCTAAGGCATATGCCTGCTCTTCTGTAATTCGAGCAAGGGGGGAAACCCCGCCAATCATCTCATAGCGATTCGTTAGATCTTCTAAAAGATCTGGCGGCGGTGTATGCCCACGGCGGATATGTGTGTAATAAGGTTCGATCTCCTCAGAACTCCTAGGAGTACCATAAGCCATTACTAATAATCCAATTGTGGTGTTTGCCATAATCGATTACCTCTTTGTATATTCATGGATAAAAGCAGCTAGTTTTTGTAGGTTTTCCACAGGCACGTCTGGGAAAATTCCGTGTCCTAAATTAAAGATATAACCAGGTTGTTCCATCCCTTGATCCAAAAGAGCCTTCGCCCGTTCCTGAATGACTTCCCATGGTCCGAGTAGCAAAGAAGGGTCTAGGTTTCCTTGTATCGCTTTTTCGATGCCCTTCGCCCGTGCTTGTTGGATCGATGTGCGCCAGTCTAGCCCCAGTACATCTACAGGGAGCTTGTTCCATTCGGTAAGAAGATGTCCTGTGCCAATTCCGAAGTAGATGGTTGGTACACCGGTATCCTTTAGATCTTGGAAGATTTTGTGCATAATGGGTGCCACATATAGCTGATAATCTTGTTCATTAAGTGCACCAACCCATGAGTCAAATACCTGAATAGCATGTGCACCAGCTTTTACTTGAGCTTTCAAGTAGGAGATGGTCATCGTACCAAGCTTCTCCATCAAGGCTTTCCATGCAACAGGCTCGGCATACATAAAGGCTTTGGTTTTATGATAATTTTTTGAAGGGCCTCCTTCAATCATGTAGCTTGCTAGTGTAAAAGGAGCACCTGCAAAGCCGATCAAAGGTACCGACAATTGTTGATTTAAGATACGAATGGCTTCCAAAGTGGTTGCCACATGTGTCTCTGGATCAATCTCCGTCAACCGTTCCACATCTTTTTCAGAACGGATCGGGTTATCAATGACAGGCCCGATGCCGGAGCGGATCTCGACATTTACGCCAATATGTTGCAAAGGAGTCATAATATCCGCAAATAAAATAGCTGCGTCTACTCCTAGCTGTTCGACAGGAAGACGAGTTACTTCTGCACAAACCTCTGGAATCTCACTCATCTCGAAGAAGGTATATTTTTTTCGAATCTCGCGGTATTCGGGTTGGTATCTACCCGCTTGGCGCATATACCACACTGGAACATGCGGAGTTTGTTCTTTTCGACAAGCTTTTAAAAACGCATCATTAAATGGTTTACTCATTCAAAATCCACCTTTTCACCAGCTATACAGTTATGTAGAGAAAGGAACAACGTATAGTTGATGGATAATCTTTTGGATATGTTATAGTCAATTACGCATAATATCATATCATTTTTGAACTTACTATATCAGGATCTTGAACAAACTGTCGTAAAGTAAGGTAGTTTGGTTTTTTCTGTTAAAAATCTACTATATCTAGTATAGGATATAAATCGAATTTCAAGACAGAATCATGCTATGATAGTATCAAAAAATAATCTTATACATAGGGGGTATTATTGTTGCAAATCTTGGTGATAAGTGGAAGTGCTAGAGTCGAATCGAATACAAGAAAGGTAGCAAATCTCGGTGCGAAATATCTCAGTGAGCTAGGGGCAGATGTTACTTTTTTTGACGTAGGGCATGATATTCTTCCTCTTTATTCTGGGGCAGAAGGAGAAGACTTGCTGCCAAATGTCCAAAAGTTGCGTGATTATGCCAGTCAAGCGGAGGCATTTTTGATTCTGACTCCTGAATATCACAGTGCTATGAGTGGGTCGTTGAAAAATGCTCTTGATTTTCTTGGATCATCTTATTTTCGTCAAAAGCCAGTTTCGATTGCTGCAGCAGGCGGGGGTGGAAAAGGTGGTATCAATGCGCTTAATAATGTACGCACGGTTATTCGTGGGATACTCGGACTTGGGTTGCCTCAACAAGTTGTCATTGACCCAGCTGACTTAACCGAAAATGGACAATTGACGGATGGAGCAGATCAACGCTTCCGTGGTGTGATTGAGGAATTGGTTACTTTTACGAAAGCGGTTTCTGCAAGTAAGGTTTTATAAGTTTTTTAGACATTGTTTTGTAAACAAAAAGAGAAGTGAGCCTCTGAGCTCGCTTCTCTTTTTGTTGTTATGGTAATGGTCGATTAGAAGGGCCTTGTTGATTTTCCTGTTGCTGAGGTTGTTGCTGTTCATCTGGATTAGGTTGCCTGTTAGGACGATCTTGATTAGATGGGGATTGATCTGGCTGCCTAGGTGTAAATGGTTTCGGTGGTTGATCGGGTTGTTGTGGCCTAGACTGGTTCGAATTGATGTCTACTTTTACTGGGGATGAAGTATGCTCTTCCCTAGTTTGAGGATCAATGGCGTTGACACGGTAATAGTACGTTTTTGATTGACCACCCGTGAAGTTATAGCCGGGAATTTGGATGCTCTGATCGGTATAGCTTGTTTCTGCCCCTTCGAAGATCGTGCTAAAGTTACTTCCATCTTCCGAACGCTGTAATTGATACGTAACCCGCTCAGATGGACTGCTCCAGTTTGCCTGTATTGCTTGATATTCCTTGCTATAGGTTGCCTGTAGCTGCGGAGCCTGAAATGTATAAGGGGGAATTGGTTCTTCGACTCCGGCTGGTTTGGAAAATCCTACAATGGGAACCCCTGATAATGCCTTGTCCATGACATCTTTGAAAATGGTGGTGGCATAATGTCCGCCTGTTAAATCGTTTACACGATTTTCTAAGGGTGTTTTACTTGTATTGTATACCATTGCAACGGTTACATACTGTGGGGTATAACCTGCGAACCAAGCGGCAATGTTGTTATTCGTTGTTCCCGTTTTCCCGGCGGCTGGTCGTCCGCCTGCAAGTTGTGCCGAGCGCCCTGTTCCGCTGTCCACTACCTGCTCTAGGAGCCGGGTCATGTAGTAGGCGGTTTTGGGACTAAAGACTCGTTTTTTCTCTGGCTCGGATTGAGGACGAATGCTCTTCTCCATTCCATTTTCAGTAACTTTTACTTCCTTTACTGCATGCGCTTTTATGACGACTCCGTTATTAGCGAAAGCGGTGTATGCTTGTGCAAGTTGTAGGGGGCTCACTCCTTTAGTAAGTCCACCTAAGGCAAGGGGTGCGATATTCTGGTCCGCTTTTTCAAGTGGAAGGCCAAGTTTTTGAGCGGTTTGAAAAGAATTTGCAACCCCCACTTTATTGTCAAGTAACCAAACGGTAGCAGCATTTAAGGAGTTTTTTACTACTTCGGATAGGGGTACATCTCCTCTAAAGATGCGATCATAGTTACGAGGACTGTACCCATTAATGGTAATAGCACGATCTGGAATGATGGTGTATTCGTTGATGTCACCACCTGATTTTTCGATGGCAGGCGCATAAACGGTTAAGGGCTTGATAGCTGAGCCGGGTTGAATGGGAAGCTGTCCATTTATGCGAAAACCTTGACCTTCGTAGTGCCGACCTCCTCCAATGGCAGCAATAAGACCCGTACGAGGATCAACCGTGGCAGATCCTCCGTCTAAAATGGCACGTTTTTTATATGTGGAGTCTTGTTTGAGAACACGATCCGTTTCTGCTTGTGCTCGAGTGTTAATCCCGGTGTATATTCGAAATCCTCGATTTTCCACATCAGAAGGGATGATGCCAAATCGCTCTGTCAGTTCCTTCAGTACAAATTGTTTATACGGTTGATAGCGATCTTTTTTACCATAGCGGACAAGATACTTTTCATCTGTTCCGAGCGTCTGGTGTAGGGCTTTCTGTTTCTCTTCTTCAGTGATGAGTGCATTCATTTCATTTTTTTCAGCCATTTCGTTTAATACGATTTTTCGGCGTTCTACTGCCCTTTGAGCAGACTTTTCGGAGGCATATGGATTGTATGCTTCAGGAGCTTTGGGCAAACCGGCTAAGAAAGCAATCTCTGGAATCGTAAGACGATCTTTTACTACATCTTTTCCAAAATAAATTTTCGAAGCCATTTGGATTCCTCTGACGTTATTGCCAAAGTAAATGTAATTTAAATACGCTTCCAAAATCTGATCTTTGCTATATTTTTGTTCCAAATTCCAAGCTGTTGCGATTTCTTTGATCTTACGGGTATAGGTTTTTTGGCGATCTTCGAGGATTACATTTCCAGCTACTTGCATCGTAATCGTGCTGGCCCCTTGGGATTTTCCACGCTGGATAAGGTTAGCGTAGACGGCTCTCCCCAATGCATAGTAATCAATGCCACTATGCTGATAATATCGGACATCTTCTACTTTGAGAAAAGCTTGAGGGAGAAGAGGATTTGTTTTTTTGATATCCTTTAGAGATACAATTTCTCGTTGGAAATTTCCTAGTTCCGCTACTTTGGTTCCGTCGAGATCGTAGATAGCAGAATTATTTTGGATATTTCCTAATTGATTAAGGTCAAATGTTTTGCCTTGTACGATGACAGCTGTAATACCACCGGCTATTAACAGGACAACTGTTAATAGGGTTAAGAAAATCAATTTCCGCTTTTTACGTTTAGGTCTGTTTGTTTTTCTCCGTGATCTATCCATCTCGAACCCCTAATTTCATGTTATAAATACGTATGAGTAGCATGCCACATATATCCAAAATTAAGTCTACATAAAATAGTTATTGCAGGTTTTTTTGTGTTCATGTAGAATTACTTCAAGTATCCTAAATGGATTATATATTTCAACCCTCATCAAATAAGGTGGGGTAGAGGTCGCGGTTTTGAAGAGTACTTTGTATGAGATGGAGAGTTTCGACACAGCTTACGTCGTAGTAAACATCAAGGACTACTTAGGAAAGGCACAACCGCCGAAGCAAACTACATACTCTCGTGTAGTGTTGCTGGGACTGTTACCGAATAGGGGCAGGACTGTCACAAACCATGTCGCATATGGTTTGTGTTGAGCTATCTTCGCGAAATGTTGGTGTGGGTGAGGAAACCCTACCGCCTGTATTGTTGGCGGTTATTTTTATACCCAAACCAGCTTTCGCGTGATAAACACGAACACAGGGAGAGGGTTATTTTTATGTCAACGAATGAGAATCAATTACGCAGAGGGCTAAATGCTCGTCAACTATCCATGATTGCAATCGGTGGATCAATCGGAACAGGTCTTTTTATAGCTAGTGGGGCTTCGATTGCAAATGCAGGCGCAGGTGGGGCACTACTTGCTTATATTATCGTAGGAATCATGGTTTACTTCTTAATGACAGCTTTAGGGGAGATGGCCTCTTACCTACCGGTTTCGGGTTCGTTTAGTACGTATGGAACTCGTTATGTAGATCCTGCATTTGGATTTGCATTAGGCTGGAATTATTGGTATAACTGGGCGATTACGCTTGCGTTTGAACTGGTAGCGGCCTCATTAATTATGAAGTTTTGGTTCCCTGAGAGTTCTTCATTACTTTGGAGCGGACTTTTTCTTTTCCTAATCATCGGGCTTAATCTCTTGTCTGTGAAAGGATTCGGAGAATCAGAGTTTTGGTTTGCTTTTATTAAAGTGGCTACTGTTATTATTTTCATCATACTTGGTTTAGCGATGATCTTTGGGATTCTAGAGGGCCATACTGCAGGCTGGAGCAATCTAACGGCAGGAGATGCCCCTTTTAATGGAGGGATTTTAGCTGTTGTCGGAGTCTTTATGGTGGCTGGTTTTAGCTTTCAAGGGACTGAGTTAATCGGGGTCGCGGCTGGTGAAAGTAAAGAACCAGAGAAAAATATCCCGCGTGCCGTCAAAAGTATTTTTTGGCGTATTTTATTATTCTATGTAGTAGCGATCGCGATTATTGGGGTTCTCATTCCACATACAGATCCAAATTTATTAAGTAACGAAGTTGAAAATGTAGCGGTTAGTCCGTTTACGTTGGTATTTAAAAATGCAGGGCTAGCATTTGCCGCTTCTGCTATGAATGCCATTATCTTAACAGCGGTCTTATCAGCAGGAAACTCTGGAATGTATGCTTCTACCCGTATGCTTTACACCCTCGCGAAAGAGGGGAAAGCTCCTCGTTTCCTAGCAAAAGTAAACCGCTATGGAGTGCCTGTAGCTGCTTTATTTGCTACAGCTGCTGTTGGAGCGTTAGCTTTCATTGCTTCCTTGTTTGGAGATGGTGTTGTATACACATGGTTGTTAAATGCATCGGGCTTATCAGGTTTTATTGCTTGGTTTGGGATTGCGTTTAGTCATTACCGTTTCCGTAAAGCATTTAAAGCACAAGGGCGAAGTTTGAGCGAATTACCTTACCGGGCACGCTTTTTTCCTTTTGGCTCCCTATTTGCGTTCGTCCTATGTACGATCGTAATCTTTGGCCAAAACTATCAAGCCTTTTTAGAAGATAAGATTGATTGGTATGGAGTAACGGCTTCTTATATAGGGTTACCTTTATTCTTAATCGTCTGGTTGGGCTACAAAGTGGTGAAACGTACCAAAGTTGTTCCACTGACACAGTGCGATCTGCGTAGAGAATAATCATCTGGATGGTCTTTATGTGTCTGAGCGACAATCCATAATCAGAAGTGAGTTTTAGAAAAACAAAGCATCCGTACTGGAGATAATCCCAGTACGGATGCTTTGTTTCATAATGCAAGCTATCTGATAAATTGTTGAGTCCAGTACACACCATAAGATCCGCCTTTTGCAGATCCGACTCCGATTTTGGTGAAATCTCTGGATAAGATGTTAGCACGGTGACCAGGACTATTCATCCAACTCTTCATTACTTCGGCTGGAGTTGGATGTCCACATGCAATATTCTCCCCAGCGGCTTGATAACGAATTCCAAATTGCCGCATCATATCGAATGGAGAACCATATCTCGGTGACTGGTGGTCAAAATAACGTAAATCGATCATGTCTTGCGATTTTGTTCTTGCTACTGAAGAGAGTTTGGTGTCCGCCACTAGGGGCTGTAGTCCTGCCTTTTGTCGCTCAATATTAACTAATCGAACAACTTCGTTCTCAACGGAGGAGAGGGCGCGGTTACTACTGCTTGAAGATGGCTTAGCAGGTGAAGACGGTTTACTTTTTTCTTGAGTTGCAGGTGTTTTAGAAGGAGTAGAGCTTTCTGTCGTACTGTTGGTTGGTTTTGCGTTTTTTTCTTTTTGATTTGCCTCAGAAGTACTATTATTTTTATCTTCTTCTTTACTGCTGGCCTCGTCGGGTTTGGCTGGGTCACTCGAATTCGTAGATAGGGAACTGGTAGATTCGGTTGGGATAGGTGTTACTTGGGTTGCATCAGTGGAGGTAGCTGGTGCTTTATTCCCCCCAGAGTCAGCTGCTGAAGTACAAGCAACGATAACGAGAGAGAAGATTAGAACCGATGTTACAATAGGAAGAATACGTCGCATGGTCTCTTTGCTCCTTTCGGCAATCTATATCCTATTCTATATGTAAAATACAGAAAAAAATAAGGAAAATATTAGAATCCTTAAAATGGAAATGATCTTTATGAATATAAATGGCATTACGCTCATAAATTGTAGAGCACTTTATTCTGTCTGTTAAACCAAGAATGGAGGGTTCTGTTTTATGAATAAACAATGTGCAGTTGGCTTTGGTGCCTTATTGTTAGTATGGGGGATTGTTGGTTTCTTTCTTCCTGATTCAGGAATGATAACAGAAGCTGTAGCCCCGAGTTTGTGGAGCAATTTATTATATGTTGTAACAGGAGTTGCGTGGCTGGCCTCCTCTTCATCAGAAGAAGCCAGTAAAATGGGTGCGCGAGTGATTGGAGTCGTTTATGCTCTCCTAGCATTATCTGGTCTTTTTACAGATGAGATATTAGGAGTTATACAGGCGACTCTAACGAACGAAATCATTATGGGTGTTTTAGCACTCGTCTCACTATGCACAGGATTTAGTAAATGTTCGTGTGGTGCTACTTCTAAAGATCTTGTTTCTAAAGATGCGGTTCCTAACGATTCGGTTTCGAAAGATCCGATTTCTAATGAAGACCTTGTTTCTAAAGATGCGGTTCCTAGCGATTCGGTTTCGAAAGATCCGATTTCTACTAAAGATCCTGTTTCTCAAGATTCGGTTCCGAAAGATCCTGTTTCTAATAAAGATGAGCAGGCATGATAGAAGAAGATCATTCTAAGAGGGCTTATGCTCTCTTTTTTTATGGTTAATTATTCAAACAGGTCAGAAATGATATCAATGAATTCCTCACCTCTTAGCGCTTTTCAGCGTAGGTGGCGGGAGTGTTCATGGTTTGAAGTGTCTCGAAATGTTATCTTTCATGTTCATATAAAAGAAATTGTTTTCTTTATTTTTATTTGTGGCCATCCCGATTTTAGCCGAATAGAATGTAAAACTGGTTATGAAGGGAGTGGATAGGGGTGAAATGGAAAGGAATGCACGTACTGGTAACAGGTGCAGGAGGATTTATCGGAAGTCATTTGATAGAAGAACTAGTGAAGCTTGGTGCAGATGTTACGGCTTTTATTCACTATAACTCCAGTGGAAGTAAAGGGTGGTTGGATCGGATCCCACAGGAGATACAAAGCCAAATCCGTTTTTACACAGGGGATCTAAAAGATCAAGACGCGGTCCGGAGCGCTGTGCGGAATCAAGAGGTAGTCATGCACTTGGGAGCATTGATTGCCATTCCATATTCATATCAGAACCCCACAGATGTATTCCAAACCAATGTTCTTGGTACGTTGCATGTAGCACAAGCAGTTCGTGAGTATGGGATATCGCGAATGGTGCATACCTCCACAAGTGAGGTATATGGTTCTGCTCAAATGGTTCCGATTCCTGAATCTCATCCACTCCAAGGGCAATCTCCTTATTCAGCTAGTAAAATTGGTGCAGATAAATGTGTAGAAAGTTTTTATTGTTCTTTTGATTTACCAGTCGCAACAGTAAGGCCTTTTAATGCGTATGGACCACGCCAATCTATGAGAGCAGTGATCCCAACCATTATTAATCAAGCTCTCCATCGGGATGAGATCGTCTTAGGGAACTTAGAAGCGACCAGGGACTTTACCTATGTGAAAGATACCGCCAGAGCGTTTATTCATGCTGCTACTAGTGAACAAGCTATTGGTACAACTGTGAACGCAGGATCTGGAAGAGAGATTCGTATAGGGGATCTTGCCACGTATATTACACAAATTATTGGAAGAGACTTACCAATCCGAGTAGCGAATGAACGTTTACGACCTCCTAAGAGTGAAGTAGACCGTCTCTGCTCAGACTCATCAAAGGCGCTCAATATGATGGGTTGGGAACCTCAAGTCTCACTACGAGAGGGATTAGAAAGAACAGTCGAATGGATTTCCTCAAATCCTGAGGGATATCGTCCTGATCAATATGTAGTGTAATAAAAGTACATTTTCAGGAGGGGGATTCGATGCATGCTGTTATTATGACGGGTGGTAAAGGAGAGCGGATGCGTCCTTATACGCATGTACTTCCTAAAGGACTACTCCCTATTGATGGAATTCCTTTATTAGACATACTGGTGAGGCAGTGCCAGTATTATGGGTTTAACCGCGTAACGATGACTTGTGGATATCTAGCTACCATGATCCAAAACTATTTTGAAAATGGCTCGAAGTGGGGATTAGAGATTGATTACCTAACGGAAGATGTTCCACTAGGAACGGCAGGGTCACTTCGCGATGTATCATGTGAAGAGGGGTCCATGATAGTTATGAATTGTGATGTCTTAACAACCCTCCATTTCCGGGATTTTTATGAGCAACATATCAATCAAAAATCGATGTTAACCATTGCTTCACATGCGATTGAAGTACCAGTGGAGTTTGGAGTGTTAGCGGTTGAGGGAGAGCGAGTCCTTCAGATTGTAGAAAAACCAACAAACCATTCATTAGTAAGTATGGGTATATATGTTGTACATCAAGATGCTCTTAAATATATTCCAAAAGAAGGAAAATTCGATATTCCTGATCTGATCCATACATTGCTTGATCATAAAGAGAGGGTAACCCATCATCACACTGATTCATTTTGGATTGATATTGGGAAGCCGGATGACTACGAAAAAGCTAATCAAATTTTTGAACAGTTTAAGGCTCAAATTCTTCCAAAGGAATCTGGACATGAGTATTGATAAATGGATCTTTATTACAGGAGCAAATGGATTTGTAGCACAGCATTTGATTCAAAAGTGCTTGGAAGAAGAAAATACACAGATAGTAGGAGTCGGACGTTCTATTTCGAGAGAGAGGGTTGCACAAGATTCACGGGTTCATTATCAAGTCGCTGATTTAACTAATTCGAAAGAGATGGATACTATTCTTCGTCAACACTCTTGGAAAAGAATCTATCATTTAGCTGGAGAAAATCGTGCCGATCTCGACCACTCAAATGTTTGGAAGGATAATGTGTATGCATCTCTTTTATTCCTAGATGCGCTTCGTAAACTGGAACTAGAGTCTTTGGAAAGTGTTGTCATGATCGGAACAGCGATGGAATATCAAGAGCAAGAGATGGTGATAACCGAAAATTCGATTGTGGAGCCAACTAGCTCATATGGATGGAGTAAGCATCTGGTTACGAGTAGTGCGCAGTGGTTTGCTAGAAAATATCATTTGCCTATCATATGTGTTCGTCCCTTTAACCTCATCGGACCTGGGGCCAAGGAAGGAATTATACCATGGATAGCGCAGCAATTAAAAGCACAGTATCCATTTGTAGAGTTGCCTGTTACCATTCATTTACGTAGTTTAGGTGGGATTCGAGATTACATCGATGTTCGGGATGCTGTACAGGCTTTGTATATGCTTTCAGAGAAGGCGAGTATATGTGTTGGAGATTGTTATCAAATTTGTTCACAAAAAGGGGTCTCAGTCTCACAGCTAGTTTCCACTTGGGAAGAAGTGATTCAATATCCGATTAAGGTTATTACCCAAAATATGACCTCTTCTAAGGGAGAGGATTGTTTTATAGGAAGCTATGAAAAAATCAGGAGATTTACTGGTTGGAAGCCCACTTATACACTAATAGAAACGTTGAGTGATCTCTGGAAGGAAACGTTTCGATGAGAACCTGTTTGACTTGATGATGAAGGGGGTTTACAGATGTCAAAACATTTGACTAGTATCGTGATTCCAGTTCATAATCAATGGCCTGTAACCCAAATGTGTTTACGATCGCTCTTTCGACATACGCGTGTCCCGGTAGAAGTGATTGTTGTAAATAATGCCTCAACAGATGGAACAGGACAAAAATTGACAAGAGAATTTCCTAGGGTTAAACAGATTGAGAATTCTTATAAAAATGGGTTTTCAGCATCATTAAATCAGGGGTTTCGAATGGCCACAGGGAAGTACCTAGCAACCATTAATAATGACACATTGCCCTCTCATAGATGGTTAGGCAATATTCTACGTGTATTGAAAGATCGCCCTTTATGTGGCATAGCAGCTCCTTTGTCAAACAATACGTTACCCGATCAATACCTCCAAACGGACTTGAAACGAGCGCGAGACATTCATATGTTTAGCAAAAGATTTAACCGTCACAATCAGAAAAAATGGAAAGTATCAGATCGATTATCTGGATTTTGTTTGGTTTTCCCTCGAAAAATCTGGAACACTGTGGGGGATTTTGATGAAAACTACGGTATGGGCTATTATGAAGATATTGATTTTACCTATCGCGTTCGTTTAATGGGTTATAAATGTATAATTGCTGGTGATACCTATGTTCATCATTATGGAAGTAAAAGTTTTATTCAGAACAATTCGGATGAGTTGGCTAGAAAGTTATCAAAAGAAAATCGTGAATATTTTATGAAAAAATGGAAAAGAGATCCAGATTTGCCTCTTGATCTTCCGAATTAATTATTTTTTCTATTATTTATTATTTCTTGGAAAGTACAAATCATGCTTTGAGTAAATTGTTCTAGAGAAAATTGTTTTGCCATTTCCATACCATGAGAAGCGAGTTGATTCGCTAGCTTTTGGTTGTGTAGTACATTCAGAATCCCCTTTGCAATCGATCGAGGGTTTTGTTTTTTTACAAGGATGGCTGTTTTCTTATTGATGCAAAAATCGGTTACCCCTCCCGAATTTGTTGTTACAACGGGAGTTCCACACGCCATGGCTTCTAGTGGAGGGAGAGAGAATCCCTCAACCCATGATGTAGAGACGAATAAATGAGCTTTTTGGTATAGACTGGCCATGGCATGTTCGGACACAGGGCGAAAACGTTTATGTGGAATATGATTCGGTATCTTGTTTTTTTCGGGACAAATAAAAAATACTTTAAATGGAACTTTACTCTTTCTTTTCACGATTTCAATGCTTTCAATAAAGTCGTTAAACCCCTTAATTTGTGCTGCAGGATTTCGGGCGATATATAATATTCTTCGAACTCCATTTGGTCTAATAAACGGCTCACGGGGTTTGTATATATTTAAATCGAGCCCTGGAGAAATAACGGTACTGATTTGAGTGTTATCTGTCCATAAGTTTTTTTGTAACCAGCTAGAAATGGTAATAGTGGGTACCTTTTTTTGATAAAGAGAAATGGCGTATTCTTTATCAGGTACATAGTGGGGTTCGTATCCCATTGTGTATCTCACGCATTGTTGTGGCCAAGCTTCGTAAATTGCCTCAAATGTTTTATAGTAATTTGCCAGAACAATATCACCTCTAGGGATATATTTACTACTGATTTCTGGAACTCTCGTGACTTTACAGGTAATAGGATAATGAATGGGAGCATCATGTGGGATGACAATCTCTACTTCATGGTCAGCTTGTTCGAGACCATGAGCAAGCTGGGCTAAGACTTTACATCCGCCACCTATGCTCAGGTTTATGACAGGAATCACGACCTTCAAATTGCTTCCCCCCAGATTAATACATATTGAAAGATCTCTGCTTATTTTCAGTTAGTATATGAAACATAATGAAAAAATGTGAGACTAGTAGATGGATGTACTCAATATGGATACGGTATAGGCTTTTATACGAACATCTTTTTACGGATTTCATAGAATAGATTGATAATGAATGATGGAGCCAAGTGTGAGTTATACATGCAAAAATATCGGAAGGTTGGGTATGAATGGGGGTTGAATAGTCCCTTTAGAAAGGTGGCTATCCATGAAGAAGATTCTATTTTTTTCTCATATATGCCAAGAGAAAGCAATGTCAGGTGCAGAGAAAACGATGCTTCAATTGATACAAAAAATGAGTGAGAAGCACAATTGCCTATGTGTTCTTCCTCAAAGTGGAGAGCTTTCTAGACAAATAACGAAACTCCATATCCCTACCATATTTTGCAAGTACTCTGCTGTGTGGAGTGTAAAAGATGTACAAGGTGACTTCCAAATGGAACTTGATCATATTTGTTCTCAAGGTGAAGATGAGGCGATTCGTCAGGTGATGAAACAGGTGCGCCCTGACTACGTAGTGGTGAATACCTCAGTAAATTTGCTTCCTGCGATTATTGCCAAAGAAGAGAACATCCCCATCATTTGGTTTTTACAAGAACATGTTCCCACCTATAAGGAACAATGGTTTTCACTTGTACAACGAATGAATCCGGTTATAATCGGTATTTCTGAAAGCGTGCTAGAGCCTTTTCGTTTGAGAGGGTATCCTGATCATAAAGTGCATTGCTTATATCCGTATTGGAACGAATCTGATCACCATGCCTTGCGATCTGAAAAAATGAATCGGCAACTAAGAAGAAGGTATCAGATCCCGCATTCAAGCATTGTGGTTGGGACGATTGCAATTAAGGTAAATGTTCAAAAAGGCATCTGGCATGTGGTTCAAGCTATGACTCCTTTAATGAAGCAAGATCACTCTATCCATCTCCTTCTTCGTGCTACAAGACCCATCAACCATAAAAACGCCCATTTCCGTCAAATTCATGAACATATAGCAAAGGTTCGATTGCAAAATCGAGTCCATTGGATTCCATTTGTGAAAGATATTGCTCGAGTTTATTCTGCCCTTGATCTCGTTGTGGTTCCGAGTGTTTTGCCGGAGGGGTTTGGACTCACTGCTCTAGAGGGAATGGGGCACGGAAAACCTGTCATTGCTTACCCATCTGGAGGGCTGCAAGAAATTTTCTATTCCACTTTAAATGAGTCGTATCTAGCGAAACGCATCAATCCGAATGCATTGCGAAAAGTGATTTGTCCGCTACTACAATCAGATGAGCTACGAAAACAGGTGGGAGAAAGAAATAGGATACAAGCTATCCATCAATTTGGTCCAGATATGTATGATAAGCGGTATCAAATGTTGGAGGAGAAGTTGGAGTGGTATTGAAAGGAGTAACTGTAGTATATACAGTCACTCCTTTTTTAGCTTTATTTACAATAATCAGGAAATTCTTGTGCGAACGTTTGTGTTACTTGGACATATTCATCATCTGAAATTTCGTTGATTTGTTGGTCATGAATATAGAAGAAATACAGGTCTTCAGAAGGATGATATGGATTGTAGTACATACCGACTAACTGATCTTGGTAGAGGAAAGTAGCCCCTAGAAGGGTAGCTAAGGTTCCGGTTTCTGTATGTAATACTTGAAAAAAAATAGGTAGTACTTCATCAAAGACATGCTCTTGGTAGGTTTCTCCTGGATCGAGAAGGGTTAGATCTTCTCCTTCTTCTTTTGTAACGAGATAGAGGTGCTTTCGATGGTCTTTTTCCCATAGCAGGAGTAAATGTTTTACATTTCGATGGATAAATAAATACTGTTCGCGAGTTTGAAAGTGTATATTCAAGCGGAACCTCCTATACTAAGATTATCGTGATGGGGAATATCAATCGATCCATTCCCCATTTTCGAGGGTAGCAAACCATGATATACTTATCAATGGTCTTGACGGAGCGAAAGGAGGTAGTGCGATATGGGTTCCCAAGTTCATCAAAGCCACTATCAAGATGAAAATAAAGATTATGATTTTGATGATTTTATGATAAGCGCCTCAGTTGTAGGTGGTTTATTTTTCGTCATTTTCATAGGTGCTACAGCGGTTCAATTGCTCTGGAGATAGGAAATAATGGTAGGCTCAGGGTGTCTGCTTGATGCCCTGATTCTCTTGGCAACGCTTTCGGCATGAGCTATACTGGCAAAAGAGCCAGTGATGTAAGTGATCGCGGTTCATTTGAGAAATACATAAATAAGTTATCTAAACAGTTTGGCTGTAATGATTAGACTGGGGGATCAGGTATGAATGTACATGAGTACCAAGGTAAGCAATTACTTAAAAAATATGGAGCCATTGTCCCAAATGGCCATGTTGCCTTTCATGCAGATGAAGCAGTAGAAGCTGCTGAAAAATTAGGTGGCCAGCTTTGGGTTGTGAAAGCACAAATCCATGCAGGTGGACGCGGGAAAGCGGGTGGCGTTAAGCTAGCTCGTAATCTTGATGAAGTTCGTTCTTATGCAAATGAACTACTCGGTAAAATTTTGGTTACTCATCAAACAGGACCGGAAGGCAAAGAAGTAAAACGTCTCTTGATTGAGGAAGGTTGTCCGATCGAAAAAGAATATTACATCGGTGTGGTTATCGATCGCTCTAGTAATGCAGTTGTGATGATGGGTTCTGAAGAAGGCGGTACTGAGATTGAAGAGGTGGCTGAAAAAACACCAGAAAAGATCTTTAAAGAAGTAATCGATCCTGCCGTTGGGATGTTACCGTTCCAAGCTCGTCGCTTAGCATATAACATTAATATTCCGAAAGATAAAGTAAGTCAAGCAGCGAAATTTATGCTTGGCCTATATGAGGCCTTTGTATCAAATGATTGCTCTCTGGCCGAAATCAACCCTCTTGTAACGACTAGCGATGGAAGAGTAATGGCATTAGATGCAAAATTAAACTTTGATTCTAACGCACTGTACCGTCATAAAGATATTCTAGAACTTCGTGATCTAAACGAAGAAGACCCAAAAGAGATCGAAGCATCTAAATTTGACTTGAGCTACATCGCATTAGATGGAAATATCGGTTGTATGGTAAACGGCGCAGGTTTAGCAATGGCAACGATGGATATTATCAAACATTATAGTGGAGATCCAGCTAACTTCCTCGATGTAGGTGGCGGTGCTACAGCAGAAAAAGTTACGGAAGCTTTTAAGATTATTCTGTCGGATGAAAAAGTAAAGGGAATCTTTATTAATATCTTTGGTGGAATCATGAAGTGTGACATCATTGCTGAGGGTGTTGTAGAAGCGGTGAAACAAGTAAACTTGAGTGTTCCGCTTGTGGTTCGCTTGGAAGGTACTAACGTTGATCTTGGTAAGAAGATCTTGAACGATTCTGGCCTACCGATCGTAGCGGCTGACTCCATGGCAGACGGAGCTCAAAAAATCGTTCAACTCGTAGCTCAAGCCTAATAGATAAGTAGCAGAGGAAAGGTGGATTTCCGTTGAGTATTTTTGTAAATAAAGATACAAAGGTCATTACCCAAGGAATTACAGGAGCAACTGGCTTATTCCATACCAAACAAGCGATGGAGTATGGAACGAACATCGTAGGTGGCGTAACTCCTGGTAAAGGTGGAACAGAGGTAGAAGGCATCCCTGTATTTAATACGGTACAGGAAGCGGTGGAAGCAACAGGTGCTACTGCATCAGCGATTTATGTAGCAGCTCCATTTGCCGCAGATGCGATTATGGAAGCGGTAGATGCAGGTCTTGACTTGGTAGTATGTATTACAGAAGGAATCCCAGTGCTCGATATGGTAAAAGTTCGCCGTTACATGGAAGGGAAGAAGACTCGTCTAGTCGGTCCAAACTGCCCAGGTGTTATCACGCCAGATGAGTGTAAAATCGGTATTATGCCTGGGTACATTCATCTGAAAGGGAATGTAGGAATCGTATCCCGCTCGGGTACCTTAACTTATGAAGCGGTTCATCAATTGACCACTCGTAATATTGGACAATCTACAGCTGTTGGAATCGGTGGGGACCCGATCAATGGAACGGATTTCATCGATGTGTTGAAGGAGTTTAATGCGGACCCAGAGACCGAAGCGGTGATTATGATTGGTGAAATCGGTGGAACTGCTGAGGAAGAGGCTGCTGAGTGGATTAAGGCGAATATGACGAAACCAGTAGTTGGATTTATTGGTGGACAAACTGCACCAGAAGGAAAGCGCATGGGTCATGCGGGCGCGATTATCTCAGGTGGAAAAGGAACAGCTGCTGAAAAAATCGCTACTTTAGAAGCTTGTGGTGTGGGGGTTGCTCCTACTCCAGCCGTAATCGGGGAAACATTGGTTAAGGTTCTCGAAGAAAAAGGCATTTTAGATAACTTCATCGTAAAGAAATAACATCTGCTTTTTTAAGAAGACCTGCTAAGCAAGCTGGGTCTTCTTTTTTTGTTAGAAATGGATGAAGGGAATGTGTAAAGATGAGGGAAGTTAGTGGATTGGTGGGTATACACCGAATCTCGGGAGCAGGTTGGCATCTGATTGATAAACTCGTTCGCGCGGGCTGGACGCCCGATCAAGATGTCATACCCTACTTGGATATGATAAAAGATCAGCGGGTGCCAGCTGATATATATAGGAGCATTAAGCAAACGTGGAATCAAGAGTGGAATAGGCGAGTGATGGCAGAGCTGCAGATGAAACGAATTGAGATTATGACTGTATATGATGCTGACTATCCCGAACTCTTACGCGAAATTCCGCAACCTCCTTGGGTTTTGTATCTACGAGGCGATCGCCAGTTGCTAAATGAGGCTTGTTTTGCGATGGTAGGGACACGGAAGCCGACCCCTTATGGACGAAAAATCACAAAGCAATTGGCTGAGCAGTTTGTACAAGCCGGCTTAACGGTAGTAAGTGGGATGGCCACAGGGATTGATGGGGATGCTCATCATGCGGTCCTAGAGTCTGGAGGAAAGACGATTGCAGTACTAGGAACAGGAATTGATGTGGTATATCCCAAAAATCATGTTCGCCTATATGAAAAGTTAGTCCAGAGAGGCTTAGTCATATCAGAATCACCACCAGGTACAAGAGGAAATCCCGGGCTATTTCCGCAACGGAATCGGATTATTAGTGGATTAAGTTTGGGAACGATTGTGGTGGAAGCCGCAGAACGTAGTGGATCTTTGATCACAGCAGAATGTAGTATGGAGCAAGGCAGAGAGGTGTTTGCGGTTCCAGGGCCAGCTACAAGTGAGCAGGTTCCTAATAGGTACAAGTTAATCTCACCGATGTTTATGGCCATGTCAAGTGGAGCCATGTCAGGTAGACCCGACACCGTTCTACTTGACACTAACAATACCTAATATATAACGAGAACTAAGTATAACGAGAAAAGTAATTACGAGATAAAAACCATCTCGTTATATTCTAGAAAAAAGTTTACATAGCGCATACACATTTACGTGCAGCAGTAGTTGATAGATATGAGTAGATGAAATGAGTTCAATAAGTATGGCATTCACAGAGCCGTAATCTTATTGGGCTCTTTTTTTGTTTCAAAGAAGAAGGTGATCAAATAGTACATAATCACTACGGTCACAAGATCCGAAAAGATGAACGACCATTTGCAAATAAAATCCCACCAGGTGGCAACTGGACGAACCTATCACACGAAGACCAGACCGTCTATTGGAACGGTAAAATCCCATCAGGTGGCAACACCAACGGTCTACGTCGTCGAGACTGGGACGAGCCTTCTAGCACCATCACAACAGCACCACTTCAAAAGCTATCATGCCAACTACACCCTAATCACGGATATAACGACAACAATATAGAAGAGAGGGAATGTATGAATTATAACGTAACTCCTACGCTACCCCAGAACGACTATACAGTAGCCGAGCTTTTCGCTGGAGGTGGCCTTATGGCAATCGGACTAAAAGAGTCCGGCTTTTCTATTTTATGGGCTAACGATTTCGATAAGCGAGCTAGTCAATCCTATGCCCATAACCTCGGAGAACATATCATATGCGAAGACATCACAAAAATCGGTCCCGACGACATTCCCGACACAGACATCATTGCAGGAGGGCCACCATGTCAAGATTTCTCAATGGCAGGGAAGGGGCTAGGAGAAGACGGAGATCGTGGAAAGCTCGTCTACACGTATCTAGACATAATCCAACGTAAGCAACCGAAAGCCTTTATTTTTGAAAATGTGAAGGGTCTTATCTCGAAGAAACACATCCGAACCTTTGATGCCCTCATGGAGAAATTCGACGATATCGGATACAATGTCTCATGGGAGCTAATCAATAGTTGGGATTATGGTGTAGCTCAGAAGCGAGAACGTGTATTTATCGTAGGAATTCGAAAGGATCTCGGGTTCACCTTTAAGTTTCCCGAACCTGATCCGAAGGATTACCGCACTCAAGTATTAAGAGATGTAATAGGAGATCTCCCTGATCCAAATAACCATCCTAAGCCACTAACTGACGGTGTGTATCAACATGCAAAACAGTACGGTATAGGATACAATACTTCTATTGATTCCCCCTCGAAAACGGTTCGTACAAAGGGAGAGGATGTCCTTGATGTAGCGAACCATTCCCCCGAAGAAAAGGTTCCTAAGTATGTACAAAATATTATTGATGGGAAGTCAAAGTCTAACTTTGGGAAGATGCCTGTCAATGATGGAAGTACACCAGTAAGTACGGTTTTATCCTCCTATTACGAGAAGAAACCAAATGAAGTATACTCACCCCCTAATCACAACTCCTTAAATCCTGCCAACGTAAAAAAGGCCCAACATAAAGCATCGATGGACAAGCCTAGCCCCTCTATTACAACTCAATTCAATTGTCAAACTGTTGATATACAGAACCACGATCAATACGATGGTCGTAACTACTCCCCTTCATACAAGAATAATAACCTCAAGATGGAGTGGGGAACTCCTTCGAATACCATCTCTGCACAGGGTCCTAAATTCGTTCATCCTGACGAACCCTCCGATCCTCCATCCAACCATAATGAAAAATCCTATTACTTCCCTAAGCGAGAATCATACAAGTTTAACTCAGCTAATAGACAAGCACCTATGGATGATCCAAGTGTTACGATCACAGCGCATCAGAACGTAGGTCAACCGATACATCCTACACAGTCCCCACGACGTTTTACAGTCAGAGAGTGTCTTAGAATTCAATCGGTTCCTGATTGGTATGTAATACCCGAAGAGTTGAGTTTATCGGCTCAATATAAGATCGTAGGAAACGGTGTAGCATCAAAGGTAGCATGGTATCTAGGACGAGCTTTAGCGGAGCAGTTAGGGGCTCTAGAAGAAGTGAAAAAGGTAGCATAGATTTGGATTATATATGTGGTTTTATCTGTTTTATATGGGGTATAATGTAAGTCTATAGTTCCCTTTATGGGACGGGGCGTCGAGACAGCCAATGGACCGAATAGCTTACGTGGTTGTGAGTAGTGTCGGAGAAGGTGGTACGTCCTCTGTACGAGGGAGGGAAGCAAACCACGTCGAATCCCTCGAAACCATGTCTCAAAGAGAATAGGGATGTTGAAAGATACTTCAACATCCCTATTTTTATTTCTATAAACTACTTGAGGTGGGAAAGGTACTCCATGCGCTACCATTTCGGTAGTTACCAGAGTTCCCGGAACGGCCGCCCGGGCAGGTAGTTATTTATTAGCATAATCAGATACCGGAATATAATTGTATTAATCAATATCCTTGGTCTTATTTCTTTTGATTGTTATAAATGCATAAAGACATATACCGGACGTTGAAAGTATAAGCGATAACATCTCCTTTGTACTTACAGTCAGATTGGTTTGCTTCAAGAGAACACCAGGTACAAATAA
This sequence comes from Thermoactinomyces sp. DSM 45892, assembly GCF_900107305.1. GTDB lineage: Bacteria > Bacillota > Bacilli > Thermoactinomycetales > Thermoactinomycetaceae > Baia. Next base: position 66,465 of record NZ_FNPL01000012.1, read on the forward strand.
AATAGCAGGAAGTATAATGGCATCCCATGTTCTACTCCAAATAGCTACTCCAACAAATACGAGGGCGGATAAAACGATGGATACGACGTTCCCAGTATCTCCAAGGTGAATAACAGTTGTGCTGTAGGGCTTACCTAGAAATATCAATGCGACAAATAAAGCAGTAGGAATGACAAAGGCAACTCCTACAAATAAGATTCGCTCTTTCCAACTAGAGACTTTGTGGCTTGATATATACTTAAATAACATAGAAATCGAAAATAGGGAAAGTAGAAGTAGAAACGGGTAGCCAATACATTCTATAAGCGAATATTTTACATTCCCCTCAATTGCATCACCCATTACCGTATAAGCCAGCGCACCAATGAAGATCATCGGAAGATATTTTAGCCAGCCTTTCAGGTCAAACGGCATCTCATTTGCCAATTGTTCCATATAATCTCTCGGTGTCATCCCGATAATATCGTCTACTCCCTTCCCATTTTTTTCTGCCTCATGTAAATGATCCCTTAACTCTTCAACAATTTCCTTAATCTCTTGTTCCTTTTTTCCACTTGAATACAAATAAACTTTTAAATTGTCTAAAAAACTCTGGCTCTCTTTGGATACCATCATCAACTACTTTCCCCCTTTAATAATCGATCGACACTACTCGCAATCTCGCTCCATCTTTCTTGGAACTCACCTAATCTCTCTTGTCCTTTTCCTGTTAAGGAATAATATTTTCGCTTTGGTCCTCCTGAAGGAAGTACCTTTTCACTAGTTGTCACTAAATCTTCCTTCCTCATTCTAATTAACAACGGATAGATACTTCCCTCACTGACCATTGTAAATCCATACGTATACAGTTTCTCTATCATCTCGTATCCGTATGTTTCTTCTCTAGCAATTATTGCTAGCAAACAACCTTCTAGAATCCCTTTTAATACCTGACTAGTGGACAACGAATTACCTCCTCCACAAGTTTGTTAAACAAAAAACACCACTATATTGCAATACAAGGTAATTATATTCTACCATATATATTCATTATTTGCATGTTTGTGTTTTGAATTGGCTTCTGATTTATTTATAGAATTACATTCATATACGCTTCGTCTAGTACCTCTTGTGTGATACCCACATACCTCAAGGTATCTTTTTCTGATGAATGATTTAATAACTGCATAATAATCGCTAATGGTGTACCATTCTTGAGTTGCGTATATCCGAAGCTCTTTCTCATACTATGACTTCCAAAGTTTCCTTCAATTCCAATTTGCTTTGCCACTTTTTTGATAGTACGAGAAGCATACCGTGTACAGAGATGTCCGCCTTTTTGAGAAGGGAAGAGATAGTCTTCTGGATCTGCATTTTTGAAGTGTTTGAGTTCATGTATGATGCTTTTGTTTAAGGGGAATTCTTTAATTTTATCTGTTTTTTCTTCTCGAAGACTGACTCTCTTCTTAGGCTGCCCGTTTTTCATAACATCTTTGACTTTTAATCCTACTATATCTGAAATTCGCAGAGCCGAATTCAATCCAAACACGAATAGCAAACGGAACTTGGGATCAACCTTCTCAAGTTCTTTTTTCATTTTCTCAAGATCCTTTTTAGTCTTAAATGCTTCAACACGAGCCATGTAATCCACTCCTACTGCGATTTGTTGTGTATATAGTATCGAGTGTGAATTCCAGCGTCAACCATAACTCTCGGAAAGGAGGACGAAAATGAATAGAAAACAACTAGAAGCAAAACTCACCGCCCAACAACGGAGAGCAGCCATTCTTCTCGTTGAAAACGAACTTGAAACGGAAAACAAGAAGACCTATGAAGAGATAGCCGAAGAAGTCGGTATAACCCGAATGGGTCTCTACAAGTGGAGAACACAAAATCGAGCCTTTATCGAATATAAGAACCTCTTAGCAGATGATATACTTTCATCGATGCGCCCCCTTGTATACAAGCAATTATTACGAACTATCATGGGTTCACAGCCGTCCATTAAAGGTATCGATATCTTTATGAGAAGGTTTGCTCTTCTGACAGATAAGCAAGTGACAGAAGATCATGGAAGTAGCGAAAAACGTAGTAATGAAGCGATTCAGAAGGAATTAGAAGAACTCGATTCGATGTTAGAAGAAAAGAAGACTGAACCTAAGTAGAGAGGGGGGATTTGAGTGGCATATATAAATGGTGAGTGGCTAAATAGACAAGAGCGAGACGAGCGAATTCAACTCGTTACGGATCGACTTAGAAAGCTACGTGACATCTACCAAAATGGACAAGCTACCGATCATCATATCGACATGATGTTGGATGACAAACAGGAGCTTGAAAGGCTTACACGGATTCACCGAGCCGAGTACGACACAGCTTACTTTGCTTACGAATATCTATCAGACCAGGACAACCCACTTAACGAAGATAACATCATTCGAAACGGTGATGATGGAACCCCCCACCAGCCTTTAACAGACCTCGCCCCAATCCACAGGGAATTCTTTGATCTATGTGATTATGTGGACCATACTGATCCCTCTGCTCGCCTAGCTATTGCTGCCCCCCGAGGACACTCAAAATCAGGTATGTTCTCTAACTGCTTCCCTCTACATCAGATTGTTTATAGAAAGCGCCCCTACATTCTCATTATTTCCGAGACTGATTCTCTATCAAAGAAGCTCATATCATGGTCAAATAAGCAATTAAAGTTCAATGAAAAACTTCGCCAAGATTTTGGAGAGTTACTAAATATAGCAAGCACGAAGAATGAAAAAGACAACGAAGAAGCTTTTATCACTTCCACTAATTGTCTTGTAGAAGCATCTTCCGCAGGAAAACAACTTCGCGGTAAACGTCATGGTGCGCACCGTCCATCATTGGTACTAATCGACGATCCTTCTTCGATCAATAACGAAGGTACGAAAGAAGCCCGTGAGAAGTTGATTGAATGGTTTAACTCTGTTGTTATGCCGATTGGCTCGAAGTCTACGGCTTTTGTCTTGGTTGGAACGATGGTTACTTCTACAGGGCTACTATCTCATACATTGAAGCGAAAGGATTTTCGAAAGTCTTTCCACGATGCAATTCAAAAGGAGCCTGATTTTCCTGAACTATGGGACGAATACCTTCAAGTGTATCAACGATCGGAAGAAATGGACGAAGTGGATGATTTCTATGATGAAAACCGTGTCCGGTTAGAATCTGGAGTCGAGACAGCTTGGGGATGGCGGTGGAACTACAGGGATTTGATGCACGCTAAGGCGAATATGGGAACTCGCTCGTTCAACTCAGAGTACCGAAATCGTGCTTTTAGTGAAGACGAACAGTTTTTCAAACCGGATCAGTTCGCCTATTACCGATACAAAACGAATGAGTTTGGTGAACGAACGGTGATGTTTGAAGGGAAGGAATACCGACTTGGTGATATGACGATCTCTGGAGCGTGGGATATTGCGATGGGGAAGACATCAAGAGGCTGTTACAATGCCTTTTTGACAGTGGGGCGACATGAGTCTTCGGGATACATATTTGTTTTAGATGAGTATAGTTCGAAGGAGCAACCGCACTCATTCATGGAAACGATTCTCCAAAAGATAAGGCAATTCAATCACCATATTGTTTCGGTTGAAACAATTAATGCACAACATGAGTTCTATCGTCAACTGATGGAAAGGGCGAGAATAGAAGGTCTCTATTCAACTCGTATTCAGGACGTGAAATCGCACAAGTCTTCAAAGGAACAACGGATTGAGTCACTTGAGCCGTATTGCTCGAATCGAACCCTCGTATTTAATGACAATCACCGTACCCTACTTGAGCAAATGGAAATGTATCCTCAAGGGGACTATGTGGACTCCATTGATGCCCTGCAATTGTCTGTCGAGAATGTTGCACGAGAGAGAAAAAAGGTTGTCTTAAAGCCGTACTGGTTGTGAGTACAAAAAAACGGCTAGTAGTCATCTATAGTATTGAGAAGGGAATTTGAAAGTACATACCTCAAATTTGAGGAACGAAGGAGGGAATAAAACATACCACTATTTGACGAACCGAATTACGAATTTGACCATACATCCGCTTCAGGTCGCCTTTTCGAAGTCGGGAAGATGTTCCCTCCGGAAGACCACCTCGAACGGCTTGCCAAATACAAGAGGATGCGAAAGCTGTTCGAAGGAAAGCACTGGGAAGTTTTAGATCGAGCTTCTTCTATATATCAGAACCACTTGAAAAAGCAACAATTAAACACGTTGTATATGGCCTGTAACATGCTCGGTATTCTAACTTCGAAACCTAGCGACCTCATGTTTGGTAATCCACCGATCTACGAAGTTAGTAAGGATTCCAATTCTAATGAGCAAGGGATATTGAATTCAATTGTAGAACGAAACAGACTAAACTTACTTGGTCGAGAGATTACGGCTGGTTCTGGATATCGTGGTGATTCTTTTATCAAGGCTTATTTTGACTATAGAGATGATGTTTCCGAACTTCCCTACGTTCCTAGTTCGATCAAAATGGAGCCTATAATCTCAGCCCAAGACCCAAGTACAGTCTTTCCAGAATTGGCAAGAGGAAGCCGAAAACGATTCAAAGCCGTAAATATCGCCTACATCGAATGGATTTCGAAGGGCAAAACGGAGATCCCGATCCTAAATGTGGAACGACATATACCCGGGTTCATTGAGTATAGTCGGTTCAGGTTATCTTCCAACGGTCCAGAAGGGTACTCGACTCAATACGGTATTGGTATCACTACATATACGATTGAAGAGGAGATCCCAACGGGTAGAGAAGAAGACCTTGTTGAGACAGGCATTCCACATATTCTTATATACCATGTCCCACATCAAACTACTGATGAAAACTGGGAAGGTCGTGGAACCGTTGAGATGATTGAAGATCTTGTTGCAGGAGTTAACGATAGACTTGTCCAGATTGACTACATCCTATATAAGCATTCCGATCCGAACATGTATGGCCCTGATCTAGCTGATTCAAAAGAAATGTCTTCTGGTGGCATCTATATACCTGTAAGGAAAGATGAGATACCTCCAGCCTACATGGTGTGGAATAGTCAGCTTGAAGGTGCTTTTCGAGAACTTGAATTACTTCTTTCAATGATCTATCAAGTAGCTGAGACACCTCAGTGGCTTTTTGGACAAACTGTAAGCCATACAGGGGGGACAGGGACAAGTCATACAGATCAATCTAGTATCAAAGCTAGATTCATGCCAATACTTTCGAAGGTGCAACGTATCCGAGATCATGTAGACTATGCCTTCCGATCTGCCTTACGAGATGCTTTGCAATTAGCTAATCGAGGTAATGCCGAGATAGACGGATTCCAGTCTACCGAAGTAGTACTACCAAAGATTCGCTGGAATGATGGACTTCCAAAAGATGAGAAAGAAATGGCCGAAGTTATGCAGATCCGTACAGGTGCGAAGGCTACTATTGATGTTCTTTCAGCTATCAAGCAATTGGATAATGTAGATGACTCCACAGCAGAAGAAATAGTTTCAAGGATCAAAGACGAAGAAGAGGAAGCACTTACTGTCCAATCTTCTATTTTCAATCAAGAGACTTCTCATGTTACTGACAGCAAGGAGTCAGAAGTAAATGACTAAGTATCTGACGATTGAAGGTCGACAAGTTCCCGAACCTAACTTTGATCGTGATGTGGAACGTTTGATGGGCGTATATCGACGGGCTTATTGGAATGTAAAACTGGAATTGAATCGTGTCGACTTAATTGATTTTCAGAGATCCAGTTTGATTGCAACTATGAAAAAAATAGAAGAGATCTTAAACGAACTTGATAGGTTTGTTATCAATTGGGCTTCTACTACCATACCAGAAGTGGTGAAACAAGGCGTGGCATCTGTTTTAGTTGAGTTAGGAGTTACTAATTCGTATAAAGAATCATTACAAATGGCTACCTTTAACAGAATCAATAAGAGCATGGTCGACCTATTTGTCTCTGATACCTCTATGGACGTACTTGAAGTTTCAAAGAACGTTAGAAGACGGGTTAGGAACACCATACGAAAAGTTTCAGGCGAAGTCATGAGAAACAATATGGCACGAGGTGTCAACGGTCAGGATACACAGAGTCGGATGATCTTGCAGCGACTAAGAAAAGAGTTATCTGACTCGGTTAATACAGGAATCATAGATGCTGGTGGTCGACGTTGGAAGCCCGTAGATTATGTCGATATGCTGACAAGGACTAAGTATTCCGAGATGTACCGGATCGCTAAAACAAACGAAGCCATAGGCAGAGAAGCCTACTATGGAATTATCGTTGGCGGATCTGCCAAAGATGCTTGCCGATTCCATGTTGGACGTATTATCAAGTTAACCCCTGAATCCCCCGGAGATTACCCCACTTACGAAGATTTGAAAGCATCTAATCAAATCTTTCATCCCCGTTGTGTTCATCACTTTACCACCTTCTCGAAAATCGAACGACTACCCGAAGATGTACGACAAACTGCGGAAGAGCAACATGAACGAGGGAACGTAGCCCTCGAATCGGGTAAACGTAATCCATAATAATACTCCTCGACTATTATTGAGGGGTGCTGAATAACGAATCAATTTGAGTAGATAACAAGCCACTGGTAGAGGTTATAACAGGTGATTATGGTACAACCAATGGCTATGGCTAAACATATGTTTGTGGAGCGCATATTTTTCGCAACGGGATCTTTTCGGGCATTCAGATAAATATCTAACGAAACGAGACCGTAAGAAGCAACAAGCACTAATAAGACAACCCAGACCCAATCTGGTCGATCATACGGTGGGTAATCTTTCAGCAATGTATTTCCAGTAATCATAATGGCGGGAACCAATAATACAGCCAATGAGATTTGTATTATTGTTCGGACGTTTAGATTCATAGTTATCTCCTTGTTCATGATAAAAATATTCAAATTAAATATAAGTAATTATAATCACTAGACTCTTAAAAATCATAGTGATTTTTTATGCCTACTTATGGGCTTCCAATACATGAGGAACATAACGTCCACCGACGGTAAAAGGAGAATGTATCATATGGAACCAAACGAAGTGCAAGAAATTGTAGATTTACAAGCGGAGAAGAAAGTTAAAACTCTGACGGAGGATGAAGTGAATGAGATCGTTCGAAGTCGAGTGAACAAAGTGAAAGAAAAGTACTCTGACTACAATCAATTAAAGTCTCGACTTGAAAAACTAATGGATGAGAGAAAACAACGTGAAGAGTCCGAGATGACCGAACTAGATCGGTTGAAAAAAAGTCTAGGTGAAAAAGATGAGACGGTTGGTTTTTTGCAAAAAGAGATTGATTTGATCCGTGAAAAAGCACAACAACAAAAGATTCAAATGATTTTTCAAGAGAAAGCTCGTAGTGCAGGAGTCGAGTTTGTCGAGGATGCCTATCGTTTAGCAGATCTTTCTTCTTTACAGATAGTAGAAGGTGAAGAGATCCGAGGGATTGACGAAGTTGTTAGTAAGTTAGTCGAAGAAAGACCATTCCTTTTGGCTTCAAAGCCGAAACAAAAACCGATCGGAGGACCATCAAATCATGAGTTAGACAAATACGACAAGAAAACGAATGAAGATCTTTTGAAGGCAGCATTTGAAAAAGCAAGAACGTCAGGTCGCCTAGAGGATCGAGTTGCCTATGCAACCTTAAAACGAGAGCTAGGTAAGTGAATTTAGAGACCCATAGGGGTCTTTTTTGTTGAGTAAAATTCGAAGGGAATGAAGGTATTAATGTCATTTGGTAAAGTTTTTTCTACCGATCTGATCGGTAAAAGAGAATCAGTAGTTGATGAGCTTCTATTACTGAACCCACACCAGACACCGATGCTAAATTTAGTGGGATTTGGTAAGCCGATTGGTAATGTTGAACATAACTGGTTTGAAGATGAACTCTTTGGGGACGAATCAACAGTAACTAGTGCTAAAACAGCGGAAGATACATCAATTACTGTTGCAGATGTAGAACCATTCCGCACTGGTCACGTAGTTAAAGTTGGTCAAGAATTGATGCTTGTGACAGCCGTAGATGTAGCGAATAAGGCTATTACGGTCGTTCGTAGTTATGCAGGGACAACGGGCATTGCCATAACGGACGGATCAAAAATTGAAGTCATGTTCGTAGAAGGTGACGAGGGTCGCGATGCACGTCAAGCCCGTTACAAGCCTAGAAAACGTGTGTCAAACATCACACAAATCTTTGATGACACTGTAGAAATCACAGGTACAACACTAGCTATTAATCAATACGGAATCGACAATCTATATGAGTCCGAGAAGCAGAAGAAATTGCTAGAGTTGGCTCTGCATCTAGAAAAAGCGATTATCAATGGATTGAAGTATGAGAATGGAACGAAACGTCTTATGAGGGGTATTCGATCTTTTGTTGAAACCAATATTGTTGATGGTTCAGCAGTAGGGACGGGTACTATTACCTATGATTCTGTGTTAACCGAGTCGTTCCGAAAGATCTACGAATCTGGTGGTATGGAATCTGGCGGTCGATATGTAATCATGGTCGGTGCTAGACAGAAAACAGGTCTCTCTAACTTTGACCGAGATAAGATTCGTCTTACTCGTCAAGAGAACACTCGTGGTCAAGTAGTCGATCATTGGATTTCTGATTTCGGTGCTGCTGAAATTGTATTGAATAACAACCTTGCACCGGATGAGCTTATGGTACTCGATGCCAACCGGATCGCAATCAGACCACTACAGGGTCGTGAGTTTGCACACGAGCTTCTTGGGAAAGTTGGAGACCGCTTGGCTGGTATGTTAGTTGGTGAGTATACCCTTGAGTTCTTCCAGGAAAAAGCTCATTCACGTATCGTAGGATTGAAGTAGTTAAGTGGGGTAACTTTTGGTTACCTCATCTTTTTATTTAGAAAGGAGAGTTTTATGGCGGAGTTTGAAAGTGTCTACCCTGAATTAACCTTCTTTGTAGGGGATGAACCTAGGTACTTTTCAAGAGGTAGGTATGTTACGAAGAATAAAGATGAGATTCAAGCACTATCTAGTTTGGCACATGTATCACGAGTGGATGGGGACATGGAGGAAGAAGCGCCAACTGTGCGAACAAAACGAAAAAGCTCCACCAAGTAGGACTATATAAATATAAAAAACGAGCACTAGATTTCCTAGGTACTCGTTTTTTATTCTAATAGAAACGTCCAATTCCTATTAGATGATTAACTTATTACAATAAATCATAAGGGTATTTTACTTTTATTGCAACATTTATTTATTTGAAATCTATTTAAAATGGGGTGAAGCTGTAGTGGCTACAATTCAAGAGGCGGATCAATATATCTCTTTGAACGTGATCGACAACACCGACTGGGTAGAAGCTGATGCCGATAAAAAGCAACGAATTTTAAATGTTTCCCTCCGAACCCTTGCACGAAAATACCCAAAGTATAAGATTCCAGATCCAGCCATCTTCGAATTAGCTTCTACCTTCGCCACTGTGTTCAATGACACGAACAAGCTTCAAAACCAAGGAATTGCAGGATTTAGTATTACGGGGGTCGGAAGCTTTACTTATAAGGAGAACAATGTTCGAAATGCAGCAGGCTTGTCCTTGGAAGATTTCATTACGCAAGAAGTTCGAAGTCTAATCGGAGAAGCAAATGGAATCGAACTAGGCTCACGTAATGTAAAAGTGGTGGTCATGTAATGGCAATCATTCCTTTGAGACAGACCGTTAAAGTCAGCCGATCAAGTGGAAAATTAGATGAGTGGGGCAATCCGATCCCTATTGAACCATTTTCGATTAGGTGTCGTGCGGATGAAGGCTCATTTGTAGTTGAAGATATAGGTGGGAAAGTGGTTGTCAGTAGTTTGAAGGTTCTTCTTGATAAATTAACAGACATCCGATATGACGATGAAATCGAATACACCAACGAGATAGGAATCACCATCAAACGGAAACCTCAAAGAGTAAACGTGAAAAGAGACTTCGGAGGGAAGCCCGTATTGACGGAGGTGTTTCTATGAAGTTGGAAGTAGACGATCATGAGTTTCAGTTAAAAATGAGCAAGATTGACGAGCAAGTACTTGAAGAACTGACTGATGCTATGAATGATGCTGTAGACGATCTAGTTCGAATCTCATCCAGTATCGCACCTATCGACAAAGGAATTCTTAGAAAATCATCTGATCAACAAGTGAAACAATCGGCAGACGGAATTCAAGGCGAAGTGTCCTATCAAGCTGTAGAACAATCCCTGAATTATGGGAGCTTCGATTATGCAATCTGGACTCACGAGTATATGACTGGGCTCGGGCCACGGTCTCAGGCATCTCCAGGGACGGATGGTTATGTTGTAGGAAGAAAATATTTAACTCGTCCACTACAGGGTGAGTCTCCTAAGTATGTAAAGTGGTTTCAAGAAGCACTAGAGAAGGGAGTGGATGGTTAATTCGAATACAAGATCTAATTAGATATCTTAAATCGCTTGCGAACTTCGTGTACTATCCATTTCTCTTTCCGACGACTAGTGAAGATGAGTGTTGTGTAGTATCCATTCATTCAGGGATGCCCGAAAACCAATACACAAGAGTCCAATATCCAAGTTTCCAGTTGTTGATTCGAGGGAAGCCAAATGCATTAAAGGAAACAGAAGGTATGGCGTACCATCTATATGAAGTACTAGCAAATAAACGAGAACAAACCATAGGAGAATCTTCTATCGTAGTTATACGGTCAGAAAGTAGTTCTCCTATTTTTTTAGGAACCGATGAAGCGAACCGTCCGATCTTCTCTTTGAACTTCGGAATGGTGGTTCGTCCATAGGCTCCTTTTCTATTTCAAGGGAGGTTAAAAATGGCTAATACAACGATTAACGTGTCGATTGGCCCTGCAATTGTCGAGTTCGGAAAGGCAAATCCTACCGTATTTGATGTTACCAAGGGCGGAATTCAATTTCAGATGTCTACATCTATCCAAGAGATCAAAGTTGATCAGTATGGAGAAACCCCAGTGAAAACGATCATGAAAGGTAGAAATGCTACGGTAACGGTTCCTTTTGTTATTCAAGACTTAGAGAAGATTTCAAAGGTCATGCCGAACTCAGCTTTCACTCAGTCGGATGGAAAACTTCGACTAAACGTAAAAGCGAATTCGGGTTTCGATATGTTGTCAATTGCTGACCAGTTGATTATCAAGCCAACCGCACCTGGGACGACACCGAACGACTACATTACGATCCCACTGGCAGGACCTACCGCGGATATTGAATATACCTATGATAACGATAATGAACGGATTGCAAAAATCACCTTCCAAGCATATCCAGACTCAGAAGGTCTATTGTTTATTATGGGCGATTCCAGTGTGTCGAATGGAGCATAATCTGACTCCTCAAATTTGAGGAGTGAACCCCACAAACTTTGAGAGGGGATCTATATGTTTTCGATCAAGCGTGAGAATGAAATAAAGCTCGGGGATAAGAAAGTTCGAATCGAAAAGATCACACCTAAAAAGTGGCGAGAACTCTTCGAAGTTGTAGATATTCTTCCTAACATTATTATCAAACTCGTGCAAGTGCCGTCTGATCAGTTTGTTACGTATTTTCTTTCTGCTCTAGAGTTTGGTATGGACGAAGTGATAGAGGTTACTTCGAAGCTGACAGGTATTGAAAAAGAATATCTAGAGGATCATGTCGGACTAGATGAGATTATCGAGTACTTTCGAAGGATGGTCGAAAAAAACAACCTAGTTGATACAGCAAAAAACATCAAAAGCCTTCTGCCGATCTCGAAGGAGACCGAGTAGAGGGCTTAACTATTGATCCAATGCTTATAAACCTTTCAGTCGAACTTGGTGTTTCTCAAAAGGTTCTCGAAGAAGAATACTATATGGTCGATCTTTTCGATCTGATGAAACAGAAACGGAAGAAGGAAGCTCGAAGTCGACTAAATTTACTTACAATAATTCACTCTAAACAGATGGAAGAACAAGACTTTAAGAAATTCGTCCACAGCTTATCCACAGAAGCTGGAATGCAAGAAAAACAAGAGTTTGATCGTGATCGGTTTGAACAGCTTCGAGAAATGATCTGATGAAAAGGGAGGGGATCAAATGAGTGGTTTTAATGCTGGTACGGTTCGGGCTCGTCTGATTCTCGAAAACTCCCAGTTTCGTCGAGGAATGATGCAAGCTCGCCAAGACATGTCAGGTCTGTCTCGTGATGCTATGAATGTTCGGAAATCAGGGCATATGGTACAAGAATCAATGCTTGCTGTTGGTGCAGGGATCATAGGTATTGTCGGAGCTTCCGTTGTTGTTGCTGCACGATTTGAGCAAGAGATGGCTAGGGTCAAGGCGATCTCTGGAGCAACAGAAGAGGAATTTGCTTCACTAACTGCCGAAGCTCAACGACTAGGGGCTACAACAAGTTTTAGTGCTTCGCAGGCGGCACAAGGTATGAGCCTACTTGCAAGTGCTGGATTTAAGACCAACGAGATTATAGGAACAATGCCTGCTTTACTTAATCTTGCTGGAGCTTCGCAACTTGATCTAGCCACATCCGCTGACTACTTGACTTCGATCATGTCAGGTTTTGGGTTCACAGCTAAGGATTCGGGAAAAGCAGTCGATGTTCTGGTTCAGGCCATGAATGATGCAAACACAGAGTTGCCGGATTTAGCCGAAGCAATGAAATATGTGGGTCCCGTGGCAAGTTCGGTCAAGATGGATTTTGAAGATGTCGCCGCCGCGATTGCCTTACTCAGCAACAACGGAATCAAGGGGAGCATGGCAGGGACAGCTATGCGAATGGCTTTGATCCGTCTTGCTTCACCAACCCGAGAAGTAAAAAAAGTCATGGCAGAATTAGGGCTACAGTTTACGGATGCACAGGGGAAGATGAAACCCTTACCGGAGATTATAGATCACCTTAATGATCGGATGAAGCATCTAACCGATTCTCAAAAACTCGATAAGATCGCAACAATCTTCGGTACAGAGTCAGCTACAGCCATTACTTCCCTTATGAAAGCTGGAGGGAAGGCAATCGACGACTTTTCGAATAGACTCGAAAATGCAAATGGAGCAGCCGCCGCTTTCTCGAAGACAGTGAAGGACACGACGGTTGGTGCATGGGATCAATTTCTATCGGCTTTGGAAGCTGTCGGAATTAAATTAGGAACTCAGTTCCTTCCAGAAATCCGGAGGCTTTTGAGTGCTGGAACGGATCTCTTGAATTGGATTGGAGAATTGAATCCGGCCATGATCGAATTCGGGCTGAAAGTGGCCGCAGGAGCAGTGGCACTTACCACCTTAGCTTCTGCCTTTCGCCTAGTTGGTACTGGAGTCAGAGCGATGCAACTAGCAATGGGACCACAGGGATGGTTATTACTTGGTCTTGGAGCATTAGCAGGAGCTGTTTGGGGAGCTTCTGATGCTATGGAAGAAGCAGCAAAGGTTGATTTATCCCGTGTCGAATCTCTCCAGAAAGTGGCGGATACTACTAAGGAACAGGTTGACCGTTTCGATGCGCTTCGTGAGAAAAACAAACTATCTAATGATGAGATGCTTCGATTTCTTGATATACAGACTCAACTAAAAGCTGAAACAGATCCGCAGGTAATCAAAGCCTTTCAAGAAGAGATGGATGGTCTTCGTAAAAAGTCAGGGCTAACCAATGAAGAATTTAACGAGCTTATAAAGCTCAATAGTGACTTGTTATCAAAGATCCCATCTACTGAAACGGCCGTATCTTCCTTGGGTAATCAATGGGCGAAGACTACCGACGAGATGCGGCGATATAATGCAGAGCAACGAGAAGCTGTTCGTCAAGAATTACAAGTTCAGAAGGACAAAGCAGATGCCAAGTCGTCAAGCCTTGCACGAGAACTTGGTGAGTCCGTTGCCAAGATGAAGGAATTAAATCAACAAGCGGATACTTGGAGACAGAAAAGAACTCAAGCGATTGAGGATATAAAAACCAAAGAAGCTGAATTGGCGGATGCTCGTCAACGAGGTAATCAGTTAGAAATCACAGCCCTTGAGAATCAACTTCAAGCACAAAGACTAGTTTTGGAGAATGCGAACCAACAACTTGCTAAATCCTCGGAACAACGGGAAGAAGAGAAGAAGAAAGCAGATGAACTTTGGAAGCAAGTTACTGCTGCCCAGACATTGTATGAGAAGATGATCGCTCTTGAGATGGCAGAAGTCGGGATCTCATATAAACGTGGCGAAGGAACTAAGCAGATTGACGAAGCGATTAGCAAAACTCAATCTCTTTTGAGTGAGACAATTCGACTTGCTGATGCTGATGGAGTTCGCAATGACAAAGAGCGAGAAGCTATCTCCTTACTACAATCGCAATTAGAAAAGCAGGAAGCAGCACGTCAAAAAGTTCGGGATCTAATCGCAAGTCAAGCAGATCTAAGACAAGCTTTGGCGGCTGCAGGAGTTTCAGCCGAAGATTTGAATCGAATTCTTGGTAAGCCCACGTCAAAAAGTGTAACAGTCGATCCCGGTGGTACTGGGAAGCAAACTGCCGATGCCTTGCACATGAATGCATCAAAACAGGCAACGAAGCCTGTTGATATAACCGATCCAAGATACACTCTTCAAAAGATTATCTCTGACATTCGAAAAGGCGAAACCAAGCCTGTAACAGCCCAAGTAGAGAATAGAAAGTCATTTTTAGCGGATCTGACAAGCCGAGTAACGAAGTTCGTATCGGTTGTCTGGTCATGGGTCGGTGGAAGTCCCGATAGCAAGCGACATAGTGGTGGTACTGTCCACGAGCTACCGAAGTTCCACTCAGGCGGATCACCTAACTTTTCTATTACTTCTGCACCTAAATTTGACGAAGTGGATGTACGAATTCTACGAAATGAAATGGTCTTAACTCAAGCCCAACAAGCGAATCTCTTCCGGATGATTCAGACGTTTAGCTATGCAAAAGCAGATCAGTTCAAAGAAACACGTAATCCAACGACTGAATCAGTCAGAAGTGTAGTGATTCAGATAGGTTCGATGGTCGTGCGTGAAGAAGCTGACATTAAGAAGATTAGCGAGGAATTGGATCGACTTGCACGTCAAAAATCCAGAAGTAGGGGGGAATACTGATAGGTATACGTGGATTTAAATTCGCAGGGAAACATAGCTCTGAATACCATATTCTTGTAACTAATATCTCCCGATCCATTCTACCACCACTTACTGAAAAGACCGTCAATGTCCCCTCTAGGTCTGGCGGTTATTTTTTTGGTACAGAAATTGGAATGCGTGAATTCCAAGTCGATATAACAATCTCAGGTAAGACAGATACGGAAATGATGGAGACATTTCGTGACATAGGTGTATGGCTCCGTTGGGATGAAGAGCAGGAACTTATCTTCGATGTGGAACCGACAAAAACATACTTCTCCTACCTAACAGGATCGACCGATTTACAAACGGTGGGTACTACAGGATTTGCAACCCTTCGCTTCCTCTGTCCCGATCCATATTCTTATGGTCCACTCATTGAATCCCCTGTGATTACCTCATCTCCTGTTGAAGTGAAAGTTGAAGGTAAAGAAAAAACCTATCCTGTCATAGTAGCTAACTTCAAAGAAAATTCGACTTACTTCTCAATGGCTACAAAAGATCAGTATATACATATTGGGAATCCCGAGGGTTTGGATCAGATAACGATACCGCCCGAGGAAAAGTTGTTTGATGATGAGATGATTTCTACTTCGGGATGGACAAGCTTCACTAATGTAGACCAAGGAAGTGTCCAAGGAGCGATCACTCCTGATGATTGGTCTTTCGTAGCTTCGGATTATGGGAAAGGTTCAGAATGGCATGGTCCAGCACTACAAAAGATGTCCACAACCTCTGCGAAGCATTTCCGATTGGAAGCAATGGTAGGTTTCTATTCGATTTCGCAAATGGAGATGGGACGGATTGAGTTTTATTTACTCGATTCGAACGGAAATGTCGTCGGTAAATTGGCCTTGATGGATGCATGGGTAGGAAGTGAATCCACGAAGATTGAAGCGAGAGCAGGGACGAGGGATGATGGACACTACTTTGCAAACACAGCAGGTAGCATGTCCTACAAGAAAAAGACCACATATGTAAAGAAAAAAGTCCGTGGAAAAACGAAGACGGTAGCTCAAACCCAAACGGAAGAATATGGGCAGTATTCGGACTTCTACGGAAAGATTACGATCGAACGAATAGGTCCCGTATGGAAAGCACAGTTAATCCGATTGAGTAAGTTATTTGGCCTTGAAGTGGCTACTTCTCGTGTGGAATTCCGATGGGTTAACCCAGATATCGACCAGTACAATGCTCCTGTATCTGGTGTGGCGATCCATTTCGGACAGCATAGTACCTATCAAGTCGTTCCTTCAATGTACTGTTCTCAACTTACCCTAAAGAAAATTAATCCTATCACCACTATAGCGATTCCAGAAATTATTGAAAAAGGAGACGAAGTAGTGATTGATTGTGAAGTGGGTAGCATCTACAAAAACGGAACCGTGTGGTTAAGTGAGTTGAACATGGGATCACAATATCTATCTCTAGAAGGAGACTCTATCAACAATCTAGCATATCAACCAGCAAATAAATGTGAAATGAAAATATATCATCGAGGACGGTATCTATAGATACGGTTTTTTGTTGTGTAAAGGGGGAATACGATGATCTACGTATTAGATACTAGTGAAAGAATTGTAGCTACACTCGGAGATGGTGGACAATCAAGTCTTTCATACTGGCACGACCGTCATCGTGAGAACCTGTATGATGTTCTTTCTACATATGAGTTTGAGACTGATTCCTCTCATCCAAACTCTCTATTTTTAGTAGCCGAGAACTTTATTGCTAGAAAAGATTTTGATAACAATATCATTCTATTCAAAATTAAGCGTGTGGAAGAGAACCAAAGCGAAGGAAAGTATATCAAAAAGGTATACTGTGAGAATGCAGCTACAAGTGAATTATTGACTGATATAATCCGACCAAGAATACTTTCAGGATACACGGCTTCCCAAACCCTAGATTACATATTAAACGGGTCTCAATGGGAGAAAGGTGAAGTATCTTTTGTTGGAGCCGAGACCATTGAATTCAAGGATTACGAGACTGCTTTGCAAGGTCTCCATATACTCAAGAAGAAGTTTTCAGCAGAGTTCTACTTCACCATCGAAATGAAAAATAACCGGATTTATAAACGGTATGTACACTTCATTGAGCGCCGTGGAAACCGTACAGGAAAGAGATTTGAGTACGAAAGAGACATTCAAGGTCTTAGACGGATCGAGGACTCGTCCGAGCTTGTGACCGCCCTGATCGCACTTGGTCCCGAAAAAGATGGGAAGAGAATGACAATCCAACCCGTCAACAATGGTATCGATTGGATCGGGGATGAAGAAGCACGAGACCGTTGGAGCCATTCAGGGAAACATCTCTTCGGAGTATTTGAATCTGATAATGCTACAAGTCCGTCCTCACTCAAAGATCAAGCACTAAAAGAGCTAGAGAGAAGAAAGAAGCCTTTATATAGTTATGAAGTTGATGTTGTTCTACTTGAACACGTTGCAGGTTATGCCCATAAATCTGTTAGACTCGGTGACGGACTTGATACCATAGACCGAGCCATAACCCCCGAAATATACCTTTCTTCGAGGATCATCGAACTGATTCGATCCTATACAGATCCGACTCAAGACTCCTGTATTCTTGGTGAACATATCCCTCAATTTATATCCATCCCTTCAAAAATATCCGAACTACAACAAAACTTACGAAATAAAGCAAAAGAGAATATCATCGAAACTGCGAGACGTATCGGAACCCACTTTCGAATACGTACCCCCCGATCCGAAGATGCTGGTGACTTCCACAATGATGTCAAGGGGTACGGTATCCATCTTCGGGTGAATGAGCCGATTCATCTAGGTACTACGATGTTGATTAGCAATTCTGATAATGTCTCAGGAAATATTGTTCTTTACTCAAAAGATACTGATTCCATTATTGCTAAACGTTCCGTTTTGTTAAGTAAAGGTAGTAATCAAATTGATTTGGATCTACAGATTCCAGATAAAGGTGATTATTGGCTTGGTGTTGATGGAGGATGGATCGGGGGCATGGTTAAGAGATTTGAGATTAAGAACACGAGTTATCCGATCGATGCAGGGAGTATGAAAGTGATCGGTTCAGGGCAGAGGAATGAAGAAAATGACAATGATCATTATTATTATTTTGCTGATATTACTGCAAAAGCACCGAACATTGTAGGGGATCTTCCTGATTCCTTTACTTTGCCAGGTGAAAACATATCAGGATCTATTCAGGTTACTAATGATCATAAAATTGTCGTGATAAATAGTGATGGAAACCGTGTAATGGATGCGAACTCTGATGACTTAGGTGTTCGAAAGATCATTGCAGGGGAGATCGTTAGCTCATCTGTAGTTTCGGCTAGTAAAAAGAACAAAACGATTCATATCCATTGTTCTGATGGAAGTGACGAAACAGGGGACGGAACATCAGAGAAGCCATTTCGTTCGATCCAGACAGTTATCGACGCCTTGTCCAAGTACAATGAAGGGTTTGTCGAACTGAAAATCTCTGGAACAAGCACAACCGAAGATCTTTCACTATACGGCTTCTTTGGCCCTGGAGTTATTCGATTAGATTTCCCTTCATCATTTGAGTTGATGGGGACCCTGACTGTACTTAATTGTACATCAGAAGTCAACATATTCAATCTTACTGTCAACCGAAAGCCTAGCGAATTTACAACACCTGTCCTTGTTTCTAGGAGCTTGTATGTATACTTCAAATACCTAAAGACGTATTCAGACTATGAAGCAAAGTATGGTATCCATATGAACGACAACTCTATGGTTTTCTTACACAAATGCCAATTTTGGGGAGCAAAAGAATATGCAATTTTAGCAGGATATGCATCTCAAATCGTTGTCATAGATGCAATTGGTGGTTCACTTGGATCAAATAAACCTGATGATGAGAAACGTCCCGACTGTTCTGTAGGGGCTTTTTTTGGTGCTACGATTTCCATAGACGGGACTATCCCAGTCGGAAAAGTTCTTACTCGAACAGGAAACAGTGGTGAAATCCGAAATGCTCCGTCAAGTGGGAGTGCAGGTGGTACTGAAATTCCAACTCCACCACCGCAGACAGTCAAGGAATATACAGATACCTTTTCTTCAACATCTTCAAAATCATGGCGTACAAAGTATGGATGGAGATCGGACAACTCTTATGTTTATCAAGGTTCGTATGGCTACGGAAACCACATGGGACTCTGGTTCTTCAATGACGCATCTATCCGATCTACTCTTTCCTCTTCCAAAGAAATTACCTCTATTCGGTTACGTGTATCTCGTCGATCCGAGGGCGGAAACTCTTCTTCTAATACTCCTACCTTTAGAACCCACAATTATTCTAGCCCACCAAAAGGAGAACCTGACCTTTCAAGTTCAACATCTCCGACAGGGTTTAAATGGGGCGATGATAAGTGGGTTACACTTCCTACCTCGTGGGGAGCTTCCTTGAGAGATGGTGATGCAAAGGGTATTGCTATATTTGAAAAGGATGGCTCTCCGTATATGATTTTCAATGGTTCCGCCACTCTAGAAATCAAATATAAGAAGTAGGAGAGTGAACGTGATATATACTCTACTCATTTTTGAGGGCAATGGCCGCGTGTTCGACCGAATAGACAATATTTTCTCTCCCGAATGGTCAACCGATTCAGACGGGTTTTTTCATGTTTCCTGGACAAATGGATCACTAGGCAAATTTGATATGGATTTCTGTTTGATTAAGTCTAGTGACCTAGACGGAATGGTAGGAAACGAAAAAGGTTCGGATGTGGATCTTGGTTTATTAAAGTCTCTAGATAAGAAATCCGAGTTTCGAAAGGTAGACGAATCAAAGGATAGTGCTGCTGCATTAAAGGCCGTAGCAGAATTATACGAATCGCTTGTCAAAAAAGGAGTGATCTAGTGAGGTGAGTCCGAACGTGGTCGAAGTATACGTAATTCTGATTATTAGGGGCTTCAAAAAAATAGATGATGTACCTGAAAGGTTGCAGCAAGAAGTGAAGTCAGCTTTGATCCTTCTTGGGTACACAGAATTGGCGGAAAGAGCTTAAAAAGGCTCTCTTTTTCTTATGTAGAGGGGGTGATTTCATCGCCACAATAGACAACGAGATTCTACTAGGTCGTGTCGATTATGTAGAGAAAGAACACGAAAAGATTCGGAAAGACTTATCAAGTTTACGGAATCAGATCAGTGAGGTAGGTAGTGAAGCTTCTGATGCAGTTCTTCGAGTCAACAAGCTCGAGAGACGTATGGATGAGATCGGAAAGACAGTAGATGAAGTGAAAACAGAAGTAAAATCATTCGGGCCACGTCAGGAGACATTTCTCCAGAATACGTGGTCTTTAGTTTTTAATCTTGTTCGGATCGTCGGAGCTTTAATCGTGATCCTTGGAGCGATCATCGGGATCAAGCTGGCAATTCCAATTTTCAACTAGGAGGAAATATCTATCAATATTCAACAAAAAATCATCCCATCTAGTAACAGACGAAATAGACCCCAAACCAAACGTACTCCAAAATACATTACGATCCATGAAACGGATAACACAAGACGTGGAGCCAATGCTAAAGCTCATGCGAATTTACAATATCGAGGGAATGATAGAACGGCTAGCTGGCACTATAGTGTCGATGAAAACGAGATCTGGCAAAGTGTCCCTGATAACGAAATAGCTTGGGCATGTACCGATGGTGCTAATGGAACAGGAAATCGCTTTTCTATTAGCATCGAAATTTGCGTAAATGCAGATGGTAACTTCTCGAAAGCTCAAGAGAATGCGAAAGAATTAGTCCGACATCTCATGAAGAAGTGGAGCATCCCATTGTCAAATGTTGTTCCGCATAGTCGCTGGACAAAAAAGAATTGTCCACGAAATATCCTTCGCAATTGGGATTCATGGGTGCGATCAATCGGTTCTGCTTCATCTGCTTCGACTTCAACATCGTCGGGGCAACCGTCTTATATGAATACAAGCTTCTCTCAAAATATGAAGCTACGTTCGCCGATGATGCGTGGAAATGACATCAAAAAGGTGCAGCATAAGATTGGTGCAGCAGTAGACGGTATTTTCGGAAAGGAAACCAGAGCGAAGGTAATTGCCTATCAGAAGTCACATGGACTTGTGGCTGACGGAATCGTCGGAGTCAAGACTTGGCGCTCGATGTTTTGGTAGAAAGGTTAGTATCGAAAGGAGGTGAAGTTGTATGTCATATAAAGATATTTTGAATCGTCTAACCGATAAAACAACCTTGTTGTTATTAGGGTCGTTAGTAGTCGGACTCCTAGTGAACCTCGGAGCAATTGATGCTGTGGCCGTTCAAAAACATACAGATACGATCAACATCATTGTAGGTATTTTGTGTGCCGTGGGGATAGTTCGTGATCCTGCTCCAGTTCCAGAACCTGATTCAGATGAACAAAATACTATTATCGAATAGAAATCAAAAGGACCCTGTGCATAATCGCATGGGGTCCGTTTTTTTTTGTATATGTAATGGTGTAGCCTATAACATAAGTGATACGACAACACTAATCTAGGAGGAATTATATATTCCAACTAGGCTATAGGCTACATTTTTGATTATATCAAAGTGCGAAAACTTACTCAAATATTAATTGACCTAGAAAATCCGGGAGTGATATAGTCGAATCATATCGAAAAAAGCTCGGGATATAGCGCATCCCAAGCTTTTCGTCAAACGATTCTTCACAGGAATCGTCTACATACCTGCCCTAGATTGGTCGTCTAAGGAGCAGAAGGTCACTCATGCATACAACTAGTAGAACCACTTCGACACAGTTTCTACTAGTCGATACTCGTATTATATTTATGTTATGAGAAAGTTGTCAACTCTAGCAGTCTATTTAGGGTATGTTAATAGTTGACTACGAAATCTTTCTTAAAATAAATGTCCTTTTTTGACGACCTTCTGCGCTTAGGTAAGAACATGGGCTATTCAGGAGGTTTTTTCGTATGCAGATAAAGACAACTAGATTAAACGAATATATTATTCGTCAATTAGGCTTAGAAGTATTTGATTCGGTTAAGGCTAAGGACTTATACATAAACACAGTCGTAAAATACACGGATCTTCTTCCTTGTGAAATTGATGTACTATATACCATCTCTCGCTACTCTACGAAAGTACCTGGTGTTTGTTGGGCCACAGTTACTACGATGTTGAAGGACAAGCATGTCAAAGTAAAGGAGCGGGCTTTTCGTAAAGGGATAAGAGGGCTCAAAGAGAAAGGGATCATCATTGTTCATGAAACTCGTCGAATGTTAACTGGCGGCAAAGGAACCAATATCTATCAATTCAGCCTTGAATACATATCATCTCTAGAACCGAAGGAAGGGCCTATGCAGGTCGAAGGTACAGGTCGTGTGCAGGTCGAAGATGCAGGTCGTAAGATTGATGAAACCCCTTGTCCTACAACGGATGAACTTACTAATTTTGAGACTAAAGAATCTTTTAACGAATGTGTAACAAATCTATATAACTTAAAAGATAAAGCTATTAGCAATATGCCTGAGCATAAGATGTCAGATGATAATATCTACGAAACAGAAAAAGAAAAATACTGCTTGGCAAGTGGAGTTCCTTGTGAGGTAGTCAAAGAGTTGAAACCGTACTTTTCCACCAATGAGATTATTGGATATTGGAAGTCTATTAAGGGCGCTTTGAGAAATGTAGGGGAATACTATGAACTTCATGTACAGGAAGTCTTGAATGCGATCCGTAAGTCAGTAGCTAAATTCAAACGTAAAGAGATCCGAACAACTTTTGGAGCTAATCTTGTAGGTACGTTGAAGGGGATGATTTCGGATAAATACCAAGCTTTAGAGGATTCATTTATTGAGCGAGAAATGGAAGAACGTAGGGCATTCTATGGGATTTCTAGTGATGTAAACCCTATATCTCAAGGTAGGTTTAGCTAAAAGAACAGTTTATATAAATTAATATAAAATAATATATAAATCACCCTATTTACATATTCAATAATCCGCGATATTGTTTCATTATTGGATTAATAATATAAAAAAATATACTATGTTATACTATAGTATATAAAAGGGGTAATTCAGTATGGAAAAGATGTTCCCATATGCATATCAACAAAAACAAACAAAAGTTTTGGGTTTTGAGGTAGCCAATTCTTATGTTAAAGGGCGTAGTTCTGTCAGTAGAATATGTTATCTGAATGCAGTGCGAGAACGTTTGAAAGGAGAAGAAGTTTTTGGACGAAGATCGAAAAAATCCGAAGATCTGATATTTGGTTACGGCGAGTCTTTCTATACAGTAGGAGATCCAATGGAAGCAGTATTCTCAACAGCCAGGGACATTGACCGTTACTCTAATCACTTTTACAAGTTATCTTCTATTCTAGCCATATCCCAGTTAGTAGATGATGGAGACCAAATAAGAGTGACCACGGGTGTTCCAGCAAATCACTATAAGAACGATCAAGTATATCGGTATATACAGCAAGCCTTGTTAGGATCGCACCGAGTAGTAGTCAATGGTGGAATTCGGCAATTTGAAATTTCTGACGTTGAGATAATCCTCCAACCATTGGGTACGTTATTCAACCTAATGGTGAATGATGACGGGTCGTATACAGAAAATGGACATGATATCGAAACTTCTCGGAGGAAGCTTATCATTGATGTCGGATTTGGTTCTAGTGATGTGGCTGTTCTTGACGGGATGACATTATTAAGGTATTTCACTCTTAATTATTCGATGGTGGACGCCTATAAAAGGATTCTGCTTGAGTTGGGTCTAACAAATCAACTCAAACCCCTTGAAATTGAACAAGCCCTTCTCTCTGGTGATAGTATCCGATATGGAGGAAGAATATTCGAAAAGTTACAGGTAGAGGAAGTGAAAAGAAAAGCCTTTGAAATATTAGCTCAACAGATCATGGGAAGTTTGAAGGGAATGGAGTCATTAGATAGTTTTGACTATGTTATCTTTACGGGTGGTGGGGTAGAAGCTTTGTACGAACCACTAAAAAGCCACTTGATTGGTGTTCCAAATGCAGTTAAAGTAAGTGATAGCCAAAGTGCAAATTCCGAAGGATACTATTTGTATAGTCTTTATACATAGTATCGGGGGTGTTACGATGTCTGTAGATGATAAACCAATTCATATCAAGCTAGAGATTACAATGAAAGATGATCCAGAACTTTATGAGTTTCTAAAGAAGCATGACATACCACTAAAGTGGTTTGCAATGACGGCCATGTATCGGTACAAGAACGAAAGCAAATATATAATGTCTCGTGATACAGTTCGGGTTTCCAATGATGAAAACAAAGTGATTACAGAAGCAACAGATACAAGTCAGCCATCACCTATGAAGAAATTTAATAAGTTTTAGATGGTAATAAAAGTGTTATGGACCACTTACGGTTCGTAGCACTTTTTTTATTAATAAGATTAAGCAAACAATATTGCCAATTCTCTAGACTAGAGTATAAAATTATATGAATTAATGTATATGGTTAGGGGAGAATAGGTTGAATTTCAAGCGAATTGATACACAAAAATTACTATACTGGTTTGGTTTATTTGTGTTAGTAGTAGGTTTCTTTGCTGGTCTTCTCTTAGCAAAAGTATCCGTTGTGACTGCACCAAGTCAGGTGCTGCAAGAAATAGGAATTAATACTCCTTCAACAAAATCCACGTTTCTGTGGTCCGTAGCTCTGATGTGGTGGATCGGCTCTGTTGTAGGTGGGGGAATTCTATTAGGGATTTCGCAGATGATCGAAAATCAAATTACTCACACCGAACAGCTACGAAAAAGCCAAAGCCGATCCCTTTAGGGGTCGGTTTATTTTCTCTCTATTCCTTCAGATTCCTCCACATTACGATCACAATAGGAACCAAAAATAAAGCCTGACCAAGAATAGCAATGGGAATAAGAATGACTGTATGTGTTGCCATGCCCAATAAAATCAAAAGTGGTAATAGGATACCTAAAACTAGTCCTTTGCGACTAAGGAATTTGGAAAAAATTATGAGGGAGACCAAGAATAAAATAGCAGCTACTCCAGCACATAAGTTTAATTTAAAATCGGAAGACATTGTATGTACCACCAATCTTCGTTTATATAGATATATCTATCATCTTAATTATTGTCCTGTTCCCTACTCCTAATACGCTTCTGTAAGTTAGGAGGGGATATACTTGAACAAAAACTATGTATCTGTTCAAACCGAACGAGAATACGAACTCGTCGGTGGAGAGCAAAAAATAAAACCAAGGATCTTCCTTAAAATGTATGTTGATGCGGTCCATGACGGACTTGTTAGTGCACTCGGTCCCGAACTCTGGCAAACCTTATGTGGTATAGCAGCTTTTATGGACGAAGAAGGACGTTGCTATCCGTCACAGTCATTACTTGCCCAACGTCTAGGTATATCTAGACAGACAGTAGGAGAGCGGTTGAAGCGATTAGAAGAATTTCAATGGAAGGGGCAGTCGATTATAAAGCGAGTTAAACGTCGGGGCAAGAATCAAAAGTTTGATAATACCATCTATACGATCATGCCCGTATCCAGTTTAGAAATCTTTTAACCGTGTTAAGTACACCCGTGTCAGATCAAACTGACACCGTTATGCTTTACACTAACTAGAACTAACTATTAACAATAACTAAATATAACTAGATAAAAGATTGCGATGTCAAAAAAGATTAGACATCGCGATTTTTTATGTCCTCTTTTTTGTACCTCATGCGCTTAGAGAAGAGATTATTGAAGGAGACGATCTATGAAAAAGAAATCTACGATCACATGGAGAGAAAAGGCTATCGAAAAATGGAATGCAACGACCTTCCGTCAATACCTATCAGATCAACACGAAGAGCGATTTGGCATTCCGTATGTTTGTAACAGCATTCCTATGGAAGCAAAGAATATTCGCAGAATGATTGACACTTATGGTCCCGAAATAACAAAGACTTTCATTGACGAATGCATACGTCAACATAGCCCAAGTCATCAATATCCAGGCATCTCGTTTTGGTTCATGTTTGCTTATAAACGTGAAAGTATTCTTCCAAAAGTACTGAAAGCACATCAAGATAAAAGCGAAGAACTAACTACTCAAACGATGTCTATAGAAGAAGCAACTGATTGGTTCTAGGGGGTATAACATGGACAGCAACAAAACAAACGAACAAAACTGTATTATTTCCACACTCTGCACCATATCAGGTGTTAAAGGCAAATGTCATGAGCTTTGTCCCCATTGGATCACGATTCATGGAGCTACTGGAGAAGGTGGAAGACTCTTCGCTGCGAATATTCCACGACAATATATTCACACTACCTTATCAAATTCCGCAGTAGAAGAATCACAGCCCGAGGTTTATGCCATTATCAAGAAATATGTCGAATCATTTCAGAAGATGTTTGATCCTACATTACCTGAAAAGGATCGGATTAAATCCCTGTATCTCTATTCGAACACCACTGGAACAGGTAAGACCACAACAGCGATTTCTATTGCTAATGAATATCTCAAATATCATTATGTTGGGAGTATCAAACGAGGACTGAAACCGAAGAGACGACCTGTTTACTTCATGGGGATGAACGAACTCCAGACACTATATAGCGAAGCTACTCGACCAAACGTGCCGAAAGAAATTGCAGAGAGGGCAAGTAGTAGATACTACGAAAATCTAGAAGCAATGAAGGATGTAGACTTTCTAGTATTCGATGATATCGGACTAAGAAGCTCAACAGAAGCTTTTACCTCTGATATCCACCATGTCATCAATCACCGAAACACTACAGTCAAACCGACTATATACACATCTAACATCCCTCTTCAAGACATAGGGAGTATGTACTCTAAACAAATATGGGATCGCACCCGTGATATGTGTCTAGAAATTGCATTCAGTGGTGAATCGAAGAGGGGATTCCGTCGATAGGAGGTGGTCAAATGAGCCGAGCAGGAGAAAAGCTATTATCCAAGATATTAGATCTACAAGATGCACAAGCGATTAAGCGGTTTAATCTTAGAGATCATCATTTCAGCACGACATCTGAAAGAGAAGCTTTACGTTTCATTCAAGATTATGCTGATAGAAATAAGGGGCAAACACCTGACTATCTTACCGTAGTAGAGGAAACAGGTTTGTTGTACGAACCGACATCAGATACATACGAGTACCTAGTCAGCCAAGTCAAAGAGTTCTCACTCGGGGTACGAACCCATGAGTGGCTACAAAAAGAAGTAGCTCCGAAGTTTAGTAGTTCATCGAATTCCGAACGAACCAAGTTTCTTGAATGGTTGAGGGAGGAAGCAGATCACCTACTTAACGAACATAGTAATCGTACTAGTGTCGGAACCAACTTGAAACGAGACGTTGATAAGTTTCTACAGGAATACCAACGGCGTAAGGATGGCGATAGTTTCCGAGTTTGGAAAAGTAGGTTCGACACCATTAATCAAGAGATCGGAGGTTATGCATCTTCTTCACTTATTGTATGGTTCGGACGATCAGGTCGAGGAAAATCGATGGTTACGACTTCCGAAGTAGTATCGGCTGCTCAACAGGGGGCCACCGTTTTAGTTTGGGGCATGGAGATGACCGTCTATGAGATCCTAGCGCGTATCCTTTCTATTGTATCTGCTGATCAAGGAGTATTTTCTACCAATTACAATGGACAAGTGCTACATGCTGGATTTCGAAATAAGGATCTTCTTCTAGGTTCGCTACATGATGAACAAGCTTTACAGGGATTTTTAGAAAAACTCAACAATAGTATTTCAGGAACAATCATAGTTAGAGGGATTGATGACGAGGATTTTATGGATCGAGGAATTCGAACTTTAGAACACGATATTATTACAACGAAGGCAGACGTGGTACTCGTTGATCCATTCTATTATTTAGATTATTTACCCGGAGATGGTACAACGGGGGGAGCAGCGGCACAAACTTCGAAGAAGTTACGTCATTTGGCAGGAAGGACGAGAACCGTAATACATGCAATTACTCAAGCCGAAGAAACATCGGCAGAAATGGACGAGTCGGGTACTCGTTCTATCCGACCACCTCGACGATCCGAAGTGAAAAAGACAAAACAACTTCTCGAAGACAGTACCTTATTAATCGGTGTAGACACACTAGCTATGCAAGGAGAAGGCATCATCCAGCTTGGCAAGGGACGTAACGGTGGAGAGGGTGTGGAAGTTGATCTCATTTATCTACCAGGGCTCGGAATTATTACAGAGGTTCCTACCGGAGAAAATGTGGCCAATCAATTTCTGGATAATTTCTAGGTGGTGGAGAGATGGCATATGTGAAGGTACGACATTCTAGAGTTGATGTGGATATAGAACGGGAACTTTCTGGATACTATTGGCATAGAGAAAGATGGACTACTAAAAAACTTATTGCCTGTTCCCCATTTCGGTATGATTTTAGCCCTTCATTTTTTGTAAGCCTTAGCAATGGATCGTGGGGAGATTCAGGTGGTACAGGAGAATATAAGAGTGGGAACTTTGTTAAGTTACTAGCTTATCTGCGTCAAGAAACTGAGTATGAAACAGAAGCATATCTACTTAGTGAGTATGCCCGAGAAATCACCGAAGAGGACCGTCTAAAGGTCGACTTCTCCCGAATACGGTTTCAAAAACAAAGAATCGGGATACCACAAACGTTCCTAGATCGATTTACTCAACCTAATGACTACCTTAGAGATCGAGGGATTTCGAAAGAAATAGAAATAGAGATGAACATCCGATATGATCCCAAAAGAGATCGGATTGTTATACCCTGGTATTTCCCTGATGGCCGCCTTGCATCTGTGAAGTATCGGCACTGTGGATCAAAGATCTTTTATTACGAGAAGAACGGATACCCGATTCGAAAACTCCTATACGGGATGGATCGAGTTTACAGGAAGAATTCCAGCATAGTTGTATTGGTTGAGTCAGAAATTGATGCTATGTATATCATGTCAATGACTGATTATGATGCTATCGCATTAGGAACTAGTAGGTTGTCGAAGAATCAAGTTGACTTAATTGCTAGAAGCTCACTAGAAGAGGTGATTATCATGGCTGATAATGATGATGCAGGACGAGAGATGAGAGAGCAAGCTATTAAAAGTCTATGTCCTTTTTTAAAGGTAAATGTTGCATCAATACCTAGAGAATATAAAGATGCAAATGAAATAAAGGAATTTCATATTCTAAGTAAGATCATCGAAAATAGAGTTATTCATCAAGGTTTGGGTTTAGTGCCCGTATATACAGGGAATATAATCTATGGTGATATACGTTGAGTGATGCTGAAAATATATAATTATATACAAAATTTAAATGAAAATAAGTTGTTTAATCCTTAAAAACTATTTACATTTAAAGAGTAATGTGTTATAATCAAAATCTTACATGATTTTATACGACTAGTTTAATGAAACTGCAAATACTCCACCAGTAAAATACTAGTGGAGTACACAAGAGATGTACCATTGAAGACTGCGCAACTTTGGAGAGTCTGCGCTTTATAAACAATATACTTTGGAGAGTACATTGTTTAAAGAATTGGAAATATACGAGGTCCCTCTGAAACCACGTACACAATATAGAACTGTCAATATCTTTTTGGAGAAAGATATATAATAGTCTGTATATTTTTTACTCTGGTACATATTAAACAAATGTGTTCTTACTGTCCACGCGGAGAACGTATGTTCTCTTTGTGTGTTCATTTGTTATGTCTTAAACATTATCACATAATCTGTTCTATTAGCAATAAGAACATATGTTCTTTTAATGTATTTAGTATTGTGTGGAAATAAGATATTTAGGGATCTCGTGTGTTTCCTGACCGAAAATCTGGAAGGGGTAACACATGATAAATAACATAGTAGATGCATTGTACTATAAAGATCTAACTACACTAACCACAACAGAAATTAACAAATTAGCATTTGCTACCCAGAGCGATATCAAACGGCTTAAAAGAGAAGGAAAACAGGTACGTGAAGAAAACTTTACTCTTCCAATGTGGTATATCCTTGAAGTGTTCCGAAAGGACATGATGAGACTCTATTACCAGCATGGATTATATTTTAATCGGACAAGAGATGAGCATGGTGAAACGGCCTTTGAACGTCGTTTGAAAGAAAAACTACTGACTGCAGCAGAGAGATATAATGGGAAATATAATTTTTCGGCATTGGTTAGTAAAGCTTTCCGCCAAGCAACTGGTGAGTATTATCAACGACGTACAGCCTGGGCTAAAGATGAATTTTCATATGACGACGTTACAGAAGAAACTGACATGAAGGTGCGAAAAAAGACCACAATGTACATATCTGATCGTCATGAGAATGTTGAAAAGACGATAGTTGGTGAAGAAATGGTACAGGCTCTATTTGCTAGATACGGAAAGTGTTCGAGACGTAATTTCATCCTAAGACGGCTTTATGATCCGGATAACCCAACTAATGTAGCTGTTGCTCGGGATATGAGC
This sequence comes from Thermoactinomyces sp. DSM 45892, assembly GCF_900107305.1. Taxonomy (GTDB): domain Bacteria; phylum Bacillota; class Bacilli; order Thermoactinomycetales; family Thermoactinomycetaceae; genus Baia. The sequence goes on from NZ_FNPL01000012.1 coordinate 97,080, forward strand.
ATCAAGTTTGGAACGAAGGAAGAGTCGAACAAAAAGTTTATTCAGCGGTTCAAACTAGAAGCTCAGGCTTTTATTTGCAAGGAATATGAAGATAGATTAGTTGCTTAATAATATAGATGTCCTTTTTAGAAGCACTCATGCGCTTAGATAAGAGTCTCCCTTGGAGAGTAACAGTTTAAGTTTAAAAAAGGAGCGGATAAGATTGAGTTATATCTTAAAAAGAGGTACTGATGCTGTTGAAGATGCACTTATGGAAAATGTTGATTACTCAAAGATCCTAGGGTCTCTATCGAACGGAAAAAGTTATGCAATCCGGCTGATTCCTAACTGTGTATCTTCGTATATGGCACACAATGTGTACAATGTGTTCAACACAACTCCCTGTACTAAAGAAGCTGGTCAGACAGATTTGTATGATATGGCATGTGACTCTTTATACAAGGAAGCAGAAGCTTTGAAGAAATCGGGTGCATCTGATAGTGAAATTAAATTGGTTAGAGATCGAGCGTATGCAATCAAAGCAAAAACTCGTTATCTATTGGGTGCTGTCAATTTAGATGGAAAACAACCAATTGTTCTAGATTTTACTTCAAACCAAGGTAAAGAAATCATGGCTTTTATGAGGAAGCAAGCAAAAAAGCTGGATAGATACCCCTTCTTTATCTCGAAATCTAGTGAAGGAAAGGTTTCGCTAGATATTGTTCTATATGATCCCGAAGAGGACGATGAGGATGCACTTACACCACAGCAACGTAAGAACTTTGAAGAAACGAAAGGATTTGAGTTTGATGATAATCTTTTCGATAAGGTTCTTAGAGTGAATAGCACGGAGCAACAAATCGAAGACCTCCGTAAGTTTGGATTTGATGTCTCTCGAATCGGAATCGGATCTCCAGAAGTCGAATCTGATAGTTCACCTGATGAAACTCTTGGTTTCTAGTCCTCTTTTTCGTACCCCATGCGCTTACTAAGTGTGTGGGGTTTATTTTTAGGAGGATAACTATGAATCTAAAACTGACTTTGAATATGAATATTGACCGAGAAGAAGAGAAACGAAAACGAGCTAGTTTGGCAAGGGCGAAGAAAAAGGCATCAGAAGAAACGATTGAAGATGCTTTTGATCGTATAGGTATTATGAAGCTTTCGGATAAGGAACGAGAGATATTCCAGCTTGCAAAGGAAGCCTTCTTTAAAGGTAAGATAGGCCGTCTGTCAAACGGGAAGATGAACAAGGGTGAGGTTCTTTCGATGGGAATGAAGGTCCAACAGGATCAAAATCAGCAAGATAGATCCCAACGAATCCGTGAAGTACTTGAAAACAAGCCTACTAACTTTCATATTCTGACTGATGATAGGCAATTACCAATGTTCATAAATCGGGTTCGAGAAGAATGTCGGTTACAGATGGAGGAATGGAAAGATCGCTTCCAGCTACTTGGAGTGGAGAGTATGACAGCAGGAGACTTCGAGGGCTCAGGAGTTGACTCCTATATGGATCTCTCAATCGGTTTTGGTATATGGCTTCCTGTACTGCAAGAAGGCTATTATCTGCCATATGGTCATGTTGATCTTCGTAATGATCTCGATATATCAAGTAAGTATGCCTTTAGATATGGTGATAAGCAACTTACTAGATCGAGAGTTATCGAAGTTATAGCCCCATATATAAAAAGCTCGAAACATGGAAAGACCTTTCATATGGGATCAGCACGGTATGATTTACACATTGCCCAGAATGACGGATATACCATCCGTGGATGTAAATGGGACACACTTGATGGGATGTACCTAATGACAGAGCATCTTCCTTCTTATGGTTTGAAACCACTTCTTAAAAGATACGGTAATCATATAGACCAGTTCTACCAAGAACGTTATGGACAATCGTTAGGTCTTGGAGAGAAAGAAGTCTATACATTCGAAGATTTATTCGGAAAGGGATCTCCAGCACCGTTCAATACAGAAATAGTAGGTATCTATGGTATCTGGGATGTGTTATATGGGTGGGCATTGTTCGAGTGGCAGTTTGAAACCATGAAGCAAACAGGAAGATTAATTGATTGCTATTCGGGGATTGACAGTCACTTGTCAGCAGTGGACGTCTTCATGGCTCGTTGTGGTTTTGAAATAGATATAGAGGGTTTGTCCAAACTTGAAGAAGAATTCCAAGCAAAGTTAGATATAGCAAAGAAAGATCTCTTTAATTCCTATCAAATTGATCATGATTTTCTCCGTAAAATGTCGCTCACTATCAATGGTGAGAAGATTCGCGTATGGCAGCAAAAACAGAAAGATAGAAATACGAAGCTATTAGATCAAATTGCAAAATATGAAGGCATAGTATCTGATTGTATTCACAACAAGAAACAGCACTTGAAGAAGTATATTAATGCGGTTGAAATGGTTTGCAAATACAAAGAACAACTTACTACGATTCGAATAGATGAACGGGATGCGCCCGATTACATCAATTCCTTCGAACTAACAAACAATCGTCATATTGCTTATTTGATCTACGATTTTTTGGAGATCGAGGACAGAACCCCAAGATTCAAGAAAGGAAAGAAACGATCTACATCTGCTGATATTTTGGAAGTGTACTACAAGGAAGAAGAAGCCTTGAAGCCCCTTCGTTTGATAAGTGAGTATGAGAAATTGCTGAATACGTATGTGCGTAAAATTCCTACAGCATTTGATGCAGATGGGCGATTCCACACGGAATGGAAGTCGGGAGGAACATCCACAGGGCGATATAGTTCATCAGGATATCGAGGGAGGCCCATTGATCTGCTAAATCGGAGGTCCAGCATATGATTAATGACCAAAACTATCACGACATAGTAAAGAAGCTAGTATTAAACAATGAGAAGGTCTCGAAGGGTAGCAATCTTCAAAACATCCCTTCTCGTGGAGATGGAGTACGTGTTCGAAACATGTTCAAACCTCGAGATGGGTGGGTCTTTGTATCTGCGGATCTCTCCCAAATTGAGCCGAGGATTATGGCCCACATCATGTACGAACGATACAATGACAATTCTCTTCGTCAGATCTTCCTAGATGATCGGGATTTATATACTACGATGGCAATGATGGTCTTTAATTTGGACGAAAAATACTGTGTGGACAAGGCTTACGACCCAACAGGAACTTTCCAACCACGGAGGATGATGAAAACAGGGGTTCTAGCGAAGTCATACGACCAGAAGGCGCATCGTTTCGCTAGTGGTATGGGAGTGTCACAGGATGTTGCTGAGATGTTTTATGAGAAGTTTGATGACACATTCGTTTCATTTACAACGATGGTTCAGGATATACGGGAGTTCATGAAACAGAATGGATATACTGAAACCTTATTTGGACGAAAAAGGAGATTTCCTAACTTCAAATTATTGGAACAACAAGTAAGAAAAAATGAAGGGAAGCTTCGTGGGCTATATATTGATCGGGCGAGGTTGCAGAAGAAGAAAGTCAAAACCTCTAACGATGAAAGGAAATTGCACGAGATTGAAATCATGATTGAACCACTTGCCGAGAAAAGAAACGAAATGGAGTATATGTTGAGAGCTTGTTTTAATGCTGTCATCCAAGGTTCAGGAGCCGACGTTCTAAAAAAGAATATGATTCAGATCTTCGATATTTGTAAGGCAAAAGGTTGGGAGCTCAATGCTTCAATTCATGATGAGGTGAAGATTTCCATGCCTTTTACCAACTTAACACGTAGCCATGTGGATCTGATTACTCAAGCAATGTCGGATACAGTGAAGCTATCTGTTCCATTAAAATCAGATACCGTAATCGAACCGAGATGGATGATGGAGTATTCATCAGATGAGTGGGATTTCGAAAGTGGTCGGCCTTACGAATTGAAATATGGAGAATCCAAAGAACTGTATATGGGGAGTGTTTAGATGACTAGACAAGCGAGAGAATTATTTACAGTGGTTGATCTTGAAACAACAGGGCTTGATCACAACAAAGATCAGATTATTGAACTTGCTGCAATTCAAACGAACCTTGAGAAGGAAGTGGGAAGGCTTCATCTCCGCATTAAACTTCATGAGGGACAAGTCATACCAGAGAAGATTACGAAAATGACAGATATCAGAGAAGAAGACCTTACAGACGGGTACCCAGAAAACCTAGCGGTTGTGCTGTTCGGGATGTTTTCGGCAGGATCAACAATAGTTGCTCACAGTGCATCGTTTGACTTTTCATTTTTAGAGAAGTTTGGAGTACAATCACCTATTTTCCTATGTACGAAAACTATGGCAAAGCTAGAAAATCCAGATGAAAGTTCTTCGTTGGAGGATGTGTGTGGTCGTCTTGGGATCGAATTAAACGGTCATCATCAGGCTATGAACGATGTAAAAGCAACAGTAGAGGTTCTTGCAGAGCTAATACGACGATTAAATAAGAAGGAGATACCTAGAATCAAATATCATAATCTTGTCGTTCATAGTGAAGAAAGACCTTTGTCTTTCGTGCCTAAATATACTCAAATCAATAAAAGAACATGGGGCTCCTAATTTTCTGGAGTCTTTTTGTTATATTTTAAAGTTAAACGAGTGCTTTATATTGAAAAAATACTCATATATTTATCAGTTGGGTGATTTGTATTTGAATTTAAATATATATTTTTTTAATTAAATCAAAAAATGATTAAAATACACCTTTGTAACAATTAAATATTTGTTTTTTTAATACATATATAATATTGACAATTAATTCGAACTACCATATATTGATTGTAGATTTAAAATATAAAAAATATAAAGGGGTTTTTACTATGAAAAAGTTTGCACCTATCGCAATTGCAGGAGCCCTATTTTTATCTGCAGGAGCATCGGTTTATGCATCAGACAATTCCGGAAGTAATCTTGATTTTAAATCTCAAAAGATTGCGGTAGAACAACCAGAGAAACAAGAATCTTATAATCCTAATTGGGTAAGAGCAGCTTGGGCTGTGGGCACAAATGCTGCGAAAGCAGTTTGTAGAGCAGCAGATGAGGTAGCTATGTATGGAAGCCTGTATGGAGTTTCACCAGCAGAGAAAGATATCTCTAGTAAGGATGCAGAAGTTATTTTCAATAAGTAATAGGTGTTGCTTAATCCCTACTTCTTTTCAAAGAAGTAGGGATTAAGACATATAAAAGAGGAGGGAACAAATGATGAAAGATAATAGGGAAGTTAAAGTTAAGTGTTTATATGGGAAATTCTCACTAATAGTTTTTTTATTTGTCCTTTTAATTGTCCACTATTTTGTAATTGTGTTGGATGTAGGACCTAGTAACCCTATATCTATAAAAGTGAATAAATATACTTCATTCTATACTAAAACAATATTTGCTCAAAATTGGCATTTATTCGCACCAGATCCCTTGATAGATAATCAAAAAATCTATGTTCAGATAAAGCAGAAGCAATCATCCAAACCGGGAGAATTCGAGGACTGGATTGATATCTCAACACCTTTAATCAAAATGAATGATAAGAGTGTTTTTACACCTTATAACAGAATCCTCCGCTATAGTGATGGATTAGTTGGATCATTTTATAGTGGTAGTAATACAGATTTAGTTACAGATGTGATCGAAAAAACAAAAGATGAAAGTCTCAAGAAAAACCTTTTAGATAAAAGTGAGGAATCACGAACAGAAGCCAAAACTGCTATATATCGGTATGCATCATCCTACGCTCTATATTTGACAACAGACCCCGAAGAAATAAGGGTGAAGCTTGAAGCAACCAGACCCCAACCTTTTTCAGAGAGAAATACCAAGAACTATGTAAAGAAAACAGAGTCAAACACTTTTGAGTGGAAAAAAGTAGACAAGGTTCTTCCATTCAGATAACAAATTAAGGAGAGGAAGGGATAGAATTGATGAAGGCTAAATTCAACCAATGGATCATAGCTGTAGTTGAAAACATGTCTAAAGAGAAATTTTTAATCGGACCTTCAATTTTACGGATCGTTTTAGGAGTTATCATGTTGTATAACTATTTTATTCACTATTTTCAAAGACATCTTTTGTTTAGTCACGAAGGAATTGGATTATTTAATGCAAATTATTCTCTATACGATCTAGTCAAGTCCCCTTTACAGTTTGATATTATTTATCACTTAGCAATTTTAATCACAATGTTGTTTATCATTGGCTATGGCAATAGGTTTATCACAATACTCAACTTTATATTTTATCATTCATTCTATCAACGGTTGAGTTATATGGCTGATGGTGGTGATAATCTTCTCTACATAGTTTTGTTTCTTTTGATCTTTGTAAACGTCACTACATATTTTTCTGTTGATAACGTATTGTACAAAAGGAGAGGAAAGCCTTTCAAACATTCCTCTTGGAGTATAATTATCCATAATATATTTGTTGTTGCTATCATTATTCAGGTGTGTATTGTTTATTTTACATCTGCTTGCTATCAGCTTATGGGAGAGGTTTGGAGTAATGGAACGGCTCTCTATTACATTTCACAAGTTGATGCTTTTTCAAGACCATCACTTACGTATTTTGTTGAGAATTTTATGTATTTGAGTGTTCTGTTCTCTTATTTAAGTATCTTTATCAAGTTAGCTTTTCCATTCATTATTCTGAACAAAAGGCTAAAGCTATGTGCTGTACTGGCACTTTGTAGTTTTCATTTTGGCATTCTAGTAGGTATGGGGCTTCTCAGTTTCTCTATGGTTATGATTTCAATGGAGTTTCTAATATTTACAGATCAGGAATATAAAAAGGTGTTTTCTCTAAAAGAGTCACTAAAAATTAATGTAGTGCGACTGATATTCTCATTTAAACAGAAATTCGGCAGGAAAACACCTAGTCAATGACTAATATGGTTATGTATAATTTAGTGAGAGAGGGGAGTATGTATTTGAAATTTTTTATTTGGCTTGGAACCGGACTTTTGATCATTTTTTGTCTTATTCTTATTATAGAAGGAGGAAGCAAAACGAAATATTTCCCTTATTCCTTTCTTTGGGGACCTTTCGTAATATCCAGTGTTCTTGCATTCATCTATCACATGGTTAAATCAAAGAAGAGCGGGGCAGAAGGAGATAAGGTAGAGTGAATGTAGTTTATTGGCTTTTCATTATTTTGTTCTTACTATTATTTGGAGTTTTGGTCTTGAAGTATTTATCAGGAAGTTCCTATCAAATTCTCGAACAAATTAAAGAAAAACCAGAGAACTTTTCTCTAGTGGTAAAAAAAAATGGAGAAAATTTCATTTCCCACAATGCTGATAAAATCATGTCATTGGCTAGTACAGTGAAAGTTATTGTTACTATCGCTTACACTCGTCAAGTCGAACAAGAAATGATAAATCCTACTGAATCGATTCCATTAGTGGAATTGGAAAAGTACCACTTTCCTACTACAGATGGTGGTGCGCACCAAGAATGGCTTGATAAATTGGTAGGTACTGACAAATCAGTACCACTAGAAAGTGTAGTAAGAGGGATGATCCAATTTAGTTCGAATGCAAATACAGAGTATCTATTAGAACGGTTGGGAATTCCTTACATCAATCAGATGTTAACGGAGTTTAATTTGTCATCGCATGACCCGCTCTTTTACATAAGTCCTTCTGCACTCCTAATCCCTCAATACATAGAGAGAGAATATCCTTCTCTTAATGATAAAGAATCAATTCAGCTACAGATAGAAAGTATGTCTATAGAGGAATACAGGAAAACAGCAGAGAGAATACATAAACTGCTTAATAGTGATGAAACTGTTTTTGATATAAAAAGTGTGAACAATTCAATGTCACTACAAAAATGCTGGTCAGATAAGCTTCCGCATGCATCTGCCAATGATTATGCAAATTTAATGAGCCATATTAATCGAGGAAAAGGGTTTAGTGAAAAAGAGAGAAATCGTCTTTATAGTTTATTAAAGCGAGATTGGCTTTTAACTGATCGAATAGCTAGGATTGGTGGCAAGGGCGGATCTACAGCTTTTGTTTTGACCTTTGCATTGTATCTAGAAGACAGAGAAAAAAATCTGGTTGAGATAGTCTTTTTTTCGAATCAGTCAGATCCAACCGTAGCACGTTTAGTGGAAAAGTCTTTCAGAAATTTTATTAAACAAATGATTGATAAACCGTCATTTAGTCAAAGTTGTAAAAAAGCTCTGCATTCTAGCCATCTAGGTTAGATGATTTTACTAGATATAACTTAACCGCATCTCGGCGGTTATTTTTTTTGTCCTCATTCGGTCTATCCATGCGCTTGTATAAGTATAGGGCTGTAAGCCTATATAGGAGGACAATATGAAACTTACAAATTTAGTAGATGAAAGCTTGCTCCGAGATAGCTGTAGACAACCAGTAGCAGGAAGCGAACTTGCGCATGATTTTCTAACAATGATGGACAAATGGCACTCCTACAAGGAAATATGGGATGACGATCTTGATGCGGACATCCTACGAATGAACCTCGAGATTTTGACGACTAACAGAAAGAAATTAGATTGGGGACCGAAAGGGACTGGATATTTCACACCATCATCTTCGTCTAGTGATGCCCGAGAGCTTTATATGAAGCTGACTAAAGCCCCACGAGACGAGCAAGAAATAGCACCTCATCAAAAACGTTGGCAGAGAGCAGGTACTGCATTTGGTGACATCATTCAAGATGATCTTCTGTACATCAATAAACACTATATTAGTGAGTTCAAAGAGCAACCAACATACAGACCAGAGTTTGTTGACTTGAATGGCAAACTATATCCATCATGGGAACGATTTGCTCGAAAGATCATGTGGGTAAAACATCGTGGTCATCAGATCCCGATACTTGGACAGCCCGACGGTATCCTTTGGCATCACACTGGAAAACGAGTAGGGCTAGAGATCAAAACAAAGCAGACGACTGCTGCACGGACAAGCCATTACTCTATGAGAGAACCGAGTCAGGATCACATCAAACAATGTATTTGTTACTCGATTATGTACGGAGTGGATGATTATCTAATTGTTTACGGCAATCTAGCGAAAAAAGCTTGGAATATGACAAAAGAGGATTATGAGAAAACTCCTGACCTTCGCGTATTCCATATCAAGATTACGGATGAGGATCGGAAAGGACTACTAGATTTCTTCGCAGATATATTGGACTGTATTGATGCAGGCATCCCACCGAAGTTAGACCTCGATAAATGGATGTTCAATAACTTTAAAACCGCCTGTGCCTTATCGCTCTCCCAAGATGAGCTAACTGAAATTACTCAACAGGTTTCGAATGTGTCTAAATCCCAACTCCCCGAATGGAAGAAAAGACAGTATACCGAAGCCCTAGAATTTATTAACGAGGTTCGATCAAATAGCTAAGTATTTAGGATTGGACCTTTCACTCAGTTCTACGGGGATGGCTGTGGTTGAAGTAAAGCAAGGAAGGGCTAAATTAGCCCAAGCATTCCGAGTGAAGACAAATCCAAAGCTTTCACATGGAGATCGGTTAAATAACATTACCGAACAGTTAGAGGCACTTATCAAAAACGAAGGACCCTTTGACGTTGTAGCGCGTGAAAGGGGATTTGTCCGCTTTGCTGGAGCTACGCAGGCGATATATAAGGTTGTTGGATGTTCTGACTTAATCCTACGAAATTATGAAATTGTGGAATATTCACCTATGACGATTAAGTCTATTCTAACTAGCAATTCAAGGGCATCTAAACAGGAAGTAGAGTTGTCTGTCCGCCGGATATTGAAGTTAAAAGATACGTATCAATTTGAAAGTGATGATGCTTCGGATGCTGTGGCAGTTATCCTTACACACTTACTAAAAGAAAAAATAATCGGGAGGAACTAGGATGACTATTATCACGAAAGACGATGGGGAAAGAAAATTGCTCTATGATGAAGTACGATTACGAAGATATTTAGAGACTATTACCAAGCGCTTTCCACATGTGAAAACCCAAAAATACATTACTAATGTGATGCAATATGTTGCAAATAAAGATGAGATTAAAGCAGATCAGATCATTAAACGAATGATACACGAAGCACTCGATCGGGTAGGGGTCGGAAATTCCCAACATCCTGATTTTACTTACATCGCATCAGAGATTTTATTAAGAAATTTGTATAAACAGGTATCACAGACACGTTGTTACGACAGCGAAGATAAGTATGGAGACTTTTATTCTTTCATCAGATCTCTTACTACAAAGGGAATTTTCTCTCCCAAGCTACTCGAAGTCTATACGAAAGAAGAGATCAAGGAACTAGGGGGATTCATTGACCCATCCAAGGATTTGCTTTTTACTTACATTGGATTGCAGACACTTATGGATCGATATCTTGCTAGGGGATTTACTGGAGCCATCTACGAGCTTCCCCAAGAAAGATTCATGATCATTGCTATGAATCTTATGTCTAATGAAAAGCCAGAGAAAAGAATTTCTCTAGTCAAAGAGTGTTATTGGGCGATCTCTAACCTGTATATGACTGTAGCTACTCCGACATTAACCAATTCAGGCAAGGCATCTGGTCAATTGTCATCTTGCTTCATTGACACAGTAGATGATAGCCTTCGGAGTATTTATGACACCAATACAGACATCGCAACTCTCTCTAAATTGGGGGGTGGAATCGGCATTTATTTAGGAAAAGTACGTGCAAGGGGTTCCGATATTCGAGGATATAAAGGTGTATCATCGGGAGTAATTCCATGGATGAAGTTGTATAATCAGACGGCTGTTAGCGTAGATCAGTTGGGTCAGCGAAATGGAGCGGTTGCGGTCTACCTTGATGTATGGCATAAAGATATACTTTCATTTCTAGATGCCAAGCTGAATAACGGTGATGAAAGATTACGTACGCATGATCTTTTCACTGGTGTTTGTCTTCCGGATCTCTTTATGGAGAAGGTAGAGAAGCGAGAGGACTGGTATCTGTTCTGTCCGCATGAAGTTAGAAAAGTGATGGGTTTTTCTCTAGAGGATTTCTACGATGAATCAAAGGGTAGGGGCTCCTTTCGAGAGAAGTATGAATCATGTATTCAGAACAATCAACTCTCAATGGTAAAAGTACCTGCTATTGAGATCATGAAACGAATTATGAAAAGCCAACTTGAAACAGGCACACCGTATATGTTCTATCGAGACGAAGTAAATCGCATGAATCCGAATAAGCACGAAGGAATGGTCTACTCTTCTAACCTCTGTACGGAAATAATGCAAAATATGTCTAGCACAAAGGTGATAGAAGAGGTATCAGATGGCGAAAAAATTAACGTTACAAAACTATCAGGAGACTTCGTAGTTTGCAATCTTTCTTCGATCAACCTTGGACGAGCTGTACCAGATGATGTACTTGAGCGACTAATCCCGATTCAAGTCCGTATGCTGGACAATGTGATCGATCTCAATGAGAAGCGGATCGAAGTTCCACAGGCTGTAATGACTAATCAAAAGTATAGAGCGATTGGACTTGGTACATTCGGATGGCATCATTTACTTGCTTTGAAGGGGATTCGATGGGAATCAGATGAAGCAGTTGAGTATGCGGACGAGCTTTATGAAAAGATAGCATACTTAACCATCCAATCCAGTATGAACCTAGCAACTGAAAAAGGTTCATATCCTGTCTTTAGAGGTAGTAGTTGGGAGACAGGGGAGTATTTCAAACAGAGAGGATATGATTTTTCTGATCGATTCAACTGGGCAGAGTTACGGATGAAAATCGAACATCATGGTATCAGGAATGGGTATCTACTAGCAATAGCACCAAATGGATCAACAGCATTGATTGGAGGGTCAACGGCTTCTATCGATCCTATATTTTCAACCCAATATGTGGAGGAAAAGAAGGACTATAAAATCCCTGTGACTGCTCCGGATCTCTCACCTAAAACGATGTGGCACTACAAACCTTCATACCATATTGACCAGAAGTGGTCGATTCTCCAGAATGCTACTCGTCAAAGACATATTGACCAAGCACAGTCATTCAATTTATATGTTACACATGACATCCGTGCGGCAGACTTCTTAGAGCTTCACCTGTTCGCTTGGAGACATGGGCTGAAAACTACGTATTATGTTCGGAGCACGTCAATTGAAATAGAAGAATGTGATGCATGTGCTTCATAGATAGAGGACAGAAAGCTTGTCCTCTTTTCTTATAGCTATGCGCTTGTATAAGAGTAGGGACTATTGGAATCCTCTCTCAATTGAATATGTTGTTGTTGTTCATCTTCTCCGAATTACCCTTTCGAACATTCCTCGTCTTAACCAATAGTCCCTATTAAATTACTGAAAGGTGGATTATATGAAGAAAATTACTAAGCGGAAACTATATGACATCACTGCGCCAAATCGCTCCACAGGAATTATATGTGGTGATTCCTCAAACGTCTTGAACTGGGATGATGTAGCCTACACATGGGCTTATCCCATGTACAAAAACATGGTGGCGAATTTTTGGATTCCCGAAGAGATCAACATGTCCCATGACATTAAGCAATGGCAGGTATTAAGCGAGGATGAGATGTTTGCATTTAAGCGGATCATTGGACTACTCGCATTTTTAGATTCTATCCAGTCGGACTTTAGCCATCAAGTAGCCGAATACCTGACCGATTCATCTCTATCTGCACTGATGACGATTCTTGCTTTTCAAGAAGTCGTACACAACCAGTCCTACTCGTATGTCCTATCTTCGCTAGTGTCAAAAAAGGAGCAAGAAGAGATTTTTGAGTATTGGAAGCATGACGAAGTTCTTCGGGAAAGAAACGATTTTATTGCAAAGGGGTACAAAGAGTTTGTCCAAAATAAAACCCCAGAAACCTTTCGTAATGCAATCGTGTATGACGTGATATTAGAGGGTTTAAACTTCTATTCGGGATTTGCCTTCTTCTACAATCTAGCTAGAAATAACAAGATGAAGGCCACCTCCGACATGATCAACTATATCAACAGAGATGAGCAGATCCATGTAACTCTATTTACGCAGATTTACAAAGAGCTACTAACAGAAAGACCCGAACTAAATACGGAAGAGCATCGACAATGGGCAATGGAAACTTTTCGAGAAGCAGCCGAATTAGAAATCAAATGGTCCCGTTATATTATTGGTGATCGGTTTGATGACATTGATCCGCAAGATCTAGAAGACTATATTCGGTTCATGGCAAACAAGCGATGTAAGCAACTTGGATTAGGAAAGCCATTTGAGGGCTATGATTTAAATCCGCTGAAATGGATCATGGTTTATGAAAACCCGAATAATGGAAAACAGGACTTTTTTGAGGGGAAATCAAGACAGTATGCCAAAGCCTTTGATAACGGTTTTGATGAACTATAGGAGGGGTTGAATATGAATAATCGAATCAAGTTAAAGCTTCTATATAATGATGCAGATGTGCCAAAATACAAAACTGAAATGGCAGCAGGTATGGATCTATCTGCATATCTGGATGACCTAAATCAACATATAGAAATTAGACCAGGAGAGCGGAAGTTAGTTATGACAGGCTTGTCCATGGATATTCCGAAAGGTATCGAAATGCAGATCCGTCCTAGAAGTTGGTCTTGCTTTGAAGCATGGCATTACCGTACTCAATTCACCAGGAACTGTAGATGCTGATTATCGTGGTGAGATCGGTGTGATCCTTATCAATCTAGGAGATAAACCATTTAATATACGACATGGTGATCGAGTAGCACAGGCCGTATTTAACAAAGTAGAATCGGTAGCCTTTCGTTTTGTATCCGAACTAGACGAGACAGAGCGAGGAGCAGGCGGATTTGGGCATACGGGGGTATAGGGAATGGATAAAAAAATAGACGTGTTAGATAGAGGTTATGTACGACTCATCTCAACCATGGGGAACGATTTGACGGTGGTCAACTCGGCTCGGGTGTCTTACGACAAAGCTAGTGATGAGATCAATGAGAAGGACAAGAGGTTAATCAAGTTTCTTGCGAAAAATTTACATACGAGCCCATTTCGTCACAGTATGCTCCAGTTCGAGGTATATGCTCCGCTACTAGTGGCCCGACAACATTGGAAGTATATTGTCGGATCGGACTTTAGGGACCCCTTGACCGGAGCATGGAATGAGTCGAGCCGGAGATACATCACAGAAGAACCGGAATTCTATGTCATAGGGGGAGACAAATGGAGAAAGGTTCCCGAGAGTTCTAAACAGGGGAGTGGAGAATGCTTACCGTTGGAAGTAGGAGCTAAGTGGACGGAGGAACTAGCGAAGCACTATAGGCAGTGCTTAGAGACGTATGAACAGGCCATGAAAGACGGTGTATGTGTCGAGCAGGCTCGTGTCTTCCTACCTGCTTATGCCCTCTATGTGCGGTACTATTGGACAGCAAGCCTGCAGGCAGTTACACACTTCATAAATCAGCGGCTAGCCCATGATGCACAGAAAGAGATACAGGAGTATGCGAGGGCTACTTTATCACTAACACAAAAAGAATTTCCGTATAGTATCAAAGAATTAGTTAGCTAACCTCTATTCAATATGTCCACATTTTATCGATACTGTTTTTATTGACTACTTTACTTAAACTATATATGATAAAATGGTGATGCGACAATCACTAATACATTATAACGGGGGACTATTTAATGGATAAAAATCTCATAAAGTTTGAAGAAGAAGTACCTAAGCTAGGAAAACAGTTTTATAAAGTCCTTGATGCATGGTACGACTTGGATGAAAAGGATTTTGATAAAGTTTCGAATCTATATCCATTCCATAAAGACTTTCAAGAACTGCCGTTAGATGTCTCGATATGGCACGAATTCATTGAAGAATATCTTAAATCAACCAAATAACCTAGCATTAAAGAGAATCGTATATTGATTCTCTTTTTTGTCATATATTAAATGTCTTCAAAGCGAACAATCGTTGTCCAAGGTATCGTGTATTTCTCATCTAGGTATTGCAGGATTTTAGAAATGTTTTTAAGTGAACGATTTTCAGATGTTTCATTTAGATACATCTCTAGTGTTTGGTGGGGTATCCCAGTGGCTGCCTTGATCTCTGTGTCTGAAATATCTAGTTGATTAACTACTGACTGTAAATCGATAGAAAGTTTCTTTTTTGGTATGAGTGGTTCAACATCAAGTTTACGTTTTCGAATTTGCTTCCGATTCGGATCAATGGGAGGAATGGTGGACGCATCTACGAATTTGACCACATCTAACCAGTTAATATTATGATTCTCTTCGAGATATTGAAGAATCATAGATAGGTTATCTAGGCTAATCCGATCTTTCCTATTGCAGATATTTTGGATGGGCTTAATATAAATTCCGGTTACGTGCTCCAAATGACGTTGGGATAGTTCCAACTTATTAAGAGTGGATTGTAAATCAATAAAAAGTAATTTAGTGGGTGTAATAGGCTTTGTATCTTGAGCAAAATCATTTGAGTACCATTCCATCTTAGTTACTCCTTATCCTAGTTAATTTTAATAGTATATCTTATTATTGACTATTTTACATGAATATAAATGTAAAAATAAGAAATATTAAAGTCCTTTTTTGTTGCTCCCATGCGCTATATAAACTAAGGAGGTGTACGCAATGCAGATGCCGATAATTTCAATATATGGAAAGGCGAGAAGTGGGAAGTCCACAGCTTCTAGCTATCTTGTTATGAAGTACGGTCTAAAGCCGTTGTCATTCGGATCACGATTAAAAAAATACTATCATGAAATATTCGGAGTTACAGGTGAGGGGAAGGATCGTGAAGGATATCAATGGTTCGGACAGCTTATGCGGAGCCGAGATCCTGACGTTTGGGTTAAACAGGTAGATGTATCACTCTCTAGCTATCTACAAAATGAATACTCAGTTGTCTTTGATGACATGCGCCAACCTAATGAATACAAGTATCTAAAGCAACTCGGAGCCATAATGATACGTATTGATAGTCCATTAGATATCCGACTTGAGAGGATGGTTCATGCAGGAGATATCTTATCTGATACAAGAGTACTCAACCACGAAACAGAGAGTTATCTAGATGATTTTGAACCCGACTATGTAATCACTAATAATGGAGATCCCGAAAGTCTTTATTATCAATTAGGTAATTTAATACGAGAAATAAAAATGAAAGATCAATCAATTTCTTGGAATGAATAAGAACCGTTTGCTTCGCCTATGAACCTATATTTACTAGAATAATTAATGCCAAACTTGTCCAAATATCGTTTTGATGGACAATAACCCGACTTCAAATTCAATTTAAATGTTGTTTCATTGGTTGACTCTTCTTCCATCACTGCAACTCCGATCACTTTCCGCACCACATCATACCCTAACCGCAAATAACATGATCCCTCTGTAGAAAGATGCATTAATTCCCGAGTACTTTTGCTTATGTAAATCTTGTTTGGATAGATCGTAAGAAAGGGCGTCTTATTACTAATCCCTGCCATGATTATTACCTCACTTTACTAATACTATGTCTATATGAAAAGGAGATGGTCCTTTGAGTGATATCGACTCTGGTCATCGAAAATACGAGCAATCCTATTCATTTTATACTACGAAAGGGATCGGTAGGCTCCTAGCTGATTTACCAAAGATAGAAATAAGAGCTTATGAGAAAGGAGAAACAGCAGCAATCGATATTTATCTCGATCTACAGCAGGCCATCCAACTTGCCGAACTGACACCAAAACAAAAGGAAGCTATTAAATATCTGTATATACATGACAAAGGAATTGTGGAAGCGGCTGTGCTCCTAAATATAGATTACACTACTTTGTCTAGGACACGAAAGACTGCATTAAAAAAAATATCAGAGGTATACAAGAGATGGAGATACCTAGAATAGAGGTTGAAGATGGGACGATTTACATGCAACAACCACCAGGAATTATTTCAACAAGAATCATCTAAGCTTGGGTACAACCGTATCGAAAATCGGTCAGAACGAATTCAATTGATTGATCAACTTATCGAAGAGTACGTTAATGATACTGGATTACGACCTGATCCACGTCAATTAGAAAGGCTTGCAACATCCATACTCTATGAAGATTTACAAGGGGATCGGAGACCAGACAAGGTGGCGAAAAGCCGAGATCCTATTCTTACTCTAGCCCAAGTAAAGCGAAGACATTCAAAGGAAGTCGGATCAGGAATCCTTGAAGTGATCGGTTCAGATGGCCGTTATTATGGTATCGATAGTGACCGTCATTCAGGAAAGGAGATGATGATAATTAATCCTAAAAAATTAAGTTTACCTATACAAAAAGTGAATCCTTAGAACAAGTTTAAAATACCTTTGTTCATTGGATATATTAAATTAATGAATAATTATTTTAAATAATATGTCTTTATTCTTGCTTCCCGTGCGCTTAAAGAAGTAAAAGCGTCGGGGAGTGAATATATGGCTAGAAAGGCACGACACTTAAAAATCTATCCAGAAGGAGTGATCATTGCCAAGCTTTGTGGAACGTGTAAGACTATGAAAAGACTAAGAGACTTCCATAAACATAAGGACAAGCTAGGGGGAGCCGATAACCGTTGTAAGACCTGTAATAAAGCCAACCATCTGGCATGGGTGAAAATTAATCGTGATGAAGTTCGTACACATTCTAGGAAGTATCGGACTATGAAAAGATATCTCAAATTTGATTGGTCAGTTGAAGAAGAACGGCTGTTAATGAAACAGAGATGTATTCTCACAGATAAAAAGGATGATATACATGGCGACCATTTTATTGCCCTAGCCACGGGTCATGGAGGTACTTATGAAGCGAACATGATTCCGTTGTCTAGTTCTCTTAACACCTCTAAAACTGATAAAAACCCCTTCGAATGGGCCAGAACCCGAGATGATATAGATCCCTATAAATGGGAAGAGGTGGTTTCTATGTTAGCTGAAAAAAACGGATTAACCCCCATTGAATTTAAAGACTTTGTATATTGGTGCTATGGTCACCGTCGATCTATATCCGAAGTGAAACAAGATCCAACTCCTTCGATAGAATTATGGAGAAGGGCGAAGTGTATCGCCCAGATTGCATAGTGTTCCTGGTTCATAGTTCATAGGTTTTGGTTTGCTTTTTCCCCTTCCCCTTTGTATAGGGACGAATCCATCTCATTTCCCCTGATTTCAACTTTCGGTAGTGGCCACGTACACCCCACATTTCAGCTACACGTCTAATCTTTCTTTTTTTTGGCTTTTTTGTAGGAGAACGAAGGACATACATTCTCGGAGCAATTTTCACTACAGATCTTTTCTTTTTCTGCTTTGGTTGCTTTCCTTTTCTCTTTTGAAGTGTTGGTGTTTCTCTTGGTTCAGCTTGGACATATTCTCGGTCTTGAGAATGCATTTCCATATAAGCCATAAGGGTATGATGGATTCGAAGAACGTAGTTCTCAATTTCCTTGAAATCGATATCTGTAACTTTAGTTGCATAGACTTTTTTGAAACGGTATATTTGGCTTTTCTCATCCCATAATGCACGGAAAATGTAAAGTATAAATGGTTCCGTATGATATGTATATTGATATTCTTTAGACCCAATACGGTCGAATATATAGGTTTCATCTCGTTCTTTTACTGAAATCACTGCTGTTTCTAAAACAGGACGGAAGCTTCTAACTTTCTCCATATTTTCCTTTCCCCATTGAAGGATTCTTTTCAAATCTTGAAACGAGACTTGAATCTGATCCATCTCTTCAATCTTTTTGTCTGAATGAAAGGTTTGTGTGATAGTAGGGACGTGCATATTTCCAAATTTCACGGTATGTTCCACCCTTGTTAGATAGCGTATCTACTATTTTTTTATAGGAAGGGAAGCTCTCAGGCTCCCCTCTTATTCTTAAAACAAATGCACATAATTTCCTGACACATAAAGGTATGTTCCATTTTCTTCTAAGTACTCTCCATAGGCTGTATAATCAAAGAATTCCTTTGCAATAGGTGTGCAACCATGTAAAATATTTTTTTCTTCTGCCACTTCTCTTGCTACATCTTCCATTTCAAAACAGTTATTGTACACACGGTACTCTTGGTTATTGACGAATACAACAGCACTATCAAAGTCAGTTGAATCTTCAAGAAAGGCTGTTAATGCAATCAGTTCATCTTCATCGAAAAACTCAATGTCTTGTAACTTGTGGTTGATATCGTTTAGGTCATCAGTGCTGTTTATTTTGAAAGGCATGTTTTCAGCTTTGATTATTTGAAACCTTCCTGATGTACTTTCCCCGGTGGCTACCTGGGATTTTTGGAGAAGGTCTTCCATGAATTTTGTTATTTCTTCTTCGTCCTCGGTAGGTAGCTGGATAGATCCACCAACTAGATGGCCCATATGGTATGCATTCATTTCCTGTACCCAAATTTTGATCTCGCCTGACATGGTTTCGGAATATAACATTGTTGTCGTTCTCCTTTAGAAGTGTTGTTGTGTAATTACCTTACACTTATATCATATCGAGTTAAATTAAAGTAGTCAATAAAGATAATATCGCGAAGTTGTGGACGTTTAGAGCGAAAAAAGAAGCCTAGTAGGCTCCTTATATAATTCATATGGTCGTTATGAAATTGGTTCACCACTAGCTATTTTCCTTTTTAAGGCATTATACATGCATTCCATTTCTTCAACTATGTAACGTGGAACAGGATGAGAATCACACCATGAATCAAAAAAGTAGGCTTCTTTCGTTTCTGGATAATAATCGTATTCTGTTTGGTTTCCGTTTTCATTGTTAAAGAGATCGCCCCATACACTCCCATCTTCTGTATCTATTATCAATGCCACACTCCATTCACCGTTTGGAGAAACCCAACAAATATTGATCGTATCCGAACCACCACCGAAAGGTATAAATTCGTAATTCTCCGTTTTGCTTCTTTTATGAATATCTTGTAAGCTACAGAGTTCATACCATTTATGGAAGCCTCTTTTCTCGTACAGAGGAATCCAATAATCCCTATATATATCGGAAAAAGCTCCATCAATCCCGAAAAGTACACCTGAATCAGAACCTAGATCAAATCCGTACACTTCGATCCCCAAGCTTTCTGCAATGTCGATGTTTTTCAGAATCCAATCTTGATCCCATGGTGGAATCAACCACATTGTTTGAAGGGAAGGAAGCCGATAATCGGTAATATGTTCGACATGTGTTATGTGAACTAGTCCCTCATAATCGAGGGGTTCAAATTTTTCGTTAATCATTGCTGTTGGAATCTCGATCCATTCGCTGACCCATTGTTCTGCAGCTTGCTTCTTTGTCATTGTGTTCATAATTGTAATTCCTCCTAGTTATGTAGTAGTGTCGTATCGCTCTTTTATCATATCGAGTTTAATTAAAGTAGTCAATAAAAATAGTATCGCTAAATTGTGGACGTTTTAGACATAAAAAAAGAACGGAATCAAATCCGTTCTGTCCTAGTTAAACTATGGTAATCATCTAAACTAAGCCTTTTAACCTGGGATAGTTCCAGATAGTACCGTGCATAATACATGGTTTCACGTTGTGTTTCGGTTGTTTCTTCGCCTTCGCTATCTCCTAGACGATCAAAGAAAAGGCATTCGTTATTTTCATCTATAATCCAATTGTGCAGATCAGAAGGTAACCCATAGCCTTCTATGTGTGTTTTTAAACAGTTGACTACTTTATTATGTGAGAAAACTTGGAAATGGCTATAGTCTTCCTTTATTCTTCGGGTGTCTTCGCAAAAATAGTTTCCAATACCAAAGTCTGGATGATAATATTCGCAATCCTTGTGCAACATTACATATATGTTGTTGTTGTTCATTCTAAGTCTCCTTTATAGGAAGAGGGCGAACACTATACGCCCCCTTGATGTGTGTGATCTAGTTGTAATACTCCAACCACAAGCCACTTTCCATTTGAATAAATGTACCATTGATCTTCATATCTCGCCCTACACTATCCCAATCTATATACATTGTTAAAGGGTGGTTGTCATCTATAGATCCTGAATCTTCATAGAATGCATAGGCAATATCCCCCATTGTGTCTTCATGCCACAATCGATAGTTACCTTCATGTACTTCCTTGAAAGCATCATCCCAGGACAAGCCGACATCATTTTCAAGGGTAATGATTGCTTTCTTTTCCTTTTCTTCGAGCATGTCCAATTTTTCGGCAACTTCGTTAAGCTCACTTAGGCATTCATACTCATGAATGTTAAATGGTGCTTCGTAATCATGAATAGCATATTCTTCATAACAAACACCATTCTTGTATACACCATGATGATATTTGCCACTTTCATCAAAATACCCTAAACCAATATTTACAAAGAGATTATGTAATTCCTCCTCGGTATATGGTAGGTCGATCCATTCTCCTACTAGTTCGCCTTCATTGTATTTACCTAGATTTCTGATTAAAATTCTGATTTCTGTATCCATGTTGTATGTCCCCCTAGTAGTTTGTAAGTGATGTCGTACCACTCTTTTATCATATCGAGTTTAATTAAAGTAGTCAATAAAAATAGTATCGATAAAATGTGGACGTTTCCTATCTGGAATTTCCATTATTAAAGGTCATATTTGGTATAGCGCATGAGTACGAGAAAAGAGGACGTAAACAATCCAATAGGCTCGTATTCTATCTATTTATAGGGCTATATAGTGGTATGAATAGGTCGTCATAATTTAGGTCGGTATAGGTCGTCATATCATAGGTAGGCATAGGGTTTAGGGGGGGTATATATGATGGGGTAACGTATGGTTTCGGGTGTAGCTACGAAAAGAATAGGAAGGGGATAAGAGGGGTTTACGTTGGTGTTCGGATGATGGCGAATAGTGCGAATATGGAATACGTTCATCCACTCCACGATCTGGGCAGAGATGGCCCGTCAAACTCAGGGGGTTATATATGTAGATATATGGTTATGGATTGGTATATATAGGATGGATATGCGCATATTCGGTATTGGTAGGAAGGGGGAAGGGAACGGTAGATCAAGGGTTTCAGCCTATGCATAAATGAAGTTAGGTAATCAAGTTCATTGTTAAACGTTTAAGTCTTTGATATTAAAGGGATTGAGAGCAAACAAAGAAAGTCACTTTAGAAGAAAAAGTGACATTTTTAATTCATATAAACGAATAAATATTCAATTGTAGAGAAGAGGGAAGGGAGAGAAATTAAAGATGATTCGATGACCCCCAAAGCCCCCCCTTTGATAGGGTTGCGACTAGTGGGTGTAGATTACGTAATATATTTTTGAACTCAGGGTAGTGGTTACGAATTTGGATAATATTGAATCATTTTTTCTTATGGTAAAGGGATTGGATATCTTGTTCGATTTCATCAAATTCCATCTCGCTAAAAATGAACTTTGATAGTTCTGCATTAATGGTGGATAGTTTATCATACATCTGGTCTATTTCAACTGATGTAGTTGAATCTGATGTGATACCTGACTCCATTAAACGAGTAATATATTTTACTATATTTATTAATCTTGATCTTACATGATATGGATAATACATACCATCGTCAGCAATGAGGATTGTGATTTCTTTAGAAGCCATTTCAAAAATGCCGGAGGCACATAATTATGCAAGCGAGAACATTGAATCCCCTGTATATCCAAGAAAAACGGTCATACCGAACAACCAGTCGACGAAAGTTATCCATCCAAGCAAAACTACGTTCAACTTTAAACCGTTGTTTATAGGAGCTTTGGAAGTCCTTTGGCTGAAGCCCCTTCGGGGGCTTTTGATTTTTCTTAAATGGTATACGTACAAGAATCCCTTTTCTTCGCAAATAAGTCCGAAAGGCTTGACTTATATAGCCTTTATCTGCTACAAGTATCTTAGGTTTTCGAATGGGTGCTCCTCGTTTTTGTGGAATACGAATCTCACTTACGATTTTCTCAGCAAAGGTAATCTCATGAGGATTCGCATTTTCAATCAGCAAAGCGATGGGTAACCCATTCTTATTCTCCACAACACTAAATACCTTAGATCCCTTACCCAGCTTCGTTTTTCCGATTTTGTCTCCTCCTCTTTTGGCCGGAACAAAGCTAGCATCCACATGTGCGATGCCTAGTTGGATTTTCTTCTCTTCGTATAGATCCCGCAGTAACCATTTCCATATTCGATCCCAAATTCTTAATTTGGAATAGAGACGGTGTCTCCTCCAACACGTTGTGTAAGAGCCATATTTCTTAGGCATATCCATCCAAGCACACCCTGTGCGTAATACGTACAGAATTCCGTTCAATGTCTTTCGTAAATTTGCTTCAGGTCTTCCTCTTCCTCGTTTTGCCTTCGGCAAATATCCGTTTATCTTTCGCCACTGTTTATCTGTTATCTCATGTCTACTCATATTACTGACTTTACACACTTTACTTATTTTTTCAATGTTTTCTATTCACTATTTGCATATTTATGTTTTTTGAAATGGCTTCTAGATACTTTATTTGCGTACCTTTCAAGTCTGTCTTTGTCATATGAAACGTTGGTTTTAGCATCATATAGGAGAGGCAATAGATGAATAGCAAACACTGATAAACGAGGTATCAATTTGTTATATGCTTGAAACCGTCCTTTAATTATCTCATCCCGTAACGTCGATCGTGCCTGAAATCGCATGGCCTCGATATTCATTTCTTGAATTTTTAGTTGAAGCTGTTGATTCTCCTGATTCATCTTGAGGGCCATACGTTGAGTCTGCATATTAACCGCAACCGTCACCCCGATGGTTCCTACCAACACAACAATACTTACAATTCCTGTTACAACTCCTGCATCTAACTCCGAGCTATGTTCGAACCATTTCGGGTAATACCATAATGCAAGTGAGATAAGTAGTACTAATACTAGAATCAACATGATACCTACGAGTGTCCATTTTATCCATTTCATTTAAATGTCTCTACCTCTCGATTCACTAATATACGAATCTTATACCCAATCACGAAATGTTTACGCTTCTTAGAGAAAAGAAAAGGAGACAAGGGGTAATCCTCATCTCCACAGTCATATTTATTTTTTTTCTTCTTGCTTTTTTAGGTATTCCTCTAAAACTTCTTTTCCAGTAATACTTTTAGGATGAAGACCCAAATGTTTGTATACCCAGATGGTCTTTTGTTCAAATAACGAGACATCAGTTAGATCATCGTAATTATATTCGATCTTGAATTTGCCTTGGGAAGTCCAATGCAGAGTAATATTCGTCCATAATTCCTGTTCATTCCTCTTGAATTCGTTATTTAACTCAACAAGTAGGTTTATGAATTGATGTCTCCATTTCCTATATTTATCACTAGATACAGGAAATAATTCTGGGATATTCTCACTATATACCGGTTGACTATTATTTTCTGGATAGTAGTAAAAGAAAACTGCCTGTGCTCCTTCAATCACTTCACCGTATAAATAAACTTGCTCCCAAGACTCTGGAATCATATCAGCAATCACATCAACCATTTGTTTAAAGATATCCTGTTGATTTCGTTCAAAGTTATGCATTTTATCATCCCCCTGCCACATTGTTGAAAGTTTGAGTTTCCCAGTCATCCTCACCGATTTTATACCGAACATCGAAACTAGATGGTCGTTGGGATGTACCTTCATAATTTACTTTTATATCCACTTTTACCTTTTCGCCATTTTTAAGAGATCTTCCCCATTGGTTCTCCATCCTCTTCCATGCACCTTTGTTCAAGTTCCCATTCATAGGAACTAGATTATCACTTAGACCAGAGCCCTTGAATACATGAGCGATCAAATGACCACCTTGATCATCAGATAATCGATCACCACCACCGACTTTAAGTTGATCATTACCATTTCTCGGATATGTTTTACCAGCTTGTAAATCTCCTTCGGCGCTAGTAAGACGTGCATGTTCATCCGTCTTAAAATTATAACCTTCGGGTGTCTCAAACTCCACATTTGCCTTTAATTCCTTACTCTGGCCATTTCTTGTATAGTTAAACTGATCCCCAAAATCTACTTTAGTTGGAGTGGACGGTGATGATCCACCACTACCAGTACCTTCACCTTTAACAAACCAATTTAGGAAGTCGCCAAACTTAGTATCCCCGATCGTTTCATTAGCGAAACTTTGAAAGGTTGATCCATCGACGGTCTGCACGACTGTCTTAGCGAAAGGGTTTGGAAGGTCATTAATAAAGTTGACCAATGGTGGTGCTAATTTTCCACCTCCGAAGATGAGGGCCATAGAGAATCCGCCTGTGACGATTGCTTTTTTCCAGTCGATTTTTCGGTTATATAACACATCTTCAAGAGCTGAATCGTGTACTCCCATTGCTCCGAAACCAAGTAGATTCCCAAGTTTTGATGCGATGTTTGGAGCAAATCGGGAGATAACGGAAGTCAAGGCTTTTGAAACCAACCCTCCAAATACACCACCTGCTGCTCCGATCAATCCACCAGTAAATATGCTTTTACAAATATCTTTGAAGCTTCCACCTTCGAGCCATGTAAG
>NZ_FNPL01000022.1 GCF_900107305.1 Thermoactinomyces sp. DSM 45892
TTCCAGTAGATAAAGAAAGTGCAATCGGAATTGATTTAGGGCTAAAGCACTTTGCCATCCTTACGAATGGCAATAAAATCAATGCTCCCAAGTATTTCAGGATATATGAAGAAAAGTTAGCGAAAGCACAGCGTACCTTGAGTAAGCGCACGAAGGGCGGTTCTAATTGGCATAAAGCACGAATCAGAGTAGCGAGAATCCATGAGAAGATCACCCATGCTCGTCATGACTTCCTACATAAGCTGTCTACGAAGCTGATACACGAAAGCCAAGTGATTAGCACGGAAGACCTACAAGTAAAAAATATGGTCAAGAATCACAAGTTAGCTAAATCCATTACAGACGCTTCATGGTCAGAATTCGTATCCATGCTTGAGTACAAAGCGGAATGGTTCGGAAGAACCATTGTGAAAGTAGGGAAAACATTCCCATCCAGTCAGCTTTGCTCTTGTTGTGGACATCGAAATAAAGATGTGAAGAACCTTAATTTACGAGAGTGGACGTGTCCCGAATGCAAGGAACACCACGACCGTGATATCAATGCATCTAAAAATATTTTGCAAGAAGGTTTGAGACTTCTCGCCGTAGGGACTACGGTCTAAGCTTGGTAAATTTCCTTGGGTTACCAAGGATTACCCAAGAATCCCCCACCTCTTAGTGTTTTTAAGCGTAGGTGGTGGGAGTGTTCAAATAAAGGAAAAAATAATATTTTCTCTCGTCCAATCCTCTAAAATTCGCTATGATGATAACAACGAAAGCGAATAGGTGGATGAAGATGAAGTTAATAGAGAAAGCTGAGAGATTGTTACAAGATCTATATGGCTATCCTACCTTTAGAAACGGACAAGAACAGATGATTAACCAAATCCTAGAAGGAAAACCATCTCTCGGGATTATGCCTACTGGTGGCGGGAAATCACTCTGTTATCAAATCCCTGCGTTATTACTGGACGGAATTACACTCGTTATCTCTCCCTTGATCTCGCTGATGAAGGACCAAGTAGACGCCCTTAACCAATTAGGAATTCCAGCTACCTATTTAAATAGCACAGTTGATTATGTTGAGATGGAGAAACGGATGCGAGAGATCTATTCCGGAAAAATAAAGCTTGTCTACCTTGCTCCTGAGAGATTGGAAATGGAATCCTTCGTACAAATGCTGCAAAAGGTACCTGTATCCCTTGTAACAGTCGATGAAGCACACTGTATCTCGCAATGGGGACATGATTTTCGCCCTAGCTATCTTAGCATTGGTACGATGATCAAGCAATTGCCTAACGCCCCGATTGTCTCCGCGTTAACTGCAACGGCAACGGCACAAGTGCGCCAAGATATCCAAGATATCTTACAAATCCCTGTAGAAAACACAGTACTAACTAGCTTCCAGCGTTCGAATTTACGCTTTTCTGTCTTACATGACCAAGATAAAGTTTCCTTTATTGAAAGTTACCTCAAACGATACCCCAAACAATCTGGGATCATCTATTGCTCCACACGTAAAGAGGTAGATGCGCTCTATCAACATTTAGGGGAATGCGGATTCTCTGTAGGGCGCTATCATGCGGGGATGACAGAAGGACAACGTGCGCAGTCCCAAGAAGCATTTTCCTATGATCGACTTTCCGTCATCGTAGCGACAAATGCTTTCGGGATGGGAATCAATAAACATAACGTACGGTACGTTATACACTATAACCTGCCTAAAAATATAGAGAACTATTACCAAGAAGCGGGACGTGCAGGTCGTGATGGTGAAGAGAGCGAGTGCATCTTGCTATATCAAGGACAAGATGTACGAACCCAGCGATATCTAATCGATCAATCCGAAATGAACGAGGAGCGAAAGAAGCTAGAGTATAGTAAACTCCATGCGATGTATCAATACTGCTTCACACAATCCTGCTTACAAAACACGATTATCCAGTACTTCGATGATCCGATAGAGGAACCATGTGGCAAGTGTCATAACTGTTTGGCCCAGATGGAGACAAGCTTGCAAGACTTTACCGTAGAAGCTCAGAAGCTATTTTCCTGTATACGTCGTATGAAAGAACGGTTTGGCCTTTCTATGATTGCAAAAGTGTTAAAAGGCTCTAAGTCTAAAAGAGTGTTAGATCTTGCTTTTCATTGTCTCCCTACTTACGGGATTTTACGAGAGTATACGGAAAAAGAGATACAGTTACTCGCCCTCACGTTGCAAGCAGAAGGATATATCAAAACCTATAGCTCTGCCACAAGTTCCCTTCCCCTTATTAAACTGACGGAAAAAGCAGTACAAGTTTTAAAAGGGGAGTTAAACGTCTACCTCAGGCCACTACGTAGTTCTGTTAAACCAGAGTGGCAACAGCAACTGAGAACGAAGCGTTCTACCTTATTTGACCGTTTAGATGATCTTCGTCGAGTTTTTTCAAATGAAGAACAGTTACCTCCGTACATGATTTTGTCTGACTCCACCTTACGTGCGATGGCAGATCGGATTCCATTAAACGACACAGAACTGCTCACGATAGTAGGTATGACTCAGCATAAAGTCGCCAAATACGGGGCTAGAATTCTAGAAATCACATCCACCTTTGCTGATGAACGTGAGCAGAAAGTTCAATCGAAGGCATTGATGCGAAAAGATGCCAACCAGAGCCACCTTATTACCTATGACCTCTTTCAATCCGGAAAGCTAATAAAAGAAATAGCTTCCATACGGAACATGTCTACCAAAACAATCGAAGATCATCTCGTTCGCTGTCACAGCGAAGGCTACGATATCCCTTGGGATACGATTATTCCGGAACAATACCAAGAGGCCATCTTACAAGCCGTCCAAGAACTAGGTGCATCCAAACTAAAGCCACTCAAAGAAGCACTGCCAGCGGAAGTTACTTATTTTCAGATTAAGGCGGTTATTGCAAAAGAGCAGGTAGCGGCTAGTTCGATAAATGAGTAAGTGAATGCAAAGGGTTAGTTTTTACTAGCTCTTTTTTGTTGTATTGATAAAAGTTTTATGGCCTTATGGAAGCAATTTCGTACGATAATGAATATAATGCCATTACCGATTACTGTTTTGCATGTACACTATTAGGGACTACAGGAATCAAAGACATTGAGAGATCAGAAAGGAAGTGGTTTATCATGTGGACAAAATTCATAGAAATGGTACCTTTCGTTACTAGTGCGGTATTCCTCCTCTATATATTTATTCAGATGAATACTATTTCTACCTTAAGAGAAGAAAATAAGAAACTTAGAACTCAAGTGGCAGAGAGTTGCCAAACTTCATTAGAAGAAGAAGTTAGACTTTTGTTGAAATCTTCTTCTAAATTGGATGTTATAAAGCATCTACGGACTAAAAAAGGTCTTTCGATACTGGATGCAAAAAAATTAGTTGATTCGATTTCTAATTCGTAAGTGTTGAACTTCAATGACACAGTTCTAAATCTCTCTTACTGTTCACATAGACAGTACACAGGGGGATTTTTTTTTGTACTTAAATTAATTTCCATTGTATAATCATTCCCCTCTTTAGATGTTTTGCCAACCTATATTACTAACCTTTGTTTCTTGGTAGAGAAGAGTATAATACAAACTTCTGTAAAAAAACATCTCTCCCTCATCTGATAAAATAAATGTGTATAAAGACATAATTCTTCAAATTTAAGGAGGTGTAGGCAATGAATAGAAAAAATAAAAGATAAATATTTTTTATAAGTACTTGAAACTGTTTTCAATTTTGAACATAATAAGGAAGATTGGCCTTTTTCGTGAGCTTTTTATAAAAAATAGTGAAAAGGGTTAATAGTTCTTGGTTGACGAGAACAAAATACATCAAAGAGTTTCGGAGGAGATATTTTGAGAAAGAAGCTAGCACTTACTGCACTTACACTAACACTATCTTTAGGCCTAACTGTTCCATCGTACGCAACGGATACGAATCCACCGCCACCACCACCAGCGGGCGGAGACGTTACACCACCGCCACCACCAAATCCTGAGCCAAAGCCGGAACCAAAACCTGAGCCGAAGCCAGAACCAGAACCAAAACCTGAGCCGAAGCCAGAACCAAAACCGGAACCAAAGCCAGAGCCAAAACCTGAGCCAAAGCCGGAACCAAAACCTGAGCCGAAGCCTGAGCCAAAGCCAGAACCGACAAAACCTACTAATTCTACTGTGCCTTCTAAAGTAGCTGCTCCAGTTAGCGGCGCAAAACAAGGGCCTGTAGCATCTCCGGTGGCACCAGCAGTAGTTGATAGAGCAACTGTTGCAGCGGCAGATACAAATGTTAATGAAACGACAGTTGCACAAACAACAAATAAAGATGAAGCAACCACCACCACTGAAACAACTACGAACGAATCAGAAAAGACGTACACAGTGGTAAAAGGCGATTGCCTTTGGGATATCGCGAAAAAGCATCTTGGTGATGGAAACAAATGGACAGAGATTTGGGAATTAAATAAAGATATGTTAGTAAAACGCGACTCACGCAATTCGAAAGATCTTGGTCATTGGATTTATCCAGGACAAGAGCTAAAAATGCCAGAGTTGAAAAAGTAATGTGTAGTGAAAGGGGATGAGTTTTTTTCATTCCCTTTTTTTCTTTCATAAAGAATGAGGAGGATCGGATTTTGATTAGAAAAAAAGGTGATCATCCAAGGGAGTTTAAGGTTATTAAAGGAATGAGATCAAAGAAGATTTTAATTTGGGGATTGCTGACAGCTAATGTGGTGGCTCTCCCAGTTGGTTTTTTTTATTTTAAAGATAAAACAGTAGTTACTGGAGGTACTGAGCAGGAGGCTCCTGTAATGAGCCAGACTGCTAGGGCTTTTGCGGAAGACTTTGTTTCCACATATTTTAGCCTGCATCAGGGATTTGAGGATCATCGAGCCGAGAGCTTAAAGCCTTTTTTGATGAAGGGGCTGGACAAGCAAGCTGGTTTAGAGTCCATAGAGGTAAATCTCTCTACAGGGAAAGTTCGGGTATGGAAAGTGGAGAAGAAAAGCCCAAACAAAGCTACGATGATGGTACAGGCAGAGGTGTACATACGGGATAAAAGTGATAAGGTTCTTTCGATGGACAAACGATTTCTTGCCGTTCCGATTGAGAGTATAGGGAATGGTCAGTTTGTGGTGTCAGAGATTCCTTATTATGTTAGCGAGCCCAGCGCACCTAATGTCGCGTTGAAGGAGGAGACTCTAGCTAATAAAGCCGATAGCTCTACTAAAAAAGAGGTAGAAACCTATTTAAATACATTCTTCCAAGACTACGTTTCTGGAAATATGGATAAACTTTCTAGCTATACAAAATCGGATTCTAAACGTATTGAAGGTATGAATGGAGTGTTGGAGTTTGTTAAGATAAAAGAGTTGGAGGTTTATAAAGAGAAGCAAGTGGTGGTAAAAGTGAAAGCTCAGTTTAAAGAAAAGGAAGAAACCAAAACCAATGGAGTCTATACTTACCCGTATACGATCCAGTTGGAGAAAAATGGGGACCGTTGGCTTATTAGTAGCATGGAAACTAAGTAGTTTATGAGGTAGATAGTATGAAAAAGGTATCTGTAAGTAATGGAATTGCGAAAGTAGAAAAAGGAACGTTAGCCAATCGGCCTCGTGAGTCGACTTCCCCCCGAACTGTCCGGTTCGGAACTGTTGTTACTTGTCGTGATACTCCAAGAAAGGAGAGGGACCATGAGACCCCTTCGGATTGAGTTTCCCACCCGTCATATTGAAGGAAATCTCACGTTTGGTCAGGATGGATCTGTGTGGGCGTATTATGAAATCAAGAAAGCAGAGCATGAAAGTAAGCTGATGCATGCTCGATTTCAAGATGCTCACCTCTCTGAAGAATATCACTACATTCAAGTACCCTGTTATACAAATAGGCAAGCAAATAGCGAACTTAAATGGTTTTCATTTGAGGAAGAAATGAGTACTGATTCTGGTCAACCTCCTCAACTGATCAGTGAGGTTATCAACGCTGATACTGAGACCAGGGTTTTTATTGGATTTCGATTGCGAAAGCCGAAACAAAGACAGTTCAAAAACCATTTACGTCGTCGATGGAAACACAAGATTCGAGATTTCATTCGTTATCTCTACTCTATCACTGGGATTGCAGATGGTGAGATTTTAGAAGAAGAGCTATTTGAGTATACAGGACAGGAAGAACTGTTATTCCAATCATTACGAGGGTTTATGAGTATACATAAACTAGGTACTTCCGATCTCAAATGGTATATTCGTCAACATGTTTATCAGGACTATAAGCTTCCACCTCTAAATGAAAAAGGAAGTGTAGTGACTGAGTTGGGAGTAAGTACGCTAACTCTAGATGATAGTGAAATTGAGATCCATCCGCATCACTTAAGGACTTGTCATTTGGAAGAGACGACAGGTGAAGTCAGAGAAGTCTATACCTCCTACCTGTATGCAATCTATTTTCCCGAGGATCTACAGTTCCCTGGTAAATCGGAATGGGCATACCTTACGAACATCTTTGATTTTCCTGTATCCATATCGGCGAGGAAGGAAATGGATAGCTTGGAGAATGTGCATTTCATGACAGTTGTATTTGGAGTCTCTGCTAAAAATGAGGATATCCTTGCTGAGAGAATCAGTAAAATTATCTCAGAGTATCGTCAATATGAAATTGAAGTACAACTCTGTGTTGATAATCAGTTTGTTGGATATAGTGATTTTCTGCCGTGTGGTGAACAGTATGAAAGGTCCGTTTCGTTTACTAGTAGGGTTAAATCTACCCCGATACAAATTGAGGACTCATCTGATTTCCTTTGGTAATGCACAGAGATACTATATGTATGCATCAAAGGAAAAGAGAGGAATGTTACTTTAGACCTAGTTGAAAATATTGACAATAAATAGAATGTTCGTCTATGCTAAAAGCAGGGTCCCATTCATCCCTGCTTTTTTATTGTGCGTATATAGTGTGGATTGCATAGGTTATCGGTTTCTCTGATGGATCGAGGAGGCGTCAATGTGGATTCACAAAGGATGGAAGAAGAATTTGTGAAACGGGTGCAAAATGGAGCCAAGATCGAGTCCAATGATTGGATGCCGGATGGTTACCGCCACTTGTTGATTAAATTGATTCATATGCATGCAGTAAGTGAGATTATGGGTGTATATCCTGAAAAGGAATGGGTGCCGAAAGCACCAAATCTACGGCGGAAGCTTGCTATGATGGCAAAGGTTCAAGATGAGATGGGCCATGGGCAATTATTGCTCCGTATCGTGGAGGATTTGGCCGCGCCTTATGGAAAAGGGCGTGAAGAGCTATTAGATGATTTAGTAGAAGGCAAGGTTAAATTTCACAATGTTTTTCATATGGAAGCGAGAACATGGGCGGATGCTGGCTTAATTGGTTGGCTGATTGATGGGGCTGCTATTATTAATCAGGCATCGTTGCTCTCTACTTCGTATGCACCGTATGCTCGTATATTGAAGCGTATCTGTGCAGAAGAGAGCTTTCATATGCAACATGGTGAAAACGTTATCTTAAGTCTAGCGATGGGAACGGATAAGCAACGAAAGATGTTGCAAGATTCCCTTAATTATTGGTGGTATTCTCTCCTCTTTTTCTTTGGGCCTCTAGAAATAACCCCAGCTGCTCAGAAAATGTTGCATTACCGCATTCGAACCAAAACCAATGAAGAACTGCGACAAAAATTTCTAGCAAAATATGTTCCTCGGATCTGGTCGCTCGGCCTAACGATCCCTGACCCCACATTACACTATGATTCCAAGTTAGAACGTTGGCACTATGCCGAACCAGAATGGGAAACATTCCAACGAATCGTCTCAGAAAATAAAGGGCCGAAATCGCAAGAGAGAATTGCCTTACGACGCATTGCCCAGGATCAGCATAAATGGGTGCGTCTTGCCATGACAACGGGAATATGACGTTGTTTCATGGGAAAGGGGAGTTTGAGTGCGATGGAAAAAGAAATGCAAACGGAACCTTCTGATGTATATGAAGTATTTGTGCAAAGAGATCATCTAGACCCCATGGTGCATGTGGGTAGTTTACTAGCTCCTACAGATGAACTGGCTCTTCAATTAGCAAGGGAAAATTTTACTCGTCGAGAGCAGATCCTGCAGATTTGGGTAGTACCACGAACACACATCTACTCTGCCGAAGAAGCTGACTTTCATGCGAGAGAGATGGATCGATCGTATCGTGAAGTTTCGGGTTATACGGAGAACGGTCGCTTGTGGCGAATGTTTAAGGAAAAGGAGATTACGTTGGAGGAGATTGTTCGATACGTCGAGCAGAAAAAGCAGTCTAAAAATGATCTTCGTGGGGAGGGAAGTCATGAGTCACGAGACGAACTCCCTAGCACCTGAACAATTAACAGAACAACAGCATACGGTCTTGGTAGATTGGTTAACCCAGTTAGCAGACGATGAGTTTATATTGGGGCACCGAGATTCAGAGTGGCTGGGACTATGCCCTACTGTGGAAGAGGATGTAGCATTTAGCTCAATTGCACAGGATGAAGTGGGGCATGCGGTATTTTACTATGAATTGATTCAGGAGTTAGAAGGAGTAAGTGCTGACTATCTAGCTTTTCAACGACCGGCTCACGAGCGAAAGAACTCGCTTCTTGTGGAGAGAGAAAACGGGGATTGGGCCTATACGATTGTGCGCCATTATCTGTATGATCTGTGGGATCAAATCCGACTT
The DNA here is from genome assembly GCF_900107305.1 of Thermoactinomyces sp. DSM 45892. Lineage (GTDB taxonomy): Bacteria > Bacillota > Bacilli > Thermoactinomycetales > Thermoactinomycetaceae > Baia. Next base: position 8,695 of record NZ_FNPL01000022.1, read on the forward strand.
GATGCCATGGTGGAATCGAGATACACTCCCTTAGCTCATGGGACACAGAAGATGAAGCGAGAAGAGTATTACCACCTCATTCACTTCCAACATTGGTTTGCCCGGTTAACGGGATGTGGAGGGGAAGCACAAGAGCGGATGAAGCAAGCGATGGAGTGGGTGGAGCAGGATCTCGACGATTTATTGGATATCGGGGTATATGAAAGCGATCTCCTTTCATGGGGGATTCTTACCAAGCCACCTACGGAGATGAGAAGCGAGTTTTATAGTCAATATGAAGATTTATGGAAAGATATTTCTGATTTATCAGAGAGGATGATAATCTTCTCTAAGCAAGCATCTAAGGGGCGAATGGGACAACATTCTCCGGCGTTAGCCTCTGTGTTAGAAAATATGACAGAGGTGATCCGATTTGACCCAAACGCACAATGGTAAACCAGAACAGGAGCGATTTTATCAAATCCTTGACGAAGTGAAAGATCCAGAGATTCCAGTCATAAGCATAGTAGAGATGGGAATGGTCCATCAGATTACGGTTGAAGGGGAAATGATCTGGGTCCAAGTCATGCCTACCTTTCTCGGGTGCCCTGCTTTAGAGATGATTGGAAATTCGATTCGAGAGCGAATGTTGGAAGAGTCCGATTTGGAAGAGGTGTTTGTTGAGTTTATCCGAGATCCGTTATGGAGTAGTGAGCGGATTACGCCGATTGGGAGGGAAAAGTTAGCTGGTTTCGGCTTGGCGACTCCTTCTATGGATCGTTTGGGTCAGGTGGAGTGCCCTTATTGCCAATTAAGTGGAACGAGTTTGGTTAATTTGTTTGGCTCTACCGCGTGCCGTTCGATTTACTATTGTCGTTCTTGCAAGGAGCCATTTGAGGCGATGAAACCGATTTAATAATGAGAGAAAGAGGGAGATAACATGGTAAAACTAACCGCTTTATACCGTCAACCGGAAGAGGTTCAAGAGTTTGAGACGAGATATTTTGAAGGGCATGTGCCGCTAGCAGAAAAAATGCCGGGTCTATTAAAGATGGAAGTTACTCGGTTTACTGCGACTCCTATGGGTACTCAACCTCCCTATTATTTACAAGCCGATCTTTATTTTGAATCAGAAGAATCTCTCCAAGCGTCGATGAAATCACCCGAAGGAAAGGCAGCAGCGAAGGACGTGATGAGTTTTGCTGGCAAACTTGTAACGATGATTGTAGGAGAAGTGAAAGGGGACGCTTAATGTGACCGAACAGATATGGGCATCTCCTGCTGTAATCGGTACTGGTACGATGGGAAGAGGTATCTTGGATATGTTGATTACTGCGGGCTATCAAGTGAAAGCATTTGATAACTGCAAAAAAAGTCGTATCAGTGCCCGTGAATGGTTAGAAGAGCGATGGTGGAAGCTGGCCGAGAAAGGGAAGAAAACCCTATTTGAGGTAGAGGCCATGCAAGAGAGGTTAGTGTTAGTAGATTCTCTCCAAGATTTGTCTGAATGTGATTTTATCATTGAGGCAGTGCCTGAGGATTTATTGATGAAGAAGAATCTTTTTCATCAATTAGATTCTATTACATCAGTAGATGCAGTTCTTGCAACAAATACTTCCTCTCTATCCGTTACCTCGATTTCCAGCAAATTAAAGCACCCAGAGCGGGTTATCGGACTCCATTTCTTTAATCCAGTTTGGCGATTACCGTTGGTAGAGGTCGTAGAATCTGCTCATACACCATTGGAATTGATTCAGCAGGCGATACGCTGGTTACAGACGATGGGCAAGGAGCCGATTCATGTTTTGGATACTCCTGGGTTTATCGTAAATCGGGTGGCACGCCCCTTTCATTTAGAGGCGTATCGCATCGTAGGGGAAGGATTGGCAAATAAGGATCAAGTGGACCGTATTCTCCGTTCGGCTGGGTTTCCGATGGGCCCCTTTGAGCTTCAAGATTTGATTGGTATCGATATCAATTATTCAGCCTCTCATTCTGTTTATGAAGGCTTCCACTATGATCCCCGTTTTCGTCCTCATCCAGAGCAACGAGCTTTGGTTGAGAGTGGGAAGCTGGGTCGGAAGTCAGGAAAGGGGCATTACATCTATGAATGAATTTATTCTACTGGTTGGCAGAGGAAAATTAGTAGAAGAAATAGATTTGTATTTAAACCAGCAAGGAATGAAGACCAAGACTCTTGATCAAACGTTTCCAGCCAATGATGTGATTGCGGTTTTCGATTTGGAAATAGGATTGAATCAAGAGAAAAGACAACTTTTACAACAAGTCGAGACACGAGTTACGCAACAGACCCCTATTTTTACTTCGGTCCTACATCGAACAGCGACTGAAATCGCTTCTTGGTTATTTTATCCAGAGAGATTAGTTGGTTTCTCTCCTCTTCTAATGTCCAAAATGGCAGTCGTGGAGGTGTGTTTTCCGATTCAATCCCTTCGTCCCAATCATAAGCTACTTTCCATTTGGAAACAGTTGGGCAAGGATGTTGAAATCGTTGGAGATCAGCCGGGTCTTGTATTTGCCCGTACGTTAGCTTTGTTGGTCAATGAAGCATCGTTTGCTTTATCAGAGGGAGTTGCGAAGGCGACGGATATCGATCTAGCGATGCAAAAAGGGTTGAATCATCCACAAGGTCCTCTCCAATGGGCAGATCAGGTTGGAATCCATCATCTATATGCTGTTTTAGAAGGGTTGCAGCGCGAGTATGGGGAAGATCGTTATCGACCAGCACCGTTGCTTCGGAAAATGATGTATGCCCAGTTTATTGGGGTCGAGGCAGAGCAGGGCTTCTACCGCTATGGGCCGCAAGAGATGAGGAGAGATTCACATAGTTTTGCCGATCGCCCAGAACGAAGATCGAAGATGCTTTCCGATGCATGAAGTTGTCATTGTGGATGCAGTTCGTTCTCCGATCGGCAAGGCACGGGGCAGTCTTTCTTCGGTTCGGGCGGATGATTTAGCTGCTTATGTCATGAAGGCATTGTTGGAGAGAAATCCAGAACTAGATCCTATTGATATAGCAGATGTGATGTTGGGATGTGCCAATCAAGCGGGTGAGGATAATCGCAACGTTGCCCGTATGGCCTGTTTGCTTGCAGGCTGCCCCTACGAGGTTCCAGGTACAACAGTAAACCGGCTGTGTGGTTCGGGGATGGAAGCGATCATTCAAGCGGCGCGTTTGATTCAAGTGGGTGCGGGACAGGTGATTATAGCAGGCGGAGTAGAGAGTATGTCCCGTGCACCTTGGGTTATGTTAAAGCCGACTGAGGGAATGATGCGAGGGAATCGGAGTTTAGTGGATACCACGCTAGGATGGCGATTTATAAATCCGAAAATGGAGGAGCGATTTTACCCTTATAGTATGGGGGAAACAGCGGAGAATGTAGCGGAGCGCTACCACGTTTCTCGGCAAGAGCAGGATGAATTTGCGTATCTAAGTCACCAGAAAGCGACTCGAGCATGGAAAGAGGAGCGATTTTCTAGTCAGCTTGTCCCAATCCCTACGAAGAAAAAAGGAGAAAAGACGGATAAATGGGTAAGTATGGACGAACAGGTGCGTCCAGATACCTCGCTCGACCGATTATCGACTCTGAAAGCTGTTTTTCGAGAAGGAGGCACTGTAACAGCTGGAAATTCGGCTGGGATTAATGATGGCGCATCTGCTTTGCTCTTGATGGAAAAGGAGTATGCTTTTCGGCACGGATTTCGCCCGATGGCTCGTTTCGTGCAATCGGCTGTAGTTGGTGTCCATCCTGATGTGATGGGAATTGGCCCCGTTTCTGCCACTCAAAAAGTCCTACAAAAAGCAGGTTTACGGGTTCAAGATATCAATTGGTTTGAGGTGAATGAAGCATTTGCCGCCCAAACGATTGCTTGTATCAGGGAGCTACAAATTCCCGTTGAGTTTGTCAATCCATTAGGAGGATCCATTTCGTTAGGACATCCACTCGGTGCAAGTGGTACGCGGATTGTGACCACATTAATTCATCAATTAGCGCAAGAGTCAAAGTCGGGTTCGTATGGATTAGCCACGATGTGTATTGGAGTGGGGCAGGGTATTTCGATGATTGTGCAAAGCATGTAAAAGGATGAAGAGGACTGTAAACTTACTATACGAGGAGGAAATGGGATGGCAGTCGATTCCGTTCAGATAGGTAAGAAATATTCACTATGGATTAATGGTGAAGCTGTGCCGGGACAGCATGGGGAGACATTACCCATTATAAATCCTGCAACCGGCGATGTGATTACCCATGTTGCCAAAGCGACGAGGGAAGATGTCGATCAAGCTGTTATAGCTGCACGGGAAGCGCTAGAAAAGGGGAAATGGGCTACTTGGCCAGCTAGCAAGAGAAGCCAAATTTTGTTTAAGATTGCGAGCATGATGCGAGAGAGGCTTTCTGACTTGGTACAGCTTGAAGTGTTAAACACAGGGAAAACGGTATCGGCTGCGAAGGGTCAGGTATATCAAGCGATTGAAGACTTTGAGCTATATGCAGGTGCCATTACGACGATTCAAGGGGCTACAAAATCGGTTCCCAAGGGATTTTTTCACTATAGTGTAAAAGAGCCTGTAGGGGTTTGTGCCCAGATTATTCCGTGGAACTATCCCTTAATGATGGCAGCATGGAAAATAGCTCCGGCTCTGGCGGCTGGATGTACGATTATTCTAAAACCAGCTAGTCTTACACCTCTCACTGCCCATGCACTAGCTGAGATTTGTCATGAAGCAGGAGTGCCAAAAGGCGTGTTAAATGTGATTACGGGAAGTGGTGCGGACATTGGCTCTTATCTTGTCCAGCATCCTGGTGTGGATAAAGTTGCCTTTACAGGTGAAACCAGCACGGGAAAAGATATTATGGCAAAAGCTTCCGAGACCCTAAAGCGCGTAACCCTCGAATTAGGCGGTAAGTCTCCTAACATTGTATTCGCTGATGCGGATTTGGAAGGAGCGATTCATGGATCCATCTACGGTATCTACTATAATACCGGGCAATCTTGTGAAGCTCGTTCGCGTCTTCTTGTTCAGGAGGAAATTTATGATCAATTTGTAGATCAATTTGTAGAGAAGACGAAGAAATTGCGAATCGGAGACGTATGGAATCAAGATAGCCATATAGGATCGATTATTTCTCGCCAGCAGTGGGAAGTGGTAGACTCATATGTGAAATCAGCGATTGTGGAAGGGGCTACTGTACTTTGCGGGGGGAGAACACCAGAAGGGGAGTCGTTTGCCCAAGGATATTGGTATGAACCGACAGTGATTGTAGATGTTACTTCGAATATGAAAGTAGTACAGGAAGAGATTTTTGGCCCTGTTGTCGTGATTCAGAAATTTTCAACGGAGCAGGAAGCAATTCAACTAGCCAATGATAGCCACTACGGCCTAGCAGCAGCTGTCTGGACAACGGACCATGCTAAAGCACATCGTGTTACTTCGCAATTAAAAGCAGGGGTTTTGATGGTGAATAATCCATTCTCTACCTTCCCGGGGCTTCCATTTGGTGGGTACAAACAGTCTGGATTTGGAAGAGAGCTGGCTACCGAATCACTTGAATTATATTTGGAAACCAAGAGTGTTTTATCCTATACAGGTCCAAAGCCACTAAATCCATTTCAATTATAAATTACAGCGAGATGATGATATCACATGAAAACAGGTTTAGAAAAAGGGAATAAGAAATCGATGCAAATAACAGTCTCACCGGAAATGGCTGCTTCTTTTGATGGGCGCTTGATTCACCCAGTCTTGTCCACTGTGGCGATGGTCTACCACATGGAATGGGTAGGTCGGTTGGTGATTGAGCCGTTCTTGGATGAGAGTGAAGAGGGAATTGGTACAGAGATTCAAGTGAAGCATTGTTTGCCGGCACCGGTTGGAGTGGATGTCGTGTTTGAAGCAGAGGTTATCGATCTGACAGAACGACAAGTTACCTGTAGAGTAACCGCTTCTCATGAACACGGGGTAGTGGGGGAGGGGGAGTTTGTACAGAGGATTGTTTCGAGGCAGAAGCTATATGATAAGTTTCGAGAGTTGTCTGTCAGTGAGTAGAGCTGGAGCAGGTGCAAAACTCGCAAAGAACGCCCAGATAAGTTGCAATCGGCCAAGGAATAAACTGTCTGCTCCACTACTCCTTAATACTCTCACCTAACCCAAGTGCGTGTATTTTTGAAAATACCGCTTACTTGGGTTATTCTATTCTAATGGAGTAAAAAGATAGAATCCAAAAAGAAATTAGAAAAGGTGTAAACGCCATGAGTATTTTAACAGTGAAAAACTTGAGTCACGGATTTGGTGATCGTGCGATTTTTAATAACGTGTCCTTCCGTTTGTTAAAAGGAGAGCATGTAGGATTGATTGGTGCGAACGGAGAAGGAAAGTCAACATTTATGAACATCATCACCCGTAAGCTGGAACCGGATGCAGGGAATGTGGAATGGGCAAATAATGTGCGTGTAGGTTATCTAGACCAGCATGCTGTTCTCACCAAAGGGTCTACGATTCGGGATGTGTTAAAAGGAGCCTTTTCCTATCTATTTGATCTAGAAACGAAGATGAATCAGTCTTATGAGCGAATGGGAGAGTGTACTCCTGAGGAACTGGAGGCACTATTGGAAGACGTAGGAGTGATTCAAGATCTCCTTACGAACAATGATTTCTATGTGATCGATGCGAAGGTAACTGAGATCGCTCGCGGCTTAGGCTTAGATGAAATCGGACTAGATCGCGATGTAAATGATCTTAGTGGTGGACAACGAACCAAGGTTCTCCTAGCCAAACTGCTACTCGAAAAGCCAGATATCCTCCTATTAGACGAACCTACCAACTATCTGGATGAGCAGCATATAACATGGTTGAAGCGATATCTTCAAGAATATGAAAATGCATTTATTTTAATATCACATGATATTCCATTTCTCAATAGCGTGATCAATGTTATTTATCATATGGGGAATCAGGAGTTAAATCGTTACGTAGGTGATTACGATAACTTCCGTATGATCTACGAGGCGAAACAGGCCCAGTTAGAATCGGCATTTAAGAAGCAGCAGCAAGAAATTGCCGATTTGCAAGACTTTGTACAGCGTAATAAAGCACGTGTCTCGACACGTAATATGGCGATGTCTCGCCAGAAGAAGTTAGACAAGATGGAGAAAATTGAGCTAGCTCCTGAGAAGCCCAAGCCACAGTTTGATTTTAAAAGCGCCCGTACATCGGGGAGGATGATTTTTGAAGCGAAGGACTTAGTAATTGGTTATGATGAACCGTTATCACGTCCTCTAAATCTTTCGATGGAACGAGGACAAAAAATTGCGCTGGTAGGGGCCAATGGGATCGGAAAAACGACTCTACTAAAAAGTATTTTAGGGCAAATCCCGTCCCTAGGCGGTTCGATTGAGTTAGGGGACTACTTGGAAGTTGGTTATTTTGAGCAAGAGATCAAGAAAGCAAATTATCATACCTGTATCGAAGAAGTGTGGCAGGAGTTTCCTTCCTTTACCCAGTTTGAAATAAGAGCCGCATTAGCCAGATGTGGACTGACTACCAAGCATATCGAGAGTAAAGTGGAAGTGCTGAGTGGAGGGGAAAAAGCAAAGGTTCGTTTATGTAAGCTAATCAATCGTCCCACGAATCTTCTAGTCTTAGATGAGCCTACCAACCACTTGGATGTAGATGCGAAAGAGGAATTAAAGCGGGCTTTGAAAGAGTATAAGGGCAGTGTTCTCATTATCTGTCACGAACCTGAGTTTTATCAGGATGTTGTAACAGATGTGTGGAATGGTGAAAACTGGACTACTAAGATTTTTTAAGCGTGGACCTTGTAAGCCTAGCATCGTATGCATGATCACATGTGGTGCTAGGTCTTTTTATATCAATTTTGCAGTTTATAGTAATCCACAAGTGATGGTTAAATGAAATCGATCTAAAGTTCTTGCAGTAGCGATAAAGGTTCTGTTTTTTCTTATTGTTTTATTATTATTTTTATTTTTTTATAAATGTGTACAATATATTAAAAAATATATCTATGTCTAGGAAGAATGATTTTGTTGTGTTAAAGTGTTAAATAGTCGATATACTGAATTTAAATAATAATATAATTTAGTTTGTGCAGATGAAATGATTTTTCTAATCAGTATAAATACAAAATAGTTTATTGATATAGGAGTTTACATATTATGGACATGAAATTCAGGCATACACTGCTTAAATCCCCATATGAAGAGCTTATCCACCCCCATTTATATAGGGTGCGGGATAATCTTTTTCTTGTTCAGTTTAAAGTGATGAAGGTGTTGCCAGCATTAAATATTGTGCGTCGTGCGATGGATCGAGGAGAAATTAATCAGGATTCATTAGTGGTAGATACTTCGAGTGGGACATTTGCTCTAGGGCTTGCACTAGTATGCCATCATTTTAAACTGAAATTGAAGATTGTAAGCGACCCTGCCTTAGATAAAAATTTAAAAACTCGCTTAGAAGACTTAGGGGCTCATGTAGTAGTTGTTATAGAGCCGGACGAGCAAGGTAATTATCAATCGAAGCGCCTACAGGTTGTGAAACAAATCGTAGAGGAAAACAAAAATGCCTTTTGGTGCAATCAATATGATAATACGGATAATATGCAGTCGTACGGTCTGATTGCAGATCTGATTGCAGAGAAAATCGGTGCTCAGGTTTCACTAGTAGGTGCTGTAGGGTCAGGCGGATCAACGAGTGGTATTATGCAAGCACTTAGAGATCGAGATTCCGATTCGAAAATGGTTGCGGTGGACACGTTTGGTAGTGTTTTGTTTGGTTTAACTGATTCAAAAAGGGAGTTGCGGGGCTTAGGGAATAGTGTAATTCCTAAAAACTTAAAGCATGATCTATATGATGAAGTTCACTGGGTGAGTGCACGATTAGCATACTCTTGGACCAGAAATTTACATAGAAAACATGCTATATATGCTGGGGGAACGACAGGAGCATGCTATGGAGTGGCCGACTTTCTTTCAAGGAATTCGCCAGATGAAACCTTTGTGTTTATTGGTCCTGATGATGGGGTTCGCTATATGGAAACGATTTATAACGATGATTGGTTACGAGAGAATCAGCTTATTCTACCCAATCATGAGTTGACGGAACCTCAGGGATGTATAGGTCCGTGGGATGTATGTGGTAGTTCTTATGATTGGGCTTTCATGAAATGGAATCGAAAATCGGCTTTATAGGGGGTTGATTTATGGAAGCTAGATCCATCGTTTTTGTAGAAAGTAATACTACGGGAACGGGTGAGCTTTTTATCAAGGAATCTTTAGTGATGGGATATAATGTGTTTTTCCTATCAAAAGATCCATTCAAATACCCGTTTTTAGAGAAGTATCCTATCCATTATGTTCAAATAAACACAGAAAATGTAGACGGAATGATTCGTATGGTGGAAGGGATTCCGAGTGTTGATCTTGTCTTTTCATCAAGCGAATTTTTTGTAGAGATAGTAAATCAGATCAATATGCATCTGAGGTTAATATCGAATCGACCAGAGGCAATATCAATCTGTAGAAACAAACTTGCCTTATATGAAGTGCTTAGTAAGAAGGGACTATGTCCGAAAGCAATTCGTGTTTTACGTTCTACCGTGTTAGGAAATACGGCTAGTGATTTCATGCCTTACCCATTTGTTGTGAAGCCACTTAAAGGATCGGGGAGTCAAGGGGTACGCTTCATTCGGGACGCTGACCAATTAGCTATATACGCGAATGAGATAGATCAAGACGAGTTTATTGTTCAGGAATATATGGATGGGGAAGAATTTTCGGTAGAAGTTTTATCCTTGCATGGTGAGCATCACGTGATGGGGATTACAAGAAAATATCTAGGTGAGGAACCGTATTTCATTGAAACGGGGCACGATTTTCCTGCTGATTTGCCTAGGGATGAGACAGAGAAGATTTGCTGTATCGTACGTGAGGCACTTGATGAAATTGGTTATGTGACGGGAGCTTCCCATATTGAAATTCGCGTAAAGCGTCAGACTGTGAAGATTATTGAGATCAATCCTAGACTAGCAGGCGGGATGATCCCAGTTCTGATGAACAAATGTACCAATATCAATATGATTCGACTTTGTCTGCTTGTACACTTAAACAAGATTGAAGAATTTGCAGAGGAGATAGCGAGACTTACATTCCTTCAAAAAGGTGTTATTCGTTTCAAACTGGCAGAAAGTAAAGGGGAGATCGAGAAGATCATCATAAGGAAGGAAGAAAAGGATGATCGGTTAGATCATGAGATCCTACTGTTGAAAAAGAGTGGAGATCGAATTTCTCTCTCAGGAGATTTTAAGGATCGCATTGCATGCGTGATTGTAGCAGGCTCAGATACCAAGGAATGTGAGCAGGTTGCCAAAGGTTGGCTGTGTAGGGTAGAAGCTGTTTATCGTGATAGGATGGACCCATCTCTAGCAGACCACACCCTTCGTTTTTTAGAGAATACAGGTAGGTTGCGTTCGACCATTCACCCTTATGCACAAGCAGTTATGAAGGCGGAGAAACGTAGGACAAGCTTAGAAGAGATTCGATTCATTTGTGACATAGATGAAGCACATCAGATTATGCTTCTAGAAAGCGGGATTCTACCACATGATGATGTGATCTCAGTGTTAAGCGAAATACAGAGATTACGAGAGTTCGATTTTGAAAGCGTTCTCCGTCTTCCGGCTCCACGGGGTTTATATTTAACCTATGAAAGCTATATGATAGCGCAGCTTGGGGAGAGGTTAGGAGGAAACTTGCAGTTAGCTCGATCTCGAAATGATATCAATGCAACGATGAACCATCTCTTTATCCGGGATCATGGGCTCGAGTTGATTCAGACTCTTTGGAGATTGATGTCTTCGATGACGTTGCTGGCTAGAAAGTATGTAAATACTGTGTTTCCTATCTATAGCCAATATCAAACTGCATTGCCGGGGACATTTGGACATTATCTCATGGCAATCGTAGAAAGTCTCTTAGATCATACTCATAAATGGATTAGCCTTCTTGAGTGTAGTTTGAAGTCACCTTTAGGAGCTGGCTCGGGGGGAGGGACAACGCTTCCGATCAATACGAATATTACAGCCCAGTTGCTAGGTTTTAAAACGGGATATCGAAATTCGATTGCGGCTGTTAGTAGTAGAGACCTGAATCTGCGTGTCGCTAGTGAATGTTCCTTTATTGGTCTGACCCTCAGTCGATTCATTCAAGACCTGCAAATCTGGTCTTCGATAGAGTTCTCGTTATGTTCATTACCTGATCAACTTTGTGGTGGGTCTTCAGCCATGCCACAAAAAAAGAATCCGTACCTATTGGAATGGGTTAAAGCTCGGATAGACGAGTTATTAGCGGTCAAGGATACTCTTACCTTTTCAATACATAAGACTCCATTCTCGAACTCATTTGAGGTATCTGGGATTAGCACGGACCATTCTTGTGACATGATTTCAAAGGTAACGAAAGTCATCCGTATGACTAGTATTCTAGTAAACGGGTTAGCGATTCATGAGAAATCGGCTAAAAAGCATCTCATGGATAGCCATTCCTATCTAAGTGATATAGCTGAGTATTTATTCCGTGAACACTCCATTTCTTTTAGAGAATCGCACCATTATCTTGGTGAAATAATCCCATTGATTGGGGCTGATTATGGGGCTCTCGTCAAGCTAGTAAATCAAAAGTTTGGTATTCAGATGAGCCAGGTGTTACCATCACAAGATCGACTTTATGGGATGGGCCCTGGAGAGAAACAAGTGAATGAGCATATCTCCTACTGTATGGATTCATTAGAACAGATAAAAGATCAATTGGATGATGTTTCTCAGCAAATACGGATGGCATATCGTAAAAAGGAGCAGTTGATTTATCGTATGGTTCCGTCCACGTAAGCTAGACATGAGTATGCTACTTCAGTGAACGAAATAAAGAGGGGAAATTAGGTTATGCCGGAAGCGATCGCGAACTACACTCAATTGGGCGTGGATTGGGCAAGAGGCACTTTTGGAGAGTTGTTACAGGGGCAGCTACCCGATGGGAGTCATTTTCTCGTTACTCTTCCAATCTCTTTACAATCCAAAGCAACTTTTTTGCCCGACCGAAATACGAGGGTGATAAATGTTTATCCTTCTAATAAGAAGAAAGTGAGAGAGGCTATCGACTATTTATTACGCCGGTTTAATATTCATTTGGGTGGCCTTCTTATGATTCAGAGTGAAATACCAGAGGGAAAAGGATTAGCTAGTTCATCTGCAGATATCGTCGCAAGTATTCGAGCTGTTTCTAAATATCTGAGTCTGCCTATCAATCCAAGTATGATTGAGGAGGTCATGCGTCAAATCGAACCAAGTGATGGTGTCATGTATGAAGAGTGTGTCGTTTTTTATCATAGGGAAGTAAGTCTGGCTGGGAGGCTTGGTGAATTGCCCCCGATGATCATTGTAGCAGCCGATACAGGAGGGATGGTTGATTCCATACAGCATAATCGTAAGAGTCCTCAATATATCGATTCGGAACGGGATACGTTCCAACGATTGCTTGAGGACCTTAAGGTTGCAATTGCACGTAGAGATTTAGATGAAATTGGTAGAATTTCTACAATGAGTGCTGAAATGAATCAGAAAAGACTTTATAAAGAGTACTTTGATTTTTTCATGAGCTTGAATCATAAAAAGGAAGTTTGCGGTACAGTCATTGCACACTCTGGCACGATGATTGGATCGATCCTCAATCCATATAATTCTAGGGCGACAGAAGCAATGAGTGAGATATTACAGGAATTTCAGGATCAAGATATCGAGCCCATTATATATACGAATATGTAAGATAAGCGCTGGATCACAACTATCTAATAAGAGGGAATATTGGATTATTTTATGACGGAATGAGCGAATGGAGAGGGAGAAAGCCATGACAATCAATACGGAACTCAAACTTAGTAAGTACCAGTTATCACATACACAGAAGCGTTTCTGGTTTACGGAACAATTGGAGTTTGTACAAGCATCAAAGGTAAATGCAATGTCACATGTATCGACTGCTTTTACGTTAAAAGGGAAGTTAGATAGGCAGGTCTTTCATCAAGTTATAAACACTTTGGTGAGTCGTCATGATATATTGCGCACTTGTTTTCGTGAAGAAGATGGAGCTCCTGTGCAAGTAGTCTGTTCTGATATTGATTATGATACGTATATGGTAGATATGTCTCAGCAGGATAAATCCTTACAAGAGTTAGTGATGAGGGAGCTAAATAAGCCGTTTCGGTTAACGGAGGCACCGCTCATTCGCGTTACTTTATATAAGTTGTCGGAGTCCGAGCATATGTGTCTCCTTGTTGCGCATCACATCATTGCGGATGGTTGGGCGATTGATATTTTAATGTCCGAGTTCGCCACACTTTACCACTCTTTGGCACATAAACAGCCCAATCCACTAGTACCTCTAGCTGTTCAATATAGTGATTTTGCACACTGGCATAATGAATTGCTAGCGGGAGGAGAACTAGATGAACAACGAAAGTTTTGGTTGGATCGTTTGGCGGGGGAGTTGCCTGATCTCAATTTTCCCTTGGACTTCCCAAGACCCCTTATGCAAAAATTTGATGGCGATACCGTTCCACTCGTAATCGACGGTGAGCTGATGGCGAAATTAAAGAAAACGTGCGAGAAGTTAGATGTCAGCATGTATATGTTTCTATTAGCATCGTTTCAAGTTCTATTAGCGAAGTATACTCGAAACCAAGATATTATCGTAGGGACGTCGTTATCGGGTCGTGTTCATCCAGAGGTAGCCGATCTGGTTGGATGCTTTATTAATACGTTACCTGTACGAAATGAGGTAAGTGGAAGTGAGTTGTTTCAGGATTTTGTAAAACGAGTCAAACAAACCGTTCTCGAGGTATATGCGAATCAAGAATATCCGTTTGACCGCATTGTGGAAGAGTTAGAAATTGAACGGAATCTAAGTAGAAATCCAGTATTTGATGTGGTTTTTGAATTACATACGTTGCGTACAGATAAACAGTTAGAGGTAGAAGTGACGAAAGATCTTAGCCTTTCCTTTGAAAAGTCGTTAGATCATATCCAGTATTCCGGGTTTGACTTTGTTTTTGAACTGTTTCAGACGGAAGGCAAGATCGATGGCTATATCCAATACAGTACATCACTGTTTCAAAAGGAAACCATCGAACGTTTAAGCCGTCATTTTATTCAGCTAGTTGCGCAAGTGGTAGAAAAACCGGAACAAAACGTTTGTGAGATTGATATGTTGTTAGAAGAAGAAAAAAATCAGGTTCTAAATCAGTTTCATTCTAGTAAAGAAATATTTCCAATTCACGTTCCGTTGCAAACTTTGTTTGAGGAGCAAGTGGAGAAAACACCAGATCGTATTGCGTTAAGTTTTGAAGGAGAAGAGGTACCATATCAGGAGTTAAATGAACGGGCAAATCGCATGGCGCACTTACTCCGCTCACAAGGGATAGGAGCCAATCAATTTGTAGCGGTGGTAAGTGAGAGAAATCCCGATTGGATTACGACCGTATTGGCTATTTTTAAGAGTGGGGCTGCTTATGTGCCGATTGATCCCAATCTTCCAGATGAACGGATTGCGTACATCTTACAAAATAGCGAATCGAAAGCAATCGTTACCCAGAATGCTTATGTAGAACGATTATTATCGCTACAGATCGATCAGACGGCACAAACGATGATCTGTTTGGATGGAGAGATGAGACATTCGAATCGACAAGGGTTCTATACCAGGAGCGATCTAAATCAGTTTCGTTCTGATAATCTCGATCCGATCAACACTTCGATGGACCTTGCTTACATGATTTATACATCCGGTTCTACAGGTAAGCCTAAGGGGGCGTTGATACGCCATGATGGTATGATTAATCATCTTTATTCGAAGATTACGAGTTTGGGTCTGGGATCTGAGGATGTCGTGGTACAAAATGCTTCTATCAGCTTTGATGTTTCTGTTTGGCAGTCCCTTGTTGCCTTGTTAATAGGAGCGAAAACGTCGATTGCTTCGTTTGAAGTTTCACGTGACCAATCTCTATTGTTTGAGCATTTGCAAAAAGAAGGAATAACAATAGTCGAAACCGTTCCTTCACTCCTGTTTGCATTTCTTGATACAGTAGAAGGATTGACGGAAGAGACTCGACAATTGCCCAAGTTACGTTGGATGATTGCGAATGGTGAAGAGCTACCTATTAAACTAGTAAATAGCTGGTTTGATCTGTATCCAACGATCAAATTAATTAATGCGTACGGTCCTACAGAATGCTCGGATGATGTAACCCAGCATGTTATGACAGGTGTGATAGATACAGATCAACTCCGTATGCCGATCGGACAACCGTTACCCAATATGACTTTATATGTGGTAGATCAATATCACCACCTGGCACCAGTAGGGGTTAAAGGCGAAATTTGGATTAGTGGGATTGGAGTGGGTGATGGTTATTGGAAGAATGAAGAGTTGACAAGAGAAAAATTTATTTCGAATCCGTTTGCAGGCGATTGGACAGAAGAACGTGTCTATCGAACAGGAGACTTAGGTCGCTGGTTGCCAGATGGATCGATTGAATTTTTTAGTCGTATAGACTTTCAGGTGAAGGTACGTGGGTTTCGGATTGAGCTAGGCGAGATTGAGAGTGCGATTGGAAACCATCCACAAGTGGATGAGGTAGCTGTTATCGTGAAGCAGACGGAAGCCGGAGATAATATGTTAGTAGCTTTCTATACGAGCAAGCAATTACTTGGCTCTCATGATCTGCAGGAATATCTACGAGGGATCCTACCTTACTATATGGTGCCGGCGCTTTCAGTAAGAATGGATCGCATGCCCCTTCTAACAAGCGAAAAAATAGATCGTCATGCTTTAAGAGCGTGGGAAATAGGAGAAGGAGAGAAACAGGGAGTATCGGGGCTACACACGAAAACCGAGGTAGAGCTTGCATCGATCTGGCAGGATATCCTTGAGTTGAATCAGATAGATGCCGGTGATAACTTCTTCCAACTAGGCGGTCATTCCATTAGTGCAGTAAAAGTGATCAATCGGATTCGTGATCGATTCCAGATCAAGATGACTCTGCAACAGATCTTTATTACTCCTGAATTGAGTGAGTTAGCAGGTGTAATTGATATGGAAGTTGCGAAACAGAGTGATTCAGAGGAAAAGCACGATCTTTCCCTTCAATGTATGCCGAAGCAAGAGGTATATGAGTTAGCACCAGTACAGCTCCCTGAATGGTATATGCACCATTTTGAACCAGATAATCCGTTTTATAATACTAGTTTCGACTTGATGTTTCATGGTGATATGGACTTGCAAGTGTTTGAGAAGGTGTGGCAAACACTTATTTCTCGACATGCAGTGTTACGTACTACCTTTACAAACGAGGATGGAGTTCCACTACAAATAGTGGCTCCAAGTAGTGAGATGAAGCTTTGTGATTTTTATGAAGACCATACCCATATAGAGGAGGATCAGATTTCCAAGGTTATCAAAGAGCTTGCTGAGGCACATGCGAATCAAATATTTGATTTTGAGAGGGGGCCTTTATTTTCTACTAAATTGGTTGAACTGCCGGGTAAACAGTTCTTATATATGTTTGCTAGCCACCACATTATTTGGGATGAAACTTCCTCGATGAACCTAATGAAAGAATGTAGAGAGCTTTATAATGCATATGTCACTGGAAGACAGCCACAGTTACCCCCTCTCGAGGTTGAGTACACAGATTATGCACAGTGGATGAATCGTTTAGTAAAGGAAGGACATTTGGAGAGACAACGTCAATATTGGTTAAAACAGTTTTCTGATGTGCCTCCGGGCCTTGACTTACCAACGGATTACCCTAGACCGCCTATGGTTACATTTAATGGAGGAACGATTCTAGGAAGATTTGAATCAGATCTTCAAAAGCAAATGATTGATTTTTGTCAACAGAATGATATCACGTTAAACATGCTTCTGCTTACGGTACTAAATTTACAGTTGCACCGTTTAAGTGGTCAACGTGATTTTGTGATAGGCTCACCGATTCTCAACCGCGATGATGTGAAGCTAGAAAATATGCTGGGTTTGTTTGCCACCGCTCTCCCACTACGTTGTACGATTGAGCCAGATATGACGTTTGAACAGCTACTTGTACATAGTAAGCAAACTTCGATTGAAGCATATGATCATCATGCATATCCGAGTAATTTTGTGATTGAGCAGATTGAAACGGGAGTAGACTTGTCGCGAACGAAACTGTTTTCTGTGATGTACGGTTTACAAAATAACAAGCAAAGATTGATGGATGAGATTCAATTTGAAGGGTTGCAATGTAACTTTCGCGTGTACGATTTTATCGAGCGAAATTCTCGCTTCGACTTAACTTTTGTTTTTGATGAATTAGAAAGTGGTCTTGAAATCAATCTTAATTACAACTCTGACTTATTTACGAAATCAACAGCAGAGAGGATTTCACGCCAGTTTATATGGCTTACGGAGCAGGTTGTTAATGCACCAAGAAAACAACTTGAAGAGTATGTGTTGATATCGGAATCAGAGGAACATCAAATGAACGAGTGGAATCAGACAGAGAAGTCCTGTGAAGGTGCAATTTGTCTTCATGAAATGATTGAGAGACAGGCTGTGAAGACACCAGGAAATTCAGCCATCCTATATAACGGGACTACGCTAAGCTATCATGAGCTAAATGAAAAAGCGAATCGCTTAGCACACTGGCTCACACAGCTTGGTGTAAAGCCTGAAGATAAAGTAGGGATTACATTTGCTCCATCTACGGACATGATAGTGGCACTTCTAGCTGTGTTGAAAGCAGGAGCTGCATACGTTCCTCTTAGCCCAGAAGTTCCAACAAGTCGTCAGCAGATGATCATCAAACGCGCTGGAATTGATGTGATCCTTACCGAGAGCCAATATGTGAGGGAAGATCTATTATTTCAAGGGAAAAGAATCAACTTAGATGTAGATGGTTCGCTGATTGATAAGCAGCCGAGTACGAATCTAAATCTTTCTGTATCATCTAGCATGTTAGCTTATGTTTTATTTACTTCGGGTACGACAGGCATGCCAAAGGGAATCGAAATAGAGCATCGCGGTATCATCAATCTGTTTGAATGGAGTCAGAGTAAGTATCCACTTTCTGATTTGGATGCAGCCTTATTTATAACACCGTATACGTTTGATGCATCGCTACTTGAAATATTTTGGCCTCTGACACAAGGTGCGAAAGTAGTGGTTCCAGAGTCTGAGGAACGTAAAAATCCGGCTTCGATTGGAAAGTTGGTAAAGAAACATCAGATTACGATTCTCCAGTTTGTGCCGATTTTATTAGAAGCATTTGTAACGGCAAGAAAAAATGGAGATTTTGGAGAATTGCCGTCACTTCGTTATGTAATCTGTGGTGGGGCTCTACTTACCCGCGAATTATGCGATCAATTTAAGAGTCAGTTTTCGTGTCGTCTGGGCAATCACTATGGTCCAACTGAAATAACAGTAGATGCGATTACATTTGATTGTGATGAATCCTTTATAGGAAATGCCGTTCCGATCGGTAGGCCGATTCGCAATGTGAAAGTGTATTTATTAGACGAATGCATGAATCGTGTACCCGTTGGAGTGCCGGGTGAAATCTATATCGATTCTCCAGGACTCGCACGTGGATATCTGCATGATCCAGCTATGACGGATCAGTACTTTGTACCGAATCCTTTTACATCAGATGTGAATGCTCGATTATATAAGACAGGAGACGTTGCGAAGTATTTGGAAGATGGAAATATCGTCTACTTAGGCCGTATCGATCATCAAGTAAAAGTGCGTGGGAATCGAGTAGAGCTAGAAGAGGTAGAGAGTTGGCTA
The DNA here is from genome assembly GCF_900107305.1 of Thermoactinomyces sp. DSM 45892. Classification (GTDB taxonomy): domain Bacteria; phylum Bacillota; class Bacilli; order Thermoactinomycetales; family Thermoactinomycetaceae; genus Baia. Next base: position 27,589 of record NZ_FNPL01000022.1, read on the forward strand.
GCTTCACACGAGCGTGTAAGTAGTTGTGCCGTGATTCATAAGAAAGATGAACGAATGGATGGACTCGTCGCTTATGTGGAGATGAAATCGGAAAGTTCGGTTCTTCAAATGGCTGGAGAGGGGCTAACGTTATATACTCTTTCGCAAATTCCTAGCCTACAAGATAAGATGAACGAGCTTCATTTTACAGCATGGCCTGAATATTTTGCCGGAGAAGAAGTGCTACGGGAATATTGGCCACAACTTTATACTCAATTTACCGAATACCAACTTGCCTTGGTTGATAGGGTAGGAGAGGTAGTAGCTGTAGGGAATGCGATCCCGATTTACTGGGATGGCACCCAGGAACAGTTGCCACAAGGCTGGGATGAGGCTTTGGTCAAAGGTTTTACGGATGCCAAAGGAGACCAGAAACCAAATACGCTACTTGTTCTCGCGGGAGTGGTGAATACGAAATATCAAGGAAAGGGACTTGCCACATTACTAGTAAAAGCGTTTAAAATGCTCGCTCAAGGACATGGCTTACAACGTCTGATTGTTCCTGTTCGCCCAACAGGTAAAAATGCGTATCCGGATCTTGATTTCTCTTCTTACTGTGAGTTACGGCGGGAAGACGGATTGCTTGTAGATAACTGGCTACGTTCTCATGAGCGTGTAGGAGGAAAAATCCTTCAAATTGCGCATAAGTCCCAGTACGTTAAGGCAGGTGTTGCCGATTGGCAAAGATGGACAGGGATTATCTTTGAGAAAAGTGGATCTTATGAGGTAGAGAAAGCTTTAGCACCTGTCTACATTGACCTAGAGCAAGAAATAGGAGAGTATTGGGACCCGAGTGTTTGGGTGGAGCATCCACTTGATTCAGCACAGACTTGGAATTATGTTGATTCTAGTCAATTGGAAAGCTTTTTGAAACAATTTATGCCCGAATATATGGTTCCTCAGCAATATGTCTTTGTAACTCAAATGCCACTTGTGACAAGCGGTAAGATCGATAAAAACAGATTGCCAGAGGCTTATACTCTCGTTTCTGAGCGCGAGTTTATATTACCGCGGAGTCAAACAGAGGAAGAGATTCTGGATATCTGGAGAGAGATCCTTCAGATAGAAAGCATTAGTGTAACAGACAGCTTCTTTGATTTGGGAGGTCATTCTTTGAAAGCGGCTCAAATTGTTTCACAGATTAGTAAAAAATGTTGTGTCCCATTCTCGATTCGAGAGCTATTCGAATTTGTCACGATTCGTAAATTAGCTCAGATGATAGATGAAAAAAAGCGAATCATGGTAGGAAACGATGAGTCTTACTAGATAGAGAAAAGCAAAGCCCTCTTCCCATTCAGCCTTCTGAGGAAGAGGGCTTTGCTTTTGCAAAAAAAAGTATTGACCATCCATAACAGGTATGTTATATTATTTCTTGTCATTAAATGATTATATAGTTGAATATCGGGATGTGGCTCAGCTTGGTAGAGCACCTGGTTTGGGACCAGGGGGTCGCACGTTCGAATCGTGTCATCCCGACCACACAAAAAAACTACTCACTGGTTGGGTAGTTTTCTTTATATGCCCAGATCATAATAGACAAGAATAAAGGATTTAATAGACCCGAACAGAAAAGGAGATACATAGGGATGTCCTTAGTGGAGTTGTATGAAAAATACCGTCAATGTCAAATGTGCCCACTTCACGCACAAGGGAGGTCTCAAGTTGTCATCGGGGAAGGAAATCCATCTTCTCCCTTGATGCTGGTAGGAGAAGGGCCTGGGGCGGATGAGGATCGTTTGGGAAGACCTTTTGTGGGAAAAGCTGGACAATTATTAAGTAAAATGTTAGAGGCTGCTGAAATTCCGAGAGAGCAGATTTATATCACCAATATTGTCAAATGCCGCCCTCCTGGAAACCGTACTCCTGAACCAGAGGAGATGTCCACGTGTATCCATATTTTACGACAACAGTTCCAAGTGATACGCCCTAAACTAATCGTTCTCTTAGGTTCGGCACCTACGCGAGCGATCCTTGATCCGAAGGCGCGAATTACACAAGTGCGAGGGAGATGGATCGAACGAAAAGGAGTCCGTTTTATGCCTACCTTGCATCCTGCGTACCTTTTACGAAACCCATCTGCGAAGAGAGATGCATGGAACGATTTCAAGCAGATTCGAGATGCCTATCACATACTTCTACAAGGGGATGAAAATCGGTGAAAGAAGTAATTGTTTATACAGATGGAGCATGTTCTTATAATCCCGGTCCAGGAGGGTGGGCTGCCGTTTTACTATATGGTGAACATCGTAAAGAAATCTCAGGTGGAGATCCGAACACTACCAATAACCGTATGGAATTACAAGCTGTCATCGAAGCACTTAAATTATTAAAGACGAAATGTAAAGTAAAAGTGCACTCTGACAGCGCTTATATCGTGAATTGCTTCCACCAAAAGTGGTATGTCAAATGGGAGCGGGAAGGCTTTAAAAAAAATCCTGATCAATGGAGAGAGCTACTTGCCCTCTCACGAAAGCATGACGTAGAGTTTATCAAAGTGAAGGGTCACAGCAATGTAGAGCTAAACAATCGTTGTGACGAATTGGCCCGGGCTGCAGTGCCTAGAAAATAATCTATAACTATATCGTGACTATATAATAGAAAAGGAGCATTCCTGTAATGAAAGAAAGTGAAGTTTGAAAAAGAAAAGTGCCTCCTGTAATATGCGGGGTATCGAAAGATCCCTAATTTAACAGAG
>NZ_FNPL01000007.1 GCF_900107305.1 Thermoactinomyces sp. DSM 45892
CTTAGTTGTATAAAAAAGCAACTGAATGCGGCCTAGCCGTAGTCTGTCTATTGGAACTGGATATTTCTGTTAGCAGATTTGCTCATCTCGAGTAAGTAATAAAGATATAAACAATAAGGGCTAACTCTGTACTTTATTTATATAGTGTATGGCAAATCTATATAAGGCTGTTTTGTCCTTTTTTAGTTGTGGATTTGATTTTCTATCAATAACATTAATGCATCATCACGGCTAATATAATGCCTCTTATTGGCTTTTTATTTGTTTGTAGTATAAAATCATTCAATATCACAAACTATGGCTTATAGCCCCTTTATATTAGCTTGTTTTTAGAAGTTTCCTGAATGCGACTTGGATTATTGACAAACTACATTAAAGAGCTACTTTGGTACTGAATGTTCTGTATACATAACTACTTGTTACATCAAATAAATACCTGATTTGTATGGATTGTGCGGAATCTGTCAAGGATATATCAGGAAGTATGTGTAAGTAATTAACAATTAAATATAAAACACTAAGAATAAGAGAGAATACAAGATATGCGAAAATATAAAACTATTAAAATACCTCTCTATATCATATTTGTATCCCCTTCTATTAGCTCTCAATAAAAGACTTGAGGTTTTGAAAGTCTATTGCTTATGAGCAAAGTGCAAACAGGAAAATAATACAAAGCAAGAAACGTTGAGAGGGGGAAAGTTACTTATGGAAAATAAAGAAGTTCTTGCTTATGTTAATCGTGCTATGAAAAATTTAGGTTACAGGAAGTGCGATATAGAAAAAGTAACGAATGAAATGTATTCTCTTTTCGATTGGTATACTCCATATGAAGCTGTTAGGATGAGTGAAAAGAAATAAAAACAGCCCCCCTCGAATGGGAGACTGTCTGACAACTAACTAACTTTAAGTGATATATGTTTTTTGATTGGTGTGGGAAAGGTTCGTTCGATCTTCTTAATTATATCCTGTGATTTCATTATTGTAATATGTCGACTGTAGGAATTCCAACGGTGGTGGACGCTGTTACCATCGCTCATGATACGATTGATTATGTATTATCCCATGTAAGTCGTGAGATGCAGGGGGTTAAAAATAACCCACTCGATCCTTACAATCGTCCAACTGTTCGTGATCTACAATCGCATGAGGTTCCGTTAGAGACACGTAATCGCATGATGGGCATGATTGGGAAGTTAAGCCCAGAGGACAAGCGGGGATTGATAAAAGAGGTGCTGCAACCACTGGGTCAAAATCTGATTGTAACACCTAAAGAAGTAGATGAGTTTATCGGCGATATGGCGAAGTTGGTTGCACTTGGGGTCAACTGTGCCTTGCATCCAGCCGTGAACAATGAGAATGCTTCGATGCATATGCATTAGGAATGAGATAGTCGGTAAAAAATGGTGGCAGAGCTACTTCACTGATTACGCAAAAATCAGATGCAGTAGCTCTGCCACATTGGTCTATCTTAGTTATTGATTGGACTTGGCTAGTAAGAAGTGGGATGCAAAGGATAATCCATCCTCAATCTCCCCTCTCCTGAAGGAGATTTGTAGACATTGTTATTTTTTTTGTTTTTTTTACGTTTCTCGCTAGGAAATAAACACCAGCAGATACTGCTATTAAAATCCCTAACAACCAGAGAAAGCTAGACATCTGAACAAGAGTCGTTCCTATTCCATTCATCTCCATCTGATATCATCCTCCCTCATATAACTTCAGAAAACTAAACCCTGTTACCATATACGGTTACTCAAGGGGGACAACGATTGCAAATAAGAAACGGCAAACTTATGAGCTGATTCTACAGGGAATAGGTAACATTTTCCTTTGCCAATGTAGCCATTTATACAATCAGGCTCCTCTTTCCATTTTTCCCCCATCGCTATAAACGGCTCCGCATCTACCTCTATGTGTGAAAACGATTTCCAAACTCGTGTGTCCTCTTCAATCATGGCGCACGCATATGTGGTTGTAGGAACATTGCACTCATACTCCGCACGATGCCAGAAGGTAGTTGTCTCTAGAGCAGAGCCTAGATGAAGAATATGGCCCTTTTTTTCTAATAAGCGATCTAGGGGTGAATTGGGTCCGAAGCCGATATCGATTGTGTGGTGGGCGAGGATCTCAGCGGCATCTTCTCCCCAAGCGGCAAGTGACCACATAGGATGTTCACTTCGAAGCACTCCAGGAAGAGTGCGAAATAATTCAGGAACGACCCCCATCCCCATAGTAGGTGTATAGGCTGGATCATAGGGAGGCATGTGTTCACGAATGGATTCCCACCAATCCTCAGATACTGGTGGGGAAACCCAATGGGCAGGGTCAGAATTACCTGGGGTTTGTGTAGGCATGAGAATCGTTCCTTGATCGGTTACGATTTCCATCAGTGCGCGACACACTACTTCCGCGCCCCCGCATACCCAGCCTAGCTTCGATAAAGAGGAGTGGACAATCAGTGTCATTCCTTTGTGTACTCCGAGATTGCGGAGATCCTCTTTCAATGAGGTGAGAGTGATCATAGGTCCTTGTAGTGGTTCCATCATGTTATGCTCCGTTTCATAGTAAATTAATAATATGGCAATACCCTTATTATCGTTAAAGAAACATTGGAGTCTCATATTCTAGTTCTATCAACTTCTACTCTCTCATAAGGTGTTAGAGAAACCACAACTGTGGGAGGAATAGAGTTGAAAAAATGGAATTTTGCTAGTTTCACTTCGGTCAATATGTCTGGACAGCGTGTCCGTCGAAACTTTGTCATTTTAATGTTGTGTACAGCCGTCATCTTTATGATCGCAGGTGGCTTTGCCGTTTTACAGGCGAAGGTTACGACCCATACAACTGACGGGAATCCTCTTACCTCCCATGTATCAAATCAGACTCTTGTCTCTCTGTTAGGGGGTAATATTCCTTACTTAAATGAGAGTGTCCAAACGCCTAGTAGGGATAGTTTGGTCTCCCGGCTTGCATTGGAATTAATGATGAGCATTGATATAAAAGATCCACGTACCTTTCTGGGTCACGAATTGCCAAGCTTTGCGCTATTTGATACAGAGATTTATCTAGCGAGTGAGGATGTCACCTTTGATTCGATTCCGATCGATACACCTCCTGATGCGAAGATTGAAGACCAGATCGCGAAGGCCATTGAAAAGGCGGTCCAGAGTGGGGAGTTGCCAGATGATCCGAAGAAATTGGTTGGGGCGGGTCCTGATAGTAAGAAAGTATTTATCTATCATTCCCATTTTTCAGAGTCGTTTCTACCAGAGATAGGGAGTACGAATCCTAACTCGGCCAGTCATATGAACAAAAATATTACGATGGTTGGAAAAAGGCTCCAGCAGGAACTAGCTAAGATGAATATCGGTTCGATTGCATCGAATAAACCTTATCCTTATACAAGTGCTTATGCGATGTCGAAGCAGACAGTACTCGCTGCGATGAAACAAGAAAAAGAGTTGGAGTATTTTATCGATATTCACAGAGATTCTCAGAGAAGAGACCATACTACTAAGACTTTCAATGGAAAGACATATGCTAGATTTGCCTTTGTAGTAGGGAAAGCTAGTAAAAACTATGCTCAGAACTTAAAACTAGCAGAGTATCTGCATAAAGAGATTAATCGACTTTACCCGGGTCTATCCAGAGGTGTGTTCCAAAAGCCGAAGACAAGAGGGACCAATGGCGAGTACAATCAATCTCTCTCTCCTAATTCGATGCTTGTCGAAGTTGGTGGAATTGATAATCATTTTGAAGAAACGTATCGAGCGGTTGATGTTTTGGCAAAAGTGTTAGGTGAGAGGATTGTGGACGCTACCCCTGCAAAAGGAACCGTCCCCTCCACCAAGGAGAAGAAGTGAGGTGTCTTCTATGCGCTGGATGATTCAATCAGTCAGCTTACTGGTAATGTTAATCTTAGGTATTTTCCTTGGGGTTGATTCTGCAGAGAAGAACATGCAGAAGATGCAGGGAACAGAAGGTGCTCCCCGAGCAGTCCAGGTTACCCCTACAGATGGAAAAGTACAAATTCAGGTACTCGGGAAAGATGTGATTCTAAACAAAAATGATTCTTTGTTTGAGGATCCCTCTTCATCACCTTCAGAATCTTCGACCCCGACCCCAGCTCCAGAATCAGAGAAACCGAAAGCACAGTCGTCTTCCTCGCCGCAACCCAATGCAGATGCCGCGATGAGTGGTGGCAGTAGCCTAGCTCAGTTTGGCAACGAACTAGGTGGGGGATTAAAGACGACGACTCGCAAGGTGCTAGACTTCATGTTTGGTTGGACAAGTAATGGGGCGAACCAATCTGAACCTCATATACAGGGCTCAGATTCTGGTACGACTCCTCCATGAGGGGGGGTTGTATTTTTTATGTTTTCTTTCACCTAGCAAAAGCCAATCCCCCTCTGTTATAATAAGAAAATGCAATTCGTGCGCCTAAGTAAGCAGGAGGTAACGGGATGGATAGAAAAGAACGTCAGCAACACACCCGTAACTTTTCCATTATTGCTCATATTGACCATGGAAAGTCGACTTTAGCAGACCGCATTCTCGACTTTACTGGGGCCTTGAGTGAACGGGAAAAACAAAATCAATTCCTAGATAAAATGGATTTGGAACGTGAACGTGGAATTACGATTAAATTACAATCAGTTCGGCTTCCCTATAAAGCAAAAGACGGAAACGAATATATCTTGAACCTAATTGATACACCTGGACACGTCGACTTCTCTTATGAAGTATCGCGTAGTTTGCAAGCTTGTGAGGGAGCTTTACTTGTGGTGGATGCGGCCCAAGGTGTAGAAGCACAAACCCTCGCTAATGTATATTTAGCTTTGGAAAACGAGCTAGAGATCGTGCCGGTTATTAATAAGATTGATTTACCCGCCGCTGATCCAGAGCGTGTGAAGCAAGAGATAGAAGATGTAATCGGTTTGGATGCGAGTGATGCCGTTTTAGCATCTGCAAAAGCGGGCATCGGGATCGAAGAGATTTTGGAACAGATCGTCGAAAAAGTACCGCCACCAGAAGGAGATTCAGATGCTCCTCTACAAGCACTCATTTTTGATTCTTTCTATGATGCATATAAAGGCGTCATTGTCTACATGCGTGTCGTGAATGGCTCGGTACGTAAAGGCATGAAGATTAAAATGATGGCAACAGAGGCTGTATTTGAAGTGACGGAGGTAGGGGCGTATACTCCTCATCCGGTAGCATTAGATGAACTTTCGGTGGGCGATGTTGGATTTATTGTAGCTAACATTAAAAATGTGAAGGATACCCGAGTGGGGGATACCATTACAGATGCAAGTCGTCCAGCCGCTGAGCCACTACCTGGTTATCGGAAGACGAATCCGATGGTATTCTGTGGATTGTATCCAGTTGAATCCAATGAATATGAGGATCTCCGTGAGGCATTGGAGAAATTAGAGCTAAATGATGCGTCACTTGCTTATGAGCCTGAGACTTCCAATGCACTTGGTTTTGGCTTCCGTTGTGGGTTCTTGGGACTCCTTCACATGGAAATCATCCAAGAGCGCATCGAGCGTGAATTTAACATTAACTTGATTACAACGGCGCCAAGTGTTGTGTATCGAGTTCATCATACAGATGGAACGACAATCGACATTGAGAACCCATCTTTATTCCCGCCTCAACAAAAGCTAGATCGTGTCGAAGAGCCTTATGTCAAAGCAACAGTACTCGTTCCCAATGACTATGTTGGAACGATCATGGAGCTTTGTCAGAATAAACGTGGTAACTATATGGATATGAGCTATCTGGATGCGAACCGGGTACAGATTGTGTATGAATTACCACTTGCTGAGATCGTGTATGACTTCTTTGATCAATTGAAGTCGAGTACCAAAGGCTATGCTTCGTTTGATTATGAGATGATTGGCTATAAAGAGTCCAGCCTAGTAAAGATGGATATCTTGCTAAACGGAGAATCAGTGGATGCTTTATCCTTTATCGTTCACCGTGATCGTGCATACCATCGTGGACGGCTTTTAGTAGAGAAGCTACGCAAACTCATCCCACGTCAAATGTTCGAAGTGCCAATTCAAGCAACGATTGGACAAAAAGTAGTCGCGCGTGAGACGATTAGTGCCATTCGCAAAAATGTATTGGCAAAATGTTACGGTGGAGATATCAGTCGGAAGCGGAAATTGCTAGATAAGCAAAAAGAAGGAAAAAAGCGGATGAAAGCAGTTGGTTCCGTAGAGGTTCCACAAGAAGCATTCATGGCTGTCCTTCAAGTAGATGACGATAAATAGATAAACATGCCGTGATGTGGGGTTTTCTAACCACACACGGTTTTTTCTATGGAGGTAATCAAATGGCTCCAAAAGCAATTTATTTGCACATACCATTTTGTACTCATAAATGTTTCTACTGTGATTTTACTGCTTATGTAGTCGAAGGACAGCCAGTAGAAGAGTACTTGACTGCGATCGATCGCGAGATGGAGGTCACGGTGAACCAAGTTCCTCCTGAAGAGATTGATGCGATCTTTATCGGTGGCGGGACACCAACTGTGCTAACTCCATCGCAGATGAAACGGTTTTTAACAAGTATTCGTCAACATTTCCCTAATTGGTCTCCACATATGGAGTATACGATAGAAGCCAATCCAGGTACGACAACCCCAGAACTTCTTGATGTAATGAGAGAGGGTGGGATCAATCGGATTAGCTTTGGTGCTCAAACCTTTCGTGAGGAGCTATTAAAAGATATTGGCCGCATTCATGGGGTGTCTGATATAGAGCGAAGTGTGCGGCAGGCGAGGGAGGCTGGATTCGAGAATCTCTCTCTGGATTTAATGTTTGGATTACCTAAACAGACTGTACAGGATGTCCAAGATACATTAGAACGAGCTGTAGCACTTCAACCTGAGCACTTTTCTGCATATAGTTTAAAAGTAGAGGAAGGAACACTCTTTCATCACCTATATGAACGAAAAGAACTGCCTCTACCCAATGAAGATGATGAAGCGCAAATGTATCTTCTGACCCGGCAGTATTTGGGCCAGAATGGTTATGATCAATATGAAGTAAGTAATTTTGCCAAACCGGGTAAAGCGAGTCGACATAACAAAACATATTGGCATAACGAGGAGTACTATGGGCTGGGAACGGGTGCTCATGGTTACATGAATGGTGTGCGATTTGCCAATATCAAAGGGGTAAAGGAATATAATGTCCGTTTGCAAAAAGGTGAGCGTCCTGTAGCTGAGTCTTATCAAGTCGATCTCAATGAAGATATCGAGAATTTCATGATTCTAGGACTTCGTCTTATGGAAGGGGTAAGCAAAGATACATTTCGTGAGCGCTACCATCTTGAGATGGAGAAGGTGTTTGGTCATGTGATTTTGCCTTGGATTGAGAAAGGTTTGTTACAGTGGCAGGGAGATCGACTGGTTTTAACGGAGCAGGGATTGATGTTTGGCAATGATGTTTTTGCTTCATTTTTAGAAAATGCTCGAATTGATTAGGTTTGTTCGTTGACATTTATTTAGACATTTTGGTAAGTTAAATGTAGTATTTTAGCACTCAACTAACTAGAGTGCTAACGAGGGGGGAGGAAGATGCTAACAGAGCGGCAAAAACGCATTCTCTGGGCGATTTGTGAAGATTACATTGAGTCAGCGGAGCCTGTTGGTTCTCGTTCCGTATCCAAGAAGAATGACGTAGGATTTAGCGCAGCAACAGTTCGGAATGAGATGGCTGATTTAGAAGAGATGGGTTTTTTAGAACAACCGCATACATCTGCAGGTCGGATCCCGTCACAGCAAGGATACCGATTCTATGTGGATCATCTTCTTACCCCTCAGATCTGGGGAGATGATGAGATCCATGCGATCCATAATCTCTTTCAAAAAGATACCACTCATATTGAGCAAGCGATTGAGCATACTTCTGAATTGTTGTCTCAACTAACCAACTATACATCTGTTGTCATTGGCCCTAAGCTTCAAGACCATCGGCTACGACACCTGCAGATGATCCCCCTTACAGAGCACAGTGCAGTATTCATTATCGTGACTGATCTAGGTCATGTGAACCAACAACGGGTCCTGCTCCCAGAAGGTATGTCTATTTCTGTGATGGAGCGCTTAGTGAACTTACTAAATAGACGACTACAGGGAATTTCTTTGTCTAAGTTACGTCTTGTAGTAGAGCGGGATCTCGCAGATGAGCTAACTCGCTATGTAGCTGAGTATGGTAGCATGATCTTCCTACTTGACCAGATGCTAGCTCCCCAGCAAGAAAATCGTATTTATACGAGTGGTACTACCAAGATGTTGGATCAACCTGAGTTTCGAGATTTACACAAAATGAAATTGTTGCTAGACTTGCTCGACGGGAAAAATCAATCGATTATTCAGTTGCTAAATTCCTCACCATCAAGCGGTGTACAAGTGAAAATAGGGAACGAAACTTCGATTGAGGGCGCTAATCATATTAGTTTGATTATCGCTTCATTTACCCTTGATTCAGAGTCCATTGGTGCGATTGGAGTTTTAGGACCTACTCGTATGGAATATGCCAAAGTAATTGGCCTGATGGATGTCATCTCAAAAGATATTTCCAAGCGTCTCACGGAATTCTATGAAAAATAATCCTTTTTTCGTATAATCAAAGGTGTTCATGAATAGGGAAGGAAGTAAGCCAACGTGCCTGACAACAAAGAGCATGTAAGAATCGAGTCTGGTGAGAATCGCCAATTACAAGCACTACAATCAAACGCAATGGCTGTAAAGGCAGTGGCTGCGGCAGTGGAGTCTACAATTGGTCCTAAAGGTTTGGATACGATGCTAGTTAACGAGGCTGGAGACGTAATCATCACCAATGATGGCGTTACGATTTTAGATCGCATGGACGTGAGTCACCCAGCTGCGAAGATGATCGTCAATGTAGCGAAAGCGCAACAGGCTGAGGTAGGCGATGGAACCACAACGGCTACTCTCCTAGCCACAGCCATTGTGGATGAAGGTGTGAAACAGGTAGCCCGTGGTGTACCAGTAGTCAAAGTGATTGCGGGTATTCAGCGCGCGGTTCGATACGCCCTACATAAAATGAAAGAAAAAGCTCGTCCTATCAGGGAGCTAGAGGACGATTGGCTACAGCGCATCGCATTTACAGCGAGCCGTGAAAATGAGGATATTACAGTGGCTGTCATGGAAGCTGTTCATCTAGTAGGGCGTGATAAGCTACTGGAAAACAATTTCAGGCTTTCGCAAGCTGTGGTGGCTCATCCGAGGGCAACAAGTGCTGTATTCTCAGGAATTCTTCTTAACAAAACGAGAGCGAATCTACAGATGCCAAGGTATCTAGAAAATGCTCACGTTCTTGTACTCGCTGATTCACTTGAACCCGAATGGGTAGATGATGAGTCGCTCAGTACTGAAGCTGGCTTTAATAAACAAGAATACCTACGTAAGCAATTTCTTGCTGCTCTTGAATCTTTGATGGGACTGGGTGTAAAGTTAATTGTTACCTCAAGAGGATTAGATTCACTAGCTGAGGATATTTTGACCGATTCTGGAATAATGGTTATTCAGAGAGTGGTACCAGATGAGCTTCAAAAAGTAGCTGAACATACAAATGCTAAGATATTAAAGCGCAATGGCCTCTATAAGCCTATAGAGGAAATTAAGTCCTATCTAGGTCTTGCCGAAGAAGTAGAAGATAACGATGTATTAGAAAGAGTCCGCATCAGTAGTAGCAAAGGAAAGCCATTTGCCACTATTCTGGTTAGTGCCGCTACCGATGAAGTAGTAGAAGAACGGGAGCGAATTACGAAAGATGCCGCTTCTGCTGTGCAAGCTGCTGTTCGAGGGGGCTATCTACCTGGTGGTGGAGCACTTGAACTCTCCCTAGCAAGAGACGTAGAAAAGTTTCGCGAAACCGTACAGGGAATGGAACGATTTGGTGTGGGTGTTGTCTCAGAGGCATTGCTAAGACCGATGACACAAGTAGTTGCCAACGCTGGATTTAACCCATTAGAAAAAATCGAAATGGTAAAGGCATTGCAACTCAAGAGAGAATCAGATTCCCTAGGTATTGACTGCGATCGTGGTGTCGTGGTAGACATGGTCGAGATGGGTGTAGTAGACCCATTACTAATTAAGTTCCATGCATTAGGAGCGGCTGGTGAAGTAGCCACAGCCATATTGCGAATTCATTCGATTGTTCGGATGAAGAATTACTAGAAGAGGAGGGGGACTATGTCAAAAGAGTATTTCGACCCTTCACAGGTAGAAAACACAACCCAAGAAGATGGAACAGAGGAATCTTCCGCCCAAGAGCAAGCACTGACGCCTGAAGAAGTGCTTTTAAACCAATTAGAGCAAGCTCAGGTTCAACTGGAGGAGTTACATCAAAAAGCAGAAGAGCATCAGCAAAACTATCTTCGTGCTCTTGCTGATTTAGAAAATTATCGTCGCCGTGCTCGTAAGGAGAAGGAAGATATACTCAAGTATGCAAGTGTTCCATTAGTTGAGTCACTCCTACCTGTGCTTGATAATTTCGAGCGAGCATTAGATGCTGCAGATGGAAATCAAGATGTAAAAGTATTACAAGAAGGAATTGAAATGGTGTATCGTCAATTCTTACAGGCTTTGTCCAAGTCAGGACTTACTCTCATCGAAGCTGTGGGCAAACCGTTTAATCCCCATGAACACAATGCTGTGATGCAAGTAGAGATGGATGAAGTAGAGCCAGGGACGATTGTAGAAGAGTTACAGTCAGGCTATAAATTTTCAGATCGGATCATTCGTCCTTCCATGGTGAAAGTTTCCCAATAACGAAGGATCGAATGTAAAAATAGGAGGTTAATTATATGGCTAAAATTATCGGTATTGACCTAGGAACAACTAACTCTTGTGTATCATTTATGGATGGGAATGAACCTGTTGTCATTCCAAATGAAGAAGGGGGCCGTACCACTCCTTCGATTGTCGGCTTTTCGAAAACGGGAGAGCGTTTGGTTGGGGATGCTGCAAAACGTCAAGCCATTACCAATCCAGACAACACCATTATGTCGATTAAGCGTTATATTGGAACGGATCATAAAACGACTGTAGACGGCAAAGATTACACCCCACAAGAAATCTCCGCTATGATTCTACAAAAATTAAAAGCAGATGCTGAGGCGTATCTAGGTGAATCTGTGACACAAGCAGTTATCACCGTGCCTGCATATTTTAATGATAGTCAACGTCAAGCGACTAAAGATGCTGGTAAAATTGCTGGCCTTGAAGTACTTCGTATCATCAACGAGCCTACAGCTGCTGCGTTAGCATATGGCTTTGAGAAAAACGAAGATCAAACCATTCTTGTATTTGACCTAGGTGGCGGTACCTTTGACGTATCGATCTTATCTTTAGGTGATGGTGTGTTTGAAGTTCTTTCCACAAGTGGAGACAACAAGCTAGGTGGAGACGATTTTGACCAAGTGATAATCGATTACCTAAAAGAGCATTTCAAAAAAGACAATGGTATTGACCTTTCCCATAACAGCATGGCGATGCAACGTCTGAAAGATGAAGCCGAAAAAGCGAAGAAAGCACTTTCTGGTGTTTTAACAACGACGATTTCGCTTCCATTCTTGACAATGGATGCAAACGGAGCTCCACTTCACTTAGAAGTTACGCTTACTCGTGCGAAGTTTGAGGAGCTTAGCTCTGCATTGGTAGAGCGTACGATGGTGCCAACTCGCCGTGCACTACAAGATGCGAGTCTGACAGCGAAGGATATTGATAAAGTAATCCTCGTAGGTGGCTCTACTCGGATTCCAGCTGTACAAGAAGCAATCAAAAAGCTAATCGGTAAAGATCCATCAAAAGGTGTAAACCCTGATGAAGTAGTTGCGATGGGTGCGGCGATTCAAGGTGGCGTACTATCGGAAGACGTGACAGGAGTCGTTCTTCTCGACGTAACCCCTCTTTCACTCGGGATTGAAACATTAGGTGGCGTATTTACGAAGCTGATTGATCGTAACACGACGATTCCAACGGAGAAATCTCAAGTATTTTCTACCGCTGCTGACAATCAAACTTCTGTAGACATCCATGTCTTACAAGGTGAACGTCAAATGGCGAATGACAACAAAACACTCGGCCGTTTCCAATTGACAGGTATTCCACCAGCACCACGCGGCCTTCCACAAATTGAAGTAACCTTTAAAATCGATGCAAATGGGATTGTAAACGTTGCTGCGAGTGATAAAGCAACTGGTAAATCTCAAAATATCACGATTCAATCCTCATCCGGATTATCTGATGAAGAGATCGAGCGCATGGTACAGGATGCAGAACTTCATGCCGATGAAGATAAAAAGCGAAAAGAGCAAGTGGAAACCCTCAACAAAGCAGATCAGCTAATCTTTACAGCTGAGAAGACTGTGAAAGAAATCGGAGATAAAGTCGAAGCCTCTCTTGTGGAAGAAGTAGAGAAAGCGAAAGAGGAATTAAAAGCAGTCTTGAGCAGTGAAGAGCAAGATCTCGCGAAGGTGGAAGCGGCAACGACTGCACTAGAAGAAAAAGTGCAAGCTCTTTCGATTAAACTTTACGAGCAACAAGCCCAAGAAGCCCAAGCTGCACAAGCAGAGCAAGAAGATGGAAAGAAAGAAGAGCCAAAGAAAAACGTTGTTGATGCTGAGTACGAAGAAATCTAGAACTTGAAATTCAAGGTGGGAGAGGTGACTTGGTGAGCAATCGTAACTTCTATGAAGTACTTGGAGTAGAAAAAGGTGCTTCAGATGATGACATTCGCAAGGCTTATAGGAAACTTGCTCGTAAGTACCATCCTGACGTAAACAAAGAACCAGACGCTGAAGTAAAGTTTAAAGAAGTAAAAGATGCGTATGAAGTTCTGGGAGATCCTCAGAAACGTTCTAACTACGATCAATTTGGTACAGCGGAGCCAGGTGGTTTTGCTGGTGGAGGAGCAGGCTTCAATCAAGACTTTGGGTTTGGTGATATCTTTGATATGTTTTTTGGTGGGGGAAGAAGGGCAAATCCTAACGCCCCTCGCCAAGGAGCAGATCAGGAAGTACGAATCCAAATTGAATTTAAAGATGCTGTATTTGGCAAAAGTGTGGATGTGCTTATTACGGCCCCAGATAATTGTGATGCTTGTCGTGGAACCGGTGCAAAAGAGGGTAGTGAGCCAGAAGTTTGTACAGCTTGTCATGGTAGCGGACAACAAGAAGTGGTTCAAAACACCCCATTTGGTCGTGTTGTAAACCGTCGAGTTTGTCAAAACTGTCAAGGTACGGGTAAAATCATTCGCGAGAAGTGTGAACCATGTGCGGGTGCGGGTCGCGTTAAGAAAAAGCGGAAAATCCCTGTTAACATTCCTGCCGGGGTTAATGATGGAGATCAATTGCGGGCAGTAGGCGAAGGAGAACCAGGGGTAAACGGTGGTCCTCCTGGTGACTTATATGTAACGATCTTTGTGAAGAAACATGATTTCTTTACACGTGAAGGGTATGATCTCACCTGTGAAGTGCCGATTAGCTTTGCACAAGCGGCATTGGGAGATGAAATCGTAGTTCCAACATTAGATGGTCGTGCCAAATTGAAGATTCCTGCTGGAACGCAAACGGGTACCGAATTCCGGATGCGAGGAAAAGGAGTACCGCACCATACTGGGGTTCAAGGAGATCTTCGTGTCATGGTGAAACTCATTACCCCGACGAAATTAACAGATGATCAAAAGGCAGCGCTACGTGAATTTAATCGCCTTTGTGGTGAGTATATCCATGAGCAAAACGATAACTTTTTTGATAAAATGAAAAAAGCATTTAAAAACGACTAAAGGAGAAGCGGGCGATGTTGCCCGTTTTTCTGTATCTAGGGGGACCTAGCTTGAAATGGACGGAAGTGTGTGTGCATACAAATCATGAAGCGGTAGAAGCGATTAGCAATTTGTTGATTGAGTTAGGTGCAGATGGTGTATCAATCGAAGATTCCGAAGTGTTAACACGGAACTGGACGAATCAATATGGAGAGATTATCGATTTAAATCCAGATGATTATCCAGTAGAAGGGGTACGAATCAAGACGTATTTGCCTGAGATGGTGTCGGGTGATGAGTTTATCAGTCAAGTAAAAGATGGATTACAAAATATGAAAAAGCTTGGTTTGGATATAGGGTTGGCAGAGGTTACAGGTAAGGAAGTGGATGAAGATGACTGGGCAAATGAATGGAAGCAGTACTATAAGCCCATTCGAGTAACGGAGAAACTTACCATCAAGCCATTTTGGGAAGAATATACTCCAACTAGTGAAACGGAACAAATCATTGAACTAGACCCTGGCATGGCATTTGGGACCGGAACGCATCCGACCACAACGTTATCAATGAAACTAATGGAGAAATATCTACATCCGAACGGTACGGTAGTGGATGTAGGATGTGGAAGTGGAATTTTAAGTATTGCGGCTGTTAAACTAGGAGCAAAACAAGCTCTAGCGCTCGATTTGGATCCCATTGCAGTGAAGAGTGCCAGTGAAAATGTAAAATTAAACGGCGTTCAAGAGATCGTTCATGTGGAAGAGGGCGATTTGCTAAAGGGGATGGGTGAACGTACGGATGTGGTAGTAGCCAATATCCTAGCTGAAATCATCGTATTGTTTACGCATGATTTGCCTCGTGTGCTAGTACCAGGTGGTATTTTTATTGGATCTGGAATTATTGAAGAGAAAGCGGACCTCGTCATCCAGTCACTTAAAACCAACGGCCTTCAGGTATTGGAAACGGTTCACGAAGATGGTTGGGTAGCGATCGCGGCGAAAAAATGGTAAACTGGTAGGAGTTTTGTATGCAAAGATACTTTATCGATCCAACACAAATCATGGATCAAACCATTCATATTACAGGTGATGATGTTCATCACATAAAAAACGTGATGCGCTCTAAACCAGGAACTACGATCCTTGTAGCCGATGGGACAGGAGCCGAATACATCGCGGAAATAGAGAACTACGACCCGGATCATGTATGTTGTCGTGTGATAGAGACGAGAAATGCACACGGCGAATCGCATACCCGTGTCACCATTGCTCAATCGATGCCTAAAGGGGATAAGTTTGAGTTGATTCTGCAAAAAGGGACAGAGCTTGGAGCTAGTCGTTTTCTTCCCTTTCACTCCGAACGAACTGTGGTCAAGATTGAACCGAAGAAAGTAGCGAAAAAATGTGACCGTTGGCAAAAAATCTCCAAAGAAGCAGCGGAACAAGCGCATCGTGGACAAGTTCCCACTGTGGAGGCGCCGATCTCTTGGAAACAGCTATTACAACAAATGGAATCATTTTCAGGTACGGTTTGGATTGCTTATGAAAAAGGCGGTAAACCCTTGACACAAGCGATCTCTGGGACTCATGAGGATGAAATCATGGTGGTAATTGGTCCAGAAGGTGGCTTCTCGGAGAAGGAAATAAAGGAAGCAGAGCAGGCAGGGGCGATTCCTCTTTCTTTGGGAAATCGCATTTTGCGTACAGAAACCGCTTCTCTAATGGTGCTTTCCTGTATCTTTTTTGCTCGTCATGAACTTTAGGGGGGTGAAACAAATGAGTCGTGTTGCCTTTCATACATTAGGATGTAAGGTAAATTCCTATGAAACAGAGGCTATGTGGCAATTGTTTCAACAAGCTGGATATCAAAAAGTAGATTTTGAACAAGAGGCAGATGTTTATTTGATTAATACCTGTACCGTAACCAACACAGGTGATAAAAAGAGTCGACAAATGATTCGGCGCGCTGTTCGTCAAAACCCAGATGCTGTAATCGCTGTAACAGGTTGTTATGCGCAAACTTCCTCTGCAGAAGTAGCCGCCATCCCAGGTGTAGACATTGTTGTCGGAACACAAGGGCGTGATCAACTAGTGGGCTATGTCGACCAGTTCCGTCAAGAGCGACTGCCGATTAACGCTGTAGGAAATATTATGAAGCAACGTGAATATGAGGAATTAGAGGTTCCAACGTTTTCAGAACGCACTCGTGCTTCCTTGAAGATTCAAGAAGGATGTAACAACTTCTGTACCTTCTGTATTATTCCTTGGGCCAAGGGACTTTCACGTAGCCGAAAGCCAGAAAACGTACTCGTTCAAGCACAGCAGTTGGTAGAGGCGGGTTATAAAGAGATCGTATTAACTGGTATTCATACGGGTGGTTATGGCGATGATTTTGAAGACTACAAACTGGCCGACCTACTATGGGATTTGGACCGGATCGAGGGACTGAAGCGAATTCGAATTAGCTCGATCGAAGCGAGCCAAGTAAATGAAAGAGTGATCGAAGTCCTAAACGCATCCGAGAAAATGTGTCGTCATTTGCACATACCTTTGCAAGCAGGTGATAATGAAGTTTTAAAACGTATGCGCCGTAAATATACCGTAGAAGAATATCGAGAAACGATCCGCCGACTGCACAAGGCAATGCCAAACTTAGCGATTACCACAGATGTGATAGTTGGCTTCCCTGGTGAAACCGATGAACAATTTGAAAATGGACTTCGCTTTGTAGAGGAATTAGGGATGTATCAACTTCACGTCTTCCCATACTCTAAACGGACGGGCACTCCAGCCGCACGTATGACGGATCAAGTACCCGAGAATGTGAAAAATGAACGCGTTCGTCAATTTATCGAGCTTTCCAAACGTCTCCAACTACAATATGCTAAGCAATTTGTAGGAGATGTGCTTGAAGTAATCCCGGAGCGTCCATATAAAGAAGATCCAACCGGTGGCCTATATATGGGTTACGCCGATAATTATCTCCAAGTTGCCTTTCCTGCGACTGAAGAAATGGTAGGAAAAGTTTGTAAAGTGAAGATTGATCGGGCTGAATCCGATTACGTCTTTGGTTCTTTCGTCCGCATTATCGATGAAGTCCCACGCCCAGCCGTTTTATCGAACTAAGGGGGTTCTCCCCACATCTTCGTATTCTGGGAAGCGAGGCAATGCCATGCAAGAAATATCTGCTGGTGGTGTAGTGTATCGAGTGAATCAAGAGGGTTATCAAATTCTCTTGATTCACGATCTCTACGGGAAAATGACCCTACCTAAAGGGAAGCAAGAAGGCCTAGAGACTGAGGAAGAGAATGCCTTGCGGGAAGTGTTGGAAGAAACCAACATAAAAGGGCGGATCATCCAAAAACTACATACCGTTCACTATACCTATCAACATCCTTCACATGGAGAAGTGGAGAAAACAGTACATTATTTCCTGATCGAAGCAATCGAAGGAGAAATCAAACCACAACTTGAAGAGATTCAGCATGTGGGATGGTACTCTGTAGAAGAAGCCTACTTGGCTCAAAAAGAAAAAGGTTACCCAAACAATCACATTATCTTTGATAAAGCTTATGATGCTTTACAACTGAATAAAGGGGTTTAACGAAATGGCACACAAAAACATCGCACGTATGATTGATCACACTTTATTAAAGCCAGATGCAACGAAGGATCAAATCCTTCAGCTCTGCAAAGAAGCGAGAGAACATGTATTTGCTTCCGTTTGTATTAATCCATATTGGATTAGCCTAGCAGCAAAAGAACTCTCCGGAACCGAAGTAAAAGTATGTACTGTAGTCGGATTTCCATTAGGTGCATCTACCAGTGAAGCAAAAGCATTTGAAACCAAAGATGCTATCGCAAAAGGTGCTGAAGAGATCGACATGGTTATGAACATCGGAGCATTAAAGTCCGGTGATCTCGAAACCGTTGAACAAGATATCCGTGCTGTTGTAGAAGCGGCAAACGGCGTTCTCGTAAAAGTGATCTTAGAAACAGGCCTTCTCAGTGACGAAGAAATCGTACAAGCTTCCAAAGCTTCCAAAGCGGCTGGTGCTCACTTCGTCAAAACTTCAACCGGTTTTGGTTACGGCGGTGCCACTGTTGAGGCGGTCCGTCTCATGCGTGAAACGGTCGGCCCTGAACTAGGCGTAAAAGCATCTGGCGGAGTTCGCGATCTTGCTGGAGCGGAATCCATCATCGCAGCCGGCGCCAACCGCATCGGAGCCAGCGCCAGCATTGCCATCGTCACTGGCGGTACAGGTACCGGAGCGTACTAATACAAACAGCTGGCAAGGAAAAAAGAAAGCCACATAAGCTTTCTAGACAATTGAAATGAGTCTGGTTATTTTATTAGAAGATCTGTTCCATCTCTGAGATGGCATTGGCCTCAACCTTTTAGCATAGCCACCTACAGCATGGGCGTTTAGGGAATCTCTAAGCGCTCTTTGTGTATTTTCTGCTAACAGGGGCAAATGGATCTGACTACTACGCTGAGTAGGCTTACTATTTAAACTGTGGCCAGATTCATTTGTCACGAGCCAGCTGTAAAGGCTTCCCAACTTATTCTTAATCTGTTGAAGATAGCTGTTTCCAACTCACCGCCCCCAACTTCTCCACGCCAAAACTCGCCTCTCTGGAATCAACCATTCCACCAACCTAGCAAACTGACCCGCAAATGGCAACACCGCAGCTGAACACAACACATTAAATATCGTTTGTACATGAGCTACTTGTGTCGCAAGGTTTTCCGATAAAGCAGGAACCCACTGCTGCATCCAAGGAATCAACGGAGCAAATGCAATCACTCCACCTATATTTAAAATCAGATGAGCAACCGCAACTCTCCGTGCATATGTATTCGTTTGAATCGCCGCAATCAGACCCGTTACACACGTTCCAACATTGCTTCCAAGTACGATCGCTATAGCAAAGGATAAATCAATTGCTCCAGTCGCATAAAAGCCCATAGCAAAAGCGGTAGTAGCACTACTACTGTGGATGAGAGCTGTAATAATCGCCCCCACTATCACTCCTGTTACGATCGGATTTCCACCTAGTGACATCAATTGATCCAAGTAACCCAATTCCTTTAACGGCATTGCAATTGCCTGCATCATCTCGACTCCCCAAAAGATCCCAGCAAATCCGGTTGCCACCCAGCCCAGTTGCCTGACTGTATACCAAGGGAGTAATATCATCATAACCCCAATCATTAAGAGGGGGACAAAGAAATCCTCTATTTTTAATGCCAAAATTTGCGTAGTTACCGTTGTACCAATGTTGGTTCCTAAGATAATCCCAATCGAATGGGTAAAAGACAAGATTCCAGCATTTACAAACCCAATGGTTAAAACCGTTACCGCAGTACTGCTTTGTAACAGTGCAGTTGTAATCGTTCCCGTCCAGAAACCTCTCCAAGGGGTCTTGGTGAAGCGTAGAATCCACCCTTGTAGCTTATTCTCGGCGAGACGTTCCAATCCACTTCGCATAAGGCGCATTCCGTATAAGAAGATGGCAAGTCCTAGACAAAGTGGGAAAATGATTTCATGCCACATACCTGTTCACCTCTTCCACCATGTATATGGACAAGAGTGCATTTCCATGACAGAATGAATAGGTAATCAAGATTCACAAAGCGTTCCTAACATTTATCAATCGTTGCCGTTATAATATATGTAATCAAAAAAAATCGCCTCCAGATTGGAAGCAGAAAGATACGTATTATCTTTTTCTTTTACGTGAAGAGGAACTGGGTGAATCTAATTCGGTATAGTTGGTTCGGTATGGCTCTGACCAACCGGGGAGAGCTCTTGGACGCTCTTCCTTGATACGGCGTTTCTTAGCTGCTGGTTCAGGTGCACCGAAGATGGCACAAGGCTCATCTAGTGAATCGAAATCCGGTTCAACTAAGCGAGACTTCTTCGCTGGTACTGGTTCATCTGACTGTCTACCGTAGGAAGGATGGAATTCATCAAATCCATTAAAACCACCAAACTCGGCAAAACTACCGAACTCGCCAAAGCCGTTATGGTTATGATCTGGTTTTTGCTTAGAAGGCTTTGGTGTTGGAGAATTCATATTTTGTTTGCTGCTTTCAAATTGTACTATCTCTTCTTGAACAATTTTGCGAATCAGCCTACGAAGTTGAGATTCATTTAAGGCATTTTTTTTCATACATTATCCCACCTTTGAAGAAAATCGTGATAGCAGTATATGCCAAAATAAGGGAATGGTGTGCGGTTCGATTGGAAAGGAGGGCTGAGAAATGCCAACAAGTTCAGAATGTATTTTTTGTAAGATTGTAACAGGCGATATACCTTGTCAGAAAGTGTATGAGGATGAACATGTCATTGCATTTCATGATTTATATCCTGTTGCACCAAGTCATGTACTTGTCATTCCCAAAAAACATGTTTCCACTCTTATGGACTTTTCCGAGGAAGATACAGAGCAAATGGGAAAAATTTTGCAAGGCGTGCGGCAGGTCGCTAAAAAATTAGGACTTGACGAAGATGGCTTCCGTGTGGTTAATAATATGGGGGAGTATGGTGGTCAAACCGTATACCATATTCATTTTCATGTACTGGGCGGTCGTCATCTAACATGGCCTCCGGGTTAATGGAAGTCCTTTTGACATGTTTCTGCTTTATACGGTATAATGGAGTTTGACTATATCTGTCCCAACGGAGCCAAGAGTGGCTAGGGAATGTCCTTTTAAGCATCTGACTCATCCCAACGTTGGCTATTTATCTTATGCAGGTGTCGTGGATGTTGCCATCCTTCTATGGATTGGTCCGCTACTTGCGTGTATTTGTGGGTCCTCTTACCCGAGCAGCTGACCCGTGGAGGGAGGGAAAATCATGGTCGAAACAAAAGTTCGTAAAAACGAATCCTTGGATACAGCTCTTCGCCGGTTTAAACGTTCCTGCGCGAAGGACGGTGTGCTCTCTGAAGTACGTAAACGTGAGCGTTATGACAAACCAAGTATTAAGCGCAAGAAAAAAGCTGAGGCTGCGCGTAGAAATAAGCGTAAATAAATAGCGAGGTGACTCCGAGTGAGTCTTGCACAGCAGCTAACACAGGATATGAAAACGGCCCTTAAATCGGGAGATAAAGAGCGCTTGTCTGTTATTCGGATGGTTCTAGCTTCAATTAAGAAGTCTGAAATAGATAATCGTGGTCCATTGAACGATGAAGGAATGTTAGAAGTAGTTTTGCGCGAAGTAAAACAACGCCAAGACTCGATAAGCGAATATGAAAAGGCAGATCGTCAAGATCTGGCTGATAAAGAACGCTTTGAACTGGGAGTTTTGCAAACCTATCTTCCTGAACAGTTAAGTGAAGAAGAAGTACGGGCAATCGTACTAGAAACCATCCAAGCTGTGGGGGCTTCTAGCAAGGCTGATATGGGGAAAGCGATGGGGGCTATTTTGCCGAAAGTGAAAGGGAAAGCTGACGGTAAACTAGTGAGCAAACTCGTCCAAGAGGCTCTAATTTAAAAAAAAGCGGGATGATCTTACTACAAATCATCCCGCTTTTTCTTTTTTGCTTGTTAAATTGAAGGTTTTAACCACTGGGTCAGCAGGGAACAAGGATAAGGAAAAAGGGAAGGAGGGATTCGTTTGCGGCGAAGTTCATGGATGATGAGCATTCTTTTGTTGATTGTCATGATTCCGAATCAAGTCTTGGCAGCAGGTAGCACAGATAGTGGAGTGGCGATCGGAGACATTTCATGGCTTTTATGGATGTTGGTGAGCATAGGACTACTGGGACTCGTTCTGGAAGTGATGATACCAGGTCACTTTGTCTCAGGATTCATAAGTATTTTTTCATTTGCTACCTATTTTTGGCTACGATTTGGGCAAAATGAAACAGACTGGCTTATCGTAGGTGCTTTTGTAGCAGGGTTTGTCTTATTATTTATTGAAATTTTCGTACCTGGATTTGGTATACTTGGTGCCCTAGGGATTGTTGGTATTTTTTATGCTATTATTATGGCCGCTCCGTCTATAGTGGAAGGAGTGATTGCACTTTGTCTAGGATTGATTATTGCTTCCATCGCTTTGTGGATTCTTTATCGATTCTTTGGGTTAAGAACCAAATGGGGCAATCTAGTCCTAACAAGTACGCAAGACAGAGAAACTGGTTTTAATGCTAGCAAAGATCGTCGTCATTTGATGGGAAAACGTGGAGTTACGGTTACACCACTCCGGACATCGGGTTGGGTCCTGTTTGAACATGGTCGCGAAGATGTTGTAAGTGATGGAGAGATGATTCCCAATCATACGGTGGTAGAAGTAACCTTGGTTGAAGGAAATCGTGTAGTGGTCTCTAAAGTCCGAGAGGATGAAGGATCGGAACAGTAAGAGAAATTAAAGGAGTGAATGGATATGGAAATGGCTCAAATTATGCCAATCATTATAGGTGTTTTAATCGTAATAGGTATTTTCTTGTTTCTAAATATGGTTCCTGTTATGTTATGGATTAGTGCATGGGCATCTGGAGCTTATATCGGGCTCGTTAAATTGGTAGCCATGCGTTTACGTCGAATCACACCAAGTCGAGTAGTGAATCCATACATTAAAGCTAGAAAAGCAGGTTTAGATGTAACGATTGATCAACTCGAGACCCATTTACTTGCTGGGGGTAATGTAGACCGAGTCGTAGACGCGTTAATTGCGGCAGAACGTGCTAATATTAATCTTGAATTTGTGAAAGCGGTTGCGATTGACCTTGCTGGCCGTGATGTATTAGAAGCGGTGCAGATGAGTGTAAATCCAAAAGTAATCACGACTCCAATTGTGTCAGCAGTAGCAAAAGACGGGATCGAAGTAAAAGTAGTGGCTAGGGTGACGGTTCGTGCTAACATTGATCGCCTTGTGGGTGGTGCTGGTGAAGAGACTATTTTGGCACGTGTAGGCGAAGGGATTGTTACAACAAACGGTGGTGCTGAAAGCCATAAGGAGATTTTAAAGCATCCTGATTTGATCTCTGAAACTGTTCTGAGAAAAGGCTTAGATGCCGGGACTGCTTTTGAAATCCTATCGATTGACATTGCTGAGATTGATATCGGGAAAAACATCGGTGCACAGCTTCAAACGGATCAAGCGGAAGCAGATAAGCGAATTGCCCAAGCGAAAGCAGAAGAACGCCGTGCGATGGCTGTTGCGACAGAACAAGAAAACCGTGCACGTGTAGAAGAAATGCGTGCAAATGTGGTTCAAGCAGAGGCTGAGGTTCCGTTAGCATTGGCAGATGCCCTTCGGAATGGAAAGCTAGGCTATATGGATTACTTACAAATGCAAAACATTGAAGCGGATACCAAGATGCGTAAAAATATTAGTGGTTCCGATTCAACTGAGAATGAATAACCTCCACTACGGAACAGGAGGAAACAGAAATGGGTAGTATTGCTATTATTATTGCGGTTTTCGTAGGTATATTCAAATTGTCTGATTATATCCTCAGAGTAAATAATAAGAAACCTGTTTTTACACCTGCGATTAATCGACTTGAGGATTTGATGGACTTTATGGATGACGATGAGGACCGACCTAAAAAGAAGAAGAAGCGCTCCAAATCGTCATCGAAGTCAGTCAAAGTCCAAGAAGCGAAGACAAAGCAATTAGAACCAGCGTTTCCAAGAGCTTCCGATCAGTATCGCCCTAATCTTGGTAGTTTGAGTCAAGGAACACAGCGACAACGAGAGAGAGTCTCTGTGAAACCCAAACCAACATTTTCACCAAATGAAGTACAAAAGGCGTTTGTTTATAGGGAAATATTAGGAGCTCCAAGAGCTCTAAAACCACATAGAACAAGACGCTACCCGCGTTAACTGCTTAGGTTTCCTAGGCAGTTTTTTTATGCTTATTTCGCTTGGTAACATATGTGCATACTACGATCCAGCAAAAGCTCCATACTATCGTTAAGGAGGTGATAGTATGGACCAGTTTTCTCGTAGTTCAAAGCGTTTACTCGTGCCTGGAGCATCATCCGTGCTTAACCAGTTCAAAGAAGAAATCGCAGCTGAGTTGGGTGTAACCTTAGGATCAGAAACATCAGCACGTTCTAATGGA
The DNA here is from genome assembly GCF_900107305.1 of Thermoactinomyces sp. DSM 45892. Taxonomy (GTDB): domain Bacteria; phylum Bacillota; class Bacilli; order Thermoactinomycetales; family Thermoactinomycetaceae; genus Baia. Next base: position 23,890 of record NZ_FNPL01000007.1, read on the forward strand.
TCAGTAGGTGGAGAAATCACCAAGCGTTTGATTGCTCAATCAGCGCAACAAATGAACTAAACATAGAAAGTGAGTTAGACAGCTATTTACGGTCAGAGGTAGATAGCTGTTTTACTTTGTTCATAAATAGGCATCTTTAGTCATATGGTACAACAAGGAGATGGAGGGGCGTCTTATGAAGAAAAGATGGAATGGTCACATGCGAGACTGGGCTTCAAAATGGCTAGACCTACCACCCGATGTAGCAAGCGAAGTCCCTCGAATCGAATGGATCGGAAACGACCGATTACGTGTAGAAAATTATAAGAAAATTGAGGAATTAACGGAGAAATCAATCTCCCTTTCCACCATATTAGGGTTTCTCGATATACAAGGTTCCCGTATCGTAGTAAAAGTAATTGATTCAGAAGTAGTGATCGTTGAAGGTGAAATTAAGGATGTCCGATATAGAAAGTAAGGAATAAGGGGCGAGAGCGTTGCTAGTAGTAAAAATGCCAAATCAGGTTGAGGGAGAAATAACGATAGAGTGTCGTGGGGCAAATCTTACCCCTTTTTTGAACGATGTGGTACAAGCAGGGATTGTCCTGAAACAGATCGGATGGAAAAGAGAAGAGCTCGTTCAGATCACAATCCTCGTTCCAGATTTTAAACAGGTTATTTCATTCCTGCGGCAGCACGACTGTAAGATGAAAATTGTAAAAAAGTCAGGCTTTCCATTTCTAGTAGCAAGAGCGATGCGTCGGAAATTTTTTTCAATGGGCGCGATTTTATTTATTTCTTTTCTGTATGTATTGAGCTCATTGGTCTGGAAAATAGACATATTAGGCAATGAGAAAATACCGACACAACTTGTTCAAAGTTTATTACAAAAAGAAGGGGTTTATCCGGGGCAATGGAAGGGGAAAATCCCTTCTCAAGAGGAGTTAAAACAGAATCTTCTAGATCAACTTCCTCAGGCGACATGGATTGGGATTCAAATGCAAGGAACTCGTGTCGTGGTGACAGTGGTAGAGAAAAAAGGGATCGATCAAGCGACAGAACCGGCGAAAGTGGGTCCTGTTCATTTGGTTGCAAAGAAAGATGCTTTTGTTGTAGATCTGGCAATAGAAAAAGGGAATCCATTGGTGAAAGTAAATGACACGGTCCAGAAAGGACAAGTGTTAGTTTCTGGTAAATATGGAGATCCTGCCATCCAAGAAGGTGGCCAAATCGTTGGGGCCAAAGGAACTGTTATGGGTGAAGTATGGTATGAGTCTAATATCGTGGTTCCACTGCAAACAGAGTATAAGAAATTTACTGGAAACCGGTTAATGAAAACGATTCCTATGATTGGAACTTGGCAAATTCGTAATCCTTTTAGCGAGGACCATCCGTATCGGACGTTTGAAATCGTTTCGAATGAGAGTATTTTGCAGATAGGAAAGTGGCGTTTTCCAATTGGTTGGATTAAGGAAGAGTACATGGAGACTGAGCTTGAAAAAAGGGTCTTAACCCCTGCTCAAGCGGTTGAGGCAGGAATGAACCAAGCCAAAGCCGAAATTCTAAACGTTATCGGAAAAGACGGTCGGATTATCAGCCAAAAAATTTTGCAACAGTCTATAAAGAGTGGTAGAGTTTATTTAAAAATTAACTTTAATGTAGTGGAAAACATTGCGGTTTCGAAGCCGCTCCTTCAAGGAGAATAAAAACATTGAATCTCGAAGAACATACTAAAAAAATTCAACTTTCGAGTCCAGAAGAGGCATTAAGCTTATTCGGGCCTCAAGACCATTATCTGAAGCAAATTGAAGCTAGCACAAAAGCCAAGATTCATACTCGTAGTTCTGACATTACTCTTACTGGGTCACAAGAAGACTTAGAGGTAGTGGGTCATTTATTTCATGTCCTGTTAACATTAATTCGCCAGGGATTTCAATTAACGGAGCGAGATATTGTGTATGCAACTCGTTTGGCACAGCAGGGAACAGCAGATGAATTATTGGAGCTATATGGAGAAGAGATTGGTGTCTCCCATAAAAATCAAAAGGTGCGTGTAAAGACGTTAGGACAGCGTCACTATGTAAGTGCGATGAAGAAGCATGATATCGTTTTTGGTATCGGCCCTGCTGGAACAGGTAAAACGTTTCTGGCAGTCGTTATGGCTGTTACAGCATTAAAAAATCATCATGTGAAAAAGATCGTCTTAACTAGGCCCGCTGTTGAGGCTGGGGAGAGCCTTGGTTTTTTGCCAGGTGATCTACAGGAAAAGGTGGACCCGTACCTACGTCCGTTGTATGATGCATTATATTTTATGTTAGGAAATGAACAGGTAACGAAGATGATGGAACGTGGATTGATTGAAGTGGCTCCTCTCGCTTACATGCGTGGGCGGACATTGGAAGATTCATTTATCATCTTAGATGAGGCCCAAAACACGACCCCTGAGCAGATGAAGATGTTTTTAACTCGGCTCGGGTTTGGCTCGAAGATGGTTGTAACAGGGGATGCCACACAAGTTGATTTACCAAAAGGAAAAAAATCTGGATTACGAGAATCAGAACGCATCTTGAAGAAGATACCAGACCTAAAGTTTGTCTACCTTGGTCAAGAAGATGTCGTCCGCCATTCATTGGTGCAGAAGGTAATTGAGGCGTATGAGCAAGACGAGATGGATATCTAGTGTTCAATGACTTGACAAGGAGCCGATCTAGGATGAAAGGTAAAGAAGTAGAACCATCTTTGTGGCTCGAGCGCTTACGAGAGACAGAGTTTTGGAAGACAAGTAAAAGAGTAACCATTCTTTTATACGCGATCTTTGGGGTCGCGTTCTATTTGTTGCTTATTGGAAATGTACTTCCGATGCAGTATGAATTAAAAGAAGGTGGCATTAGCCCGAATACGATTACCGCTCCTGCAACGATTATCGATGAAGTGGCCACGCAAAAGGCGAAAGAACGGGCGAAGCAAGGGGTTGCTCCGGTATTTACAAAAGATGATAAGATTACAAATGATCAGATCGATCAGATCGAACGTTTTTTTAGTGAAGCACGGTCCACCTTATCTGAGAAATCGTTAAATGAAACAGAAAAAAAGAATAGGATCAAAGAATTAATGGGAGGGAAGGAAGAAAAACTAGGCGAAGGATTCTTTGATAAATTGGTTCGTACCCCTGTCGATGATTTAACAGAGATCCGAGTGGTTACACGGGAAGTTGTAGCGGAAATTATGGGAGACGGTGTTAAGGAGACCGAATTAGAAGAGAAGAGGCGGGTTGTGGATCAAAAATTTTCTACTCTTTCTACAAACTCCCGTTATTTGGTACAAAGGCTGGCTAAATTTTATATCATTCCAAATGAATTTTCCGACGCTCCTAAGACCAAAGCTCTACAAGAAGCAGCGATGAATAATGTAGATCCTGTCAAAATCGAACAGGGCCAAAACATTGTTACTAAAGGTCAAAAAATTACAGATGATCAATATGATAAGCTAAAGAAGTTTAAGCTTCTTCGTTCGACGAATCTTTGGGGCTCTTATATAGGACTAGCCCTATTGCTAATCGTAGTGCTTATCTTCTTCTATCTCTATATTCAACGTTTCCATCCTTCTATAGCACATGATAATTTTAAAATCATCATGTTCTTTCTAGTACTCACGATTTGTATGACGGGCATGAAACTGATTGCAATTGGACAAAATTTGGATGAATGGAGCACTTTAGGTTATTTAAGTCCGGCGGCACTAGGCGGGATGCTCGTAACGTTACTACTAAATGTGGAGCTCGGCTTTTTATGTATTGTGTACCTCAGTATTGTGACAAGTATGTTTTTTAGTGGGGAAGGTCATCAATTATTTGATTTCCGTTTCGGTTTAGTTGCACTCATGGGTGGAGTGGTGAGTGCCTTTGCGCTATCTGGGGTTAAACGACGGAGTTCTGTGCTATATGCAGGAATCTATGGATCGATTGCCTCTGTTGTTACGATCATGGCTTTATTTTTCATCTTTCCAGCAGAGGGATGGAGTACGATTTGGAGATCTCTTTCTTTAGGCTTGGCAGGAGGCATTTTCTGTTCTATTTTAACGATTGGATTCTTACCCGGTTTCGAATCTCTCTTCGGGATTTTGTCCCCTCTTCGTTTATTAGAGCTTAGTAATCCAAATCATCCATTGCTAAAGAAACTCCTCTACGATGCCCCGGGTACTTACCATCATAGTGTCATTGTAGGGAATTTAGCAGAGGCAGGAGCAGAGGCGATCGGAGCAAATGGACTTTTAGCTCGGGTAGGTGCTTATTATCACGACTTAGGGAAAACCAAACGTCCTCAGTTTTTTATTGAAAATCAGATTGGGAAAGAAAACCCTCATGATAAAATTTCGCCTAACTTGAGCAAGACAATCATTATCTCGCATACGCGTGATGGGGTTGAGATGTTAAAGAAATATCGAATCCCTGAGCCGATTCAAGATATTGCCGCCCAGCATCATGGTACGACCCTAATCAAATATTTTTATTTCAGAGCGCTAGAAGCCACGGACGGGATGAATGTGCTTGAGGAAGATTATCGTTATCCGGGTCCGAAACCCCAGTTTAAAGAGGCGGCGATTGTGGGGATTGCAGACTGTGTGGAAGCAGCCGTTCGGTCAGTAGCCAAACCAACGCCATCACGGATTGAAGGGGTCATCAAAAAAATTATTCAACAAAGATTGGAAGATGGCCAATTTGATGAATGTGACTTGACGATTAAGGAATTAGATCTTATTGCTCAGGCGATGTGTGCCACTTTGCAGGGAATCTTCCATAATCGAATCGAATATCCAGAGAGTCCAACTCTAACTGGCAAAGGAGCGAAGCAACATTGAGCGTAGTCATCGATCTTACAGTTGAAATCGAAGTAACGGAGGAGCAACAGGAGGCAATCAATATCATCGATTCTTGTCTACAACAAGCGGCCAAAGTAGAAGAAATACCGGATGTTCAAGTATCCATTACGATTACCAATAACCAAGAAATCAGGGAGATTAATGCGGAGCACAGAGGGATGGATCGCCCTACGGATGTCTTATCTTTCCCGCTCTACGAAGTGGAAGAGGAGTGGATACTTGAAGAAGGAGAAGAAGCAGTTGCTATAGGGGATATTGTGATTTCACTTGATCGTGCGATTGAACAAGCAAACGATTATGGACACTCTTTATCAAGGGAAATGGGCTTTCTAGCTGTGCATGGCTTTCTACACCTATTGGGATACGATCATGAAACGCCAGAACAGGAGAAGGAAATGTTTCGTAGCCAAGAACTCATCTTAGACCAGGTCGGTTTGAGGAGGTAACCTCTCATCTTATGAAATGGGTGTCCAAGGTATTAAATAGCTTTCGCTACGCATTGGAAGGGCTTCGCTATACTGTAGTCACACAACGCAATATGCGAATTCATTTTGTCGTAGCGCTCGCGGTATTAGTCGTTAGTCTGTATCTTCCATTAAGTAAATTTGAAGTGCTGGTGCTGTTCGTCTCGATTGTGCTAGTATTATTTGCTGAGCTATTAAATACGGTGATTGAAGTGATTGTGGATATGGTGACTGAAGAGTACCATCCATTGGCCAAAATAGCGAAAGATGTAGCTGCGGGAGCTGTTTTATTGACAGCAGGGCTTGCCGTAATTGTCGGAATTAGTGTATTTTATCCGTACCTCAATATGTTATTTCATCAAGTGTATAGTACTCAAAAGGCTCTTTATCCTGCGAACATCGGTCTGGCGGCACTTATTGCTTTTGATTTCTTTTTAACTCTGATGGTGAAGGCATGGGTTCATCGGATGCGAAAGCCAGAATTGGAGCCTAGCATGACTACTTCATTGTCCGTATGTGTAGCAACGTTAATTGTGGCGGTCATCGGGAACTTAACGATTACACTGATGGTTTTGTGTTTGATTCTCTTGTTTTTAGGGACAAGAGCCCGGGTGCAAAAACCTACACCTATTTTCTTTGGGGCGGTCCTAGGACTTGTTGTGGCACTCATGGGTGTCCAACTTTTATAAGTGAATATAAGGAAGGTAACAAAATGAAAAAGTTAATAGAATTAGCGATGGAAGCAAGGGAAAACGCATACGTACCCTATTCTAAATTTCCAGTTGGAGCCGCCCTTTTAGCTGCGGATGGATCTATATTTAAAGGGTGTAATGTAGAAAATGCTTCCTTTGGCTTAACAAACTGTGCAGAACGAACAGCGATCTTTAAAGCGGTTTCTGAGGGAGTTCATAGTTTTAAAGGAATCGCGATTGTAGCAGATACAAAGGGGCCTGTGTCACCGTGCGGGGCTTGTCGCCAGGTGTTATCCGAGCACTGTTCTCCTGAAATGAAAGTATGGCTGACAAATCTACAGGGAGAAGTACAAGAAACAACGGTCGGGGAGCTACTACCGGGTGCTTTTGTTAAGGGGGATTTGCACGTTGAGTAAAAAAATACATAAGTCTGGTTTTGTTGCCTTAATTGGACGTCCCAATGTAGGTAAATCTACTTTAATGAATTACTTGATTGGTCAAAAAGTTGCGATTATGTCCGATAAACCACAGACAACTCGTAACCAAATACGTGGCGTTTTAACCAATGAAGAAGGCCAAATTGTATTTTTGGATACGCCGGGAATTCATAAACCACAATCTCGTTTAGGGGAGTGGCTTGTAAAGACTGCGCAAAATACATTAGCTGAGGTGGATTTGGTTCTGTTTTTAGTGGATGCAGGAGAAGGTTTAGGCGCAGGCGACCGCTATATCATGGAGAATTTAAAGGGAGTGCGGACACCCGTATTTCTGGTAGTGAATAAGATAGATCAAGTTCATCCAGATAAACTCTTTCCTATCATCGATGAATATAGAAAAATCCACAATTTTACAGAGGTTGTCCCTATTTCAGCCTTGAAGGGGAACAATACCAATACGTTGACAAACGTGATCTTTGAGCATCTACAAGAGGGACCAGCCTACTATCCATCGGATCAAGTGACAGATCATCCAGAGAGATTTATTGTTGGGGAACTGGTCCGTGAAAAAGTATTAGAGCTTACGAAGGAAGAAATTCCTCATTCTGTTGCGGTTGTTGTTGAGGAAATGAGTATCCGTGAAAATCAGCAAACGATCTATATTCGAGCTGAGATCTATACGGAACGTACTTCGCAAAAAGGGATTTTGATTGGGAAACAAGGTGCGTTGTTAAAAGAAGTAGGAAAACGGGCACGTGCCGAGATCGAACCCCTACTCGGATATAAAGTTTTTCTTGATTTATGGGTGAAAGTAAAAAAAGACTGGAGAAACGCAGATTTCTATATACGGCAATTTGGTTATCGGGATGAAGATTATTCATAATAAAACTTGCCAATTTTTCCATCTCATATGAATCCCCTTCTTCGGTCATCTTAAGAATGTACAGGTACATCAAGCAGAAAGGACGATGCTAGATGCGTAATTTCTCGTGGCATTGCTTCTCTACGACTGGCGATATCGAAGCCTATTTACTTTATAAAGAGTGTGAGGCGTTGGCTGGTGGATGTGACCAGAGATTGATTGAGGATGAGGAAGAAGAAGGGTAGAAAGGGCTAGCCAATGTTAGTAAAGATTGAGGGAATTGTCATCAGGGCGCGTTCATTTGGTGAAAGTAATCAAGTGGTTCAGGTTTACTCAGAGCATCTCGGAAAGCTTTCCTTTGTAGCGCGGGGTGCTAAAAAAACAAGAAGTCGGTTTAGTGCGTTGACACAACCTTTTACGATTGCCAGCTTTGTCTGCTTTTCAAGTGGAAACGGCTTGCCAACATTAAACCAAGCAGACCTCATCCATTCTCATCAAGCAATTAGGCAAGATTTACTACGAACTTCATATGGAGCATACTGGTTAGACTTAGTAGACCATCTTTTTGAGGAGCGGGAACCGAATCCGGGTTTATATCGCTTCCTAAAAACAGCTTTCAATTGGTTAGAACAAGAAAAGGACCCAGATGTACTCACGCGTATGGTTGAATGTAAAATGATGGCTGCTGGTGGCTATCGACCTATCGTACACGCGTGTGCTCACTGTGGCTCCGAAGAACGCCGCCCTGTTTCTTTTAGCATTTATCAGGGCGGTTTTCTATGTGAAGCTTGTGAACACACTGACTCCCAAGCTATTTCGGTGTCTGATGCAATAATTCGCATTCTTCCTGTTCTGGTGAATCTTCCGATCGATCGACTCGGGGAAATCACGATCAAAGAAGAGACGAAGCAACAGCTAGAGAGAGTGATCAGGTCGTTTTTGATGGAGCATGTAGAGGTTCGGCTCAAGTCGTGGGATATTTTGGAGCAGATGCGGAAAGTGTGGATGGATTCTACTACTTAATCGAATTGTGAATACTACCATTGCTTGGTACCCTCGCCACTTGACACTCTAACGTATTTCCACTACATTTAAAAGTACAATCGAATGACCGTGCTACGAAGGAAAAGAGTACCTAGGAAGAGTTGCCAAAGCGAATCAGGGATAGTGAAAGCCTGAACAACCAACCTAGCGAAGGGCAGTCTGGAGCACGAAGCGGAATGAAGGCGGATAGTAACCATATCGTTGCTATCAATTAGGGTGGAACCGCGGGAGTAAAGCCTCTCGTCCCTATGACAAAGATCTTGATGATCTTGGTTGTAGGGATGAGAGGCTTTTTGCTTGTCCGCGAATCTTATGGAGGTGACCGCTAGTGAATTTTCAAGCCATCGTGAAGACACTGCAAGACTTCTGGTCTGCTAAAGGATGCATTTTAAGTAATTCGTATGATGTGGAGAAAGGCGCGGGAACGTTGAATCCGATGACTTTTCTACGCACACTGGGGCCTGAGCCGTGGAATGTGGCGTATGTAGAGCCTTCCCGTCGTCCAAATGACGGTCGTTACGGAGAGAATCCCAACCGTCTATACCAACACCATCAATTTCAGGTCATCATGAAACCAGCTCCAAATGATATTCAAGAGATCTATCTGGAAAGCTTACAAGCACTCGGAATTGATCCTATGCAACATGATATCCGTTTTGTGGAGGATAACTGGGAAAACCCTACCTTTGGAGCCGCGGGACTTGGTTGGGAGGTATGGCTGGATGGTATGGAGATTACGCAGTTCACGTATTTTCAACAAGTAGGTGGGATTGAGACCCATCCTGTCTCGGTAGAACTAACATATGGACTGGAGCGTCTGGCTCTTTATATTCAAGAGAAGGAAAATGTATACGAGCTGGAGTATACGGCCGGAGTTTTGTACGGAGATATCTTTAAGCATCCAGAATATGAACACTCCAAGTACACATTTGAGATATCGGATGCAGATTTGCTGTTCCGTTTGTTTGATAGCTATGAAAAAGAGGCTCTTCGCATCTTGGAAGAAAATCTCGTCTTCCCCGCCTATGATTACATCTTAAAGTGCTCTCACACATTTAACTTGTTAGATGCGCGAGGTGTAATTAGTGTCACGGAGAGAGCAGGATATATTGGTCGGGTGAGAAATATGGCTCGTCGTTGTGCGAAAGCCTTTATCGAAGAGCGTGAGAAGCTGGAATTTCCGCTGCTAAAGAATTCTGGAGGTGAGCAAAGTGAGTAAACAGGATTTTTTACTCGAAGTGGGTGTAGAAGAAATGCCAGCCCGCTATGTTTCTGAGTTGACTAGCCAATTGGAACAAAATACGCAGAAATGGTTTGAAAAATATCGAATTTCATTTGAGCAAGTGACCGTTTTTTCTACGCCACGACGTTTGGCTGTGCTAGTCAGCGGAGTAGCGGATCGACAGGCGGATCTTCATGAAGAGGTAAAAGGCCCACCGGCCCGCATTGCCAAAACGCCAGAAGGTGAGTGGAGTAAAGCGGCAGAAGGATTTGCACGTAAAAATAGAGTTTCAGTAGATCAGTTAGAACTTCGAGAATTAAAGGGTGAAAGCTATTTATTTGCGGATGTGCATCAACCAGGTGGTGAAACGCTTGGTATCATGTCTTCGGCTTTTCATGAGGCATTACAAGCTTTTCAACCACCTAAGACGATGCGTTGGGATAAATATCGCTTTGTTCGCCCTGTACGTTGGCTCGTTGCATTATTTGGTACCTGCATTGTCCCAATCTCATGGGCTGGTGTAACAGCGGGGAACTTCACTCGTGGACACCGGTTTCTAGGTGAAGAAGTGGAGATTTCGGAGTCGGCTTCGTATGAAGATATTCTTCGTGGCCAATATGTGATTGCAAATGCAGAGGAACGCAAACAAGCGATCATCCAGCAAATTCATTATCTAGAGGAGGAGAATAACTGGATCATTCCGATTCACGAAGAGTTATTGGAAGAAGTAACGAATTTAGTGGAGTATCCTACAGCGTTATCTGGAACGTTTGATGAAGCATTTTTACAAGTACCCGATCCAGTGCTAATCATTACGATGCGGGAACATCAGCGTTATTTCCCTGTGCAAGATCTAGAAGGGAAGCTTCTTCCATTTTTTATTACCATTCGAAATGGTGACCATCAGCATCTTGCTCTCGTAGCGAAAGGGAATGAGAAGGTATTATCCGCACGTCTAGCGGACGCTCGTTTCTTCTATGAAGAAGATTTAAAAACAGATTTGTCCGCATTTCAAGCGAAACTAGAGCAGATTGTATTTTTTGAAGGACTTGGCACGATGGCAGATCGAGTGCGCCGAATTCAATGTATCGCTCAGCAGATTGGCAGACTATTGCAGCTGGATGAGAAGATGCTACAAGATCTAGATCGCGCTGCCTCTCTTTGCAAGTTTGATTTAGCTACACAAATGGTAGGGGAGTTACCCGAGTTAGAGGGCTTTATGGGTAAGGTTTATGCACAAGCAGCGGGAGAGACGCCAGAGGTTGCGATCGTAATCGATGACCATCACAAGCCTCGATTTGCAGGGGACGAGATGCCGGATACGCTTCTTGGCACGATTCTTTCAGTAGCAGATAAGATGGATACACTCTGTGCAACGTTTGGTATTGGTATACAACCAACTGGCTCCCAAGATCCATACGGCTTGCGTCGTCGCGCAACAGGGTTAATCCAGTTATTCTTAAGTGAACATTTACGCGGGGTGGAGATGGTTGAAGTGATTCAGATCGTGGAGCAAACACTGCGGCTTCATGATCTGGTGAAACAATCGCCAGAACAATTCTCTGCCGAACTCTACCCGTTTTTGATCCATCGCTTCCGAAATATCTTACAAGATGCTAACTTACGCTATGATGTAGTGGAAGCCATCGCCGAATCTGGATTTTCTCGTCCCGCTCTTGCTGTGGAGAGAGCACATGTTTTACAGGCGAAGCTCGATCGAGAGGAATTCAAGTTGGAAGTAGAAGGCTTTACCCGGGTAGCTAATTTGGCGGCGAAAGCAGATGATACGCCTGTTCGACCTGATTTGTTTGTAGAAACATCGGAAAAACAACTAGCAAAATCACTTGAACTTGCCAATGAAGCATATCGCTCTGCTTTTGAATCCGAAAATGCTTTAGGCATGTACGATGCCATCGCCGGTTTAACTCCTGAGATTCATCACTTTTTTGATCATGTGATGGTCATGGTGGAGGAGGAGCAGATTCGAAAAAATCGGCTAGCGCTACTCAGAGAAATTACGAACACAACTCGTACCTTTGCAGCATTTGAACAAATCATATTTCCTTCTTAGAAAAAAAAAGAAAAACTTTCAAGTGGGGTTTGCATCATCTTGAAAGTTTTTCTTATGTTATAAAAAACCTGTATGTATTTCTTTATGGCATAACATTATCTATCAATATTTATGAATTTTCTAAATAAAATTACTTTTAACGAAATTAAATCATTAATTGACAGGTAAGTCGATATGATTCTGAGTAAAATAAGATGCTTTTAATGACCAATATTCAAAAGTATTAGATGATATAAGAAAATAAACATAGAAAAATGATGATTTAAAAAAGAATCGTTCTATATTATGGGTCGTAAAATCCGGTATCGAGACTAATAAACTGTATAAATATTGTATTGTTTTTTTGTTTCGTTTGTATTATTCTTTACTAAAGCTAAATAGTCTTGCTACTATTCTTAGTTTAAAATGCATTTAATATATTCAGGATATTCAATCATTAAGTGCGTTAAATGTATTAAGTGTATAAAAAATATTATTTCAACTTTATAGCGAAAGAGGAGGACTAGACATGTTAGTGAAAAAAAGTGTGTCGATCGCTACTGCTTCTATGCTGACTTTAAGTGTAGCAAGCGTAAGTGTATGGGCGACTAATGATGCTCCAGTAAAAGATGTTCTCGATCAACAAGAGGCATTACAAAAAATATCGAAAGATACAGGCTCCCAATTTTCTGTAGCTTGGGATTCAGAGACGAAGGCCCCTTCTTTTGTTAGAGGTAAAATTTCGAATAAAAAGTTAAAAACAAAAGAGGATGCTTTAGCTATTTTGGAAGAGAATAAGGCGTTATATCAGATCAAACAAGCATCGTCTGATCTAACATTGGACAAGCAAGGTTCAGATCAGTTTGGTAGCTTTTATAAGTTTCAGCAAGTATATAAAGGAATCCCCGTATTTGGACATCAGTTAGTGGTCCATGGGGATCAAAAACAAATAAGCAATTCCGTAAGTGGTACATTTGATGCCCAAGTATTCTCAAAAGAAATTGATACCAAAGCGAAGTTGACTGAAGCGGAAGCGACTAAGAAAGCTAAGGTAGCCAATGGACTAGGTGAAGTCAAAATGTTTGATATTCAAAAAGCGGATCTATACATCTATGGGGCTAGTACAGGAAAACATACACTTGTTTATCGTGTTACCTTATCTACTTTAGAAAAGAGCGAACTTTTCTATGCTGATATATTTATTGATGCGCAGACAGGTGCGGTCGTGGATCAGATTGATAAGGTTCACCGTGCAGCTGCTGTTGGGAAAGGCAAGGGTGTTCTAAATGATAATAAGTCCATAAACACAGATTCATACTCAGGTGGATACTACCTACGTGATATCACGAAGCCTATGTACTCCCAAAACGGTGGAGTGATCGAGACATATACAGCAAAAAATCAAATGGTGTCACCAGGTACACTTCTTACAGATTCAGATAATACATGGGTGGACCCAGCTGCTGTTGATGCCCATGTGTATGCAGGAAAGGTATATGACTACTACTACACAAAGCTAGGTCGTAACTCTTTTGATGGCGAAGGTGGAACATTGAAGTCTACCGTTCACTATAGAGAAAATTATGGTAATGCCGGTTGGACGGGGACTCAGATGGTGTATGGAGATGGGGATGGCGGTGATAGATACGCATACCTATCAGGCGCCTTAGATGTGGTTGCCCATGAAATAACACACGGTGTTACAGAACGAACGGCTGATCTAGTATACGAAGGACAGTCGGGGGCCTTAAATGAATCATGGTCAGATGTATTTGGAAATTTAATTGAGAATAAATCAGATCCAGAATGGCTATGTGGTGAGGATATCATTACACCTAACATACCGGGGGATGCCTTACGCTCCATGTCAGATCCAAATAAATATGGTGATCCAGACCATATGAGGGATTATGTAAACACGACTGAGGATCATGGTGGTGTACATACAAACTCAGGAATTCCGAACAAAGCATTTTATCTTTTCGTAACGACTTCGGGTGTGACTCGTGATAACGCAGCAAAAGTATGGTATCGCGCTCTTTCGCAATATTTAACTTCTAATTCCAAGTTTATCGATGCGCGCAATGCCACCATTCAATCGGCAACGGATCTTTTCGGAGCAGGATCAAAGGAAGTAAGTGCTGTGACAAACGCTTGGAATAAAGTTGGAGTAGGTGGTAACTCTCCTGATAATCCAAATCAACCAAGTAGCGATCCATACGAATCAAACGACACTCGTGCTACTGCATATAAGATCAGTTCGGGAACTACCTACAACGGTAAAATTACCTCTAGCGCCGATGAGGATTGGTTCCAGCTTACAAAATCAACCTCCGGAACCATTTCGCTAAGGTTGACGAACTTACCGGAGGATTATGATCTTTATCTCTATGATGCCTCGGGGAGGTTACTTACGTACTCTGAAGAGGGCGGCAAAACGAGTGAGTTGATCTCTTACTGGGGTTCTGCTAGGGCGACCTACTACATAAAAGTAGTTGGTTATGATGGGAAGAACAGTTCAACTGCTTATTCACTAAAGGCTACCTATTAAATGGGATGATGGTCTTCTATGCTTAGAGTAAGAAGGACATGATTCATGTTATAAAAAGACTCCTTGCTTATCCAGTTCGCTGGTGTGAAGCAAGGAGTCTTTTTTCAGCCCCGTTTTAACGCATGTAGCGTATCCATCATATTTCTTAGATGTGGTTCAGATTGAGATACAGCGATCGAGATCGGTGTATCTGGGTTTACCGTTTCAGCAAAGGTTAATAATTCTCCATAAGCAGAAGTTGGGAAGGAGATGTGTGTGGTCTCTTTGGTATCTCCCCAACTCATTGCATAAGAAAGCTGGATAAAGGCTACCTGCGGTTGAATTTTTTCATAGAATTCAATCCAGTTTGAGGGAGCGTAAAGAATTTCTTTCTCTGTAGCCCCAGCAAACATACTTCTTGAACGGTGCATGTAAGTTAGTAAATGAGAGGTGATTCGGGCATTAGCTGTATCGAAACACAGCTTTACACCTGTTTTTTCTACTATTTTTAGGAGATGATTGGGTGTGCGAAGTGCTGGATAAAGCTCAGAATGTCCTGGTTCAAAATATCCCTCATCACCCATCGGTGCATTTTCTAAAAGGAGTCCAATTTGATATTGATCTGCATGTTTTTTTAACTGTGTTAATTGGTCAATAATCCGCTGTACATACTCGGTTTTGTAATCCTGTAACGCATAGAAATCGGTTGGACGGGCATCTAGATATTCAAAGATGGTTCCTAGGGCTACTTTGGTTCCATGAACGATTAAAGACGTAGGAGAAGAGGTAGTAGCGTGTATATTATTAAACCACTCTAACCATGCCGATAGAGAGAATTCTGTGTCTCCTAAAGTTAGGCTTTTAGGAGCACGATAAGCTATTGGCTTAATTCGAGCTAGTTGCAATAGGCTTTGGAATTCCTGCGTGGTACATATCTCATTGGGAAGTTGTAGCATCATTTGGTCAAAGCCAAATTGTATACTACGACGCAGCCCAGATAAATCTAGTTCAGTATTGATTGCAAGGGAATTTGATAATAACATGTTGTCTGCCTCCAAATATCGTTAACTCACCTTCACATTGTATAAAAATCGTTGCCAGTTGGCTAGGATACATACAAAATATAAGTTTTCGTTTTATATTTGTAGAGTTTCTGTTTGTGAACTCTTGTTGGAAAATGAAAATATATAGTATATACTTTATAAGGTAATTACTATAAAAGTATAACACATTTCGACAAGTCTTTCCCCGCTGGAGGTGCACCAACATCGAGCTGACGAAGCGCCAGGAGAAAATACTGGAAATCGTAAAAAGTGAAGGTCCTATTACAGGTGAACAAATTGCGGACCAACTACATCTGACTCGTGCCACGTTACGCCCAGATTTAGCTATTTTGACAATGTCTGGCTTTTTAGATGCGAGACCACGTGTTGGTTATTTTTATTCTGGCAAGACTGCCAACCAATTGATGGGAGAACACATTCGCAACCTATATGTTAGAGACTACAAGTCTGTGCCAGTAGTCGTAACCGAGGCAACCTCTGTCTATGATGCGATTTGTACGATGTTTTTAGAGGATGTAGGTACGATTTTTGTGATTAAAAAAGAAGGTTATCTGATCGGTGTGATATCACGTAAAGATTTATTACAAACTTCTATGGGAAAACAAGATTTAAGCTCGATCCCTGTAGGAGTTGTGATGTCAAGAATGCCAAATCTGATTACTTGTACACCAGAAGATACACTTCACTATGCTGCACAACAAATGATGAGACATCAAGTTGATTCACTTCCTGTTGTTCGTCCTTTCCAAGGAGATACTAAGCACTTTGAAGTGATCGGACGTATTAGTAAAACGACTTTAGCGAAGGCATTTGTCGAACTCGGGCAGCACATTTCTGTATAGAGGAGGAACCATCATACTACTATCTAATCATGCTGTGGTTTATGTCATTTCAGACTCTGTTGGTGAAACAGCCGAGTTTGTAGTGAGAGCTGCGGTCAGCCAGTTTGAATACACACACCTAGAGATCCGCCGTGTACCCTATGTGATGGATCGAGAGACGATACTGGAGACTGTGCAGGCTGCTAAAGAAGAGAAAGCATTAATTGCTTTTACTTTAGTTTTGCCCGAAATGCAGGATTTCCTTACAGAAGAAGCGATCAAAGCGGAAGTTCCCTATGTGGATATTATGGGACCGATGATGGATGGACTCTCTAAATTGATTCAGAGTGAACCGAAACGAAAGCCGGGACTTATTCACAAATTAGATGAGGAATATTTCCGTAAAGTAGAAGCGATCGAGTTTGCCGTGAAATATGATGATGGTCGGGACCCTCGTGGTTTACTGCGAGCCGATGTCGTATTAATCGGTGTATCTCGTACTTCCAAAACCCCACTATCGATGTATTTGGCTCACAAACGGCTCAAAGTGGCAAATGTACCACTTGTCCCTGAAGTGGAGCCACCAGATGAGTTATATTTGATTCCATCAGAGCGCTGTGTGGGGCTGATTATTGATCCGAGTCAATTAAATAATATACGTAAAGAACGTTTAAAAGCCTTAGGTCTTACATCAGGAGCTAATTATGCGAGTGAGACCCGTATTCTAGAAGAGCTCGATTATGCGGAAAGAATTATTCGTAGAGTAGGTTGTCCACGTATTGACGTGACGAATAAAGCGGTGGAAGAGACTGCCAATATCATTCTAGATATGAAAAAGGGGGGCTACACCAGATGAGTCGAAAATGGGTGTATTATTTTCATGAAGGATCAGCCGAGCAGAAATCGTTACTGGGTGGAAAGGGAGCGAACCTAGCAGAAATGACGAATGTGGGGCTCCCTGTCCCTCATGGTTTTACTATTACGACAGAGGCATGTAACCAGTATTATCAGGATGGAAAAGTAATTAGCGATGAGATTATCGAGCAGATGCAGGAATCTCTAAAAGGATTAGAAGAGAAGACGGGGAAGAAGTTTGGAAATCCTGACAACCCGCTCCTTGTTTCTGTTCGCTCAGGGGCGGTATTTTCTATGCCGGGGATGATGGATACGGTACTTAATCTCGGCTTAAATGATGAAACAGTGGCGGGGTTGGCAAAATTAACTAATAATCCAAGATTTGCGTACGACTCATACCGTCGCTTTATTCAGATGTTTGGTGATGTGGTGATGGGTGTGGAACACTACCATTTTGAAAAAATTATCCAAGCCAAGAAGGCGCAGCGTGGTGTAAAGAGTGATCCTGAGTTAACGGCCGAAGATTGGCAAGATGTGATTACAAAGTTTAAAGCAGTCATCTTTCAGCAAACCCAAACGGCGTTTTCAGAGTCTCCTATGGAGCAATTGCTTCAGGCGGTTACGGCAGTGTTTCGTTCGTGGCATAATCATCGCGCTAAAATTTATCGTAATATCCATAAAATTCCGGATCATCTAGGGACAGCAGTAAATGTGCAATTAATGGTATTTGGGAATATGGGCGATGATTGTGGGACAGGGGTAGCCTTTACTCGAAACCCATCTACGGGAGAAAATTATTTATACGGTGAATTTTTGCTTAATGCACAGGGGGAGGATGTAGTTGCAGGAGTGCGTACACCTGAACCTATTGCCCAGTTAGCAGAGAAGATGCCAAGTATTTTTGAGCAGTTTCAGCAAATTGCACAGAAGTTAGAGCTTCATTATCTAGATATGCAGGATATTGAATTTACTGTAGAGGGGGGAACCCTTTATATTCTTCAGACCCGGAACGGGAAGCGTACAGCAGATGCAGCAGTGAAAATTGCGGTAGATATGGTAGGAGAGTCTTTAATAAGTAAAGAAGAAGCCATATTGCGGATTGACCCAGATCAACTGGATCAACTTCTTCACCCACGATTAGATCCAGATGCAGAGTTAGAAGTGGTTACAAAAGGCCTACCTGCTTCACCAGGAGCCGCTTCAGGTGAAATCGTCTTTCATGCGGACGATGCAGAAAAATTAGCTAGTAAAGGCAAAGCAGTTATATTAGTACGACCAGAAACGACGCCAGAAGATATCCATGGAATTTTAGCGGCTAAAGGTATTTTGACAAGTCGGGGTGGAATGACTTCTCATGCAGCTGTAGTTGCACGTGGTATGGGAAAAGCATGTATCTGTGGTTGTGAACAGTTGAAAATGGATCTGCGCTCCAGAGAGGTAAAAGTCGGGGGACATGTTTTCCATGAAGGCGATCTGATCACGATTGATGGAAGCACGGGCCGTGTCATTCAGGGAAAAGTTCCGCTCATTGATCCCGTTTTATCTCCAGAATTTACAGAACTACTTAGCTGGGCGGATGAGATTCGGAGGATGAAAGTACGGACTAACGCAGATAATCCAGAAGACTCACGTAAAGCTAGGGAGTTTGGCGCTGAAGGAATCGGCTTATGTCGTACGGAGCATATGTTTATGGAGCTAAGCCGAATCCCGATTGTACAGAAAATGATTTTAGCAGAGACTGGGGATGAACGGAATGAAGCATTAGCTGCGTTGCTCCCTATGCAGAGAGAGGATTTTGTGGGTATTTTGGAAGCGATGGATGGCATGCCGGTTAACATCCGCTTACTTGATCCGCCGCTTCACGAATTTCTGCCTAATTTAGAAGAGTTAATGGTCGAGTTAACGAAGTTACAAATGACACCGGGTGCTGATCGATTAGAGATGATTCGCAAAGAAGCGCTGATTCGTAAAGTGCGTGCCCTCCAAGAGTTTAACCCGATGTTGGGGCATCGAGGTTGCCGTCTCGGATTAATCTATCCTGAGATCTATGCGATGCAAACACAAGCTATTTTTGAGGCGGCAGTTAATTGTTTGCAGAGAAGCATTCCAGTGGAAATTGAAATTATGATCCCACTAGTAGGTCATGTCAAGGAATTAACGGAAATGAGACGTCTTGTTGAACAGATCGGTTCAGAGATTGAAAAATCATCCGGGCGGAAGATTCCATATACAGTAGGAACAATGATTGAGGTACCTCGTGCGGCGCTCACGGCGGATCAAATAGCAGAAGAAGCAGACTTCTTCTCTTTTGGAACGAATGACTTAACCCAAACTACATTTGGATTTAGCCGTGATGATGCAGAAGGGAAGTTCCTGCACGCATACGTAGATAATAAAATACTTCCTGAAAATCCATTTGTTTCAATTGATCTCGATGGTGTCGGGAAGTTAATTGAGATGGGTGTTTCCCTGGGTAGGGAGAAAAAATCCGATTTAAAAACGGGAATCTGTGGAGAGCATGGTGGCGAAAAGAGATCAATCGAATTTTGTCACAAAATAGGGCTGGATTATGTTAGTTGCTCCCCGTTTCGTGTACCGTTAGCCCGTTTGAGTGCGGCTCAAGCAGTTATTAAGCAAGAAAATAAGTGAAAAACGTCTCATAAAAAAATTCGTCAAAAATACCCGGTTGACCCCGGGTATTTTTTTATTACAATGATTCTAAGATGCAGTTTAAAGCTTTTTTTAATATTGATGATTGTAGCATTTTCTTTTTATGTCATTTTATATATAATTGGAAGAATGTAGAGTTCTCATTTGTGGGGAGGAGAAGGCTTATTTTTTGTAGAATTAAGGTGATATATCTCCTTTGTCACGGTAAGTATGACGAAATTCTTCTTGAAGAAAATATTACCATGTGAAATAGACACATATGATGAAGGACTTTTTTGCTGAATGGCGAATAAGTACCAGATGTGTATAGAGGACATATTTCACTACAAAAGTCTGCCAGTAGAAAGTAGTGGTGGGGATGGGGCGCAGAATTTCAGATGAAGTTATCAATCAAGTCCGCAGACACTTCGACATCGTAGATGTAGTGGAAAAATATGTTCAGTTAAAAAAAAGTGGGCGTAATTATTTTGGGTTATGTCCTTTTCACTCGGAGAAGACCCCTTCTTTCTCGGTAGCTGCTGATAAACAAATTTATTATTGTTTTGGCTGTGGTGCAGGTGGAGATTCGATCAAGTTTATCATGGATGTAGAGCAATTATCTTTTTTGGAAGCTGTAGAACGACTCGCTGAAGAAGCTGGGATTTCTCTGCCTAATGAAGTAAGAGAACTTACACCTGAAGAAGTGGAACGGGCTACGTTGTACAAAATTCTTGATCTATCTGCCAAGCTGTATCATCATGTATTGATGAACACCCCTCAAGGAAATGATGGAAAGGCTTATCTAGCACGAAGGAGAGTTAATCCAGAGACGGCACAGGAATTTCAATTAGGATTTGCACCTAGGTCTTATGACTTTTTATTATCCTTTCTTACTAAACGTGGTTATGCAACTTCCCTAATTGAAAAGGCTGGTCTCATTAAAAAAAGTGAATCTCAAGGAACCTATCGAGATCGCTTTTACGGACGACTTATATTTCCGATTCACGATTCTAAGGGGCGTGTGATTGCATTTGGTGCGAGAAGTTTCGAAGAGAATGAGCAAGCTAAATACTTAAATAGTCCCGAGACTGGAATGTTCCATAAGCGAAAACAACTTTATAATCTTCATCGTGCAAAGTCTTCCATCCGCAAAGAACAAAATATGGTTCTTGCTGAAGGTTATATGGATGTCATCATGATGTGGCAGGAAGGTGTTCATACAGGGGTTGCGACGCTTGGTACGGCTCTCAGCGAAGACCAGGTAAAAGTGATCAAGCAACATACGAAGAGCCTTATAATTTGCTATGATTCTGACAATGCGGGCCAAAATGCCGCCTTAAAAGCGCTCGAGTTGATGCGGCCGCATGAATTGATGGTAAAAGTAGTGCCGCTTCCAATCGGTTTTGATCCAGATGATTACATTCGGCGATTTGGGGGAAATTCGTTTCAGAAGGAAATGATCGCAGGTGCTCTTTCATCTACTTCCTTTCAATTAGAACGGGCGAAAAAGGATTTCAAGCTTCAAGATGAGGTGGAACGTCTTGCGTATATTCGCAAAGCAGTGGAGTTGATTGCGGATTTGCCTATTGCCATTGAACAGGATCACTATTTGAGAAAGTTAGCTGAAGAATTTCAAATCTCAATGGAAGCTTTGAAAGAGGAACAAAGGCGTATCAGATTTCGAAAGAAAAAGCAAGCCTGGGGGGATAAAGAGGCAGGGAAGTGGAATAATGGGTACAAAGAAGATGGAAAAATGGTATCCAGAAAGTTGCGTTCCTATCATCCGATCGAACGCGCAGAGATGCACCTACTCGCACACATGATGCGGGATCGCTCTGTTTGTGATTGGGTACAGGATCATTTAGGAGCGGATTTTCAGACTGAGGTTCATACAGCACTAGTAGCGCACTTGTATTCGTATTATGCAGAAGGTTATCCAGCAGATCTAGGGCAGTTTTTGCACAGTCTTAAGGAACCTTCCTTTATTCATAAAGCGACAGAAATTGCAATGATGGATGTCCCTGACGAAGTGTCAGAAGAAGCTCTAAAAGATTATATAAACCAAGTAAAGAAAGTTCCATTGGAACGTGAATGGAATAAAAATCAAAAGCTTGTGAAGCAAATCGAACGTGCTGGAGAGCCTATGAAAGCCGCCCAGCTGGGACTAGAGTTAATCGAACAGCTGAGACAGAAGAAAAAAATGCGGTAATCATGCGATCCAGGAAGGAGGAAACCTACTTTGGCGAAAGAACAAAATGTCGATACGGAATTAGAATTTACTCTTGAACAATTAAAGAGCCAGCTTACAGAGTTAGGAAAAAAACAGGGCTTTTTAAGTTATAAGACCATTATGGAAAAATTATCGAGTTACGAACAAGATTCGCAACAGGTAGATGAATTTTTTGAAACACTAAATGAGCAGGGGATTGATGTAATTAACGAAGGCCAAGATGATGAAGATCCCTTTAAATTTAATGCTTCAAATAATACAGAGGACCCATATGTCGATGATCTAAGTGTCCCACCAGGGGTTAAAATCAATGATCCTGTTCGCATGTATTTAAAGGAGATTGGTCGTGTTCCCCTCTTATCAGCTGAAGAAGAAGTAAAGCTTGCCACTCGTATAGAAGAGGGCGATGAAGAAGCAAAACGCCGTCTCGCAGAAGCGAACTTACGTTTAGTTGTGAGTATTGCGAAAAGATATGTTGGACGTGGGATGCTTTTTCTTGACTTAATCCAAGAAGGAAACATGGGACTTATTAAAGCGGTTGAGAAATTCGACTACCGGAAAGGATTTAAATTTAGTACTTACGCAACATGGTGGATCCGCCAAGCAATTACACGTGCTATTGCAGATCAAGCACGTACCATTCGGATCCCTGTGCATATGGTTGAGACTATTAATAAGTTGATACGTGTCAATCGTCAGTTGCTTCAAGAATTAGGTCGAGAGCCTTCGCCAGAAGAAATCGCAAACGAGATGGGACTTACTCCTGAGAAAGTCCGTGAGATTCAAAAGATTGCTCAAGAGCCAGTATCACTCGAAACGCCGATAGGGGAAGAAGATGACTCACATTTAGGCGACTTTATCCCTGATGATGATGCACAAGCACCAGCAGAGGCAGCGGCCTATGAGTTATTAAAAGAACAGCTAAAAGATGTATTAGATACTCTTTCTGAGAGAGAAGAGAATGTACTTCGACTTCGATTTGGTCTAGATGATGGAAGAACTCGCACACTAGAAGAGGTTGGTAAAGTTTTTGGTGTTACTCGTGAACGAATTCGTCAGATTGAAGCAAAGGCATTACGCAAGCTTCGCCACCCTAGCAGGAGCAAGCGTTTGAAGGATTTCCTAGAATAAAGATTCCGTCTCTTTTCATGAATATCAGGTAAATAGCGCCCTTCGGGGTGCTTTTTGTTTGGATTGATCTAATTTTATCTTTTTTCATTCCTCAATGCAAATCGGAATCAAGACCAAAATAAGAAGATATGCTAATAATATTGAAAATTATTGAAGTAAACAAACTTATCTGGCTATAATGGACTTGAAAGCGCATACATTCCGTTTTTGTTGGAGGGGACAGCATGAACTATGACTTAACAGCAGAGCAACTTATGATTCGTAATATGATGCGGGACTTTGCGGATGGTGAAGTAGCTCCAGAGGCAGACGAGCGAGATCGTAACAAGGAGTTCCCACTAGAGATTATGAAAAAACTAGGAAAGCTGGGGATGATGGGACTCCCATTTGAAGAAGAGTATGGTGGGGCAGGTGCGGATACTATTTCGTTTGCGATTGCAGTGGAGGAATTAAGCCGGGTATGTGCTTCTACAGGCATTACTTATTCGGCCCACATCTCACTAGGCGGTGCTCCGTTATCTCTATTTGGGACGAGGGAACAGAAAAAGGAGTTTCTTGTACCGATTTGTGAAGGGGCTTCCTTAGGAGCATTTGGATTAACAGAGCCAGGTGCAGGTTCTGATGCAGGTGGAACGATGACTAAAGGGATTCGTACCGAAAGTGGTTGGAATATTACCGGTTCAAAGTGCTTTATTACCAATGCAAGTTACGCGAAGTTTGTCTCCTTAACTGCTAAGACAGAGACGACGGGGTCTTCGAAGGAGATTACAGCGTTTATCGTACCTACAGATGCGCCTGGGTTTGAAGTGATCAGTAACTACCATAAGATGGGATTGCATAGTTCCAATACCACAGAATTGGTCTTAGATCATGTAGAGGTAGCGGAGGATGCTGTTCTTGGGAAAATAGGGGAAGGATTTAAACAATTCTTGGTAACATTAGATGGAGGAAGAATCGGTATTGGTGCTATGGCAGTTGGTATTGCTCAGGGAGCTTACGAACTGGCTCTCAAATATGCAAAAGAACGTATGCAGTTTGGAAGATCGCTTTCCAAGTTCCAAGTGATTCAACACAAGTTGGCAGATATGGCGATGGAAATCGAGTTAGCGCGGACATATGTTTATAAAGCGGCATGGCTGAAGGATCAGAATAGGAAGTATACGACAGAAGCTTCTATATGTAAATTATATGCGTCAGAGATGGCGATGCGAGTCTGTTCCCAAGCTGTTCAGATTCACGGGGGCTGGGGTTATATGCACGATTATAAAGTAGAAAGAATGTTCCGAGACTGCAAATTAGCCGAGATTGGGGAAGGAACATCCGAAATACAGCGTAACATTATCTCAAGGGAGATTGGTTGTTAGGTGTAGTTACTTTCTTATCCCTATTTATCGAGCGATCGTTCGATCAGCTATGTTTCACGCAGTCTTGATAAAAAAATAATCTATTATCATTTTTGTGATATCGCTTCCTGTATAATAAATGGAAGACGATATCATTTTTTTGATTTTATGAACAGAGGAGTAACTAATTTGAATAAACCCCCCATCCTAAAAGATTTTCCTCATTCGTTTGAGACGGAGCGATTGATTATACGTGCTCCATTACCTGGTGATGGCCCTGAAATCTATGAAGCTATGATGGAGACTTTAGATATACTACAACCTTGGATGCCATGGGCACAGCAAAATCCGACAGAAGAGGCAGTAGAAGCAAGCGTGAGAAAAGCGCACTGCGAATTTCTGGAAAGGACGGATTTTCGCTTTCACCTTTATGAAAAAGGTACAAAGATTTTCGTAGGTAGTAGCGGGTTACATCAAGTCAATTGGCAGATTCCTAAATTTGAAATTGGGTATTGGTGTAGAAAAAGTTTTATGGGAAAAGGGTACATAACAGAGTCAGTAAGGGGACTAACGGTATTTGCTTTTCAAGTTTTTCATGCAAATCGAATTGAGATTCGCTGCGAAGAGCGGAATATGAAGAGTCGAAAAGTAGCGGAGAGACTTAATTATCAGTTAGAAGGCGTTTTACGGGATGCTAGCATGGATATGCAGGGAAACCTCACAAATAAGTGTATATATAGTATGATAGCTGATGATTTCCGTAAGCTTTCATTGCGCAAAAGCGATTGAGCGGCAATGTAAACGCTTGCATAAATAGTTTTATACAATATAAACTAAAAGAGTAGTTGTAAATTTCCGATTAAAGGAGAGATTCAGATGACATCTAATGTACATAAAGACCATCTACCTATTATCGATGTTGATTATTTGGAGATTTACGCTGGAAACGCAAAGCAGACAGCCTACTTTTTTTGCCAGACTTTTGGTTTTCGCCTAGTGGCTTATAGAGGGCTTGAGACAGGAAGCCGTGATAAAGTATCGTATCTATTAGAGCAAGGAAATATTCGATTATTGATAAGTGGAGCGTACCTTCCTGAGCATGAGATTACGAAGTTTGTAAATCTACATGGTGATGGAGTGAAAGATATCGCATTTTCTGTGGAGGATGCTGAGATTGCTTTTGAAGAAGCGATTAAACGTGGAGCGCTTGCGATTCAGTCGCCCACGATTGAGGAAGATGATTTCGGAGTCGTGAAGCGTGCCATCATTGGAACCTATGGTGATGCGGTTCATTCTTTAGTGGAACGGAAACAGTATAAGGGCGTGTTTGCTCCAGGTTTTGTCGAAGCGACGATGCAGATTCCGAACAATCCGGCTGATTTAGTCGCTCTAGACCATGTAGTTGGAAATGTGGAAAGTATGGAAGAGTGGGTTTCTTACTATGAGCAGGTGCTTGGCTTTAAACAAATGATTCATTTTGATGATGATGATATCAGTACCGAGTACTCTGCACTGATGTCGAAAGTGATGACAAGTGGAACAGGTCGTATTAAGTTTCCAATTAATGAGCCTGCTAACGGGAAACGTAAGTCCCAAATTCAGGAATATTTAGATTTCTACCGTGGGGCAGGGGTGCAACATATTGCGCTCATTACCAATGATATCGTGCAAACGGTGGAAGCATTGCGCAAAAATGGCGTGGAGTTTCTCGATACACCGGGCTCCTATTATGATGAGTTAACGGAGCGAGTCGGGAAAATTGATGAGCCACTAGATGAGCTACGTCGTCTTAGTATCTTAGTAGATCGAGATGACGAGGGCTATCTATTACAAATCTTCACGAAACCTCTAGTCGACCGTCCAACTCTATTTTTTGAGATTATTCAACGTAAAGGTGCTCGTGGTTTTGGGGAAGGGAACTTTAAAGCACTATTTGAAGCGATTGAACGTGAGCAGGAGCGTCGCGGAAATTTATAAAACAAACCCATACAGACATCATAAAACAGACTCTGAGTGGTGGAGTCTGTTTTATTTATGTATAAAGTTGCCATGGATGGGTGACTCTAAGCAGAAATATGCCAAAAGTTTGAGGTGACCCATCCTTATGAAATTTACCAGTCAGAAGACCTTCTCTATTAGTATATCTGCGATTCTGGTTGTTTTTGCAATGAGTAATACTTTCCTAGAGTTTAGCTCTAGTAAAATGGAATCAAAAGAGAATGAATCCGTAGTTGATCGTCCTCATTACCAGATTGAGGCTACTTACGATGACAAAAAACAAGTAGTAAAAGGGAAAATGAAGGTGGACCTACCTGAGTCACGAACGGAACCTCAAAAAGAAGTCTATTTTCATCTATATCCCAACGTCTTTCAGGATTGGAAGTACAATAAAGAATCGAAACCTCAAAAACCTGGCTTTATTAAGTTGCAAAATGTAAAGGTAGATGGAAAAGAGGCTAAGCAAGAGATAAAGAATGAGATTATGAAAATCTCTTTACCTCAGGCATTAGGGAAAGGGAAGTCTGCACGGATTGAGATGGACTATACCTTACAGCTTCCAAAAGGAGGAACAAGGCTTAACACCTTTAAGCACACCGCCTTCCTTGCACAATGGTACCCGATTCTTTCTGTGAAAGATAAAGAAGGATGGCATAATGAACCTTATACCGCAATCGGTGATCCTTTTTATACGAACATGTCCGATTTTGACGTTACATTCCATGTCCCAGAGGGATATCAAGTAATCTCTACTGCCAAGGACACGATTACCAAGAAGGGCGGAGAGATCAAACTGACGCAACATCAAGTCCGCGACTTTGCCGCTGTCATTACAAAGGATTATCAAGTGGTTCAAGGGAAATCAGGAAATATTCAAGTGAATCTGTGGTATTTAACGGGTATGGATGATGTGAAAGATGAGTTACATAAAGCAGCAGTCGATGGAATGAAGTTTTTTGGAGAGAGATTTGGTTCGTATCCTTATGAGGAAATCGATGTGGTTCTAGGCGAAACGGGTTATGGGATTGCGGGGATGGAGTACCCGGGATTAGTTACTTCTGTGCCAAAAGCTCCGAGTCTAAAGGGAGAAGTTCCGGCTGTAAACGTAGTGGCACATGAGCTAGCGCATCAGTGGTGGTACGGCGTAGTGGGGAGTAATCAGGCAAAAGAGCCGTGGCTAGATGAGGGGTTAACTAGTTTCTCTGAATTTCTTTATATGAAAAAGAAAAAAGGGGAAAATGGGGAAGAGTGGTTGAAAAAAGTGGTGAGACGTACGAATCAGATCCACGACTCCCTGCACGTTCATAGTGCTCAGAAGCTCTATGATTATTCTGATGAAGTCTATGGATTAATGGTCTACCTTCGTCCAACGGCGATGATGTTTGATCTGATGGGGCAGATTGGCGAAGACAAAGTGATGAAAATCATGAGCACATATTATCAGAGGTTTCAATATCGGACCGCTACAACGAAAGATTTCATCCAGATTGCAAGTGAGGTATCAGGAAAGGATTTAACATCCTTCTTTGATCAGTGGTTGTACTTTAAGGGAAATGATTCAAAATCCAAAAAGTCTGCTTCGTGATGAAGCAGACTTTTTTCCGGCTAGAGAAATGTACGGCCTAGCTGACTAGCAAAGTCAGGATCGATATACATACTCCGTTCGTTATTTGCGTTTACAGAGAAATCGCCTACAGGATCTGCTCCCCCGAGGCTAACGGAGTTATTGCAAGGATTGACTTGAACCGAGTTACCCAGGTTTACGGTGCCCGTACTACTGACGGCAACAATCCTGACATTAAACAGGTTATTACATGTTGGCATGGGAATGTCTCCTTTTTAGAAACCTTTTATGTATTCATATGAACATCGCCTAGAAAAGGTACATCGATCTGATTACTTGCGTTATAATAGACCCATTCATATCAGAAACCGACGAAGTGTAATAGGAGTGACTTGGTAACGTGGAAGCGGGAAATTTACATACGAGTGAGCCAGTTCATTTATCCGAGCGACTGGCGAAAATCGCCTCATGGATCCTCCCTGATTGTAGAGTGGCGGATATTGGAGGGGATCATGGTTGGTTGTTACTATCGGTTGCGCAGAAAGGGCTTCTCGGACAAGGAATTATAGGAGAAGTGAACAAGGGGCCTTTTGAAAATGCAGCAGGGCGGATTCAAGCATACGGTTTGGGTCAACAAATCGATGTACGCTTAGGTGATGGCTTGTCTGTGTTGCGTGATGGAGAAGTGGATCAAATTGTGATTGCAGGGATGGGGGGAGCTTTGATCACCTCTATTTTAGATGCAGGGAAATCAAAGCTAGAATCTGTAAAGAGACTTGTTTTGCAACCTAATATTGGCGGACATCGGGTTAGGCAGTGGCTAGTGGCGAATCGATGGAAGCTCATTCATGAAGAGATCGTGTATGATGCGGAGATTTACTATGAGATGATAGTTGCAGAGCGGGGTGCCGAAGATGTATACGAGAATCAACCGATTCCGCGGCTTATCTTAGAACGAATTGGCCCGCTTCTATGGCGAAATCGAGATCCTCTATTGCGTGCGAAGATGCAGGAAGAGTTAGGGCAGATGCAAAAGGTTTATAAGCAATTGTCAAATGGACAATCTGGGCAAGCGATCCAGCGTCGTAGGGAATTAGAAAGAGAGATGGAAATGTGGGAGCAGGTGATGAATTGGCTATACGAGGAGCAGAATTAATCAGATGGATGGAGATGTTTGCAAATCCTAAGCTAGCTGTAGAAAATGATCGCATTGGTTTACAAGTGGGATCGATTCATGCGGAGGTGGAAGGAGTTTTAGTTACGCTCGATGTAACGGAAGAGGTGGTTGATGAGGCGATCAAACAAGGTGCCAACTGGATCATGGGTCATCATGCCATTATCTATCAACCGATGAAACAAATTCGCACAGACTCTCCAGCAGGGCGCTTATTACAAAAATGTCTAAAGCATGATATCCAAGTGTATATCGCTCATACGAATTTGGATGCAGCAGAAGAGGGAGTGAATACGGTTCTAGCAGAGAAGCTAGGATTGCAAGGATGTCGTACTTTTGTCCATCATAAACAAGATCGGCTCAAGAAATTAGTCGTATTTGTGCCGGAGTCTCATGTAGGCGAGGTGGAACATGCTTTAGGCGAAGCAGGAGCAGGCTGGATTGGGAACTATAGTCATTGTTCCTTTCAAACAACAGGAACGGGGACATTTCTTCCGCATAGTGATACGAATCCATATGTTGGGGAACAAGGTGTCTTGGAGCGAGTAGCTGAAGTTCGCTTAGAAACGATACTTCCAGAGAGTAAGCAGCAAATGATTCTGTCTGCTATGCGTAAGGCACATCCGTACGAAGAAATAGCTTACGATTTATACACTCTTGATTCGCCGGGAAACCCGATTGGCATGGGGAAGATCGGGACATTGTCTGAACGAATGACGTTACAAGCATTTATTGATTTGGTAAAAAGTGCATACCATGTCCCTCATTTGCGGTACGTAGGCGACTCTAATCGCATGATTGAAAAAGTAGCTCTGTTAGGAGGCGCAGGTTCTCGTTATATGAGAGAGGCTGTCTTGCAAGGAGCGGATGTATACCTAACCGGCGATATCGATTTTCATACTGCACAGGATGCGCTCGCAGAAGGGATTACATTGGTTGATCCAGGGCATCATATCGAATATGTTACGATGCAACGAGTAGTAGACCGATTGCAGGATGCATTTGGTAACCAAATTTCGATTCAACTTTCACAAATCGATACAAACCCATTTTCCTTCCAGTAAAGGATCAGAAAGATCTTGCATAGTGGGAAGAAATGAATGTATAATTAATATTCTCTGGAAAGTAAACAGGACAATCGCTGGTGGAGTACCGCAAGGTCCCACGGGAGGAAAGTCCGAGCTCCGTAGGGCAAGATGCCAGTTAACGGCTGGTGGGGGCAACCCTAAGGCTAGTGCCACAGAAATGTTGACCGCCGATGGAGGTGTATACCTCACAGGCAAGGATGCAACGGTGCGGTAAGAGCGCACCAGCAACATGGAGACATGTTGGCTAGGTAAACCCCATCTGGAGCAAGACCTGATAGGAAATCGACACGTAAGTGTAGCTGTTGCCCGCAGTGATTTCGGGTAGGTCGCTTGAGCCTACTAGCGATGGTAGGCCTAGATAGATGATTGTCACTCCAACAGTGGGAGATGTAACAAGCCATCGATTACCACTAGGAGAACAGAACTCGGCTTATTGTTTGCTTTCCAATTTGAGCTTGTAACTTTATAATTGAACCCCATTAATAATGGACGATTACGAAAACGGCTTAGGGATTTCCCTTAGGCCGTTTTCTCGTTATGCTTTTATCTTACTCATCTGTATATCTCACACCAGTTGAACACAATCTACTAATAGTGACTTTGGAACCAAAGGAGAATTTACAGATGATGGATTTATTAAAAGAATTGACTGAAGCACGAGGAGTTTCTGGTTACGAGCAAGAAGTTCGACACATTATGGAACGAGAGCTTCGCCAGATGAAATCGAAGGTTGAGATAAAGACCGACAATACAGGAAGTATATTTGGTGAAAAACAAGGGATTTCTGGGGGTCCTCGGATATTATTGGCTGGTCACCTAGACGAAGTCGGGTTTATGGTGTCTGAGTTCACTAGTAGTGGTTACTTGCGGTTTGCTCCGCTGGGAGGCTGGTGGAGTCAAGTTTTACTAGCACAACGCGTGCAGATTGTCACAGAAAAAAGGACTTTTACGGGTGTTATCGGATCGAAAGCGCCCCATGTATTAACACCAGAAGAGCGAAATAAAGTATATCCGATGCGTGAGATGTTTATTGATGTAGGAGCTCATAGTGACGAGCAGTTAAAAGAATGGGGGATTAAAGTGGGAGATCCCATCATTCCGATCTGTCCATTTGAGATCCTTCCTGATGACGATACGATTTTGGCGAAAGCATTAGATAATCGAATGGGATGCTATGTTGCTCTGGAAGTATTACGGCAAATGGAGAAAGAGTCCCACCCTAATACAGTATTAGCAGGCGCTACTGTTCAAGAAGAAGTAGGACTACGAGGTGCGACCACAGCTCCTTTTGCTTTGGAGCCAGATGTGGCGTTCGCCGTTGATGTAGGGATTGCTCAAGATGGTCCTGGAATGGAGAGCTTGACCAAAGCGAAAATGGGCAAAGGTCCCGTTATTACCTTTTTAGATGCTACCATGATCCCAAACATACGGCTTCGTGACCTTGTGATCGAAACAGCTGAAAAAGAGGGGATCGCATACCAAGTAGATACGATGTTAGGTGGGGGAACCGATGCGGGAAGATTTCATCTCTATAAACGTGGATTGCCCTCCTTATCCATCGGGGTCGCTTCTCGCTATATACATAGCCATGCTTCTATGGTGAGCAAGCAAGATGTACAAGATCTGATCCGTCTATTGGTTGCAGTGACAAAGCGTTTAGACACGGAGCAAGTAAAAAACGTAACAGATTATCTTTAGAGAATAAAAAGTGATTTGATCTACTAACGGGTAGTTTCAAGTCACTATTTTTCTATCGATGATTAGAAGCAGGAGTGAGGGAAATGGACTAGGTGCCATGTATCTCTCCTCCGCGATGTTAGTGAGCTCTATCTGGATATGTCTCGAGCCACTAGAAGCGATTTCATTGTTAGTGTTTACGTAGTCTCAGGAAGTGGTATCGTTATGATGAAGTGTGTACTTATAGGTAATCGAGAAAGGAGCCATTTTCTTTGACAAACACAAACAAGAATCACGAATTCCTAACTCATATCGAAAACAATGTAAAGAAATCCCCTGCTTGGACCATCGATGAACTTTTGGCAAAAGCAGGGGGAGTAGAAAATGTATATTTAGTTTATGTAGACATTATCAAAGGTTTTTGCGACATAGGTCCTCTATCAAGTGTGAGAGTTCGTGAAATGGTACAACCCGTCAAAGCACTAACGGATTCCTTATTAGAGAGAGGTCTTTTAGCATCTAATCTAATCTTTCTCCAAGATGCTCATCCGGAACAGGCAGTAGAATTTACTTCATTTGCCCCTCACTGTGTACAGGGTACCATAGAGGCGGAGATTGTAGATGAGCTTCGATCCTATCAAGATCTACCAGGTGTCCAAGTGTATTCTAAAAACGCAACAAATGGACTATTTGGAGTAAATCAGGAGGGGATCCCCTTCCATGAAGCCGTAACGAAGATCTTGGCTCGAAAGGCCAGAAGCACATTTGTGATGGTAGGAGATTGCACAGATCTTTGTATCTACCAAAATACGATGGGAATTCGACTACTTGCCAATGAGCAAAACGCTGATGTAGAAGTAATTGTACCTATATCCCACGTAAGAACGTATGATCTTCCAATTGATGTAGCCAATGAAATAGGTGCGTTTGCCCATAACGCTGACTTCTTCGACATCGTCTTCCTATACCATATGAAAGCAAATGGTATCACATTAGTCACAAATCTGTCGGAAAAGAAAGAGGAATAGGGGGTTTCTTTCCTCTGCTTAGTGGAATGCGAAATGAGTTTGTGTTATGTTATCTTTAAGTTATCTTGTATGTTATAGGAAATTGGAGTGCTTTCATGGAACAACAACTGGCTGACCTACTACAACACTATGGATACATAGGTATTTTTTTGTTTTTAGTACTTGGAATCGTGGGGCTTCCGTTGCCTGACGAAATTATGATGACATTTCTGGGTTATCTCACCACGACTGGGAAGCTAAACCTATCCCTTACATTTCTTAGCGCTTTAGCGGGATCAGCTTCTGGGATAACTATTAGTTATATACTGGGTTCAAGGTTTGGGTATCCTTTTCTAAAAAAATATGGACCTCGTATTTTTATCACCAGAAGGCGATTAATTTTTGCTCAACTTATGTTTCGGAAATATGGAAATTGGTTACTATTCGTTGGATATTTTATCCCAGGGGTCAGACATGTAACGGCATACCTCGCTGGGATTTCTGGAATGCGCTTTACTCGCTTTGCCTTATTTGCCTATACAGGTGCGATTGTCTGGTGTACTACGTTTATCGGCATGGGGCATATATTAGGGAAGAACTGGGAAGCAGCTTTTAACTATCTTCATAAATATAGTCAAGAGGCACTTTTCATCGTCATTCCGATTGCTCTTATATGGCTGATTTGGTACTTGTACCGTGTAAATCAAAGAAAATCAATACATACAAAATAGCAGATAAGCTCTGTCACAACAGGTGATGGGGCTTTTCATTGGGGGGCCATCATGTCAAAAGTACAGGTTATGTGCGATGGTACACTGTTTCAATATGAGGCGACAGAGGGGAGCAATTTCTTATTAGAAGCGATTTCGGAATCCATTCCGATCCCTTTCAAATGTACAAAAGGAAATTGTGCTAAATGTTACGTGAAAATTACCTCTGGAGGCGATCACCTGAGTGAACCGACCGAACGTGAATATCATCATATTGGTGAAGAGGGTCTGGCTGAGGGGAATCGCTTAGCGTGTCAGTGCTTTGTATATGGTGATGTAGAAGCAGTAATTGAACCACGATAAAAAAGCTCTCCGAGACTGGAGAGCTTTTTATGCGTTTACAGGTGTTTCTTTAACGGTTTTGGTATTCGCTTTTTTGGATGAATAACGTGAGATGTTTAGTAGCATTCCCATTGCAAACAGCTTAATAATGAGTGCCGATCCCCCATAGCTGATAAAGGGAAGCGGGATTCCAGTGGCTGGCAGTAAAGCCGTTACTACTCCCAGATTAAAAATCGCTTCAATTCCAATTAACGTGACGATACCTACACCAAGTAATGTACCAAATTGATCAGGTGCTCTTGCTGCAATTAAGATACCCCGAATGATTAAGGTAAGAAACAAGAGGATCATAAATAGCCCGCCAATGAACCCAAGTTCTTCTGCAATAATGGAGAAGATAAAGTCCGTATGTGCCTCCGGTAGATAATCTAGCTTTTGAATGCTATTCCCCAATCCTGCACCCAGTAGTCCTCCAGGACCAATCGCATATAGCGAGTATACAGTTTGCATTCCTTCGCTTAGTGCGTACTTGAAAGGGTCCCAAATCGCCATAATCCGATCGATTCGGTAGTCCCTTATAAATAGAACGCCTAATGCGATAGGGATAATCGTTGCGAACATCCCAAAAAGGTGTCGTACTCTAGCTCCAGAGCAAAAAATAATGGCCAAACAAGTGGTTAGAACAATCATCATTCCGCTGTAATGTGGTTGAGCTAATAATAAGCCACAGATGAGGCCGATTACGACAAGGGGAGGGAATAACGCTTTTGAAAATTGATTCATGACACTTTGTTTTTTTACCATAATAGATGCCGTGTAGATAATCATAACGATTTTCGCAATTTCGGAAGGTTGAACCGAGACAGGCCCAAATACAAGCCACCGTTGTGACCCATTAATCTCTCTAGCCAGAAAAAAGACAGAAATAAGCAAAGGTACCGTGATCAGTAGAAATTTCCCAATGTGTTTTCGATAAAAGGTGTAAGGAATATTGATGGCGATGAAGAAGGCGAGAAATCCGACCCCTGTAAACATTAATTGTTTTTGAAAAAAATAATATGAATTTTGATAGTCCACTAATCCTTTATAATAACTTGTACTAAACACCATGATGAGTCCAAAGCCTACCAACATAAAGATTACCAATATAAGCCAAAAGTCTGGCTTCCCACGCTTCATACTCACGACTCCTTTAATGAAAACTATATAGAAACGATTATACCAAAATCTTCTAGTCAAACACAAAGTTTGTCACCTGATTTGCTCATGATGTGCCCCCATCCTGTTCATACTAAGCGCAAAGGATGATAAATGGAGGAATGAAGATGGGAATGTCCCGTGTTGGTAAAGTGCTTTTACTAAGTGTTGTTTTGGTATCAAGTTCAATAGGATGTGCCGTTTACTCCCGGAAAGAGTCAAATCACTTGAACGACCCAAACTATAATCCCATAAAAGTATCAGCTCCTGAGAATAAGAATCAGGGGATGAATCCAGCTTTTCAACAGGATGAGGAAATGGAGAGGAAAATCCAGGATCTTCCTAAGGTGAAAGATGCTACGGTACTCCTGACGGGCGAAACGGCTTATGTAGGCTTACGTATGGAACAAGATTTTACTCATTTTACGATGACTCCAATGATGCGAAAGAAAGTAACGGATGTAGTGAGGCAAGCCAGACCTGAAATCCGTAGTGTGTATCTGTCGGTTCAACCTGATTTTGTGAAAACTGTAACCGATATAACGGAGCAAGCTCGCAACAACAAACCAATGAACGACTTTAATCAACAATTAAAGAATATGGTAGAGCGATTTTCACTCTCTCCTGAGTGAGGATAGACGGGAGACTAGGGCTTACGACCTAGTCTATTTTATTTCTAATTTGTTCTTATATTGAAGTTGTTGATTTGCTTGTTTTCGTTATAATAAATACTATACAAATTTGAGGGAAGTGGAGAGCGATGAAACGAATCACACCTACGGATATTATTAATAAAGATTTTAAAACAGTACTTCGGGGCTATGACGCTAAAGCGGTAGATGAATTTTTGGATATCATTGTACGTGATTATGAGGAAGTTCTACATGAAAATGAACAGTTAAAGAGAGAGCTTGCTAAGGGAGGAGGAGCCACCTCATCGAGAAGGGAGCAGGTCGCTGTTCCTGATTTATCCGAATATGATGAGATTATCAGGGAAATGTTAGCGCGTATTGATAGGCTTGAAAAAAGGGTGCTTCGTTAAAGATGGAATAATACAAAAATGAGATTTTGCCTTCGTATAGTTCCTTTTCGATGTGGACACAATATCGAAAGGGAGGAATGTACGAATGGATCATTTTGAACATAATAATCAACTAGGATCAGATACATCATCTGAGCAAGATAATAAGCCCGATCTTTCGGTACATGATGATGTCGAGATTGCACAAGAAGTAGGGATTTCACCACCAGGCTATTCGATGCGTACGGAACGTACTCGAAATGATAGGGACTCGGATGATTTTAAAGAGACCAAAGGACCGCGTACCCCAACACTTGCTAAATTAGGAATTGCTTCTATCTTGATTTCCATCCTTTCCTTTTTTATCATCCCTTTTATTTTAGCGCCGATCGGAATTGTATTAGGAGTGCTGGCTCTTCGGTACGATGATCGTTTGGGGTGGTATGGAATCGGGATTGGTGCAGTGGTTTTAGTGCTCACTACTCTCATTTTGCCTATGATGATATATAGCTAAGAGTTGTCCCATTGTGCTAGTCTTGGTGCAGTGGGATTTTTGTATTTTGTTGCAGTAGGGAGATCGGTGAAACATGGAGCAAAAGAAAATAGAACAAGCTTATATTCAGGAGTTGTATGTACAAGAAGATGACTTATTAAAATCAGTCACTACTGGCTTAGTGGAAAATGGACTACCACTTATTTCCGTACCACCAGAAGTGGGGAAGGCTATTTACCTTTTAGCTAAGATTTCCGGTGCGAAACGTGCTTTGGAGATTGGCTTACTTGGCGGATATAGTACGATTTGGTTAACGAGAGGAATGGGGATGGATGGAGAGGTAGTAAGTTTAGAGATAAAAGAAGAACATGCTAGCTTTGCCCGTCAAAACTTATCACGTGCTGGCTTGTTGGATCAGGTCTCCATCTATGTGGGAGACGCACTGTTGTCATTGGATCAGCTAATCAGTAAGAAGGAGAAATTTGACTTTATTGTAATTGATGCTGATAAAATAAATTATCCTGTCTATATTGAGAAAGTCCTGCAATTGGCTGATCCAGGGGCGATTCTCTGTTGTGATAATCTATTTTTTAATGGACGGATTTTTGATAAAAAAGATGCCCTAAATCCTGCTCCTGCAGCAGTACGAAAGGTAAATGAAATCCTGTCTTCTCATCCGCGTTTAGAGGCTATTTTATTTCCGATCGGAGATGGCCTTGGAGTAGCAAGGGTGAAAGTATAAATAAAAACAAAACCCTCACGCTTAGTTAGAGGATTTGTCTTTTTTCTTCTTTAGTTTTTGGATGTTCCTTTTTTTTTAGGAAATAATTTGAGAAGAAAGGCATCTGTCTTCTCTGCTATTTTTGGGTATTTTGTGCGGAAACGATGTAGGAGTCGCGCCGCCCAAGGGGAGGTTTGAGATAGTATGCTCAGACCTACTAAAATAAAGAGGATTCCTTGTAAAAAGGGAAGGACACAACCGATAACTCCTAATACTAAGAAGAAGTAACCTAAAATGTTTAGCCATAGTTTTTTTCGTGCTGTCATAAGAGTTAATCAGCTCCTTACCTTTTTTAGATCGCTACTAATGTTTTTAGTATATCTAAAAAAAATTAATGGGGACAACCTTTTCTTTTTGTCTATTTCACGAACATGCTTTTCTATTCCCTGCGATCGGCTAGCTAAACATAAGTGGTGCTGTTTTTAAGTATCCAGATATTAGGATATCCTTAGAAATACGCCTCCTGCAATGAATTACTTAGGCGAGCTGTGGAGGAGTTAGTTTGTTATAATGAATACAAAGTATTTTTCTTAGGTAAAACATTCAGTCTAATGAGAGAGGTGTTAAGGTTGAGTAAGTTAGAAGGGATTTTAGCCTATAATGATAAGTTTGTACGAAGGAAAGAATATATGCCTTATCAAACGGGGAAATATCCGGGGGACAAGATATTAGTTGTTACGTGTATGGATACCCGATTGTTAGAATTATTACCTAAAGCGATGAATATTCAAAATGGAGATGCGAAAGTGGTGAAGACGGCTGGTGCTCTGATTACGAGTCCATATGGATCGGTGATGAGAAGCATTTTGGTAGGCGTGAGTCTACTAGCTGTAGAAGAAGTATTTGTCATCGGTCATCATGATTGTGGCATGATTGGCTTAGAATCAGGTATGGTGTTAGAGCGGATTCAACAAATGGGGGTCAATCAAGAAGCTCTTGATTCGGTTTACGACCAAGGCGTGGAAGTGGAGAAGTGGTTGTGTGGATGTGGAGAAGTGGAAGAAGGGGTTATGCAAAGTGTAAGAATGATCCGCAACCATCCGCTGTTTCCTAGTAATATACCTGTCCATGGGCTGGTAATTGATCCAAACACAGGGAAACTCGACGAAGTCGTAAGAGGATATGAGTAGGAGGTTATTTCCTTGTCGCTATTAGAAAAAGCAACATTTGGAGCAGGATGCTTTTGGGGTGTGGAGGAAGTGTTTCGTGTGATTCCAGGAGTAAAACATACGGCAGTAGGCTATATGGGTGGTTCGACTACTTCTCCCACTTATCAAGAAGTTTGCACAGATCAAACAGGGCATGCTGAAGTGTTAGAAGTCGAATTTGACTCAAATGAGGTTTCATATAAGACTCTTTTACAAGTGTTTTGGGAAAATCATAATCCGACCACACTAAATCGCCAGGGGCCAGATGTAGGGTCTCAGTATCGGTCTGCAATCTTCTACCATTCTGAGCAACAAAAAGAATGGGCCGAAGCTTCGAAAGCGGAGCTAGACGTATCAGGCAAATGGGGAAATTCGATTGTAACGGAAATCACGCCAGCAACTGCTTTTTACCGCGCAGAGGAATATCATCAGCGGTATCTACAAAAAAGAGGGCTAGGATCCTGCCATCTCTAAAGAGTAAATCAATCTTTCATATTGCTTGCCCCCGTTTCATATACATGAAATCGAAGGGGGATAGCGATGTTAGTAGCAATTGATTGCGGTAGAAGCTTTGTAAAGGTACGAACCGAAAATCGCACGTTTATGTTTCCTAGTAAAGTGAGTGGTTGGCGAAAGCGTAACTATCGCCAAGAGCTTGAGGGTGATATAGAACTTCAGTATCAAGGCAAGAATTGGTTTGTAGGGAATCTGGCTGAACGAGAAGGGGAGTTTACTCGACAAGCCATGCAAGAAACCAAAGCAGTAGAAGAGACACTTCTTCTTGCCTTGACAGGAATCCATCTATCTGGAGCTTCGGGAACGGTTGATTTGGTAACGGGATTACCCATCAGCAACTATACGGAAAAAGAGCGGGAATCGGTTCGCAAGCTATTAGAAGGTCATCATGAGGTTACGGTTAACGGACAGACGAAGCGCTTTTATGTACAACGGGTATACACCACCATCGAAGGTGGTGGGGCCTTTTTTTCCGCACCTCGTGCTGGTTTGGTGCGGATTGTAGATGTCGGTGCGAAAACAACGAACTATGTAACATTTAAAGATAAGGTTTTTATTGATCGTGAATCTGGAACAATCCCCGTTGGCTGGGAAACGGTGCGGGAATCCAATGCAAGAGAAATGGCTGATATGATTGCAGCCCATGTCTCAAAAAGCTGGAACTCTGATGATGTGGTTTTATTAATTGGCGGTGTTGCCCTGCATCTAGAACCGTATATACAGTCTCATTTTCGATATGCTTTCGCCATGAGTGATCCACAAACAGCCAATGTCCGTGGGTACTATGAGGTAGGGAGGGCGCTGATTACATTATGAATAGTCGTCAATCAGCCTCTGCAGGCTCATCACAAAAAATGCTGACGGTTACCTTTGACATATCGGATCCATTAGAAAAAGATCTTTATATGTTTATCCATCAAAGAACGGATAACTTTAGTAATTTAGCAAAACATTTATTGTTTGCATGGCGACATGGATACCAAAAGGGAAGTGGGAACCAGTCGCCTAAGATAGCAGACCCCATTACTAAGAAAAACGAAATTCGTAATAGCGGATTGCCATTTGGCTGATGATTGGCAAGAAGATCCTATAGATAGGCATCTGCCTGTCTTTTTTATTGAGTGTTGAAACGTAAAATGTGGGATACTTTCTTTATACGAAACGAGCCTTATCGAATGGCCATGACTGTGATATGATATTTGAAGCTATTTTAAGGTAAAGGGAGTGCCCGTGTGATTTACCTCGATAACAGTGCAACCACTCCAGTTCATCCAGAAGTGTTGACGATGCTGACAGATGTCATAGAGCAATGTTATGGGAATCCTTCCTCTTTGCATAATTTAGGAGTGAAGGCAGAACGATTAGTGGAACAAGCCAGAAAAGTAGTCGCTGAGGCACTTGATGCAACCCCGCAAGAGATTTTTTTTACATCAGGTGGGACGGAAGCGAATAATATGGCGATTCGTGGCATCGTGGAACAATACCAAGGCAGGGGGAAGCATATCATTACCACGATGGTGGAGCATCCTTCGGTGTTTGAAGTGTTCATTTATCTAGAGAAACAAGGGTTTCATGTTACATATTTACCTGTAGATGAGGTAGGTCGGATTTGTCTGCATGATTTAAAAAAAGCGATGACAGATGAAACGATTTTAGTCTCAGTGATGCATGTAAATAATGAAGTGGGCACAGTGCAACCGATTGAAGAAATCGGTGTGATGTTGGAACAGTATCCAAAGGTGCTTTTCCATGTAGATGCGGTTCAATCCTATGGGAAAATTCCATTATCAGTTCGTAAAGCTAAGGTTGATGCTCTTTCATTGTCTGCTCATAAGCTCCACGGCCCCAAAGGTGTAGGGGCTTTGTACCTGAGAAAGCAAGTGATGGTCAAGCCGTTATTAATCGGTGGAGGGCAAGAGAGTGGTATGCGAAGCGGTACACAGAATGTACCTGGGATTGCTGGATTAGCAAAGGCAACCATCCTAGCAAACAAAGGGCAAGCAAGACGAATGAACCAATTTCAACAGTGGAAAGAGCGATTTATTAAAGAGATCATGGACAAGCTGGAACATGTTATGGTAAATGGGGATCAGACCCTAGCAGGTGGGGCTCCTTACATTATCAATCTATCTTTTCCGGGGATGAAGTCAGAGGTGCTGGTTCATGC
Organism: Thermoactinomyces sp. DSM 45892; assembly: GCF_900107305.1. Taxonomy (GTDB): domain Bacteria; phylum Bacillota; class Bacilli; order Thermoactinomycetales; family Thermoactinomycetaceae; genus Baia. The sequence continues at coordinate 65,024 of NZ_FNPL01000007.1, forward strand.
CTTGGAAAATGAACATGTACTGGTTTCCAGTAAATCAGCCTGTTCTTCTAAGAATGAAAAGGCGAGTCGTGTCTTGAGTGCGATGGGGCTTTCGGATGAAGCTGCGACAAGTTCGATTCGGGTTAGTATGGGTTACCAAACAGAGGAACAAGATATAATAGATTGCGCGTACGCATTGGAACGTGTGGTTCCGAATTTACAACAAGTGATGAAGGTGCGAAGAAAATGAATGTGAATTGTATCCTGCTCCGTTATGGAGAGCTATCCTTAAAAGGGAAAAATAAAAAAGACTTCGAAGAGCGTTTGGTACGTAATATTCGCCAAAAGTTAGAGCGTTTTGACGGAATGAAGGTAAGTAAGCATTTTGGAAGACTCTTTATCGAACTGGGTGATCATCCAGCTGATCCCATTATAGAAGAATGTAAAGATATATTTGGACTCGTTGGATTTAGTCCAGCGTTGCGTGTACAAACAGATCTAACAGTGATAAAAGAAGCAGCGCTCCATTTATTGCAGAGTCAAGGAGATCATGTAAAAACGTTTAAAGTTGGATGTAAGAGAGCAGATAAACGATTCCCAATTGGATCTCAAGAGATGAATCAGTTAGTAGGCGGACACCTACTGTCTCATACAAATTCTCGTTATAAAGTGGATGTTCGCAACCCGGATCTTTTTGTACATGTTGAGGTGCGTTCTATGCAGGATACATATATATATGGGAATGATATTTCAGGGTTAGGTGGCTTGCCTGTTGGAACGAGTGGACGGGTTCTTCTCTTGCTTTCGGGAGGGATTGATAGTCCAGTTGCAGGATATCTGGCTTTAAAACGTGGTGTGGAACTTCATGCGATTCATTTCCATAGCTATCCCTTCACAAGCGAGCGAGCGAAGCAAAAAGTAATGGATTTAGCACAGCAACTTACCCGATTTGGTGGGGAAATTCGTCTGTATGTAGTTCCATTTACAGAGATACAAACCGAAATTAATAAACATTGTTATGAATCATATACGATTACGATTATGAGGCGTTTTATGTTACGGATTGCAGAAGCAGTAGCGAAGAAGAATAGCGCGCTTGCACTAGTGACGGGTGAAAGTTTGGGACAAGTTGCGAGTCAAACGCTAGAAAGTATGACTGCGATCAATGCCGTAACCAATATGCCTATTTTACGCCCTGTGATTGGATGGGACAAGACCGAAATCATTGATATCTCTAAGAAAATCGATACGTATGAGACATCTATTTTACCGTATGAAGATTGTTGTACCATTTTTACTCCGAAAGCACCGAAAACAAGGCCTGGTGTCGAAGTGTGTGAACGCCTAGAGACTAAATTGGATATAGATCAACTTGTCCAAGAGGCAGTAGAGGGTGTAGAGATCGTCGATTTCTCTCCACAAAAAGAAGAGGTCTCTTTCTTCTAGGGTGAGATATTTATTTCAGTAAGTAAACTATTTCGTGTTAAAGTGGAGAGGAACAATCTAGAAAGGGGTTGAATGATGGACGCGCAGTTTTGGCTTTCGTTTTTTAATATTATCGTTTTGGACCTTATTTTAAGTGGTGATAATGCGGTTGTGATCGGGATGGTTGCGAGAAACTTGCCTGAAGATAAGCAGAAGAAAGCAATCTTATTTGGAGCAGGTACTGCTATTGTGCTTCGTGCCACGTTAACGGCAATTGCTGCGTATGTGCTAAATGTTCCCTTCCTTATGTCGATTGGGGGATTGTTGCTACTCTGGATCGCGGTAAAGTTACTTGTAGAGGATAATGGCCAGGGAACACATGTAGAAAGTCATCAAGATCTGCGTAGTGCGATTAAGACAATTGTGATTGCAGATGTGGTGATGAGTTTAGATAATGTTTTAGCGGTTGCTGGTGTTGCTCATGGAAATGTTTATTTGGTTCTATTTGGACTAGCTCTTAGTATTCCGATTATTATGTGGGGTAGTCGATTGATTGCCAAGATCATGAACCAGTTGCCATGGCTTACGTATGTGGGGTCCGCTATTTTAGGGTATACCGCTGGTGGTCTTATTGTAGGAGATAAATTAATTGAGAAATACTTGTTGCAGGGGCTAGATACCTTAAAATTCCTTATTCCGATTGCACTAGCTGTCATCGTTGTATTAGTTGGCGTTCTATGGAAAAAGGTTATGGGAAATCATAATAGAAGAATGGTGTAATAAGAATCCACATTCAGAAAATGACAATCGACCTGAATGTGGATTCTTATTTTTTAACTTATCTACCTAAAAAAGGAGGAATTTAGGGGAAGTAAGTCGAAAAAAATCAAAAATTACTGAAAATAATAAATGTGAAGAGGGACTTACATGGATGTTGTCCAGTTTTTAACTGATCTGTTGGGAGATGCTGTGGTACGTAGATCAAGTGATATCCATTTGGAGCCATTTCCTGACTTTATGTGCGTCAGACAGAGAGTAGATGGCTTCTTGCTAGAGACCCATCGTGTTCCGGTTGAACACGAACCTGCTCTGTTATCAAGGATAAAAGTGATGAGCCAACTAGACCTTGGTGAGCGTCGTTTACCGCAAGATGGTGCTATGACGATTCATTTAGATGAGATGGCAGCAGAGGTGCGTGTTTCATTGTTACCCACTTTATATGGAGAGAAGGCTGTATTACGACTCTTACAAACAAAAAAGGAATTGATTCAACTTCATCACTTAGGAATGGACCCAGAAGAATTAGGACGATTGGAGCAGATTTTACAACGATATACGGGTTTGGTTGTCGTGACAGGACCAACTGGATCGGGGAAAAGCACTTCTTTATATGCCATGTTGCAATGCTTGAATGATTCTGCAAGAAATGTAATCACTCTAGAAGATCCTGTAGAAGTGCAGATACCCGGAATTAATCAAGTACAAGTCCATCCAAAAGCAGGGATGAATTTTAGTGTGGGTCTACGGGCTATCCTTCGTCAGGACCCAGATGTCATTATGATTGGTGAAATTCGTGATCTAGAGACAGCCGAAATTGCGATTCGAGCAGCGTTGACCGGTCATTTAGTTTTAACAACCCTTCATACAGCGGATGCGATTGGGGCGGTGGTACGCTTGATGGATATGGGCATTGAGCCGTATCGTGTTGCGAATGCATTATCGGGTGTAGTTGCCCAGCGCTTAATCCGAAAAAGCTGTATGTACTGCCAAGCGAGTGGCTGCAAGGAATGTCATCATACTGGTTACTACGGACGTACAGGCGTATTTGAAGTGCTAGAAGCAGATGATGATTTTCGACGGCTTATTATTGAGAGTCGTACGATTCAGCGATACCGGAATCATTTTCGTCAAAAAGGAATTCGTTTCTTGCCAGAAGGCTTTCGTCGAAAAGTTTCAAGCGGAATTACTACTTATGAAGAAATGTTGCGGGTGATGAATGATGTGGCAGAGATCCAACTGGACCTTCAATCAACCAACAGGATACCACAATAGATATAAGGGGATTAGATACGGGGATAAATCTGGAGAGTGACTGGATTATTCCCTTTTCTTTCGTATATTACATGGTCTAAGATATTTTTCAGTAACTCATTTTTTTTGTCTACTGAAGTGGTTGCATGGTATAAATCGAGTACATTTTCGATCTCAGGAATAAGGGTATGTTCGATCTGTTCTTTCTCTTCTTCTTTTTTTCTTCGTTCCTTTAGTTGTGCGAGATGGTTAGATAGCTCCTTTTGTTTTTCTTTGATTATTTTGGAGCGACTAAGGAAAAGTCCCTCATCATATACTCCGCGTTCTAACAAATCGTATTGTTTTCCGAGTTGGTCGTCGAATGTCTGTAATTCCTTTGAGGCTTCTCTAATCAAAAAATGCGTTGTGGACTCATCTTTTTTCTTAGGCTGTTTGCGATGCTTTTCGTCTACATTTCTTCTTTGTTCAGAAACCCACAAATCTAGCTTTTCTAGCAACATCTTTTCGAGATGATGTAGTAGAATGCTGCGATTATTACATCCATATTTGAAATGTCGGCATCTGAGTCGTAGTACCATGTTTGCGCTTCTCATGCTTGTCATAGTACGACCACATTCGCCACACTTTATAAGTCCATTTAAGGGGTTTACCGCTGGAGCCTGACCATTGACTGGGGTATGGTACTTTCCTTTTCTGATTTCTTGGGCCTTTACGAACAAGGATTCTGAAATAAGAGGTAAATGCTTTCCTTCTGCCTCTATCCATTCAGATTGTGGTCTTTTGGTGATGCTTTCGTTATATCTTGGGTCTTTTGATTTTGTGTATTTCTTTTTTTTAAACTGTACTTTTCCAATATAAGTGGCATTTTGAATAATACCTGATATAGTAAACGGTTTCCACATAGACCCATTTTGAAATTGGACTCCTGACTTGTTTAGATGCTTTGCAATATTTATATATCCTAATTGATCTTTCACATACATATGAAAGATTTGCTTTACAATCTCTGCTTCCTTCGGCTCAGGGATTAAAGAGCGATTTCTACCGTCCTTTGTCACTCTGTACCCATAGGGAGCGCGGGATGATGGGAAGTTTCCTTCTTTGACCCATTGTTCCTTTCCACGTTTCAAACGTTTTTTAATAAAGCTAAGTTCTCTCCGAGCGAAGAAGGCTAAAAATTCTCCGTATTCTTGGTCCGCTTCATTTTGCAAGTCATATACCTTCTGAGGTGTAACAATTTTGGTTTGTGATTCTTGGAAAGTAGCTAGTATTAGACCTTGATCGGCCATATTCCCTCTTCCTAGTCTGTCCATATCCATAACAAGAACAGCATCATAGAGTCCGTTTCCAACATATTCCAGAAGTTGAGTCATTTGCGGACGGTCGGATATGGTTTCGCCTGATACAATCTCACGATAGATATGTTTGATAATATAGCGATTCCGCTTGGCTAGTTCTAGCAAAGCCTTTTCATGATGGATCAGGGTATCATTTCCAAGATCCTTGTCCATTCTCGATTTTCGTAGATATAGTGCTACATTCATTTTTTATCCTCCGTTTCATCTTGGAGTAGTAATTCTAAAATTCCTGCTGCCTTCTGTAATTGTTCTGGTGAAAGCTCTTTTCCTTTCCATTTTACCCCTTTTGAAGAAATGAGATCGTACATGTCTCCATTCTCGCTACTTGGATTTCCGAGGAGCCATTCAAAGGATACTTCTAGGACATCGGCCAATTTGCGGACAATTTCAACGGGAGGCATAGCGCCGCCATTTTCATAAGTAGAAACCGTGTTAGCCTTTTTTCCAATCTTTTCGGCGAGTTGATTTTGATTCCAACCTTTCTTTTTCCTAGCTTCTTGCAAACGAGAGGGGAACATGACAATCAAATCCTTTTCAATTTTATTGATGTTTCTTAAAGTAATTATATAAATGATTGAATTTGAAGTCAATGAAAATGAAAATAACTTCATATATATCAATTTAATAGCTTGCAATATCAATTAAATTGATATATAATATAATTAATCAATAGTACAATATATAAAAGATCAATTATATCGAATTCGAAAGGGGTATAAAAAATGCTAGTGTATCGTGGGAGGCTTCATCAAGCTAGAAAGATGAATCGCTTATCTCAAAAGGATTTAGCAATGAAAATCGGCAAAGATTCTCCATATATTAGCCACCTTGAAAATGGAAAAGTCGTTCCTAAATTGGATGTAGGGTTGCTATTAGAAAGCATTCTAGAGGTTCCTATGAAAGAACTTTTTCCAGATGTATATGAGAAGGTAAAAAAAGCGTAGGCTTTCTTTTTTTGGCTATCACAATCAATTAAAATGATTATTCAATACTTTTAATCATATATATTGATAAAAACAGAAAGGAGACAGGTATGATTATTCCGCCAAACATTACACCAGAAGAGAATGAGCGTAGATGGATTGAGTGCCAACGGGTAGCATGGAGGATTTGGGATTCTCTTACCATTGAAGAACAGGTTGCATTTAATGAGAGACAACGATTAAAGAAGCAAAAGAAGATTGGATAACATGAGGTAACAAACGTTTACCTCGCCAATAACAAAGAGCACATAAACCCTTATGTAAGAAAGGACGATTATATATGTATAGTAGCCAACTAGTATTTATCGAGAACGAGAAGATAGTGACAGATTCTATAACCGTAGCCGAGGTATTTGGAAAGCGTCATGACAATGTTATTCACTCCATCCGAAACCTTGATTCTAGTGGCGATTTTAATCTCCTTAACTTTAAGGAGATTTCCTACACAGATTCAAAAGGAAGAACATATTCCAAGTACCTACTCACGAAAGATGGACTCATGTTTCTTGTAATGGGTTATCGAGGTACAAAGGCGGCGCAAATGAAAGAACTTTACATCGAAGAGTTTAACCGCATGGAACAGTTTATTAAGACAGATGTAAAGCTAGATTCGTACATGATTCAAAACCCTATTGAACGGGCTACGAGATGGATCGAAGAAGAGCAAGCAAGGTTACAGCTAGAAGCCAAGGTAAAAGAGCAAGCTCCTAAAGTGAAATTCTGTGATCAAGTACTCCAACCAGGAGAGCTTCTAACCGCTACCACCCTAGCTAAGGATTACGGTTTGTCGGCTGTCCGATTCAATCGCTTACTACACGACTTAGGAATCCAATATAACCAAGGGGGCAAATGGCATTTATACAATGCATATTCAGACAAGGGTTACGTCGACTATCAAACGTACGCAGAGGGGCATACGCAAATGAAGTGGACTCAGCAAGGTCGTATGTTTCTCTATCAATTCTTACAGGAGCGAGGATTTGTACCAGTAGGACAAGACGACCGAACGAGGGAGTCAGGGGATGTGGTAGCCCTCATTTTGTAGTAAGAGCAACAATGATTAACAAACACACCAATAAATAAGGAGCGAAACAACATATGTCACTAAAACAATACTTAGAGAAATTTGATGAGGAATTTATGGTTGCGGAAGCGGTAGAGCTTCCTAGAGGAAGAGTAGATGAAGGCGAGTACCATGTGGAAGTTACTAGCTTCCAGCCAAAAAGGAGTCAAAGCGGTAAGGACATGTTCCATATGGAGCTTGAAATCATCGAAGGGAAGTTCAAGGGGCGCAAGCTCAGTAAATATTTGCTGTTCCATGATGCCGCATCTCTTGGTAGAACGAAACTTGACCTAATACGCTGTGGGCTTCGATTAGAGCGATTTTCGGATATTGCGGATAGGTTGGGCGAGATGTTCGCAAAGAGGCTTATTGTGTCGGTTAAGCATCAAGCCAACGACGAGAAGCGTGTCAATGTTTATATTGAGTCGGAACTCAAACCCGAAATGATAAAACCACCTGAACCAGATAAAGAAAAGGAAGTTATATTGCCGTTCTAAATATATAAAACCAATTAAACGATAGAAAGGAGTCTATCAGATTGCAAAAGTATCCTGTCGTAATAGATAGTGTGAAATACACTAGACAGCCAAAAAATAGCGATATGAGAGACTCCTTTCACCGAATGAAAGGGGAGGGGTGGCGATCATGGCATAAGACATCAGAGGAAGTATTAAGGCTTGCGGCAGAGGGGCGAAATCTCGTCCTTTCCGAACTAAACGAGGATCGTAGTTTTTCCTCTACTGGTTTTGTTTCTGTAGATATCGACGACGATGATAGGATTACCGATCCCATAGGAGTAGGGAAGCAAATAGGAGCTACAGGAATATGGTATACATTCAGCCACGGTATCAAAGGGAATCGGTATCGGCTTCTATTTGAATTAGATCAAAGGCTACATGACGAATCACAAGTATCCAAAGTCATTAACTATCTGATTCATGAGTTAAGTAAGAGAGGTGTACCTGTCGACGTGGGGGCGAAATCCCCTACTAATACAGTACGAGGTGGTAGAGGGTGCGAGTATTGGGGAGGTATTTTACAAGTTCAACCGATACTCAAACAGGAGTTAAAAAAAGAGCAGAAGCCAGAGAAAAAGAAATCCTATTCCATTGTTCCTTTTGACGAGTTAAAGCGAATGACTGAAAGCGTAGGACATATTCCAGACGGTCAAGGTAGGCGAGCGGAGTGGTCACAGCTAACAAGTTTATTTCGAACGCTAGTGAATGAAGAGAGTATAACCCACGAGCAAGGATTAGAGTTATTCCACATCATTTCAGGCGGAGAATCCCCAGATAGTACATTTGAGAAATGGAAATCAAGGGGAGCGGTGGGCATTGGCTCACTAGTCCGAGCGAGTGAGTTACAGGGATACAAGAGTCCCAAAGGTTCTATACAAGAAATTGTATATGACTTTGAATCAATAAAAGTAGATCGCTTTATTCCAGTCGATTTAGCGAAAAGTTTGCTATCTGAAAAGCAAACAGTCTTAATCGATTCTCCTACTGGATCGGGGAAAACTACATCATTCATGAATGCCTTTAATCAACTAGCCAGCGAGCAGGATCATTTCTATATCTTTGCTTGTCCAACCATAGCGTTAACGGATCAAGTTTCAAATAGTCATAGCATCATGGGAATCAAAGGGGAACAAAAAGATTTAGGAAAGAAGATATATTCCTATGTGAAACAAGGTGGACGGGCTTTTGTTACGACCTACGATATGACCCCCCTACTAGTGGATTTTCTCACCAAGAAGCCGTTTAAGGGTACGTTTAGCCTAGTAGTAGACGAGATTCATAAATATGTGTCCGACTACGCTAAAGGGTATCGCTACAAGGCAATTAACAACCTTCATGAAGCAAGTAAGAAAGCTAGGAACTTTATAGGACTTTCAGGTACAACGAATGAAGTAGACAAAGATATGTTTGACCGTCTGATAAGGATCGACAATGGCAACAAGGGGATACCAGCACAAAATTACGTTGTCTACTGGTGTGAACGAAACAAGCGCGATGATTGGTTGAATGAGTTATTCCTGACGATCAAAGCCGTAACGAAAGAGCGAAAGGCACTTGTCTTCATCAACTCAATGGAAGTAATTGAGGTACTAAAGAAAGCGCTGACCAAGCAAGGGATTAAAGCAAAGGCGATCACCTCAGCTACTAAGAAGAATCCAGAGTTCAAGCTCCTAGTAGATGAGGAACGCATTACCGATGATGTAAACGTCGTATTAGCAACGAACGTTATAGCCGACGGAGTGAACATAAAAAACTCTCTGGAATGGGAAACCTTGATTGTCTGTAACGGAACTTCGAGCATCTTTCAACCCTCGTTGATCCGCCAAATGGCTAACCGCTTACGCAATCCCTATCGTAGGATTAGTCTGTTTCTCCATAAACCAAAGAATGAACAGAGACATAACCTATATCCATTTGAATCATATTTTCAACATAGCTTGAAGATAGCCAATTTCATTAAAAGTGAGTTAGAAGCAAACGAACATTTTAACGCGGCTCTGTTGGCTAGAGGATCGGTACAGAATCATTACGGCATTGAAACTATAAACGATAGTGAATTGCGAATAGATAATTTATATATTCGTCATTCCAAGTATCAAGATCAAAATACTTTCTATAGCAGTCAGAAGGAAGCCTTTGTAAGAGCGGTAGAAAGGGAGCTACACGAACCCAAATTATCAGGTGAGATCAATGTATCCGAGGAAATCCAGAACCGCAACTTAGAGGGCGCAATCCACAGAGAAGAGGAAGAGGACGAACAAGACATTCAAGTTGCCTTTACTCCTTCCGTATATGAAGCGTTCCAGGAAGAAAAAGCGGACGAGCTTATCAAGTTTCAAAAGAAAGTCCAGCTCAGGCACTACGCTTGCTTACATAGATTGCATAAATATGCAGACTACCAAACATGCAAAAAGGTTGTTAGTAAAGTAGAACGTGACGCAGATACACATTCCTTTTTCAATGATGTTCAGAGCACCGCCTTCATTATCTACCAACAATCCATTTTGCGCCCTGACCCCACCTATCGAGTAGTACGGGAGCTTCTAACTTTTGAGGAAGCGATGACAAAGAAGGAATGGAATGAAATCTATTTTAAGGTGTCTAGAAAGCTCAAAATGGAGCAAAAAGCAGTTGTTGGGTGTCTTAGGTATCTACAGATAGAAAGTGTCCGTGATATGAAAGCACGCCGCTCTCAAATAGTAGGAGTGATTACACCCGACTACCTTCTACAAAAATATAATTTGGAACCTAGCAAACTAGCACCCATTATTTTCAAAATCTCTCCAACAGTAGTGAATACGAAAGCGAAGAAAACCGTCCTAATTTCCATCGAAAATGCGCTCCAAAATAGCCGTTTTTTAGACCAACAAAACACTTTAGTGTGATAAAGAAATGTATGATTTACCCTGTTTTTTTCCTATAGCTGAAACAGGTAGTAAATAGGAATTGTCAGACAGGGAAAAACCAGTAATACCAAGGGTTGAGAGTACCTAAACTATGACAGTTAAGGGTAAGTAGTATTTATATATATATAAACTAAGAACCCTTAAACGTCATTTCCTACAGAGAAAAAGGAGGTGGTGGGGGTGGAAAATCAGCTACGAAAAATCGGGTGGCTTGTCTATCCAAATTGTGAAGCTTTCCAATTTCAGTTAACCCGAAATCACCATATATTCATTTTCAAAGAGGGGGAGGGGTGGCTGGTGTGGACGGCTACCTATAAAGCAGGTGATGGGAATGGTATTCCGATCAAAGAGAAGACGCGGATCGATACCTTTGATTTCTATACCGCTGTGGAGAATGCGCATGAGTATATAGCATGGTACAGAAACAATATTCAGCGGAGAGAGTGGAAACCCCCAGAGATCAAGCGCGAGGAGTTTTAACGCACTCAACTTTGAGTCGGTTAAATATACGGAAAATAAATACCAAATAAGAGAGGACAACTTATATGTTTAACAACCAACTAGTATTTGTTGAGGATAACAAAATAGTAACAGATTCTTTGATGGTAGCCGAGGTATTTGAGAAACAGCACAAACATGTTATTCGTGACATCGAGGCTCTTGATTGTAGCAAGAATTTTACTGAGTCCAACTTTGGGCCGTCAGATTATACGAATGAGAGAGGCAAAACATACAAGAAATACCTCCTCACTAAAGACGGTCTTATGTTCCTTGTAATGGGCTACCGCGGAGCGAAGGCGGCCGAGATGAAAGAGAGATACATTCAAGAGTTTAACCGTATGGAAGAACACATTAAAAGTGGTGCGTTCCGTGTTCCTTCTACGCTACACGAAGCCTTGCGATTGGCAGCCGATATAGAAAAAGATCGCATTCTACTAGAAGCCAAGGTAAGGGAACAAGGGCCGAAAGTAGAGTTTTGTGATCGAGTACTTAGACCAGGCGAGCTTCTAACAGCCACAACGATAGCAAAAGATTACGGTTTGTCCACTATCCGATTCAATCGTCTGCTACACGCCCTAGGTATCCAATTCAAGCAAGGGAGCCAATGGCACTTATATTACAAGTACGCAAACGAGGGCTATGTGGATTATATAACTTCCAAAGACGGCTATACGCAAATGAGATGGACACAGAAGGGGAGGATGTTTCTATATCAACTCTTACAGGATCGGGGGATTATACCAGCATGACAGAGCTAGAGTATCACGAGTGCCTACAAAGATTAGTCAAAGGGGCGGAATACCTAGGGCGTACAGACCTTACGCCCAAACAAAGAGAAATAGCGGACAAGCTATGCGACGAGCTAACAGAGAAGATACTACGATACCAGGGGATGGAGTGGGCTATATATGAGCGGACGAAGATCAAAGAATAAGGGATATCGTACCGAGAAGCATTTTGCCGAGCTTGTGGAGGGGAAGCGTGTCATTATGTCGGGAGCGTTAAAGAATTGGGGTTATGAGTTAGCAGGGGATGTGGAAGGCAAGCACGGTGAGAAATGGGAGATCAAGGCTAGAGCAGATGGATTTAAGCAACTATACAGGTGGCTGGATCAATCGGACGGGGTGGACTTGTTGGCTCTCAAAGCTGACAGGAAACCCTTCCTCGTGGTGATGGAGCTAGATACCTTCTTGAATCGCTACTACAAGAGTGGTGACAAATGAGGCTTATTGAATACTACTTAACCAACTTTAACGATTGGAAAATAAGGAAAAAGAGTCTGGAAGGACAATATCCACTCGTTATTTCCGAATATGAAAAAAACATAGATAGCGAAATGAAATTAAGAGCTAGAGATACATTTTACATTGTCTTGAAGCTAGATAAGGCTTTAGTACAGCTAGAAGCAGATGAACTCCAACTAGTGAAGGCGCGTTATTTTGATCCGATGATTTCGACGGACAAGGAAGCAGGAACATTCTTAGGATGGTCGCCTAAGCAATATTACAACGTGAAGTGGAAGGTACTTCATTTCATAGAAGAAACGTTGGGAGTCCGAACTATTACCTCATGGGAGCGAGAGGAACTGTACAAGGAAATGGAGGAATTCTGGTGACGGTCAAAGGCATTTACTATCACAAGCCTACGCAGAAATGGCGAGTATACCGACACGAAAACGGATCTCGTTATTGGGTTGGTCAGTATCAAACATATACGGAAGCAGTAGAGGCGGCGTTACCTTACCAAAAGAAAAAACAAATGCCTACGTTACCAGAGAATAAAAAAGTACCATTTAGCCATTTCTATAAGCGATTAGAGGATGGAGAAGAAATAAAGGTTGGTTCTATCATCCTAGTAGATTCGGGTAATTTATACATTGTTACAAAAGTGAAAGTAAAGGACGGCGTAGCGGTGGGGGAAATGAAGTTTACGCCGCGTCGTTTTAACTGGAGCGAGTTAAGTAAAGAAGTGATTTGTATATAGTCACCCACGTTTTGAAATAGAGGGCTTAGGGTTTTAAAGGGGCTTAGTTTAAAGTTAGGATAGAGAAAGGGAGCAGATATGAGAAATTTAATAATTGGGGATAGCCTAGAAGAGATAAAAAAGATACCCAGTCATTCAATCGATAGTATTATAACCGATCCGCCCTATTGTAGTGGGGGATTTACAGAAGCACAAAAGAAATCTGCACAAAAACAGGGTATACGAGAGAGTGCTGGAACCTATCAGCGTTTAGGGTGGTTTGATAGTGATAGTATGACCACTATGGGATTAGTATTTCTGATAAGAGCGCTTGGCATTGAGTTTCATCGTGTTCTAAGAGATGGAGGAAATGCGCTACTCTTTTGTGATTGGCGAATGTATCCACATCTCGCTCCAGTATTGGAATCAACGGGTATGAGATTGCAAAACCTTATTATATGGGACAAGATGGATCTAGGTTTAGGACGGGGATTCCGTGCACAGCATGAGTTAATTATGCAGTTTTCGAAGGGAAAAGCACAGTATCACACATACAAAGGACGCAATGTAATAAGTGCAAAGCGAGTAACCCCACAAAAAAGATTACATCCTACTGAAAAACCGATAGAGTTAATGGAGCAATTGATACAAGTCGTTACGCCACCAGAAGGAACGATACTAGACCCTTTCTGTGGTAGTGGTTCTACCCTAGTAGCGGCGAAACGTGGCGGATATGACTATATCGGAATTGACCGCGAACCCGAATATATCAAGATCACAAGGGAGCGATTAGATGCCACCGAAGCCATTGAAACCGTGTAATAAGACTGGATGCGTAGAGCTAACACGAGATACCTATTGCGAAAGCCACAGGAGCGAGAAATATAAATACTACGATCAATGGATACGCGATCCACAAACGAAGCAATTCTATCAATCGGTAGCGTGGAAGAGGCTAAGAGATCAAGCACTAAGGCGTGATGATTATTTATGTCAAGTGTGTTTGAGTGGGGATAGATATACAACAGCAGAGACAGTCCATCATGTCATAGAGGTTAAGAGGGATTGGAGCAAGCGACTAGAGTTAAACAATCTACAAAGCGTGTGTAATGCTTGTCATAACAAGATTCATAAATAAGGGATGAAAAATAGGATTGTCCCACTAGGTATCCTCTCAGGGATGTTTTTTAGGAACAATCCTAGTAACGTACCTTTTTACCCTCGATTATCGACTTACTTACGATCAATGAAAATGTTCGCGACACCATCAATATAATCGGGAAGAAAGATGCTCAATATAATATATGGATATATCTATTTTTTGTGACTTTTTATTTTTGTCTTTCAATTGGGATATTGCCCAGTACACGTAGCAAGAATTATACATATATATAGTAAGAATAATGTAGGGAGGTGTAATATGTCTCAAGCGAATATACCTAATATTTCACCGAATATAAATATTACCAGAGAAGATGCCGTAAATCTGCTATTATCATCCATTGCCTTAGAAGAACTAGGATTAAGTCATATTATTAATGCCGAGGGGGAGAAGCTCCAATACGTTCTCGGGACGCTACCTGGAGTCTCAACATCCTTCCAACCCTCCATTAGCGATCTGCTTACGATCAATAATAGTGTTCGCGATACGATTAATGTAATCGGAAAAAAAGAATGGATCCTAAATGAGAAGCTAGAAAATGTATTAAACACAGACGTTACCAGAGGGCCAACAGGACCCCAAGGGCCTGCGGGAGTCACGGGATCATCAGGAGGACCTCCCGGACCCCCGGGGACTACGGGACCTCAAGGGCCATCTGGTCCAGCGGGAGCGGTCGGAGCTACTGGGGACACCGGACCTCCAGGAGCTACCGGACCCCAAGGGCCTACGGGATCTTTTGCTACAGGTGATTTCTTATTTTTAGTTCAAGGAAACTCAGGCGCAAACGGGAACGCTTCCGTCGATTTCGGGGATACACTCAACATCATATCGGATACGTTAGAAATCACGGTAACCCCCGGTTCTGCCATCGTAAAACTAGAAGTACCTACAGGTGCAAACGGCACTACGGGTGCAACTGGACCTCAAGGGAACACAGGACCTCAAGGTCCGACAGGTGCAGATGGCTCTGATGGTGCTACAGGACCTCAAGGACCTACGGGGGCTGGTTCTGATGGCGCAACGGGACCTCAAGGACCCACTGGGCCTCAAGGGCCTACCGGCGCGGATGGTGCAGACGGCGCTACGGGACCTCAAGGACCCACTGGGCCTCAAGGACCTACGGGAGCTGGTTCTGATGGCGCTACAGGACCCCAAGGACCTACAGGGCCTCAAGGACCTACGGGAGCTGGCTCTGATGGCGCTACAGGATCTCAAGGACCCACTGGGCCTCAAGGACCTACGGGAGCTGGTTCTGATGGCGCTACAGGGCCTCAAGGGAACACTGGACCCCAAGGACCTACTGGCGCAGGGGCCGACGGAGCCACGGGAGCTACTGGACTTCAGGGCCCTCCAGGACCTCCAGGACCTGCCGGTGCACAGCTCATCTACGTATCAAACAACCTTTCCAATAACGTCTCGGTCATTGATGGATCTTCCAATACGATTGTGTCTACGATTTCTGTGGGAATTCAGCCATTGGGAGTAGGAGTCAATGCAGTCACCAATCGCATTTATGTAGCAAACAACCTTTCCCGTAACATATCGGTCATTGATGGACCTTCCAATACGGTTGTGTCTACGATTTCCGTGGGAGGTGGGCCATTTGAAGTAGGAATCAACAAAGTCACTAATTTCATCTATGTATCAAACAGCCTTTCCAATAACGTCTCGGTCATTGATGGAAATTTCAATACAATTGTGTCTACGATTTCTGTAGGGGCGAATCCACGAGGAGTAGGGGTGAATGCAACCACCAATCTCATCTATGTATTAAACCTTAATTCCAATAGCGTCTCGGTCATTGATGGACCCTCCAATACAGTTGTGTCTACGATTTCCGCGGGGGTTCAGCCATTTGGAGTAGGAGTAAACGAAACCACCAATCGCATCTATGTAGCAAACTTTGCCCCTAATGCCAATAACGTCTCGGTCATTGATGGATCTTCCAATACGATTGTGTCTACGATTAGCGTTGGGATTCAGCCAAGTGAAGTAGGAATAAACGAAACCACTAATCGCATCTACGTAGCAAACTTTAATTCTATTTCTAATAACGTCTCGGTAATTGATGGACCTTCCAATACGGTTTCAGCGACGATTTCCGTGGGAGGTGGGCCAAGAGGAGTGGGAGTCAGTGCAGTCACCAATCGCATCTATGTAGCAAATTCTATTCCCAATAACGTCTCGGTAATTGATGGACCTTCCAATACGGTTTCAGCGACGATTTCTGTAGGGAGTGATCCATTTAAAGCAGGAGTAAAATTCTAAATATGTATCAGTGTTTAATTTTCTTGTAACCACTCATTATTATAGAAATAGATATAGGAATTAATATCTTTCTCAAATTCCTCAAAGGTACTGTATGAATGCAAATAATGCCCATCACAAGGGCATCCGTGCGTTCGAATCTTATCCTCTTTGTCAAGTTAACAATCTAGCTGTTAGTTGTTGTACCTAATCGGAATTAACAAATAGGACTATTCATCGAAAATGATGGATGGTTCTTTTTTATTGCCATCGCTGACCTAGCCCCCCACTTAGTAGAAGTTAGAGAGGAATAAAAACGCTTTAGTGTAATAAAGAAATGTATGATTTACCCCGTTTTTTTCCTATAGCTGAAGCAGGTAGCAAATAGGAATTGTCAGACAGGGAAAACCCAGTATTACCAAGGGTTGAAAGTACCTAAACTATGACACTTAAGGGTAAGTAGTATTTATATATATATAAACTAAGAACCCTTAAACGTCATTTCCTACAGATAAAAAAGGAGGTGGTGGGGGTGGGGAAAATCGGGAAGGGATGTAGGGAAAAAATCACCCACATTTTTAGATGTGAGCTTTTACGGTTTCAGATAGGTACACCGTATACTAGATATATAGAACCCTCGTAGTAAAGGAGGGATAGATAATAAAAGTATTAGACTTATTTAGTGGTATTGGTGGCTTTAGAATGGGTTTCGAGATGGCTGGACATGAGGCCAAAGGAAGCTGGTATATCAGATAGTCAACTTTACAAACAGGCTGGCAATGCTGTAACTGTGAATGTTGTGCATGAGATAGCAAAGAGGATGCAAATAAAATAATCACCCACATTTTTAGAGGTAGGGTTTATGGGTTCGATAGGGCGCGTTGTATACTATATATAGTGGATGATTTATTAATGAGTAGCGATTATATACCGTATATTGATAGATGAATTTGTTTTTATAGAGAGTGGGGGCGTTCAAATCTCTAAAAAGGAATTTAATGGAAACCAGACAGCTATCTACTCTTAGAAAAAACCGCTTTTGGAAACTTTTTAGGAGGGAGGGGAAACATGGCTAAAAGGGCAATGTCTGCAAGGTTACAGCTTGTACAAGGGAATCCCAACAAGCGCAACACGGATGAATTAAAAAAGCGAGCCGAGCAAGAAGGCAAATTAACCGCTAAGTCGGATAAAGTAAAACCGCCTAAGCATTTAGATAAGGCGGCAAAGAAAAAATTCAATGAAGTCACAAAAGAGTTATTAGCGCTAGATAGCGATATGTGTTCCAACCTTGATGTAGACGCTCTGGCCATGTATGCCCAACTCTATAGTGAATTTATTTATATGACAGAAGTGATTAACCAAGAAGGCTATGTAGTGGGAACGAAGGCACATCCATTACTAGGAAAACGAAAAAATATAGAAGATCAACTATTAAGGATTGGTAACTATTTTGGACTAAATCCAGAGTCACGCGCACGATTAGCAAGACGAACAGCAAAACAGAATGAAGATACAGAAGAGAAGGACATGTTCGGATAATGCCAGTCCGTGGCCTTGAATATGCAGAAAGCATTGTTAGTAGAGAGTTGCTATCGTGTGAGCTTGAGTATTTAGCCTGTAAGAGGTTCTTAGATGATTTAGACCGACAAGGAACAGAAGACTTTCCGTATGTATTCGATCCAACTAGGGCGCAAAGGATAGTATCTTTCTTTGAAAACTATTGCCGCCATGTCAAAGGCTCATTCGCTGGACAAACCATTGAGCTTCTACCCTTCCAAGTATTCGACTTGATTAATATTTTTGCTTGGGTAGATCAGGACGGAGCGAGGCGTTTTACCAGGGCTTTTATAGAAGAAGCTAGGGGCAATGCTAAGTCGGCGATTATGTCGGGAGTAGCCTTGTACGGAATGACAGCAGATTGCATCTATCCGCCAAATGATCCAGATAAAGCGATCTATGAAGAAAATCCAAGCGTAGTATGCGCGGCCTATGATCGGGAGCAAGCTAAAATTGTATGGAAAGATGCTTGTACCATGGCTCAGGGTTCGCCAGAAATTACGAAAAATCTAACGGTTAAGAGAACCTACGTTGAACATAAACGCCGTGGCGGTCATTTGAAAACTCTATCAAAGGATACTCGCAATAAGGATGGTATGTCGGTAACAGTAGCTATAGCAGATGAGATCCACGCATGGAGAAGTTCCGAAGTGATGGATGTTATCTTGTCGGGATTTGGTAAACGTTCGCAAAACCTCTTTTGTGCCATTACAACCGCAGGAGTGGACGCTGAAAATAGCATAGGCAAGAAAGAACATGACATATGCGAGAAGATTTTAAAAGGCGAAATTCCAAACGAAAACTATTTTGCGGTGATCCGCCAGTTAGACCAAGGGGATGATCCCCATAACTCTAATTTGTGGGTGAAAGCAAATCCAATGCTACGCTACGACAACAAATACATACAGACATTAAAGAGAGCGATCCAACAGGATTACGACATTGCATATGGTTCAGGAGATCCAGCAAAGATAAGAGAATTTCTTGTGAAACGCTGTTGCTTGTGGCAGTCGGATAGTGAAAATAAATACTTCTCTGGACTTATGGACAAATGGAAATCCCTCGCGATTCCGAGAAATGAATTTAGGGAGCTAGTGAAAGGGAAGCCATGTTATAGCGGTCTAGATTTGTCTAAAACGACAGACTTAACCGCAGTAGGGTTTGTGTTTCCGCTGGACGATGGAAGGTTTGCAGTTACCGCACATGGGTTTATACCGAGCGAATCGGCTTCTAAGCATGAACGGACTGACCGCGTACCGTATAAACATTGGGCCAATGAAAAATGGTGTACATTAACCGATGGCTATGTCGTGGACTATGGATTCATCAAAAGGCATATAAAGAAAAAGGAACAGCGCGAAGGGTGGTCAATCAAAGAAATTTGTTATGACCCATATAACGCCACTCATTTTACCCAAGACTTAGATAATGAGGGCTATACCTGTGTAGAGGTACGCCAAGGGGCCGCTACTCTATCCCTTCCTACCAAGAGATTTAGAGAATTGGTACTACAAAATAAGATCGTGCATGATGGTAGCCCATTGTTAACGTGGTGCTTGTCCAATGCTTATGAAGTCACAGATAACAACGCAAACATAAAACTTTCAAAGAAGCATAAGGACGACTCACAACGCATTGACTTACTAGCAGCGATCATTAATGCAATGACACGAGGCTTATTAATGAATGCAGATAAAGAATCAATCTATAATGAACGAGGATTTTACACCATTTAGGGAGGGAGAAGAGAATGAAACGAATAGCAGAGATTTTTTCTAAAATGTTTGATAAACGTAGTTCAACAAATACATTTTCTTCTCTTGCCTCCTTCTCTGATTTCGTCAAGGGTAGTAGCACAACAGGGATGAGTGTAACAGAAATGAACGCTCTGCAAAATGCCACCGTGTTTGCTTGTGTGCGTATTCTATCTGAAAGCATTGCATCTTTACCCCTTCACATCTATAAAAGATTGCCAGAGGGCGGAAAAGAGAGGGCAACCGATCATCCGTTGTATTCCATCCTCCATAGTATCCCGAACGAGGAAATGACCGCATTTACCCTATGGGAGACCCTTATGGGACATGTCCTATTATGGGGAAATGCGTATGCAGAGATTGAGAGAAACAAGGCAGGTAGAGTAGTAGCACTATATCCGCTCTTGCCAAGTATTACCCATATGAAACGGGACAAGCAAACCAAACAAATCTATTATCGTACTGTAAACCCTCAGACAAGTGAACCTATTATATTGCCAGCATCCAAAGTCTTACATATCTCAGGCTTGGGGTTTGATGGTAGGCGCGGATATTCCGTAATTGGATTGGCTAGAGAATCCATAGGGCTTGCAATGGCTACAGAGGAGTACGGCTCTAGATTTTTCGGAAACGGAGCCAAACCAGGGGGAGTATTAGAGCATCCAGGACAGCTTTCACAGCCAGCGGTGGACAAGCTAAGGGATAGTTGGAACGAGATGCACCAAGGACTAGATAAGCAACATAGAGTTGCGATCTTAGAAGAGGGCATGACCTACAAGCAAATCGGAATACCGCCAGAGGATGCGCAGTTTTTACAGACACGTAAGTATCAAAAGCATGAGATTGCTGCACTTTATCGGGTTCCTATGCACATGTTACAGGTTTTAGAGGATGCAACATTTAGCAATGTGGAACACATGGGAATCGAATTTGTAACCCATACGCTACGACCGTGGTTAGTGCGATTCGAACAAGCGATTTTTATGAAATTGCTTACTCCTACCGAGCGTAAAAGTTATTTCGTAGAGTTTTTGGTGGATGGCTTGCTTCGTGGAGATATAAAAACACGCTATGAAGCATATCAAGTCGGACGACAAAATGGATGGCTTAGTGCTAACGATATTAGAGGATTAGAAAATATGAATCCTATTGAAGGTGGAGATGTGTATTTAGCTAATGCGGCTCTAATGACTGTTACTCAGCTAGGAAAATCAAGGGAGGGGGCAGACGATGGAACAGAGGGCATTTGATGTAACGGACTTAGAGCTACGTACAGAAGAAGGTGGAAAGCAAAAGCTATCAGGATACTTTATTGAGTGGGATAAACTTTCTAATCCAATTTTAGGATACTTTCAAGAAAAGTTTTCGCGTGGGGCTTTCAAGAATTTGGATAGTGATATACGCGCACTTTGGCATCACGATACAAAACAAGTATTAGGCCGAGCGAAGAACGGAACTCTTACTATCACCGAAGATGAACGGGGTGCAAGATTTGAGATTATCCCAGATAGCGAAATCTCTTGGCATCGTGACGCAATCCGATCTATCAAGCGTGGGGATGTGTCAGAGATGTCTTTTATGTTCCAGTCGCATCAGGAGGAATGGGATGATAGCTCAGAAATGAGCGTTCGAACCATTTTAGAGGCAGACTTATATGAGATATCCCCTGTAACATGGGCGGCTTATCCTACTACGAATGTAGATGTTAGATCGGCGAAAGATGTGTACCAATCAAGATCCACAAAACGAGGGCTTACTTCTGTGGGTTTATATAGGAAACGTTTAGAGTTAATAAGTAGAGAGGTGATAGATGAATGTCAATGAAAATGATAGAAAAGAAACAAAAGCGCGCCCAAGTTGCCAAAGAAGCAAGGGAGCTATTAGATCAAGCTGAAAAGCGCGGAGGCATGAATCAGGAGGATGAAACGGTCTGGAATCGGATGATGGGAGAAGTCGATAAGCTAGGCTCAGAGATCGAGAGAGAAGAAAGACTTCAACATCTTGAATCAGATTTAGAATCTCGTGATGGTTCGTCTGCTAAGTATGTAGATGCGGAAGAAAAGAGGGAATTAAAGCCTGCTATAGACCGCAAAGAGTATCGCCAAGCATTCCATAAATTCCTTACGGATGGTATGGCGGAATTAGATAACGAAGAACGTTCATTACTATTACAAGGGAAATCGAATGAGCAACGAGCCTTATCATCTGTTACAGGAGCAAGTGGAGGCTTCACGGTTCCAGTTGGATTTTATAACCAGCTACTAGAAACGATGAAGTCCTACGGAGGTATGCGTCAATCTAGGGCTACTGTATTACAGACCTCTGGAGGGAATGTGTTACAGATTCCGAAAGTTGACGACACCGCAAATATTGGTTCAATTGTGGGTGAGAATGCTCCGGTTGGAAATGCAACTGATCCTACTTTTAGTTCCTTGAGTTTAGGAGCTTATAAATACACATCGAAAGTGATTTTAGTACCGATTGAGCTACTACAAGATAGTGCGTTCCATGTAGAAAATTATATCCGTGAAGCATTAGCAACCCGTATTGGAAGAGTCACGAACGCCCATTTTACGACTGGTACAGGCTCTGGACAGCCTTCTGGAGTCGTTACAGGAGCTAGTCAAGGGGCGGTAGGAGCTACTGGAGCAACTACGAGTCTTGTATCAGACAGCTTATTCGATCTAATTCATTCCGTTGATCCAGCATATAGAACAAATAGCGCTCAATTCATGTTTCATGATAGTACGTTAAAGGTAATTCGCAAGCTTAAAGATGCAGATGGGCGCTATGTATGGGAACCTTCCTTGCGTGTTGGGGAACCAGACCGAATTTTAGGTTATGAATATGTAATTAACCAAGACGTACCCGTAATGGCAGCGAATGCGAAATCCATTCTATTCGGGGATATGAGCCGCTTTTACATTCGTGATGTGATGGATTTGAGTGTTTACCGTTTAGGGGAAAAATATCTCGATCAAGGGTGTGTAGGATTCCTCACATTTAGCCGTCATGACTCTGTATTAACGGATGTTAACGCAATCAAGTTTTATCAAAATAGTGATAAGTAGAAGGGATTCAGTATGAAAATAAAAGTGATTGAACCTCCTACCATTGAACCTGTTTCACTAGGGGAAGTAAAAGCTCAGTTGCGCTATGAAGTGGACGACACTTCACCAGACATCATATTAAAGCCGTTGATTATGACCGCTAGAGAGTGGGCAGAGGGATATATGAACCGAGCCTTCATTTCCCAAACGCTAGAGATCGCGCTGGATGAGTGGAGAGATTTTATTATCCTCCCTCGTCCGCCTCTTATTGGTGGTGTGGTTGTCACTTATACAGATGAACTAGGAGTTACGGAGATATGGGACTCAAGCAACTACATTGTGGACGATTTTTCTTTTGTTTCGCGGATCGTTAAAAAGGATAATGTGTCCTTTCCATCTGTCCCATTAGCCAAAACAAACGGGATTCAAGTACGTTATGTGTCGGGTTATGGTTCAACCCCTGAATCCGTCCCACAAAGAATACGGACAGCTATAACTATTCTAGCAATGCACTACTTTGAAAATGGCTTGTCTGATCCGCCGTCGTCTGTATACTCTCTTTTGAATTTGGATCGCGTGGTTCCAGTATGAGTAAATTACGCTTTCGAATCACACTTCAAAAACAGACAAGTGTCCGAGATGAGCAAGGAAACGTTGTAACCAGTTGGTCAGACATGGGCACCGTTTGGAGTAGCTATGAACCGAACCCGAATCGATGGCGAGAATTTTTTTCTGGAGATGCTACCATCTCTGAAAGTTACGCACGGTTTACGGCCAGGTATCGGACAGACATTACACCTGCTAATCGTCTGGTTTTCGAGAATAAAATATATGACATCGTAAATGTGGTGGACGATTCTAAAAAGAAATATGTCTGGATCATTGGGAAGGTGTCCGAAAATGGCGAGTGACTTTAAAATGGATGGCATCGAAAAGATGTTGCAGAGATTGGAGCGTCTGGATCAACGTATGACCACTGCAGAGGATTTCGCATTGCGTGAAGCTGGAAAGGTTGTACAAAAAAAGATGAAAGAGAATGTGAATCGCTCAAACAAGAATCAACCTCATATACAAGATCATATTTCTCTTAGCATTCGGGATGTTGATGGAGTTCAGACAGCCATAATAGCACCACTAAGCAAATTAGCATGGCGCGCGAAGTTTCTAGAATTCGGAACAAGTAAAATGTCTGCCCGTCCATTTGTAGAGCCTTCCATAGTTGAGAGTAAGATGGAAGTTAAAACCGTTTTAGGTGTGGTCTTGAAAAAGGGATTTACGTCATAGGGGGATATAAATACATTCATTCATGATTTAAATAACGTTACAAAATAATAGAAGAGGTGATGCTTTTGCTCAATCTTCGAGAGGAAGTGGTTTCCGCACTTGAAAAGGATGTAAAAATTATTTACGCCCTTGGTGGAAAGAGAATTTATCACTTAAAGGCTCCAAAGTCAGACGAATACCCACGTATTACTTTTTTTGAGCTTATGAATATACCATCGTATTTTGCAGACGATCAAACAACAGTTAGTGAGGTTTCGTTTCAAATTTCGATATGGTCACGATCTAGTAATGATTTATCTGATATTGGATCAAGAGTAGCAGAAGTAATGGAGAGCTTGGGATTTATTAGGACTTTCAGTATGGATATATACGAGGACGACACAAAGATTTTTCATCGTCCGATGAGATTCAAAACAAAAAGGGAGGGGAGCTAATATGGCGGTTCCTGTTGGTGTTCGGGATTTGTTTTATGCCATCTTAGAAAAAGATGACAATACCAGCATTACTTATAAGAAGCCTGTTCGTATGGCCAAAGCAATTGAAGTAAAGATTTCACCATCTACAGAGCAAGAAGTCTTATATGCAGACGATTCACCAAGCGAAGTGGCCAACACATTCGGGGAATGTAGCATGGAGATTAACTGTGATGATTTGACGATCGAAACACAAGCACAACTATTAGGACATACCATTGTAAATGGTGTATTGAAGAAGAATAAAGATGATTTAGCACCATATGTAGCGGTGGGCTTTAGGAGTATCAAATCGAATAAGAAATATAGATACTTTTGGATGCTAAAGGGAAAATTTAGCCTGCCCAAACAAGAGCTTAAAACGCAAGAAGGATCTCCCGAATTCCAGACTCCTACAATTGAGGGTAGTTTTTTACCTCGTGATTTCGATGGGAATTGGCAGTTTGCAGGCGATGAGGATTCCCCAGAGTTTACACAGGGCGCGACATGGTTCAATGAAGTTGTCGCAGATAAGCCGAAAGAATAATAACAATGAATGAGGGATAGTGACTATACTACCCTCGTTTTTATTAGGAGGTATACATGTTAAAGATAAATTTGTACTTGGAAGGTGAACGGAAGACGTTTCAAACTGATTTTATCTCAGGTAAAAAGTTTCGCCGAGCCTTGGAATTGGATGATAAACGAAATAAATATGTAAAACAGAATTTAGATAGTGAAAGTATGGATTTAGTTGATTCGCAAGAGCTTTTAGATGAGTTGTACTTATTTATATCACAAGTGTTCGATAATCAATTTACAACAGAACAATATGAGGAAGGTACGGATGCTAGGCGGATTATCAATCAGTCTTGGGCGATTGTGCACAGTATCATTTCGCAGACATTAGAAGAGATTCCAACGGATTCGGATTCAAAAAAAAACAAGTAGAAGAAGTAAACCCGATGGACTTTATTCATGATATCTATACAAACCTGATGCAACAGGGATACAAGTTACAGGAGGTTGAGGGGATAGATATTCGTTTATATTTCCGTCTCTTAGCTCATCAGACAAAGGTTAATAAGCCACAACAGGTATACATTGATCAAATACCATTTTTATAGAGGGGGAGGTTACATAATGGATCAAGTGTTAGGGCGGTTACGTGGAGAGATTACGCTGGAGTCCGAGGGGTTTAAGCGTGGCATGAACGAGGTCAACACCCGTTTACGCCTTGCTAAGAGTGAGTTCGATTCGTCGTCGGCTAGAATCAAAGCGTTCGGAAAATCTCAGGATGATTTGCAATTACAAGCGCAGGCATTGAATAGACAGTTAGATTTGCAGGAGAAAAAAGTGGAGCTTTTAGCGCAGAAACATACTACCGCACTTGCAACAACAGGAGAATATAGCAAAGAAACACAGCAAGCGGCGACAAAATTAAATCGAGCTACCATTGCTCAAACGGAATTGGAGGGAGCATTAAACCGTGTTTCTAAGGCGATGCAGGGAGCTTCGGAACCGACACGAAAGCTACAACGGGATATCTTCGCTGTGAGAGATGAAGCGATCGAGGCTGGTGTGGCTCTTGGAGTGATGAGTGCCGCCCTTGCTGTTGCATTTGGCTCTACAGTTGTAAAGGCAGCTAATTTCGAAGCCCAGTTATCATCTCTTAAAGCTGTTACAAATGCTTCGGCCGAGGACATGGAAAAGCTCAAGGATCAAGCGTTATTGATGGGACAACAAACCAAGTATAGCGCACAGGAGGCGGCTCAAGGACAAGAAGAGCTTGCGAAGGCTGGTCTAAGTACTAGCCAAATTCTAAGCGGTGGACTAAAAGGAGCCTTAGACCTTGCGGCGGCTGGTGAGCTTGAACTTGCAGAAGCAGCAGAGATAGCAAGTACAGCACTAAATACTTTTCAGAGAGATAATCTATCGGTTACACGAGCGGCGGATATCCTAGCTGGTTCGGCTATTTCCTCTGCTACTAATGTAAATGAAATGAAGTTTGCACTCAGTCAGGTATCCACAGTAGCGGCAGGGGCTGGACTCACATTCGAGGACACAGCCACCGCATTAGCTACCTTCGCAATGAATGGCCTAAAGGGTTCGGATGCTGGCACATCCTTAAAAACGATGTTATTAGCTTTGAAACCAACCGCAAAAGAAGCAATAGCGGAAATGAAGAGATTAGGAATCATTACGGGTGAAGTAAACCATTTCTTTGAAGGTGGAAAAATAAAATCTTTCGCCGAGGTTGCAGAGTTATTGAAAACCAAACTATCCAAGCTATCGGACGAACAGAGGAACCTCGCATTAAAAACCCTTTTTGGAACGGATGCGATCCGAGCTGCTAACATTGCTTTTCTTGCTGGAGCGGATGGAGTTCAACGCATGAACAAAGAGTTAAATAAGACTACCGCCTCCGACGTAGCCAAAACCCGAATGGATAATTTAAAGGGAACGGTTGAAGAACTCAAAGGAAGCTTCGAAACCCTGCAAATCTCGATTGGTTCGGCTTTCCTCCCTGTGCTTCGGAACCTTGCTAAAGGATTAAATAGCGTTGTCGATTGGTTCTCCCAGTTGTCGCCAAGCACCCAAGAAGCTCTTGGGATTTTCACAGCTACTACTTCCGTTGTATTGGGATTAGGTGCGGCGGTGGCTGGTGTGATCGCTGTTTCAAACCCATTCATCGGGGCTATCGTGGGTGGAGCTGTTGCGATTGGTGCGATCACGTCCGCGGTGGTCAAGGTGCAAAAGGACTTAGAGGAAACGAAACAGAATGCTCTACAGTTTGGAATAGGTGTATCCGAAGGCACAGCAAAAGCGGCAAAGGGCTATGTAGATTTGAGAGACCAAGCGATGATGAATCTTACTCAATTGAGAAATTCTAGCGGAACGGAAGCACAAAAGATTGTTACTGAAACGGTAGCGATTTTTACTCAAATGGGGGACAAGGTGAGTGCTGCACTAAATCAAGATAAGTTGAACATCCAAAAGGCCACGGCGTCCTTGCTAGGTGAGGTACCCGAAGTATTAAAGCCAGTTGTCTCAAAGATCGGGGATGATGCTGTAAAAAGCATTGATGAACAAATCAACAAGATCAAACAAGCGAATACAGTTATAGACGAGGGAATTACAAAGCTTGGCGGTAACGTTGCCAAGATGCCACAAGAATTTGCGACTAAGTTTAATGAAGCCCTGAAACAAATGGATCAATCAGCACAGGTGTTTGTGAAGAAAACGGGAGATATAGCGAATTTCACATCGCAAATCGAACAAAGCACGGGTAAATTAAGCGATACAGCGGCTATGAAATTTAGAACGAGTATCGAAAGTGCTTACAGCGGAGCTATCAAGGCGGCACAAGAAGGATCGAAAGAGTTGACCGCGATCTATCAAAAGTCTTTTGATTCGGGACAAATAACAGAAGCGCAGTTTAATACGGCTGTTCAGTCTGTGAAACAGGTGGAACTACAGAAGATAGCCGCGGCGAATGAAGCTAGACAACAAGGATTAGATGCGTTGCGGGCTAATCTCGATCAGGAAAAAAGTATAGTCGATTTGAAGACTGGAGAGATAATCGAAAGTACGACCCGAATAGGGAGAGAAGCAACTTCCCGATCTATGGAAGAAAGAAATCGAATCGCCCAGGAAAAGAACGCTACATTTTTTAATCAGGTCACACAGGATGCCGCTAACGCCAGCACAGCCGTTAATAATCATTTTTCATCTATGGTTACTCAGCTAGGATTGACAACCGCTCAAATTAAAATAGATTTGTCACCTGCTGGAATGGGAGCGGCTACGACTCTAGCGAACGGTTTACGTTCTGGAAAGTTGTCTGTTGATTCTGTAGCGGCACAACTAGGATTGAATATTAAAAGCGGTGTTCAAGTCGACTTAGGATCACAAGGGAAATTTACAGTTTCAACTCTGATTAGTGGCCTGCAAAGCGGAAAAATTGGGTTAGCTACGTTTGTTAATAGTGTGGATAAGCTGTTGAAAAGTGGAGCAAACGTTCCCCTATCTCCAGAAGGACGAAGAACAATTTCCAGCTTTCAAAGTGGGTTAAGTTCGGGTACGCCTGTAGTTTCTAGTGCATCTAAATCATTACAAGACATTGTTAGAAGAAATCTTACCTTCTCAGCTTCTGGAATCGGTTCAAATATTTCTTCGAGTATGGCTAGCGGTATTAGTAGCGGTCGATCTAGTGTAATTAGTTCTGCTATCAGTATAGCTAGGAGCGCTCTTTCATCTATGAAGAGAGTGTTAGGGATCAATTCACCATCACGGGAGTTTATGAAATTAGGTGGATGGACAAGCGAAGGATTTGCAATGGGGATGGAAAAGAAAGCAAGCTTAGTAGGGAATGCTGCTAGTCTTCTTTCTAGTGTGGCGGTTCCAAATGTAGCCAACCTAACCCATGCATCATCTAGGAATAAACCACCTGTTACAAATTCCACTATTCAAAATCATTTTGTCATAAATAGTCCAATCGTCCGCGAAGAGCAAGATATTTACAAACTGGTAGCCGAGATTGAGAGAGTACAAGCGATCAAGCAACGAGCGAAAGGAGTGGTGAATATTGCCTATTAAGTTCAAGAATCAAGCTTTACCTAGTTTTGTTAAGGGGAGTGTTAGCAGGTCAATGTTCCCTCCTATTTCTCCAAGTTTGCTGAATGTAGCAGGGAGGGCAGGCTCATATGATTTTGGAAATGTAATAGGAAACCGACAAATCATTTTTGACTATTTCATTCTATACACTACTAAAGCCGATTTAATGAATAAGATGCGCCAATTTGCAGAGTGGCTATATTCAGAGAGTTCAGAGAAATTGGAGTTTACTAGTGATCCCGATAGATACTACTATGCGAAAGTAACGGGAGAGACCACATATTCAGAAGACAACAAAGTAGGAAAAGGAACCATAACATTTAATTGTACTGACCCATATATTTATGGGGCGGAAAAGACTCAGCAATTAAGTACGGATGGTGCTACTACCGTTACGAATCATGGAGGGGTGGAAGCATGCCCCGTTATGGACATCACCTTTAAACAAGATACTACTATTTTTAGCTTAGATGATGGGAATAACCGTATGGTATTTGGAGAGGCAGAGCAAACAGGAGGCACTACTACACCTGTCCCAAAGCGTGTAGCCTTGATCGAGGATGGACTGGACACTACAAACGGCTGGACATCTCCAGTCAAGGTAGACAATCTTACATTTGACGGCTCTATCTCCTCTGTGAATGGTGTATTCCGATTGACGAGTGTAGGGAGTGGTAGGGGATGGCATGGCGGAGCTTTGGTGAAAGGATTAGGCGAGGAAGTACAAGATTTCACTTGTGAAACGTTTGTTTATTTAGATGCAACAAGCATTAACCAATTGGCTTCGATTCAAATTTATCTATATGACAAGAGCGATGTTATAGTCGGTAAATTATCCTTTTCGGATTATCAGTCGTCTATGAACGACCCCATTTTTGAAGCTAGGACAGGTACAAATTCATTCGCGAGTTCATACAAACAAGTGAAAAAGGGATATTACGCTAATAAATACGTTCGCTTAACTCTCCAACGGATTGGTAGTAAATGGTTTGCTGAAATTGCGAAGCGTGATGCTAAAAAGAATATTCAATATGACAAGTTTTCAAAAACGTTTGTAGGTAGCTCTTCAAACAAAGTATCCAAAATTCAAGTAGCTATCCTTGGATACGGCAAATATCCACTAAATAGCAATACAGGTATTGAAAGTATTTATTTCTATAAAGAAAATACCTTAGACGATAGTGTACAGATTCCAGTTATTTTTAAGGAAAGAGACAACTTAATAATCGATAGCGAGAGGGGGATTGTTACCTTAAACGGCGATCCGTGTTTCGATTTACTGGATGGGTTCAGCTCATTCCCCATTTTAAAGAAAGGAATGAATCACTTTACATTATTCCCAGTAGGAGAAGGAACAATTAAGTATCGGGAAAGGTGGCTATCATGACAACTCTATATATCCTAGACCAGTATGAAAAGGTGATAGGAGTGATGGATAACCGCTTACAAGATGGATTACATTATTTCGACGATCTATTAACTACCAAATTAGAGTATGGATACATGGATTTTGCTTTCTCTGTTCGTCTGGATCATTCACAAATGATTAACATTCAAAAGGAACACCATATCGTAGTACCTGATGAGGATGGAAAAAAGCTATTGTTTCGGATTAAAACCGTAAAGCAAGATATTAAAAATAATCGATTGAATGTTTGGTGTGAGGGATCCGCGAGTACTGATTTACTTAGTGCCGTTGTGCGTCCTTTCAAACTCTCATCAACCAGCGCCGAAAATGCCTTAAATGTAGTGCTGTCTAATACGGATTGGAAGCTAGGACAAATTGATTATTTAGGGATTAAAGATGTTGATTTTACGGATTACACAAATGCTTTTTCGTCCGTACAGGAGATCGCGTCATTATTTAATGGAGAACTTGAATATGAGGTAATATTCGACGGCTTGAAAGTATCTAAGAAAATAGTCCACCTGCTGACCAGAAGGGGACAAGATACAAAGAAACTTTTTCAATTTAATTTAGATATAGCAGGGATAGAGGTTATCGAGGACACGAAGCAATTGTTTACGGCGATTATTCCAGTAGGAAAGAAAGGGAACGGAGAACCCTTAACACTTACAGGCTATACTCCCTCATTTATCGAAGGAGGATTTGAGAAACAAGCCGATTGGATCGGGAGTAAAGAAGCTTTTAAGATGTATCATTTAAACGGGCGACATCGCTTTTATTATTGGAAAGATGAGAAAGCACAATCACAAGCGGAACTATATAGAAATGGTCTAGCGATGCTAAAAAAGATATCTAGATCAAATGATACGCATAACATGGAAGTGGTTCTACTTGAGAGAGTAACGGGGCTAGAAGCACACAAAGTACGCTTAGGTGATACGGTGAGGATGGACAAGCCTTCGGGTCTACTTGAAGCGAGGGTGAATACATGGGTGCGGAGCTTGACGGATCGTAAAAAGTCTAATGTCTCCCTGGTTACTTAGCAGCCGCCCACGTTTTCAATACTGACCATTTACGGTTTCTATATAGAAATTGGTACGATTAAGATAGGTTCATTTTGATGATTGAAGGGAGGTAGATAATGTGGAATATTGGTTCAAGTTTGCAGTAGCTATTGGCGGTGGAGTTGCTTCTTATTTGTGGGGCGGATGGTCTGCTATCTTACAGACATTGGTGATCTTTGTAGCATTGGATTATGTGACGGGTGTGATTGCCGCAGGAAAGCATGGAAAGCTCTCTAGTGAAGTGGGATTTTGGGGAATCCTCACGAAAATAGCTATTTTCGCAGTTATTGCGGTGGCTCATTTGGTAGACAACACATTAGGGAATGGGCATGCTTTCCGAGATGCAACTATTACTTTTTTCCTCTGTAACGAAGCACTTTCTATACTGGAGAACTCCATTAAATTGAATGTACCCGTTCCAGAGTTTTTAAAGAAAGCTGTAGAGTCATTAAAAGAAGATGCTAAAAAGGATGTGAAAAAGAATGAGTAAAAAAATCGTACTTGATCCAGGGCACGGTGGGAGAGATAGCGGAGCTACTGGATTCGGATTGCTAGAAAAGAATTGGACTCTGGACATAGCAAAGCGAGTGGGTAGCCTTCTAACGAGATATGGAGCCACCGTTTTATATACGCGTACTGGTGATAGTTATATAGGTATTAATAATAGAATTGCATTCGCTAATAGCAGGAAAGCGGATTATTATTTCAGCTTTCATATTAACGCAGGACGAGGGAAAGGATTTGAGAGTTTCACCAGCGTTAGAGGAAGTAAGGAGAGTAAGCGGATTCAGGGTATTGTTACCAATGATGTACTAACTTTCCTCAAAGGATACGGAATCGGTGCACATGGGAATTCGATTAAAACAGATAATCTAGCAGCACGGGGACGAATTGGAGTTGTAACCTTTACACATATGCCAGCCGTGTTGTTCGAAAATCTATTTATTGATACTAAATCTGAAAATGACCTACTGAAATCGGAGGATTTTAAATCGAAGTTAGCGCAAGTATACGCAAATAGTATAGCAAAATGTGTAGGGTTAAAGGCTACATTCACACCAGTGGCCACGGCATCCAGCCCGTCTTATACACGGCTTTTAAAGCTAAGGAAGCCTATGATGCGTGGAGACGATGTGAGGGCCATACAAAGGAAATTAGGTGTGTCAGCGGACGGTATATACGGGCCTGTTACTAGGAATGCGGTAATTAAGTTTCAAAGGAAAGAGCAAATCCTAGTGGATGGAATTGTAGGAAAGCAAACATGGAGTAGATTGTTTGGATAGGGATGGGATGCTAATTTAGTATCCC
This sequence comes from Thermoactinomyces sp. DSM 45892, assembly GCF_900107305.1. Taxonomy (GTDB): domain Bacteria; phylum Bacillota; class Bacilli; order Thermoactinomycetales; family Thermoactinomycetaceae; genus Baia. The sequence continues at coordinate 97,653 of NZ_FNPL01000007.1, forward strand.
GTTTTTCTTTATCTTTTTCCAAATGATGGAGAATAGAAAGAAAAGAGAGCCTCTATATAAAAGGCTCTGTAGTAAATTGTCTTTAAGTTCCTGGAGGATCAGATACATAAATTTTGGTAGGATTTGCTTGAGAAGATAGTGTGAACATATCGCCGTCACTCCTTCCTTGTAACTTTTGCAAAATTGAAATTAAACGATCTGAAAACATGGTGATATCGGATCCAATCTTCGTTGAACAGGCTACTAATTTGATAACTAAGATGTTTTCTTGACTTGAGAATTCATGCTTTTCTGCAAGTACAAGAGCTTGAGTATACTTGATCTCAGCATTTTTCAAATCGCTCTGCTTTACATAGTAGTCACCAAAAGAAATAAATGCCTCACAAGTGCGTAGAGCATCATTTGTTTTCTTACCTAATTTTACTGCTTTCTTTAAATTGTCTAATGCTTTTTCTTTTTTGTCAAGAATCGTATACAATTCCCCGATTTGTTTATATGTTTTGACAGCGAGATACTCCCTCTGGATTTTGTCTTTTAATTTGAGGGCTTCTAAGAAACATCGTTCTGCTTGACTCCACTTTTTCAAGCTCATATAGCTGGCTCCCAAAACTGTCCATAAGTCAAACAAACGTTCAAAGTTACTTTCAATGCGTGCTAACTCAATACCTTGTAATGCATGCTGGGCAGCTTCTTCATACCGTTCTGTTCGGTTTAGTAATTCTGCATACAGATCGGACATGTTTAACAATACTGATGTTGATTCAATGTTGTTTCTCTGTGTGTTTAGTTCATTTAGAGCTACCAACGCTTCTTCTATACGGTTTAGGTTCTTTAGGTAGATAACCTTACTAACTAACAAAACGTATAGACAATATTGTCTTTCTCCATTTTGAATGAATAAGTCTAAGCCATTTTGTACATATTGAAGTGCTTTTCGTAAATCGTTTTCATAGTGAGCTATACGGCCTAACTCTTGATAACATGCTGATAATAGGTTGTTGCTTCTTTGTATAGAGTATGATTGCTCAATTTCGATTGACTTAGTAAAGCACAGAATAGCTTGTTGCCAGTTTTTTTTCTCTAAGTAATATTTTCCTTTGAGATACGAGACTTTGGATATGAGAGGGTGACTTTTAGATAAATCCAACAGATTCAATCTTTCAAATCCTTCCTCTAAATCTACTCGATCTAGGGTATGCTCAATGGTTACTAGCTCGAAAGACAATTCCTCTTCCGTAATTTCTTTACACTGATTCCCCAAGTTCAATAACTTACGAATATCCATAGCGACTATATCACACCAATAACGTAGCTTGTTCATACCGATCTTATATCCACCATTTTCAATATGTGAAATCGTTCCAGTTGATATTTTTCCATCAGATTGATTGGCCAGTGCTTCTTGACTGTTTTCACCCTGCAAGGATGTTCTTGCTACTTTTAAAGCTCTTCCCATTTCTTTTGTAATATAGATAGAGTCCCTTTTTTTCATGCTATTTTCCCACCTCAAAAAAATTTTTTCTCCTAAAAAGAGGCCCTTCAAGGCGTATTTCAATGAAGAATCAATTTTATTAACTACTTTTGTCTGAAGATCTAGAGGCGAAGACTGATTATTTATATATAAAACTGAAACTTTTGTATATTATATCACATTTTAAATATTTGTAGAATAATTAATCGGTGTGGAATAATGAAAACAGGTTATAGTAATTGCTTATTGGTATGGAAATGAAAGGAGCATTTACAATGGTAGAAATTCAAGTGACAGGCCCTAAAGAAGAGGTTCAATCGGTTGTGTCAGAGTTGTACCGTAGCCCTAGCTTAGAGGTACTAAAAGAAGAGTCTGGATGCAAAATTGAAGATGAAAATGTGCGTAATAGTGTGAGGTGCTTTGTTGATTATTTGCCTGATAAACGGACAAGCTTAGTTCAGATTATTAAGACGGATGAACAGAAGGTTGACTTTAAAATGTTTGACACGGTTGAAGCAGTCGAATTTAAAGGGATAAAAGTGTATCGGGGAAGAGAAGTCGACATTTTCAGTCTCATACAAGAAGAAAAGGAAGGTTTTTTACTTTGGATGAAGCTTAAAAAAATCTTTAGCCATCTAGATTGAACACAACTAGGAGAGAGGGGGGATGCTCCATGTAGACAAGCAGTAGCAAATCTATTACACCTAGTAAGCTGTCGACCCTGTTATATGGCTTTTAAGTAAATATGAGGGATGTAGAGAAGGGTAAGCTCGTCCTTTGTATTTTGGTTCATGGCAATATGATTCAAAGCTTGCAAGGAATATGAGGATTAGTTTATGTCGTAGGTTTGTGATGTTTGGGTGTGTTTGAAATGTACACATGTAGTCCTAAATATTTATGACAAAGGGGATAGTCATTATGAAAAAAGGTTTAGCTTTTATTTTTGCTCTAGCTGTTGCTTCTACCTCACTCATAGCACCTAATACTTTTGCAAGTGAAATTAAGAAAAAAGAAGGTGAAAGAGTAGAAGGTGTTTATGTCAGAGATGAAAAAGGTTCATTAAAGAAGGTATCAGAGCAGGAGTTGGAGAACATGTCAAAACCAACCCCATTTAATGGAGGACGTTTTAAGCCACAAAGAGAAGTGTGTGACCCCCATCATACGTATGATGCAAGCCGCACTTCTAATTTTAGCTTGGCTATTATGGGAACAGTCGGATTTAACCATACAGACAGAGATATGCAACATACATCATCTATTAAAAAAACCGTGAAAGTGGGCACGGAGGTGAGCGGTACGGTAGAGGGTAGTGCCGAATGGAATGCACTTGGTGGAAAGGTTGGCGCAAAGGTCTCAGCAGGATCAAAACTTGTAAACGAGGTAACGATTGAAAGAAGTGATGCAGTAACTTTTCCAATACCACCTAAGCGTAGAGGTTGGGTAGATTACGGTACGATAAAAGAAACATGGAGTGGCTATTTATATTACGTAACTCCATCATGTGGCATACAGAATAAAAAGTATGTGAAGGTGTATCTCCCTCGCAGAGATGCGTATAATGCTAGAACAGGAAGTCTATAAGGGTAAAACATTTTTAGAAATGAGGAAAACTCTCGATGAAAAAATTCTTATGTTTGTGTGCATGCTTGTTATTAGTGGGATGTCAAACGAAGCCCTCAAATGGTGCTACCAACGATAAGGAGAGTCGAGAAGTAGTTAAAAATGTTTCTTACGCTGTCAAGGAAGCTTCTCTTGAACTGAGGAAGAAGCCCGATCAAGGTGTCTTGAATCAAGTGACTTGGACAAACTCCGATAAAAAAGAGGTGACCCCCTCTAAAAAGGATATATTGTTTTATGTCACTTACAACAATGAAAGTACAACAGTAGCGAAAGTGCCAGATGTGTCGATTCCTACTTATTATGTATTTCAACAAGTTCCCGATGAAGAAGGACAGGAAAAGGGCTGGCGAGTTAAGGGTGTAATGGATGCAGTGGTGGATAAAAGCGATTCATTTAAGGAAGAATCGTCCCAACTTAAGCTTCCAATGCAGGATTATGTAGCAGGCAATTTTAAGGATGAAAAAAATAAACAAAAGGTAATGTGGGTATTTGCAGGAGAAAAGCAGGTTGTATTAATACAGAAGTATCCTTATTCTGTTCAGGTTAAACCAGACAACCAAGTAAAGAATTCCCCACTACCAAAACTCCCTGTAGGGAATTTTGACCCTGCTGATCCAAATAAACCCGAAGATTTGAAAGACCGTGATTTTAAATATTTTCAAGGTGCATATAAACAATCCATTCTTTATTATAAAGACAATGGAAACCTCGTTTGGATTAGTGGTAATATCTCTGAATCCGAAATCAAGAAACTAGCAGAGTCCTTGCCTACTGCGAAATCACCTAATTTTCCTTTGAAGTAGGTAAGCGACTACCTAAGGGCTTGTACGCCCATCAACTAAATAACTAGGGAGATAGAGGTGTGAATCCTTTATCTCCTTTTTATTATTGATAATATTCGATAACATACTATAAAATTAGTAGATTGTAGAAATATACTATATACATATAACACGAGGGAGGAACTACGAAGGTAAACATATCTTTGTGGCAGTTACTTTATGAAGATCAAGATATTCTCAAAAGCAATATTCATCATGATGGTTCTTTTATTAGGGTTGGGCTTCATTGGAAACGGAACTGTGTATGCGGTAGATTTTGATATAAACGTGCCACAGATACAGTCAGACTTTCCCACAGACTTAGCAGGTACTCCTACTACAGAAATTTCTTGGTGGGATAAAACTAAGCAAGGTGTCTCTGATGGATGGGATTGGCTAACAGACAAAGGAGAAAAAGCATGGGATTGGACGAAAGAAGTAGCAAGCGATGCATGGGACTGGACTAAGGGAGTAGCTGGCGATGTCTGGGATTACATTATGGAAAACAAAGTGCTTAGTGTAATCGTCCTTACCATACTTGGTATACTAGCTGTAATAGCAGGCATTCTTATAGGTATTCCCTTGCTTGTAGCTGGTGGTGTTGGATCGTTAGCAGGCATGGGGATTATGGGACTTGTTTCATGGCTAAGTAGTGACAATGGTTTCATGAGCGATGGAATGTTGAAGGATATGATTATAGGTGGCCTAGGCGGTATACTATCTGCCCCATTAGGTGAATGGATTGCAGGTTCTAAGTTGGCCACTTGGATTGCCTCAAAGATCAATATTTCTTGGTTACAAAGTGCATTCCCTCGCATCTTTGGTGGTTCTGTAGCTGGTGGAGCAGACCAAGGCATTATGGACTTTCTAAGTAGTGGGAAGTTCAACTGGAAAAATACTTTAATAGCTTTCATGTTCGGTGGCGGTGTTGTCGCTGGTGGCAGTTATGTAGCTACCCATTTAGATGATGTTGTTAAGGGCATCAATAGTATAGATATATCTTTTGCAACAGAGTTATTTGCAGATGGTACAGCTTCCGCCCCCAAGACGCTAGGAGATACGGATTTAGGCCAATGGTTGCAGAAGATAGAAGTAGGTATAAAAGCGACACAGCGCAGAAATAGCCCAGGAATAGCAACAGGTCAAAACCTAAAAGAAGTAGATAAGATGATGCGTGGCACGGAAGGTAATGTGGGGATAATAGGGAAAGATGTAGGGGATCAGCTTATAGGAAAGAACTATAAGAATTTTGATGAATTTCGTCAAGACTTCTGGAAGTCAGTAGCAAATTCAAAACATAGAGATGAATTTGGGGCATCAAATGTAAGTAGAATGGAAAAGGGTTTTGCTCCCATAGTGACTAAATCCCAAGTTCATGGGAAAATAAAGTCCTATGTTCTTCATCATAGAACGCCTATTCACGCAGGAGGAGAAGTATACGATTTGGATAATTTACTTGTTGTGACTCCTAAAATGCATCAGGAGATTTTAGACAAGAAATATCACTTTGGTAATTAAGGAGTTGGATAAATGAAAACAATAAAAACAAGGGATGAATTAGTAGAAATCGTTCGTAAGATCATGAATTCAGAGGGTACAGAAGAGGAGCTCGATGAAATGATTGATCTTTTTAATCAAAATGTCCCTCATCCAGAAGCAAGTGATTTGATTTTTTGGGATAATAGAAATCTAACTGTTGAAGAAATAGTGGAAGAAGCATTAAATTATAAACCAATCATTCTTCCATAGAACGTTGTAAATAGTAGAAAGATGGGGATTAATAAAACCCATCTCTTTTATGTCTAACAAAAAAAGCCAGCACAAGCGATGTGACAGTAGCTACGATTTTAATTCTTAAATAAATTGATTTATTTTTTTGATTATTTAATTGATGCAACCATAATTATTTAGTTTTTTTCAGTATATATAGGTGTTTTCTCTTGATTGAGAACGTATGTTCTGATATAATTATATGTATAAATAATAGAAATATTGGTTTTGAAAAATAATCTTTAGGGAATTATGGAAAATAACCAATTTTGTCGGATGATAAGGCGTGATCTAGTTTGATTTGGTAGTGGGTTCGCATCAATTACATAAGACAGGAGCCTTAACTAACTATGCCTAAAAACGATCATGTAAAGTATTTGATTTATTTGGTATGTAAAAAATACAATGTGCCCTACACTCTCAATTTCGGCGAATTACAAAACTCGCTTGAAGGGAAAGCTGATAATTGCATACTTGTTAAAATGAGCGAGTTGTAGGGAAAGGCGATTGTACCATTTTTGGTATAGTCGCTATTTTTTATTGTTTCAATAAACGATCGAATACGACATAATTATGGAAATAAATACAAATTAATTCTGTTAATGGAAGGTATCTATCTAAATAAATCGAATAACTATCTATCTAGATTTGACGCTACATTACTTGAACATTAAGATTAATTATCAAACTTCTTGGATAAATTCAAGGGATAAGGAAGTGGTATCATATGGGCTGGACCTTCAATCAACTAGCTCAATTTAGCGGTCAACTACGGCATTTATTACAATGCGGTGTTCCCCTTGTAACGAGCATTGAACTATTAATTCAACAAAAAGTACTTTCTCCTAGTGTAGGCAGATCCGTCACGAACCATTTAGAACAAGGAGCCTCTTTTTCAAAAGCGCTACAAAAAAGCAATTTGCCTCCTTTTATGGTTTCACTAGTGGCGGCGGCAGAGCAATATGGAGATTATGAACGAGGTCTTAAGCAGTGTGAGCAGTTTTATCAGACGCAAGCAAAGATTACCCAAGAGATCAGACAAGCGTGTACTTATCCAGCGATTGTGATGGTTTTGGTAATCGCTTCATTCATTTTTTTACTTAGTACCGTTCTTCCGCGTTTTGAGGAATTATACACTACCATGGGACTTGAGTTGCCTTGGCTAACCAAGGTGCTGTTTACTATGACAGACATAGCAGGGGTTGTCCTTCCGATCATTGGGGTTATGCTAATGGTACTGATCGGTCTCCTGGTATATCTGGGGATTCGAAGCCCAAAACAAATGAGATCCTATGGTGAGCGCCTAAGTTTTCGAGTGTTCGGTCTCCGAGCTTGGATGAAATTTCGTGTGACACATTATTTAGCGCTTCAATTGGGCTCACTCCTACACTCTGGAGTACCGTTACTTCAAGCTATCGAATGTTTACATCTTCGTGCCCCATGGAGAATTATCGCTGTGCGAATCGGTTTTGTGAGAGATGCTTTACTAGAGGGGAAGACACTAGAGCAGGCATGTGGGGAGTATCTAAATCAGTATACAATTTCAACATTTACTCAATATATTGCCATTGCGGAGCGGACAGGAAAACTAGATCAAACACTTCAATCGCTGTCTGGCATGGTAGAAGCAACGATGAAGCAACAGATTGAACGATTTACGAAATTACTTGAACCTATCTTAATCTCATGTCTTGGCTTTTTATTAGCACTGGCTGTATTAGCACTATTTCTCCCTATGCTACAGATGGTGCAGAGTTTATAGAAGAAGGTGGCTTATATTATGAAGTCATACTCAAGGGAATCAGGATTTACATTGGTTGAGATGTTAGTTGTATTGTTTGTGATCGGCATTATTTTAGCAATCGCGATCCCAAATCTAAGGGCGGCTGGTGATTCGGCGAAGAAAAAAGCCGATTTGGCGAACCAGAGAATGATCTGGACTCAGGCGGAGCAGTATTACTTAGAGAATGGCATTTATCCGAATAGTGTCCAAGTCTTAGTAAAAGCTGGGTACCTTCAAGCGGCACCTACTTGTCCAGATGGAAAGGGAACTTATACCATTGCGCCTGATTTACCACTGGAGAAACGGGTGTTTTGTCAAAAATGATGAGTGAGCAGGTAGGAAACGAATCAGGATTTACATTGATGGAAACGGTTTTTGTTTTGTTTCTACTATCTCTATTTTGTACCTTGGCCCTTCCATCGTTTTTCACTACGAGTCAAAATAAGATAGAGAAACAATTTGGTGTGGAGGTACGAGAAATGTTCAGTCAAGCTCGCTCTCTGGCTATTAGTCAAGAGAAAAACTGGCGTGTTCTTGTGCTACCGAATAAGATTCAGTTACAAAAACTGGGGTCCAATTCATTGAGGAAAGAACTCGCGGTCCCAGCGCAATGTAAATTTACCCATCATCTTCCAAAAAATGAAGTGACCTTTAGACAGACGGGACAAGCAGTAGGAGGAACCCTTGCATTAAGCTGTAAGAGCGGATATCAAGCTGTCTGGAAGGTGCAAGTAGGATCAGGTCGGGTCACTATGGAGGAACACAGATGAAAGAATCAGGCTTCTCCTTTATCGAAACGATTATCGCCTGTACCATTTTATGTACTGTAATTGGATTTGTGGTTCCGATCTTTCGAAGCGAAGCTTTTAATGAAACCAAAGTGAGATTTCATGAGGATGCGAGGGAAATAGCTCAAAACAAAATGGAACATATACTAGCCATCCCTGCTTCCAAACTAAGGCACGGGTACCAAGTAGAGAAGGTTCACAGTCCAAATCAAACAAAGCAGGAGTTTCGTCTCCATACTTGGGTGAAGCAAGAGTCGGATCATCTTATCGAGTTGGAGGTGAAGGTCGAGTGGATCCCCACTTCAACAAACTCCAAAAAATACGATTACACTCTCCATTCCTATCGGCTTGTAAAAGGATTGTAAACTCACAATCAGGCTTCACATACGTGGAAACAGTTTTTACATTAATCGTCATCGCGATCATTCTACCTGTACTTTTCACCATGATCCATTTGGCCGAGACAAGGGGAGAAAGTCAAAAGCAATATCAGCTTTTGATGAGAGAACGGCAGGCGATCCATCAATACATTGACCAAGAATTACGAGGATCATCTTCTTTACAAGTAAATAAAAATAATTTGATCGCCAAACAGGTTAATGGCGATGAGATCCAGGTTCGTTGTCAAAATAATCGCCTGATTCGTAGCATCAAAAAACAGAATGAATCCACTTTTCAGGGAACGATGATCGTGGCAACCCAAATAGAAAAATGCAACTGGATGCGTGAAGGAAAAGGGGTTCGTATGTCTGTTCATTTTGCTTCAAATTCAAAAAAACAGTCTCGATTTATGGAGATGTTACTATATGCTAAGAAATAAGAGTGACTTAGAACAAGGTTTTATGATTCCCGTTGTGATGATGGTCATTTGGCTTGTGTTTCAATTTGTCCATGCATACATTTCGCAAACAGTAGCGATTCAACAAGCAGACTTTTTGGATTCAGAGAGAGTAAAGGCACGATATGCGGCGGTTGGCGCGATTGATAAAGTGCTGGCAAATTGGAAAGAGCGCTCAGATGAGTCGAAATGGAGTTGGCAAGAGCCAAGTGTAGAGCAAGCGATTCTGGTAACACTATTGCCCAGCTCAGAGCCGGATGCAGGGCAAGGTCAATCGGGCATCTTACAAGCGAGCGCGACTGGCAAATTAGGAGTTCGACAAACGATATCTGTTCAGATTGATCTGGAAACAGGCAAAAAAATCAAAGAAGTAAGAGATGAAACGTAATTTCACAAAGAAAGAAGCGGACAGCATGAACCTACATAAAAAGCATCTAATCTTAATGGGGATGATGGGAACAGGAAAAAGCACTGTTGGTCACCATCTTGCCCAGCATCTTCCGTATCCAGCAATTGATCTTGATCACTGGATTGAAGAGAAACAAAATCAATCCATCCCAAGTATCTTTGAGGAGTTTGGCGAGTCTTATTTTCGTGAATTGGAATCACAAGCTCTAAAGCATTTTTTGAAGCAATCTCAGCCATATATCCTCATTACAGGTGGGGGTATTATAATCCGGCCCGAAAATCGGAAATGGATGAAGAAAGAGAGTGGGGCCGTGTTCCATCTAATAGCTGATGTGGAGACTCTCATTCAGCGGTTGGAGTTAGATGTGAGTAGACCTCTCTTACAAGGAGATAAGGCCGAAAAAATTCGCCGTATATGGAGCGAAAGAAAGAGCCTTTATGAATCGATTGCGGACTATCAGGTTCAGACAGATGATCGTTCACCCGAATCAATCACCACCGAAATCCTCTCCCATTGGTATCAGCTCCCTGTTTAAAGGGTTGATTAGGAGGCCATGCTAGGGATGAGGTGATGAGGTTTGTCATTTAGAGATTGGATTACCTATATGATGAAGCAGATGTTGTGGTTTATGGAAACTCCGCGAACCGAACGAAAAGCACAGCGATTAGAGCGAAAAGAACCTTGGCTAGAAAAATGGTTTGGGATTGTCCCGATTGGAACCAAGCTCTTTGTGGAGAAGCAGTTAGAACGACGCCATCGATCACAAAAGTCAACAGAAGGTTCTGAGACATCATAAGTTGTAAAAAGTTATCCATTTATCGGGAGCTATTTAGCTCCTTTTTTGTTTGACAGCTGTGATATACTTTCTCTAGAAAAGCTTTATAAAAAGGAGCGAATACATCGTGTATCATCGTTCAGAAACAAGACCTGTAAAGGTTGGAAATATACAAATTGGTGGAAATGATCAAGTTGTCATTCAAAGTATGACCACTAGTAAAACGCATGATATCCCAAAAGTAGTTGCCGAAATTAACCGTCTTGCTGAAGCTGGATGTCAAATTGTTCGTGTGGCGGTACCAGATCAACGGGCAGCGGACGCGATTAAAGAGATTAAAAAAGAAATCACCGTCCCTCTTGTAGCGGACATTCACTTTGATTACAAACTTGCTTTAAAAGCGATTGAGGGTGGAATTGATAAAATTCGTATTAATCCCGGCAATATCGGTCGTCGTGAAAAAGTAGAAGCAGTTGTTAAGGCGGCTAAAGAACGTGGAATTCCCATTCGAATAGGGGTAAATGCAGGATCTTTAGAAAAGCGGATTCTAGACAAATATGGATATCCAACCGCTGAAGGTATGGTTGAAAGCGCCCTATATCATATTGGGATTTTAGAGGATCTAGATTTTCAAGACATCATTGTTTCCTTGAAGGCATCGGATGTACGCTTAGCAATCGAGGCTTATCAAAAAGCCGCTACCGCGTTCCGTTATCCTTTGCACTTAGGAATTACGGAATCAGGGACTTTATTCTCCGGAACGGTAAAAAGTTCGGCGGGTCTAGGTGCGATTCTTTCTCAAGGAATCGGTTCTACGATGCGGATTTCACTCAGCGCTGATCCAGTAGAAGAAGTAAAAGTAGCGCGCGAGTTATTAAAAACATTTGGTTTAGCAGCGAATGCGGCTACGTTAATTTCTTGCCCAACTTGTGGCCGAATTGAGATTGACTTAATTAGTATTGCAAATGAGGTAGAAGAGTACATCTCGAATATTCAAGCACCGATTAAAGTTTCTGTCCTTGGTTGTGCAGTGAATGGCCCCGGAGAAGCCAAGGAAGCGGACATTGGAATCGCGGGAGCACGTGGCGAAGGGTTGCTATTTAGACATGGGGAGATTATCCGTAAGATTCCTGAGAAGGAAATGGTTGCAGAACTGAAAAAAGAAATTGATAAGCTAGCGGAAGAGCATAAGCGCAAGCAAGAAGCAGCTTTAAACGTTTAGCAAGGGTAGAAATAGAAACCTTTCTGCATAATATTTTCTTGCATTCTCATACTAACAGTGACTCACAAAGGAGGAACATGGTTAGTATGAAAAAAATCGCCCTTTTATTAGTCATCATTGGTGCGCTTAACTGGCTCCTGATAGGAGTATTTGGATGGGATATTGTGGCTGCCATCTTTGGTGGTGACCCAACTCCTGCAACCTCTATGTTTAGCCGAATCATTTACTCCATAGTAGGTCTTGCAGGAATTTACTCCATCCGTTTCCTTTTTGATGACCAAGTAACCGCTGATAACGACAACCATTAAATACAAAAAAACTCCAGATATCACGTCTGGAGTTTTTTTGTTGCCTATTATGCCAAAGGAACATACAATTTTATAAATCCAGTATGTTATTCATTACTTCATAAGGGGATGTAGCGGATGTCTGCCATGATTGGGATTACAACATTTATCGAATTAGATGAATTCACTAAAATAAGAAGGGCGTATGCGAACGCAGTTGCTACTGCTGGTGGAATCCCTGTTTTATTATCACCGATTGTCAGTGAAAAGTTGGCAGAGGAACTAGCAGATCGATTGGACGGTTTACTCCTATCGGGTGGTGGAGATATTAATCCAGTCCACTACTATGAAGAACCCCATCCGACACTTGATTTGGTTTGTGATATTCGGGATCAATATGAGTTTCAACTCGCGAAAGCATTTATGAATCGTAATAAGCCTATATTCGCTATTTGCAGAGGGGCTCAGGTGCTTAATGTCGTACTAGGGGGAACGCTGATTCAAGATGTGCCATCGCAAATAACTTCCGATTTACCCCATTCCCAAAAAGCGGATCGGCATGTTGCTACGCATACGATCCAAATTAACCCTCAATCAAAATTAGCAGAAATCTTAGATGAGTGTCAAATTGATGTTAACAGCTTTCATCATCAATCCGTAAAAGACTTACCGGGTACATGCATAGCAACTGCCTATGCCCCTGATGGAATCGTGGAGGCATTTGAATACCAAGGTGATCCATTTGCCTTAGCAGTTCAATGGCATCCCGAAGCAATGACCGATGATGAGCATTCTTTGAAGCTATTTCGTTATTTTGTAGAGAAGTGTACTTGTTCATAATATCTTTCGGACCCATATGTCTGTCATGGTCACTCAACCATAGTGACAGACATATGGGTCTTAATCATTTATATAAGCAGATGGGACCATTTCTACACATGCTCTTCTTCATGTTCACCCCGAACATATTTCGCATTGAATAAGAAGAGCCAAAGTAAGAGTCCAAGCGATGGGATTAATACCAACAACCCAGCGAGAAAAGTGACGACTAATGCTTTCCCAAGGATAGGACTGGTAACGGCGCCCTGAATCGTAATGTAGGGATCTAATAAATATGGGAGATGAGAGGCTCCATATCCAAAGAAAGCAAAACCAAACTGGAGCATGACTAGCACAAAGGCAAGTCCGAACCATTTTCTTTTCCAGATTAGAAATACGGCCCCTATAAAACAAAGTAGGGATAGACCAAAACACCAACCAATCTCAAGTGCTCGTTGGAAGTGGCTCGGATTATGGTGAGAAAGAGCCCAGAAAACCAAAAGACTGGCTAGGATAGTGGGCCCGCTCCACACTAACGCATACTTGCGTAGTAATTCACGTGCAGGGGTGTCATTCGCCCGATTGGCATAAAAAGTAAGAAAGGAAGAACTAATATACAAAACGCTTACGATGGCTAAAAATGTAACCGTCCATGAATAAGGATTTGTGAATAGTTGAACGATCGATAGCGTAATTCCAGCATCTGTCTCTCTAATAAAGCCCCCTTCTGACATGGTTAAAATGGTGGATAGACTCGCTGGAATCAGCAATCCCGTAGCTCCATACAAAAACATATAAATACGATTGCTTCGGACTCCATAATGGGCAAAGGCATAAAAGGAACCCCGGATGGTGAGGAGTATCAAGAAGACGCTTCCCGGAATAAGAAGTGCGGTTCCGTAGTAATAGGCTGTATCAGGAAAGAAGCCGATAACCCCTACAATAAAAAAGATTAGGAATACATTCGTTACCTCCCAAACAGGAGATAGGTATCTTTCGATCACTGTATTTACAATGTGATCCTTTTTCGTTTTCATGCTGTAATAGGAGAAGAAACCTGCACCAAAATCAATGGAGGCTATGATGAGATATCCATACAAAAACGTCCATAGTACTGTAATTCCAATTATTTCGAGTGACATGATGACTTCCCTCCCTATAATCCATAGCGTTTTGCCAATTCTTGTTCTGCGCGATTATGTCGGAACAGGCGATATAGCACGGTACATGTGAGTATTCCGAGGGCGAGGAACAAGGCGCTAAAAGCCCAAGTGGTAGAGGAAACGTGGTCGGCCGTAGTGGCAGCCTTGTCTACCTTTAAAACGCCGGTAATAATCCACGGTTGTCGACCTACTTCTGCGAAGATCCATCCTAATTGAATGGCAATAAAAGCTAAAGGTGCTCCCAATACAATGCCCCGCAAAAGCCATGGGCTCCACTGATTCCCTTTTTTTCGGTACCACTGTATAGCGAAAAGCGCTGAGATGAGCAGGAGATAAAATCCGATTGCCACCATGCCATCAAACAAATAATGAATATAGAGTGGGGGCCATAAGTCTTGAGGGATATCATGTAGGCCCTTCACCTCGTGATTTGGAGAATTACCAGCCAAGATACTAAGCGCAAAGGGGATTTTGATCCCATATTTCACTTCTTGTGTTTCCTTATTTAAAACGCCACCGAACACCAAAGGAGCTTGCTTAGTTGTTTCAAAGTGCCATTCAGCAGCAGCTAATTTAGTAGGTTGATACTTCGCTAAAAATTTTCCAGATAGATCTCCAGCAGCAAAAGTAGCGATAGCGAGGATAAATCCAGTGATCATAGTTAGACGAAGAGCCTTTTTATAATAAACATGATTTCTACCTTTGAGGATGTGATAGGCGGCAATGGAGGCAAGCAAGAAGCCGCATGTTAGGTATGCAGAGGATAAGACATGCGCTACTTTGCTAGGTGTAGCAGGGTTGAGCATAGCAGCAATCGGATCGATATCGACTGCTTTTCCGTTTTCTAGACGAAATCCAGCTGGAGTATTCATAAATGCGTTCACGATCGTGATAAATACAGCCGACATAGAAGACCCAATCACGATGGGGACAGAACTAGCCCAATGTATCCAAGGATTTTTAAAACGATCCCATGTGTACAGATAAATGCCCAGAAAGATCGCTTCCACGAAAAAGGCGAATGTCTCCATAAATAAAGGGAGACTGATTACATTGCCTGCTAGTTGCATAAATTGGGGCCATAATAGAGAAAGCATAAGCCCAATGCAGGTTCCCGTTACGACACCGACTGCTACGGTAATAACAAAACCCCGTGTCCATCTTTTTGCTAGCATGATATAGTGATTATCTTTCTTCCAAATCCCCCATGCCTCAGCTAAGGAGATAAATAAAGGAACCCCTACTCCAATCGTGGCGAAGATAATGTGAAAAGAAAGTGTTTCTGCAGTGAGAATTCGTGACCAAAAAACAGCATCCATTGATATACCTCCTTTTAATGAAACAGCCCTATTATGTTCAATATTTCACAAATGAAGATTTTGATTTCAAACAAAAAATGGATCCATAATCATTATAAAATGTGAATAATATCACATACATAGGAATATGTGACGGGATTGTGATCATTATTCGACGTGTCTCTGGGTAGACTACTGGAGGAAGGAGGAGAATCAGATGAAGAAACCAATTCTTATCACGTTTATATCGACTATGTGTTTGTTCATTCTGTCTTGTACTTCCATGCAGGCGACTCCCCAAGAAGGGACAACACCTCCCAAAACAGGTCGTCAACCGGATGCAAAAATGATATTTCATCATGAGGATCAAGTCTGGGAATTAGAACTGGGGGACATAGGATTTGACGGAATTGACCCTACTTCATTAGATCAAGAACTCGTTTACAGCTGGATTCGAACTGAAGTTGCCCCACAAGTTGAAAAAGAACCTGTATCTGCTTTTTATAAGAACCGAAAGCTGATACCCGATCAAGTTGGTTATGAAGTTGATTATGCAGCGATTGAGGAGACTCTCCAAAATGTCCATCAAATTCTTAATTTGCCCCAAGAGTTACCATTAAAGAGGCTCCAGCCACAGATCACGAAACAAAAAGTGTTGACCTTGAAGCAGAAGCGCCTAGGTTCATACCATACTTATTTCAATCCAGATAATGAAAACCGCTCGCACAATATTTTTCTGTCTACGAATGCAATTGATCATATCATCGTCCTACCAGGAGAAACCTTCTCATTTAATGATGTCGTAGGTATCCGGACAACCGAACGCGGTTATCGCTCTGCTCGTATTATTGTAAAAGGAGAGTATAGCGAGGGAGTCGGGGGAGGGATCTGCCAAACTTCTTCCACCTTATTTAATAGCGCCGATCAAGCAGGATTACAAATTGTGCAACGCTATAGTCATAGCAAACATGTGGCGTATGTCCCTAAGGATCGGGATGCTACCGTTTCATGGGGAGGATATGATTTTAAGTTCCGTAACCAATTCAATGAACCTATTTTGATATCTTCTCGCATATCGGGAGGGATTTTGAATATATCTATTTATGGGCCGAATACCATTATGCATAAGAAGAATGAAATACCCGATTCACCCCCATTATCGCAGCAAACTGAATCCTAACTAGCCGTCGCCCAACATGTGACGGCTTTTTTGCCGATATGAGAAGAAAATTAGAAAATAATTCCTATTAAACCAATTTGCATAGAAATAACGAAAATAGTCTGTTATAATGGGACACGTTAAACCCACTAAAGGAGCGATTCGATGAATAAAAAATTTCTTCTAGCCGGAATAGCCACGGTGGCCCTCAGTTTAACCGGGACACTTGTGGTAAATGCGATGGAGAAAGAAGTAGTCATCACCTTTAGCGATGGTAAGAAAGTCGTCTCAAAAGGCTTTCATGATACAGTTGCTGAAGCTTTGGAGAATGAAGGTTTCAAGGTGTCCGAGATGAAACAAAAATACCAGCCTAGTATGCCTTGGGATCAAAAATTGACCAAAGATCTTACCAATGTTAGCTTGAATTGTCGCTGTAAAGTCAGCCTAACCATAGGTGGTAAATCCGAAGGTGAGAAAGAGACCGCGAAAGGAACAGTTCGTGAGTTTTTAGAGGAGCAAAAAATCGCTCTAGGTGAATGGGATGAAGTAAGTACAGCATTAGATGCAAAAATTCAAGATGGAATGCAGGTATCAGTTGACAGAATTGAGCAAGTAGTCAAAAAGGAAGAAAAAGAGATTAAGTTCGATACAGAAGAACAAAAAGATAAAACCCTAGCAAAAGGGGAGAAGAAAGAAGTTACCCCGGGAAAGCTGGGAAAAGAGATTTATCAAGTCACCATCTACTATAAAAATGGCCAGCCTATGATGAAAGATGGTCAGCCAGTTGCTGATTCTAAGTTGATCGAAAAAATTGATCCCATCAAAGCAGTAGTGAGGGTTGGAACGAAAGAAGAGGAAGAAAAAGATTCGAGACCCGCATTTGCTGGTGGGGGTTCCTTACCAAACGGAACATCATATAAGAAAATGATAATGGCCAAAACCACCGCTTATACCTCTAAACCAGGTGCCAAGACGGCTTCAGGAAAAGTGGCTAGAGTTGGACTAGTAGCTGTTGATCCAAAAGTAATCCCACTTGGAACGAAGCTGTTCATTGAAGGTTATGGAATGGCGGTTGCAGCAGATACAGGTGGTGCTGTAAAAGGAAATTTTGTTGATGTATACTTTAATTCTGAGGCGGAATGTCAAAAGTGGGGAGTTAAAAATAAAAAGGTGTACATTTTAAATTAAACTGTACATAGTGGAGCATCATTTGATCTAGCCTGCAAAGAAGAATGCAGGTTCTTTCTTTTTTTTGAAAAGATAAAATGGAAAGTTTTATCAAATTCGTCTTTGAATTTCCCTATTTTTTCGATATACTTAGGAAAGGAATAATTCATCCGAGGTGTATGAATGGTAGGTCGAAATGAACCCTGCCCTTGTGGAAGTGGGAAAAAGTACAAAAAGTGCTGTGAACGCGTAGTCACGATTCGTCATGCAGAGGGATTGCGAGAGGGACGCGACCGAGATCTATCAAAAAAATTACTCGCAGACCTAAATCAGTGGTTTCATCCGTATTGGAAAATGGAAAAGCAAAGTAAGTGGGGGCATCGTTTCAAAGAGTTATTGCACTTACCTCTACAAGAACCAGTCCCACAATCTTTTTCCTTTTCCTTTCATTATTGGTTGTTACTTGACGCCCCCTGTGTCCAAAATAAGCGACCGGTTGAGCTGTGGGCATCAACAGTCCGCCGAACACCAGAGAAGGAAAGAGTACTGACAAGCTATTTGGATAGTAAACTCACATGTTATGAAATGATCGACGTAAGGGAAGATAGCATGCTGTTTCGATCTCTATTAGATGGAGTTGAGTATGAAGTGATCCGAGGGGAAGAGGTCCCTCGTGAACGGATTGTCTTTACTCGCTTAATACGTTTAGGAAATCGATATGAGCTGTTTGGCCCTTATACATCTTTTGTGCATGAGATGAGAGGGGAGATACTCGTGCAACTAGAGAAATTTAACCACCTAGACCAAGAACAACAAAAATATGCAACTCGTGAACAGGGATGGCAAGTACTTGGATGGTCCATGAAACGCGCTCAGGAGCTTGAAAAGGCGGAGAAGTTAGCACCAGCATCCACACCCGAGATGGTGGACAGCATCCGTGAAACTCTGTTCTGGCCAAATGTCGAGTATACGTCTGAACAATCAGGATTGCCGATTAAAATCATGCAACAGTTGGAGCAGTTTTACGTTTCTCAGGTTAATCCATTACAAAAGAGAACCCAACAATTCTACAGTAAATCGCTAGAGGTACTGTTTGATTATCTCTCTAAACGATTTGGACAATCTTTTCAATGGTCTATGCTAAACGAAGAAGCCTTCATTCACTTTTTTAGCATTTGGTATTTAGATAGTGGAAAAGCTACCCCAATGGCTTCTAAGATCTTCTTAAATACCTTGAAAAACCTATTTCAATGGCTCTATAACCAAGGCATTTCCAATATATATCTTCATTTCAAAAAAGTTTACTCTATTTTAATTCATAAATTACCTACAACGATTGAGGCACGTACTTGGTTAGCAGAACACGCAATTGATACAGAAGAAACAGACCATACAGGAACCATGATACAAAATATGTTCATGCTTGGGATCTCAGGGACAGGTCCTGTGTTGTTGATTGGTGAAAGATGGGTACCTGTTCAACTTCGTGCTTTTCCTGCGATTTGGTCAGATGAGCGTTTTTGGATTCGAGGAACGATTCAAATGAGTGGAAACCACTGTATTTTTACTCATATTGAAAACGTGTATCCCATGACATTAATGGAAGAAGAGTTACCAAACGCCCATGTATTAGGTCAAAAATAGTGAAACAGCCTACTTCATTGTTAGAGGGCTGTTTCTTTTGTTACCATTATACGGAAAAAGAAGCTTGTCCTTTTCACAGGGAAAGCTTCTTTTGCATATCCTTGTGGTCGATGCCCGCATCTAGATAGACATCGCCTTCTGCTATATATCCTAGTTTCTCATAAAAAGGGAGGGCATGTGTCTGGGCAGATAGGACTATTTTCTTTGCCCCCTGGTGCCGGGCATATTCTTCTAACGCAAGCATTAGTTCACGTCCAGCCCCTGTTCCACGTCCTTCTGGGAGGACCGCTACACGCTCTGCTTTCGCTACATGAGGCTTGTACCATCTCATACGACAAGTTCCAATTGCTTTATAATCTAATTTTGCTAAAAAATGAATGGAGGAACTTTCTTTTTCGTCAATCTCCTGATCCTCAGGAACCCCTTGTTCCTGTACAAATACTTTTTGCCGAATTGCGAAAGCTTGATTTAATTCGTCGTTGGATTCCACTTTTTTTACACTCATACGCATAAATATCACTCCTGTTTCTATATTTTATCCCTTTTCGTTGAAAAGATTGGAGAAGAATTTTGAGAAAAAGGAAACCTATCGAGTTCATTTGAATAATAGTGATTTTACCATGCTGGAAGGAGAATAAGAAATGAGTAGAAAAGTTCATAGTAGTGAGGTTTATCAAGCCGTGATGAATAAGTTAACGGAGCGAGGAGTTCCTCTGGAGGCTATTGCTGACATTGTCTATGAGATGCAAGTTCCTTATAAAGCGGATCTTCGGAAAGAGGTCTGTATGGAAAGTGTATTGGCTGTTTTAGAAAAAAGAGAATTACAACATGCGATTTTAGTTGGAGTCGAACTAGATACCTTGGCCGAGAAAAACATACTTTCTGAACCACTACTAAGTATTGTCAAGGCAGATGAAGGGTTATTTGGCTGTGATGAAACATTAGCTTTAGGATCTGTATTTGGATATGGAAGTATTGCTCTTACCACCTTTGGATATTTAGATAAACAAAAGATAGGCATTATCAAAAGTCTGGATAATGAGGGAGGGGAACATTGTCACACGTTTTTAGATGATATTGTTTGTGCGATTGCTGCGGCAGCTGCCGGGAGATTGGCCCATCGAATTCGTGATGAAGACGAAGAAGTCGATGGGTCATAGACGCTTGATCTCATAGGAGAGTGTAGACAGGTTGTAATCTCTACCGAACTTACCCTAGAGTATTTCCTCTTCTGAGGTGAATGAATGGGGTGTGGCTTGGTATCCTCCCGGTGAGGATGCTTAAGCCACCATTTTTGTTCGAATAGTGTTAGACGTTTGAACAGAGTTTCATTCGTTTCACCGCTTGGACTGCTGGTAGAACATGCTAAGATAATGGGTCATGACTGGTCTGGTGTTCTTGGCATTAAGTGGTAGTGCTTCAGAGACGATGAAAATACAAAAAAACCGAGTACTGCCCTGTACTCGGCTGTCATTTGAGGAGGGAATTTGGTGGAACAAGTGACTTGCTTGTTCTGTATATACTATGTCAATCTCCATAAGCCGTTTGGACGCTGATGTAAAATGTGCGTTAGTCTAGTTTCACTAAATGAAAACAGCCATCATTAAGAATGATTTCCCACTATGTGAGTAACACTACATATAGGAGGAGATATAGATGGATCAATGGATTTATTGCGCAAAATTATATGAATCCCGCTTTCAAGCAAAAGTATTAGCCACACGAATGCAAGAAGATTGGTGGTTATATGGATATGAAAGCCCTGATACTGTGGAAGTATTTCGCTCAAGAAAAGGGCGCTTTGGTGTGAAATACATCTGGAGGCACTAATCATTTTTTAAAAAAGTACTTGTGTGATTTTACATTCTGTTGTATAGTATTACTTGTGACTGAAACAAGTTAGATAAAATAAGAAACAATCACAATATCGCGGGGTGGAGCAGTGGTAGCTCGTCGGGCTCATAACCCGAAGGTCGCAGGTTCGAGTCCTGTCCCCGCAACCAATGTGGAGCTGTGGTGTAGAGGCCTAACATGCCTGCCTGTCACGCAGGAGATCGCGGGTTCGAATCCCGTCAGCTCCGCCATTTCCGTAAATACATACGGGCCTATAGCTCAACGGCAGAGCACCTGGCTCATAACCGGTTGGTTACAGGTTCAAATCCTGTTGGGCCCACCAAAAAAAATCTAGATAGACGAGGGCAGTTAGCTCAGTGGGAGAGCGCTTCCCTGACACGGAAGAGGTCGCTAGTTCGATCCTAGTACTGCCCACCACCGTAATCCTTGAGAAATCAAGGTTTTTTTGTTTGTCTTTTTTACGATTAGGGCAAAAAAACCTTGATTGACCACATTTTGACCACATTGGTATTTTTTTATCCTTTTTTGGATAATGCATGACTGAAATTCTCTGCTGCCTTTTCTTGAATACCTGGGATTACATGACTATATATATCCAAAGTTACACTTGTACGACTATGTCCCAACCTCTCACTAACCACTTTTGGGTGTTCTCCAAGTTGCAGCATGATACTGGCGTGGGTATGTCGTAAGTCATGGAAACGGATTTTTTTAATTCCGCATTCGGATATCATTCTGTTATAGTGTCGTCTAAGGTTTTCGGGGATCATGGGGGTTCCAAGGCTGGTGCAAACAACCAAATCAAAATACTCATATGACATTCCTAGTTGTAGCTTTTGCTTTGATTGCTCTAATTTATGTTTTTTTAAGGCTTGGACTACGTCATCAGTTATTGATATCAACCTTTTAGATCCTTTAGATTTTGGTTCCTGAAATATAAGCCCGTTTTTGGTTTTAGCCAAGGATTGCTGTATGCTCAATGCTTTGTTCTCAAAATCGACAGCTTGCCACCTTAATCCGAGAATCTCCCCCATACGCATACCTGTGAAGATGGCAAGGAGGTAAGCAATATATAGAGGTTCTTTTTCTGTACTACTCAAGAACCTTGTGGCCTCGTCAATAGTCCAGATGGGCCTTTCCTTAGTTGTTAACTTAGGTGGTTCGGCCTCTTCAATGGGATTTTTTTGAATTAATCCCCATTTTTTTGCGTATTTGAATGAGCTGCTAAGAACATGATGAATTTTTCGTATGGATGCAGAGGACAAGCCTTCTTCAGTTTTTTGAGTGTACAGTCTTTGGATTTGTATAGGTGTTACTTTTTGTATTTGTTTTTCCCCAATCATAGGAATTATGTGTGTGTCCATTATGATACTGTAAGTTTCAAAAGTTGTTGTTTTTAATGCTTGTTTTGCGACTGTAAGTTTCCAGTCCTCGAAAAACTCTCCTACCGTCACCTTGCTGGGTTCTGTGTAATCTCCTTTCTCCACTTGGGAAATTAAATCCATACACGCTTTTTCGGCTTCCTTTTTTGTTTTGAAACCACTGACTGTTTTTTGTTTTCTCTTCCCTTGATCGTCTTGTCCTAAGTCAACTGTAAACGACCATTTTGTACCTCGTTTGCGAAAGTATCCTTTCATATTCTGTTCCTCCTCATGATGCTGAAATACTGTTCCCTTGGTGTGACACTCTAAACAATCTGTTGCTAAAAGTAAAGCCAATGATTGAATTATCATTGGCTTAATTTATTGAACTATTGCAGAAACAATGTAGTAGCTGTTGCCAGTCCTACATAGATGAAAAGGAGCATAAAAAAAACGGCACCTAAAAAGATAAGTCGTGCTCGTTTCATATTTTCAAATGTAATTGGTCTACGTGCCATGATTGTGGCAATCAAGCATATCATAGTATCGAATGCTTGAATAAGATTGCTAATATTTTTTGCGTTATATTGACCGACTGGTTGACCTTGAATGGGTGCAATGCAACTAACAACGGCTTTGCTAATATCAGGGCTATGCTTCACACGAATAACAAGCCAGCAGATGAAAAGTAATGTAAATAACAAGGTTGAGAAGGAGAAGGCAAATCCTGTTGATAGTTCTTTCAAAATGAGTGTTATTTCTCGTCCGAAATAGTTAGTAGATAAATTAACTAACGTTTGTAGCATAGATAAACCTCTCCTTTATTATCAATCAACGTCTGAAAGACCTTGGATATAGAGTTCAATCATTTGCTTCCTGAGTTCTTTTTTCTTGTCCTCAGTGAAGCGACGATTTGATTCTATCTGCTTCAGAATCCCTTGTAAATAGGGATCATTTTCCAGTTTTTCTTCCATCGTTTGTTCTCGTCTGGGGCTCGGATCGTCTGTGATACCGAAAAGATAATCGGATGTAGTGTTGAAAAGTTTGACTAAATTGACCAAGATATCACGCTCTCTAGGCGTTCTTCCGCTGGATTCATAACCTGTAACGGTCTTTCGATCAACGTGTAGGGCTTCAGCTACTTCTTTTTGTGTCCATCCACGTAATTCTCGTAGTTTTCTAAGTCTCTCCGAAAAAATCTCCATTATTGACACCTACTTTATTCAGTGTAGTTCAATCATAGTTGATTCATTATGAAACATATTATAACAAAATGCTTCAATATGAAACACATGGATAGACTTTGGTTTGAATTTCCAATAAGCTATGATTGACGATTAGCTGGATAAAGGATAGAATTTTCTTAGCTTCAAAAATACCCTTAGGCTTCAAAATGTAGCTTAATGGAGCTAGAATGATGGAGAGGAGGAGATTCAGTGACTGAGGAATATCCAGCAGTTCTAAGAGCAGAGCATGTGGCAACCATTCTAGGTATTTCAGTGCGCAGAGCTTATGAAGTAATGGAGTATAAGAGCTTTCCACTTATTCGAATAGGAAGATTGAAAAGAGTTGGACGGGATGCTTTTTTTAGTTGGTTCGAGCATGGAGCGCAGGATTAAACGACGAGGTGAAAACATGGATGTATTTTCTGAACGCATGAAACAATTGAGGATCGAAAACGGATTGACTCAACAAGAAGTAGCCGATGTCCTCGAGATTGATCGAAAGACCGTAACAGGTTACGAGTCAAGTGGAAGGATGCCCCAAAAACCACAGGTTCTAATCGACATAGCAAATCTCTTTGATACGACTATCGATTATCTTTATGGAGCTACAGATAAAGTAAAGAAATGACTTGCTTGTGTGTGAAACCAAGTATACCATGTGACTGCTTGGAGGTAATGATACATACCAAAGAGCAACGAGAACAAAGAAAGGAGTGGGGCGGTTGAAAGAGGGCATAAAAAAACTCGCTTCGGCAAAAGCGAGTTCAACACTTAAAAAACAAATGTATGACTAGGATACCAGAAAAACGATCTTTAGACAACTGAATACAGAGGAGACATATTGTGCTATTACCTACAGAGAAAACGCAGCCTAAACAGAAGTTGGAAGATTATTCAATTCTGCTCTACGGTCAGCCGAAAATTGGTAAATCTACTTTTTGTAGTAGGATGGACAACCCCCTATTCTTGGCAACGGAGCCTGGACTAGAGGCACTTTCCTGCTATGAGGTGAAAGTCCCTGATTGGCAAACCTTTATCAGAGTGTGTGGAGAACTCAGCAAGGGCAACCATCCCTTTAAAACGATTGTGATCGATACGGTCGACAACCTCTGGAAATGTTGTGCCGAATTTATTAAGGAAAAACAGGGGATTCAGCACGAGAGCGATCTAGGATTCGGTAAAGGCTGGCAATTGATTAAAGATGAGTTCTTTAGGGTAATCAGAAAGCTTTCATTACTCCCTTATGGACTGGTGTTCACTAGTCACGTAGAGTCTTATGAAGTCAAAACCAGAGTGTCCACGATCAATAAAGCAGTTCCTTCCATCCCTAGATCCGGTAGAGATATAGTACTCGGAATGGTTGACATTATTCTCTATGCGGAAAGTGTTAGGACGAATGAGGGATCTATAAGAGTGATTCGAACACAACCTGATGAAAGTTGGGAGGCTGGAGATCGAACGGAGCATGCGTTTGGACGTAAGCTACCTTCTACTCTTCCTCTTAGCTTCAAGAAGTTTGAACAAGCGTTTTACAACCAGCCTGAAGAAGAAACAGCAGGAGGTACAGACGATGTCGATGAACCTGCTGAGGGCTAGACTAGAGGACTTAGAAGACGAGATTTATAGAACAGGCGATGCACTTGTTCAATTTCAATATAGTGAGCAGGAATTACTGAGCCTTGTATCCAGAAAGTTTACAGATATGAGATTCATGATTGATGAAGCAAAGAGCATGCTGGAAGGAGATCTGGATGAGATATCGACCACGGAAACATACACCGTACAGAAAGCGTTATGAGGATGATTGGAGCAAGTCCCAATCCGAACACATGCTTAAAATTGGTAATAAGTACTTTAGCCTAATTGGAAGCGATCAACGGTTATATGCGACAGATAGACACGGAAGCCTTTTAGGGGCTACTGATGGTGGAGTGTAGAGCTTTATACATATAGATAGGGGCAAGGTCGCCCTATCTATATATAACCTCATAATACGGCAGGTGAGAGTATGGATGGTTGGATTAAGTTGCATAGAAAACTATGCCAAAGCGACCTGTATAAACAGCTGAATAGCAAGCAAAGAGATGTATTTATTGCGATTCTTCTCATGGTAAACCATAAGGACAATCAATGGGAATTCAAGGGAGAAATATTTACTGTAAAGTCTGGACAAGTAGTTACATCCCTTGAAAAAATCAAGGAAAATTGTGGAAATGATGTGTCAATTCAGAGTATCAGAACGGCATTGTTGAAATTAGAAAAGTGGGGATTTCTAACAAACAAATCAACAAAGACGGGAAGGCTTATAACCCTAGTGAATTGGGAGGTTTACCAATCCTCATCAGAAGAGGATCAACAAAGCGATCAACAAACGTCTAACAATCAGCTAACACCTAACAAGAATGTAAAGAATGAAAAGAAAAAAGATAAAAAAGATTATAGTCGCAAACAGAACGTTTACGACGATGAATCCCCCTATATGAAAATGGCACAGTATCTGCAAAAGCAAATCCTCTCTTGGAAGCCCAATGCAAGAACTCCAGATGATCTCAACAAGTGGGCAGATGAGTTTCGAAAACTAGTAGAGCTAGACAAACGAACCAAGCAGGAAATACGAGAGGTGATCGACTTCGCCACAACGGATCATTTCTGGCAAGCCAATATTTTGTCAGCTAGTAAACTACGAGCGCAATTCGATCAGCTACAGGCTCACAAAGCTAGAAAGAGTCAACCAGCTGCAGTAGTTAGTCTGAAAGACGAGCGAGAGAAAAAACAAATCAAGAGCTTTGAATACCAGAAGGCAGTAGGACAATTTGTCTCAGCTGGATTTGATCCTGAAACGGACAGAGACCTACTAGAAAAATGGCTGAGCGGAGGAATGAATGTAAATGACTTACAAGGACACCGACTTTCGACAAGCGAATGCTGAGATGTCGATACTGGGTGCTATTTTACTAGATAACAGAGTGCTGGATGATCTGACAATACAGCTAGAGCCTCGCGACTTTACGATTCAGTCACACCAGACTCTCTACACCGTCATGAAGCATATGCACGAGAGTGATCGACCGATTGACCTAGTGACCCTAACAGATCGGCTAAATACATATGGGAAATTGGATCAGTCGGGCGGAGTAGCGTATATGACGGAGTTGGCATCCGTTGTACCCACCGTACAAAACGCTCGACACTATGCTGAAATTGTTCATCGACATGCTGTACAGAGACGAATCATGGAATTAGGAGATCGGATTAAATCCATTGCAACCGAGGGAGAATTTTCCGAAGAAGAGGATATGCTACAAGCCATTGAAAGGCTATCGGATTCTATACGACCAGAGGGAAATGGCGAACTCGTCTCGATCACAGACGCACGTCAAGAATACTTTGATTACCTCGCTCGGAAAGACGACTTAATCCATACGGGCTTCCCTAAGTTTGATGAATGGATGGGCGGACTAGGGCGAGGCTGGCTATACATACTGGCTGCCAGACCATCGGTCGGGAAAACAGCAAAGATGTTGCAAATGATCCAAGGAATCGCCACACAGGGTAAAGGACAATGTCTAGTATGGTCACAGGAAATGAAACGCCCACAGCTCTTTAACCGTATGTTATCCAGCTTGACAGGGGTGAGTGCGAATCGGATTCGCCTTAAGCATCTATCGGAGGGTGATATGAAGCACTTACGAGAAGGCTATGATGCGCTAGAAATGCTCCCGATCTCCATAGCCGACGCAAAAAATGTGACCATTGATGAGATCCGAGCAGTAGCCAGACAGCAGAAACGAAAGCACGGACGGATTGGAGCCATTTTTGTGGATTACTTGGGGATTATGAACATCCCCACCAAGAAGGGCGAAACAAGGGCACAGGCGGTAGGAGAGGTAACCAAAGCGGCGAAACACCTAGCCATAGAGATCGATTGCCCAGTAATCTTGCTATGCCAGATGAGCAGAGAAGGGAAAAAGGCAATTAAACCATCGCTTGAGCATCTCCGGGAGTCGGGTTCAATCGAGCAAGATGCCGATCTAGTGGAATTTCTCTGGGAAGATCCAGAGGATACCGATCCAGGTAGAGACCACATGGGAGCGAAAGTAATTCAATCGGTAATAGCTAAGGGACGGGACATTGGAGTAAATGAATTCCGCTATGCCTTTAAAGGCTGGATTCAACGCTTCGATGAGCTATAGATTATGACCGATTTAGAATTACAACAGCGATATGAAGAGCTAGAAACACGAATTTATCGGGGGGCGGATTATCTTGATAATCCGTTCCCCTCTGGTGAAGAACGAGCGAGAGCTGACAGCCTGTACGATGAGCTTTGTGCGGAATATATACGGATACAAAAGAAGATGAAAGAACGAGGTATGTGATGAGCGGAGGGATGGCATGTTACATTTCACGATTAAGGGACGAGCTGTCCCTTACACAAGGATGACACGTCGGGGAAAATATGTGAGGACAGATGCACAACGATACTTAGCTTACCAAGAGGTTGTCCAGCTACACGCAAGACAAGCAATGGCAAAGGAGGGCTGGCAATGCATCCCAAAGAAAGTCCCGATTGAGTTCGGCTGCAAGGTATATCTCAAAGGCGGTCTAGATGGTGACCTATCTAACTACGTAAAAGGGATTGAGGACGCACTCAACCGGCTGGTGTATGAGGATGACCGATATATAGTGAGATATACAAAAGATACGGAGAAAGTATTTGTGGATCATAAAGACGATGAACGGGTAGAGGTCTGGGTTCAGATTGCTAGTTAAGGCTTACAGGTTTCTGGAGGTGCAGAGGTGAGTGAGAAAACCAAGTTATCGGAAAGAAGTGGAACGTAGACTTAGAAGGTATCCGATCCTAAAAGTAGCTGTAGAGGATCTTCGATATCAATATCCTTCTTGCACCTCTAACTATGGTGAACCCATGCACGGAGGTCAGAAAGAGTATATATCAAGCACGGAGAAATATGCGGTGCAACGGGCAGAGAAAGAATTGGAGTTAAAGAGGATTGAGCAGGCTTTGAAAATATTAAATGAGGACGAGAAGCAATTGGTAGAAGAGCGATACTTCACTCGTATACGAATGAATGATGAAGTTGTGTGTGATCGGATCGGTTGGAGCAAGCGGAGCTATTATCGGGTTAAGAAAGAGGCAATCGAGAAGGTAGCATATACTTTAAATCTCATTTGACATGATAATACCCATTTTCACGAATAGGTGATAAGAAGTGACTGCAATTTAAAAGATACACAATCTTATTATTCATTATTAAATAGTGAAAAAACTTCAATTTTGTTATATATAGAGCATGTAAACCGATGAGGGCAGGTATCCAACTGCCCTCTTTTGCTGGAGTTGGGGGGAGATAACATCTATGAGAAACAAAGCAATGAAATTTATATTAATTATGATGATCACTTTATTAGTATTGGGATTAGGAATTGCAGGAAATGGGACGACTGTGCAAGCAGTTGATTTCAATATAGACAACATCAAAATTGACTCTCATTTCCCGACCGATCTTGCGGGTGAACCCGAGACCGAGGTGTCGTGGTGGGACAAAGCAGGAGATTGGGTTAGTGACAAGTGGAATGGTTTCACGGATTGGTGCGGTGAGCTGTACGATGATGTAAATAATATCTTAGATGATTTCGGTGCTAAAATCAAAAGTATGAAGGATCGTTTATGGGAATGGGGATTGGAAATCGGGGCTGGTGTTACCTTAGCATGGGTCATATTAAAGAAGCAGTTTCCAATGTTAAAAGTGTTGGAATGGGCAGCATATTTCCTTAAAGGTGTGTTACGAGGATTGGCAGACATGCTCATCGGGGTCTTTGACTTAGCGCTAGGAGCTGTAGGACTCCTAGGGTATGTCATTCTAAACCCTAGGGAGTCATGGAACCAGCTCAAGCATTGGGTTACACACCCGGGCGAAGTTTGGGATAACATATCCAATGCGGCAGTAGGGATCTGGAAAGAGATAACCGAGTCATGGGATCGTATGGTAATCAACGGTGATGGAAAATCTCGTTCAGAGTGGTTCGGATATGCATTTTCACAACTTCTTGGGTTAAAAGGTGTAGATAAAGCTGGTAAGGCAGGCAATGTTGTTTCGAAGTCAGGTGGCCTCTCTAGTAAGTTTCCTTTAGCAAGTAAAGCTTTTGATGCAATCTCTGACTCATTAACCGGGTTGGGTGACAAAGTAAAGTCATTCGGCGATAATCTATTCGGTAGTGGCAAGAGAATCCTTGCTACCACGACAGCCGGTGCGGTTGCAGTAACAGGACTTACATTTGCATGGCCGAAGATCGAACCACTATTAATGAAGTTCAAGGACTGTGTAGCCATACAGCAACAGGATACAGGTCATTATGTGGCTTCCATTCAGTTACCTCTGGCCAAATTGTTTGACTGTCATGTAGGCAAGGATAGCGATATAAAGTTACCTGATGGGTCTGGGAAAACAAACAAGATTGCTCAAGTAGATCCATACATACGTGAGCGTATAAAAGAACAGAACGTAGAAAAATACGGAAATGAACCATCATCAAATAAAACATGGTCTCCCGATCCCAAAATGGGTGAAATCGAGGACAAAAATGGTAAGAAGTATATAAAATATTATGATGGAAGCAGTAAACCTATCGTTAAATCAAAGGAAGCCGGATCTAATTTCCAAATTAAAGTGAATGGTAAGGATTATGAAGTTCCTTTTGATGAAAATGGATTTCCTGATTTTTCTAAATGGGTAGATTATGAATCACAGTTGAACGTTGATCAATATTTACTTTCGGATGTTCAGCAATTTAGCCTACTTTCTAAAAGGGTATCTAAAGATTTAAAAAGAAATGAAGCATTAAAAAAGGAAATTGATCAAACTCTGCTTGATGTTTTAGGAAATGGTGGGGGTGAGAAAAACCCTAATGCTGCTAGGAAGTTACAAAGGTTTCTAGAGAGGTCGTCATTGAAAGAAAAAATTCCTAAAGCAGAGTTTGATAACATAACTTCTGGTAAAGGATCTAAAAGCCTTCTAGAAAAGCTAGAGAGTGATAAGGATTTAAGGGACGAATTTGTGAAGGCGAATCACGAATGGATAGAGGCGGGTGAAGATCCGGTCGGTTATACTTGGCATCATAATCAAGATGAAGGTAAAATGCAGTTAGTAGAATCGAAAGTTCATGGTGCGGTAAGGCATACAGGAGGACGTCCAACTTGGGGTGGACATAATCGCTAAGGAGATGTAATCGAATGGAACCAAAGATGAAAGAACTAGTTATTGAATCAATCCGAGAATCACGAAAAGAAACGCTCAATCATTTAAAGTTTATAATCCATGAATATCCTTATCACCCAGATACGAAGTTTTTTCTTTTGGAGGTGAGGGGGCACAGAGGAGACTTTGGAGTTTCGATAACAGCAATGAACGGTTGGGAGGAACAGCTTACGAAAAATGCTCATGGTGAACCTGACACAGCATTAGTTGGTTTTGGTTTTGATTCGATGTCTAAACTTTCTTATCAAGAAGTAGTGAAAAATCTTGATTTAGTAGATGAAATTGATTCTCTTACTAAAGATTACCTGCCCATTTTTTTTCAGGAATGTTTCAATGAAGCGGGAGGAAAAGAGTCAAGGATACCCTACTATTTATTTTATCCAAACTCAGGGGAAGCCTATGATCTAGTGAAAGAAGAATGGCCAGATTATGTTGAGGGTCTGGATGCGTAATTTTAGATTTAAGATAGCTCTCTATTTTGTAGAAAAATAGCTCTGTTTCAGATAGATGTTTAATAACAATTTCATTTTTTTCGGGCAGGCCTTGAGCTTGTCCTTTTTTGATGAATTTGTCTGAAGTTTGTAATGGAATGAATCAAAATCCACGGTGCAGTAAGACATACTGGAGGACGTCCGACTTGGGGTGGACATGCTCGATAAGGGGGAAATAACTAGTGGAACAAAATATAAGAGATTTGGTTGTTAAAACAATTAGTGTATATGAAGAAGAAACGATCAAGCATTTTCGATTTATTTTACATGAATATCCTTATCATCCTGATACAAAGTTCATCCTATTGGAATTACAAGGACATAGTGGTGATTTTGGTATAGCTGTGTCGGCAATGGCAGATTGGGGAGCACAGCTTTTTACAAATGCCTATGGCGATTCTGATTCGGCTTTAGGTGGATTTGATATTAGTTCAATGTCTCAATATCCTAATGAGATAACACAAAGTCTTGATTTCTTAGAAGAAATTAGCTTCCAAACGAAGAAATACATCCCCTTCTTCCTTCAAGAGTGTTTTAATGAGGCAGGTGGGAAGGAGTCAAGGTTCCCTTTCTATTTGCGGTACAATAATGGGGATGTATATGATTTTATGGCAGAGGAATTTCCAGACTATATAGAAGGACTGGATGCATAAATTAGAGCTATATATTTAACTTTAGGCAGGCTTTCGGGCTTGCTTTTTTCAGTTTGGTCTGTAGTTTGGTCTGTAGTTTGTCTGAATGCAAATATAACTTCCGATGCCTATATAGTTAAGGGGATGGATATGGTCGGAAAACTGGCAGTTTTTTGGCAGTAATTCGGCATCAAATGATAGTGAAATCACGATAAGATAGTAAGTGCGAAATAGTATCAAATCATGTTTGTTTCCCCTTGTTATATATCAATTTGGTCAGGCCCTAAGGGCTTTGGCCATTTTTTATAGGTGATGAAAGTGAAAATACAAAGTGTATCTATTAACCAGATCAATCCAGCTAAATACAATCCACGACTCGACTTAAAGTCGGGTGATCCTGAATATGAGAAGCTGAAAAAATCGATAGAGGAATTTGGCTTCGTTGAACCTCTCATCTGGAACTCTCAAACGGGAAATCTAGTCGGCGGTCATCAAAGGCTCAAGGTATTGATCGAGCAGGGGGTTACCGAGGTCGAATGCTCGATTGTTGACTTGCCCGAAGATAAAGAGAAAGCCTTGAACATTGGTCTAAATAAAGTAGGCGGTGATTGGGACTTTGAGAAGCTGGCTCGCTTACTGGATGATATACAGTTATCAGGGCTAGATATGGACTTGACTGGTTTTGGCGAAGAAGAAGTCGATCAAATCCTAAGTGACTTTCTATCGGATATGGAGCCAGAGGAGGATGATTTTGATGAGGAAGAAGCTATAGATCAGATTGATGATCCTGTCACTCAAAAAGGAGATGTATGGATACTGGGCAATCATCGCTTGATGTGTGGTGATGCTACTATGATTGATGATGTAACGAAGCTGATGGATGGCCAGAGAGCTAATATGGTCTTTACTGATCCGCCATATAACGTTTCGTACACGGGAAAGACATCGGAAGCACTCACTATCCAAAACGACTCTATGAACGATGATGAATTCTATCAGTTTTTATACCACTCATTTTCGAATATGTGTGCCGTCACCGAACAAGGGGGCGGCATTTACATTTGTCATGCGGATACCGAAGGAGTGAACTTCAGGACTGCTCTAATGAATTCGGGCTGGGAGTTAAAGCAATGTCTCATCTGGGTCAAGAACATGATTGTACTTGGCCGATCTGACTACCATTGGAGGCATGAACCTATCCTCTATGGTTGGAAATCGGGGTCACCACACAATTGGTATGGGGATAGAAAGCAATCGACTGTCTGGGAAATAGACAAACCAGTACGGAATGCGGAACATCCTACCATGAAGCCAGTTGTGCTCCCTGCAAAGGCCATTCAAAACTCTTGTAAGCCCAGAGGAATTGTACTTGATTTGTTCTCTGGATCAGGCTCTACATTACTAGCCGCAGAGCAAACGGATCGAGTTTGTTATGGACTGGAGTTAGATCCAGTTTACTGCGATGTGATCATTCGAAGATGGGAAGAATTCACTGGACAAAAGGCGACTAGATTATCGGAGGAAGATAATTATTCCAACGCAGTAAAAGCGAAGGCTCCTGAATGAGAGAGAATCAAGGAAGAGGACGACCCATCGGTACAACTAAGCTAACTCCTGAGATACAGCGGAAAATTTGTGACTGCCTCCGTATGGGGAATTACATGGAGACTGCGGCGGCATTCGTGGGTATTCACAAGACTACGCTCTATGACTGGTTGAAAAGGGGAGCAAATGCGCCCACCAATAATCAGTATAGGAAGTTTGCGGTGGCAGTTGAGAAAGCTATGTCCGAGGCAGAAATGAGGGACGTGGCCTTGATTGCACAGTCAGCCAAGACAAATTGGCAGGCGGCGGCATGGCGATTAGAGCGGAAGTATCCAGCTAGGTGGGGGCGGAGGACTCAACACGAGATATCGGGTAAGGATGGTAACCCTATCGAGGTATCTAGCCCGAAACAAATGTTGGTGGAGAGATTGGAACAGTTGGCGAGGAAGAGGGAAGAAAAGCCCTAGCTAGTTTACAAGCTAGGGTGTGGGATAGCCTTTAGAAATTAAAGAAATTCTATAATGGCAAGGAGATTTTCTTGACCCATTAGATGAGGTTCAAACATAGCTATCGGGATACCTGACTTTAGAATAATCATGCCACTCGCATCATTCTTGGCGTGTACGATGGTGAGGTCTCGGAAGATATATCCGTCATAGTCTTCATCGTAAATGGCTTTGGTCAGTTCTTGGTAATTTTCGCATTCAAGGAAATTGAAGTCAGTCATTGCCGTTTCTTTCATTTAGCATCATCCCTTCTGTTTGTTCTTGCATGTGACACAATAGCTCTGAATGCAGGAAACAGCAAGGGAATTAGGCGAACAGACACAATTGAGACGAATAAAGCTGGAGGAACGAAAAAAGCCCCGAAGGGCTAGGGAATTTCTTTATTTAGATTCTTGGCCCATTAGCTCAAGTCGTAATTGTTCTAGCTCCTCTGGGATATCGAGGAATTCGTGCGGATATTCCTTTGCGAGATTGATAGGGCAGGAGGTCATTAAATGTTGTAAAAAGGTGATTTGCTCTTTCGTGATATACCAATTTATACCCTTTTCTACTTCATATTCGGTTGGCTGGATGTTTTTCATTGTTGTCATATCCCCTTATTTTGTCATATTTAGTATTAATTTCTACTACACTCACATATTACCTCATTAACTCATTAAAGTAAACGGTTTTTCATTCATTATTCGTAAGAAAATAAGGAGGCAGACGCACATTGGACAAGAGTTTAGCCATCCTTGTAAGTCAACTTCCAATAAATGAAAGAGAGGAATTACTAGACGGCTTATCCGATAAAGAAATTGATAAACTCCTTTATAGTTGGGATTTTTGGGCGAGGCCGAACCAGTTGCCACCAGAGGGGAATTGGAGGACATGGCTTTTGCTTGCTGGACGTGGCTTCGGAAAGACAAGGACGGGGGCTGAGTATGTCATTGATCAAGTACGCTCAGGGAAGGTAAAGAGATTGGCTCTCGTAGCCCCTACGCCAGCCGATGCAAGGGACGTGATGATTCAAGGAGAGAGTGGGATTCTTACGATTAGCCCTCCTTGGTTTATGCCGACTTATTACCCCTCTAAACGGCGTGTAGAATGGCCAAACGGAGCGATAGCTACTATTTTCTCAGGGGCACATCCCGAACAATTGCGTGGCCCCCAACATGAACTGGCTTGGTGTGATGAACTCGCCGCTTGGAAATATCCGCAAGAAACATGGGATATGTTAATGTTCGGTCTGCGACTCGGTGTAAATCCACGGGCGATCATTACAACCACGCCGAAACCTACTCCCTTAATTCAAACTATCGTTAAATCAAGTACAACCTCGATTACAAGGGGTTCTACCTTTGAAAATGCGGATAACCTAGCTCCTGCTTTTCTTGAGCAAATCGTGTACCAATACGAAGGGACACGGCTTGGAAGGCAGGAGCTTTTTGCGGAGATTTTGGACGATGTGGTAGGAGCATTGTGGAAGCGACAGCAGTTAGATGATTTAAGAGTGAAGTGTCATCCTGAATTGATAAGAGTGGTTGTGGGAATTGATCCAGCGGTCACGAGTGAAGAGGGATCGGATGAAACGGGGATTGTCATTGTCGGTAAAGGAGTAGATGGCCATGCTTATGTACTGGATGATTTATCGTTACAGGGGACACCGGATGGGTGGGCAAGATCGGCTGTGACTGCTTACTACAAATATCAAGCCGACCGAATTGTGGCCGAAGCAAATAACGGGGGAGACCTAGTAGA
This sequence comes from Thermoactinomyces sp. DSM 45892, assembly GCF_900107305.1. Taxonomy (GTDB): domain Bacteria; phylum Bacillota; class Bacilli; order Thermoactinomycetales; family Thermoactinomycetaceae; genus Baia. The sequence continues at coordinate 133,319 of NZ_FNPL01000007.1, forward strand.
ACATACTATTCGAACCGTGGATCCGATGGTTGCCTATAAGAAAGTTCATGCATCACGTGGGAAATACATCAGAGCGGAACCTGTGGCGGCACTTTATGAGCAAGGTCGTGTACATCATGTAGGAAGCTTGGGGACGCTAGAAGATCAAATGTGTACATGGTCACCGCATCATATGAAATCGCCAGACCGGATGGATGCTTTGGTCTGGGCATTAACTGAGTTGATGATTGGTAAAGGAAAAGCGAAAGTGAAAGCAAGGGTAGTGTAGTGGAGGATGTATATGGATAAATCACAAGTGAAGGCTTATGTATTGAAGGATGGAGAAGTAATTACCTCAGACTATTTACAGCAGTACTCTGCTAAATCGATGTCAAAGCAAATTCCCTCCGATGTATTTGTTAATGAGTATGGTGAGCGAGGGGTTGTAGAGCCACTTTATAATATGGAAGCTCTCGCAAAGCTCATGGAGATGAACACGTACCACTATCGTGCTGTCAAAGTGAAAGCAAGGGATACGGTAGGTCTGGGTTGGAAGCTAAAGCCGATGGAGGGGATAGAGAATCCAAATGAATTGCAGAAGGAATCGGTTCTCCCCTTTCTTAACAGCCTCCATCCAGAAAAAACATTAGGAGAGGTATTAGGTCAATGGATGGAGGATTTCGAGGCAACAGGGAATGGATACTTAGAATTGATTCGAGATGAAAACCAGCAGTTAACGGGGATCGATCATATTCCCTCTCATACCATGAGAAGACATATGGACGACTCGTTGTTCTTACAAATCAGGGGTATAAGGAAGAGATGGTTTAAACGAGCAGGAGCTCCGTGGGATGTACATGATGAGACGGGGGAGAAGTTTTCATTAGGTGGGCTTCCTTATAATGAGAGAGCAACGGAAATTATTCATATTCTCAATTACTCGCCACGGAGTGACTACTATGGGGTTCCAGACATTTTACCAGCACTGGGAGCGATCTTAGGGGATAAGGAACGGGAAGAGTTCAACATCTCCTTCTTTGAGAATCATGCCATTCCAGCCTATGCTGTTACTGTATCGGGAGCGGACTTGGACAAGTATACGGAAGACATGATTAAACGATTCTTCCAAAAGGATCTAAAAGAGAACCGACATGCTACGTTAGTGCTGACTGCTAGTGGTGGAGATGAGAAAGTAGAGTTTAACTTTCAGGCTCTTGCTGTGGATGTGCAGGAGGCTTCTTTTCGTTTATATAGGAAGGACAATCGAGATGAGGTGTTGTCTAGTCATGGTGTTCCTAGCTATCGGATCGGTATATCTGAAGATGGAAAACTAGGTGGATCGACAGCAGAGGAATCAACCGAGATTTATAAGCAGAGCATCATCAATCCAAGGCAAGAAATGGTAGAGGCTCGGCTAAATAAACATATTCTCAATGCTTTTGGAGTTAGCGATTGGACTTTCAAATTTAATGAAATTGATAACCGAGATGAAATAAGGCAGACAGAGGTTTTTTCTAGACAGTTCAACATGGGTGCGGTTACTCCTAACAAGGTGAGAGAACTCATAGGGGAAGTGAGAATGGAGCATCCTTTGATGGACTCACCATACATTAACGGAGTTCCGATTGATCAGTTGAAAAGCTGGAAGCCTCCTACTCATTCCCCAGATGAATTACTCAAGTCGATCAAATCACTTCATGAGCGACTTCTAGAGGTGGTAACCAAATGAAGGCAGAGAAGATGCTAGAGGAGGTTACTTCATTTCTAGCAGAGTGTGGTTGTCTACCTGCTTTTAAACAGATAGATGAGGAGTTATTGGAAGCCGAGAAGAAGCTCGAATATCAGCTTTGGAAGCTATTTGTAGGAGTCGAGAACCGCATGATCTCTCAGCTCATATCGATGGGCTATGTTCCGCAAGATCCAATTAGACGGCTGTTGTTTATTGAGGAGTTTTTCAAGCATCTCAAAGACGATTTACCAAAGGTTGTGGCTAATAACGCAATGGAGAGTGCTGGACGAGGACGAATGATTGCCTTCGATGATCTGCAGGAGAACGGGGTTACTTACTCTTATTCGGACTTTGATCGCTGGACATATGGTAGGTTGCGAGATCAGTCATATACCTTCAGTCGGGCTACGGCAGAGCGGATTATAGGCGATTTCTCAGCAAACTTGGCTCGGTCGTATAAAAAGGGACTGGGAATAGAGGAAGCGTCTAAGGAGCTACAAAGGGAGTTTGATCAGATCAAGGAATACCGTCTAAAGCGGATCGCTAGAACGGAGATTAACTCTGCTCAGAATGAGGGGATTTTCGAAACGTTAAGCGAGTTTGGGGTCAGATATAAACAATGGATTACCGCTAGAGATCGAAGAGTGAGGGGGAATAAGCCGAGAGATAAAGCCAATCATGTGAAGATGCATGGTGAAGTGGTGGGATTGTATGAGCGATTTTCAAATGGGCTATTTTTCCCGGGTGATCGATCTGGTGAACCGAGGGAATGGATTCATTGTCGGTGTCGGATTCGACCGTATTTGCCTAAGCGAGATGAGGTGGTTACAATTATGCAACATAGCCTGTAATCACTGTTGAGTCTTTATTTAATACAATATCAGCATGGCAAAGATATCTTTTTATATAGCTCCCAAAGCTATCTCAAACATATATCTTTATCTAAGGAATATATATCATGTATATGTATGATATATAGCAAGCAAAGAAAAAAGAGTGATTATGCCAGTAATCACCCTCTTCTAAAGTATTATTTTGTGTTGATTAGAATGACGATCATGGTCGTTTGTTTTCTAGATGAAATCATGGCTAGAAGTTTTGCTATAGCCCTAAAGATAGCTCTCATTTTATCCCCTCCTTTCTAAAGGGAGTCTTTGTCGTGAAGGGATATTATTCCTATGGGATATCTATGGAGGAAAAGCTGGCTCTATGAGTGATTCGATGGTTGATTTAGGATTATTTATCCAGAAAGAGTAGATTATTACTGATATCCTAGTGATTAGGGACGTAGTAAAATAGTGAAGAAGCTAAAAATATAGATACTATCTAAGGGGAGAACAAACACATGAAACGGATTCTAGTCTTATCTCTTGCACTATCTGTAGCTTTAATTGGGGTGGCTTGTGGAACTAAGGAAGCAACTAAAGTAGATACGCCTAAAGCTGAGGAAAAAGTTGCAGAAAAGCCGAAAGAAGAAAGCAAATATGCTTTCCCGAATTCCACAGAAAAAGGGAAAGGGGAAATAAGTGTACAAACAGAGAGTGGAGACTCTGCTAAAGGGCAAACTCCTGTACTGTTTGCAGGCAAAGACGCTGTGCTTATTCAGGTTGGGTATACGCTAGAGAATTTTCAAGGGGATAAGGAAGTCTTTCTTTATGTCAATAAGAAATTCCTAGAGACAACACAGGCTGGTGAAATGATGCAAGGGTCCTTGCCATTAGAGGGTGAGTTATTAAAGCCTAACCAGTACACTGTTACAGCTGTTCAGTTTGCAGATAATGATCCGAAAAAAGGCGAAGTAATTGAGTATCACGAAGCGAAGTTTGAAGTTAAAGCAAGTCAATAAAGTCATTTGCTATACAATTTTTTCTTGAAATTGAATCATTTTTAATGTCATAAAATGATTCAAAAAAGACATCGAAAATGATATCAAAAAATGATATCAAAAAAGATATCAAAAGGTACTAAATGATATCGAATTACTCATATAGTATACAGAATCATGCTTCCATAATGGAGTAGGGGTTGTACTCTCTGTCCGGTCAAAATGACAATTATAAGGCATGTAATATGTCAATAAGGCAGGAAAAAAGAGAGTGATTACCCACATAACCACTCTCGTCGAAAGGTATTACTTATTCTTTAGCGTAATTTTAATTATGACTTTAATAAAGATCAATGCTACTCCCTCCTTTCACAAGGAGGTTATTTGTCGTGCAATAAAAGATATTCGTAGATATCTGGAGTTATTCCAAACAGGAGGGGATTAAGCATCGAACTAACAGCACCGTTTGTTCACAAGCATAGTGAAAAAAGAATTGTTTATGGGCCAGTACTGGTTCCGAATGAGCCGGATCATGATGGAGATAGGATTAGCCAAGAAAAAATAGAAGAGGTTGCTCATCGATTCGTAGAAAAATATGCGAATATCGACTTACAGCACTCATTAAATAATGTTGGGAGTTTGGTTGAGTCATATATAGCACCTGTGGATCTCGCCTTTGATGATGTCACCGTTCCTCAAGGATCGTGGATGCTAGGTGTTCGTGTGACGGATGAATCAGCCTGGTCAAATGTGAAGAAAGGCAAACTTACAGGCTTCTCTATTATGGGAATTCCACAGGCTGTTATAAAAAACCAATCTAATCAAGACATACAGATGGCGTTAAAACGAATCACACTCAAGGATCTCGGAGCGGATTGGATTGTTAACGCTGTTTCGCTTGTGGATGAGCCATGTGTGCCTAAAGCTAGATTCTTAGTCGTTAAGTCAAAGGAAAAAGAAGATTCACCAGATGGCTTGTTTGCCAAGTTAAAACAATTAATATCGAGCCATAAGAGTGTGGAAGAATCAACTGGAGGAGAGCAGATGGATAAAGAAGAAATACAATCTTTTGTGGAAGAGATGGTTAAAAAGGCTGTGGAAGAGGTGAGCGCCTCAGCTAAGGAAGAAGGGGAAGTAATTAATCCTTCTGAAACAGTAGATCAACAGGAAGGTGTAGATATACCAGAAGAGGTTGTTACCTTGTCGAAAGAAGAATATGATTCGCTTCTTTCCAAGATAAACGAAATAGAAAACGTTGCAGAAAAGTCCAAGTCGTATGGGCTTTTTTTTAATTCAAAGAAGCTCAAAGGACAGGATCTAGATAGCCCATCAGAGCCTGACGATCCAGAACCATCTACTCGTAATGCGTTTGGGATTCGTATATCTAACTAATAAGGAGAGATCAATCAATGGACACACAAAACATCTTAACCAAGCTAAACGCAACCATTAAAGCTATAACGAGATCCGATATCAGTTCTAGTCTACTTACACCCCAAAAGGCACAACAATTTATTCGAGTAGTGGAAAATTCCACTCCGCTACTCAGATCAGCACGTCGCCTAGACATGAACTCCCATACTCGTGAAATCGATAGAGTGATGTTCGCAGGTCGTATCCTGAAAAAGACGGGCGGCGAACAGAAGGATATTAGCAATGAACAAAAGGTAGCCACTGCAGTAAATAAACTTACCTCGGAAGAGCTAGGTGGGTTTGTCGGTCTTACAGATCACACGCTGGAAGACAATATAGAGCGTGGGAAGTTTGAAGATACAGTGCTGCAATTATTGGGCGAGGCATCAGGTAGAGACCTAGAATACTTGTATCTCGCTGGAGACAAATCATCCCCCGATGAGCTTCTCAGCATCACGGATGGTTGGCTCAAAAAATCCGCAAATAAGGTAACAGGTGTCGCTACAGCTCCTAATGCCAGTCAGTTTGTGAATGCAGATGTGGAAAGCCTGCTGAGAAAAATGCTAGATGCTTGTCCGAAGAAGTACTTAACTGATTTAACGCAATGGCGTTTTTATGTAACATGGGACATGCTTGACGATTACCGTGAGAAGTTAGGGCTACGAGAAACCGCACTCGGCGACGCAGCCAAAACGGGAGCGATTGATCTATCTTATAAAGGGATCAAACTGGAGTATGTACCACAAATGCCTATGGGAAGCGCATTACTCGCACCACCAAGTAATTTAGTTTATGGACTCTATCGAGACATCAAAGTAGAGACAGATCGTGTGCCGAAAGCACGTAGAACGGACTTTGTCATTACCACACGTACGGATTGTCATTATGAAGATGAGAATGCGAGTGTCGTGGCGACAGGATATGCAGGACAGGAGGTAGTGGCAGGTGATCAAGGTAAAGGTAAATAATACACATCCCGACCAAGTCATTGAGAGACTAGGTTACTACTTTCAGCCGAAGCAAGCAGTAGAGATTTATATGGATCATCCCCGTCATCTGACTCTCTTACAAGCTTGTAAATTCCTAAATGTCGAGATTCTAAAGCAATATGATGTGAGCAACATGACAGTAGACGAAGTGTTGCAAGGGATACAAGAACAGAAGCTGACGATTGAAGAGGCTATAGAAGCGGAGCAGAGAACCAAGAATCGTAAGACACTCTTGGACAAGCTCACAGAACTAAAAGGTAAATCATAATGTATGGATCATCATTACTCGTGAGACAGCTGACAGGGGTTCAGCCTACTACGTTCAAAGTCAGTGATTCGGAACTAGATGCTATTTTAGTCACATGGTTAGTCCACATTTCAGCCGAAGTGGACCAGCGCTTAGGAGAGAGTGTTCAACCTAGCGATGCTCGTTGGCAGGGGATTGAATCGGTTGTAATTCGTACCGTATCCAAGTTAGTTGGTTATGCTGTTCAGAGTCGAACAAGCAAAGTGGTTCAAGTAGGCGAGTTTGCAGTCAAAATCCTCAATGCATCTGATGTTGTAAAGGATCTAGACTGGGAGCTTCGCCCCTATCAAAAAAGACAGCTCTCTTTGTTTCATTCGGGATCGGAGTGGAGAATCTAATGCCAGCCCACATACAAGAAGATCGTATCCGAGAGATTGCCCGAAAAGCATCCATGGCAGTCAAACAAGCAGTAGAATATACAGCCCTTGATGTATGGGGGAACATTAGAGAAAACTCTCCCGTTAGCCACGGCCGACTGGCTGGTTCGTGGCAGATGAATCGACTAAGCAGTTTAAGATACAAGGTGCAGACAGCAGTTGCCTATGCTCGATATACAAACGATGGGACAGGAATTTATGGTCCTCGGAGACAACCGATACGTCCTCGTAGTGGACAAGCTCTTGTCTTCCAAAGCCAAGGGAGAACAGTATTTGCTAGAAGTGTCCGTGGAATGAAAGGAAGAAAGTATATCGAGAAATCTATCGAACAGACTGAGCATCGGAAGGCGGAATTTGTAGAGATGGCTTTAGAGGAGGTAGGGCTTATATAGTGGGATATTCAATTGATGCGAGGAACCTAGCGGTAATCAGGAAAGAAATCAAAGAAACACTCCTTACCAGCCTACAGGAGGCGAGGTCGGGTTATCTATCCGATCTCGTCTCTATTGTTTATGGAGACAGAACGGACATCGGAAATATTGAAGATATGCCTTTATTATGGGTTCTTCCTTCTCCACATCAACCGGATCTAAAGGGTGGCCACATGGCTATTCACGACTTTACATTCACTTTTGTGGTCATGGTGTACGATACAGAGCCAGCGATAGGGAAAGATCGAGCAGAGGATTTAACAGCTCAGGTATATGATCTCATTTCATCTAATCGCACCTTGAATGGAAAAGTATTTGATGTCAGGCCACTCCATTATGATCCATCTTATGAAGCAATGGCTAACTCGAACGTGTACTGGGCAAGTTGTGAGTTTGCTTTTCGTATTCAAAGAAAAGAGTGAAGGGAGGTGTTTAAATGGCTATTGCACGTTATTTTGGCTTTGGGGAAGAGAAAGAATTTGGGGTCCCGGTTCCAGCTACCGAAATCATAGACCCTGAGTCAGCGGAATTAGACCCTGCTGGGGATCAGGTATTGATTTACGAAGGGGTTTCTCGTCTGGATCGGATTGTTGCACCGGGGATCTATCGATCTGAAGGAAGCTTATCCGTCCCATTCGACTTAAAGTCCTTCCCCTATTTCCTGAAGTGGGCACTAGGAGGCTACGAGGTGGTTGGAAAAGAGCCATCCTTTACACATCGTTTTTACCCAAAGCAATCCTCATTAATGGATTCCTTTACAGCGAGGGTTGGGAAAGATGTCTTTGAGCATCAGTTTTCTGGATGCGTTGTAAGTGCAGTGAACTTGGAACTAGACGCTAACTTTCTGATTGGATCGGTTGATATTATCGGTGGGAAAGATGAGAAGTCTACCTTGCAAACCAACCCTATATTTACATCAGGAGACATCTATAGCCCTAGTCAGGTGACAGCGACTATGAACGGGCTTGATGAGTCAGCCTATATTCAGTCGTTTTCGATTAAGATTGAGACGGGTGCGGACAATGAAAAAGGTGTAACCATTGGCTCTCGTTTCCCAAGAAGAGCATATCGAGGAGCGTTTCTAGTTGAGATGGAAATGAACCTCTCTTTCTTTTCAACAGTTCATTTAGAGCGATTTTGGGGGAATTCTACTGGGCCGACTCAAAATAAGCTACTAGAGTTTGAAACGAAGATTCATATAGGGGATCACATCGATCTGGTTATCCCAAGGGGTGTTTACACCTCTATGCAACAACCACTCTCAGGTCGTGACTCTATTGAACAAACCACCACATTACGAGCACTCGTTAAACCCGATGGAACTGGGCCTATCGAGTTTAGTATTACAAATGATAGGTCTACCTACTAACGTTGTTACACTTTTGTAGTAGGCAATATATTTGTTTGATACAAGTGAAATCATAAACCAATTGGAGGAACCAATAATGAATAAACTAACAACTGCATTACTAGCTGGCAAGAAATACCGAGATTTCTACGAGGTTCGAGTAGATGAAGAGATTTATCAAATTGAAATCCGTCCATTAACCCATATTGAAAAAGCAGAGGTTCAAGCAGTCGAAACAGCATCGATCAAAATGAATTCTAAGAACGTAGGTACATCAGGTCGGATGTCATCGCAGGAGATGGAAATGAATACCGCAGATGTGATTCGGGACTCTGCGAAAGCAGAACTGAAAGCAGTAGCTCTCGGAACAGTTGATCCAGAGTGGACGGAGGACATGATCGATCAACTTTGGAAGGCGGAGTGGATCGAAGGTGCGTACAATCGAATTTTAGAAATTTCAGGAGTAGCAAACAAAAAGAAGCAACAAGAATCTGCTTCAACACAAACGGAACCACAAGAGCAGTCCCCAAAAGATGACCAACAAGAATTGAATACGCAAACCGAACAAACAGAACAAGGTGAGCAAAACCTAAACTCCTTTCGCCAAGAGTAATGCGGCAAGGGAGTTTTACTTCTTCGTTCGTCATATCGGGATGAGACCGAGTGATTATGCGGACCTAACCCCCTTACAAAAGCAAGTCTTAGTCTTGAATTGGAACGAAGAGCAAAAGCAAGAAGAGTCTCGAATGAAGCGTCAAGCACGGACTCCTGTAGGGGGGCGATGATGGAATGGCAAAAGAGTCTGTGCAAATTATTGTTGACGGGGTAGACCATGCTTCTTCCGTGTTTGCGAAAGTAGCTCGTGAGGCAGATCGATCTTTTGGGAATGTAATTAAGATCGTGGATCAGCTGGATCGCAAAATAGAGCAGATACCTAATCCGGATATACACACAGAAGAGTCCGTTCGAGATTTACAAAAAGTGATCCGTGCAATCAGACAAGTAGAATCGAATGTGAAACAGTTGCAATCGACTGTGGATAGTGTGGATAACAATGTGGAGTTTCGGTTTCACGCTCAAACAGAGAAAGCTGAGAGTAAGGTTGAAGAACTGTCTCGAAAAGTGAAAGAAGCATCCAGAGACCACTTCTTTTCCATTCATGCCAATGTGAGAAAAGCGATATCAGAAGTAAACAGACTGGGGCATAGCATTCGGGAAGTAGGAAGGAGAGGCAGAGAAGTAGGCGAGGGAATGGTGGACTTCGCGGACAATACAACGCAAGGTCTTACTGCTCCCATAGGTCTTATATCTGCACTTGCATTCAAAGCATCGGCCGATAGTTCTCATATGATGGCGATTCTAACAGCGAAATTAGGAGGCGTTCGAGGTCAGATCGAACAGGTGGCTCCTATCGCAAAGAGAGTGTTCCGAGATGGACTCGGCAAAGACGTGGAAGAAGTGGCGATTGTAGCAGGTCATGCGAAAGAGAAGTTTCAGAAGCTAAACGAGACACGATTGCAAGATGCTGTCTATCAAGCTCTTGCATTATCGAAGGCACTCGGAATCGATGCCGTTCAATCCATCGATCAAGCAAAGGAGATCATGGATAAGTTTAAGGTCACTAGCAATCAGGCTTTCGACTTAATCGCCGCAGGCTACACGACAGCAGACCTGAGTGGGAAGAACTTAAATAGTCGCCTTCTCGAAACAAAAGGCAGAGCAGAAGAAGTAGCAAAGGCGATTCAAAGTTCGCCTTGGGTACAACTTGCCTCCGATTGGCGAAAGTTACAGGAATCCCTAGAACCATTAGGACGTGTTCTGGTTGATCTATCTCAAAAGTATCTACCTGCTGTGATTGAGAAGGTTCAATCCTTCTCCGAGTGGTTTAGTAAGCTGAACGATAAACAGCAACTCTTCCTGATAGGTGCTATGGGGATACTAGCTGTTCTGCCTCTGGTTGTCATGGTGTTTGGTTCCTTAGTGATGGTAGTGTCAGCTGTAGCAGAAGTGTTTGCATTCTTTGCAACTACAGCAGGACTCGTTGTAGTGGGAGTCGGAGCCATCGCCGCAGGGCTGGTTTGGATGTATAAACAATTTGAGTGGTTCAAACAAGCCATTGACGGTATATGGTCAGCTACGGTAGAAATGTTCTCAACATCAGCTTCCACGTTTTCGTCGTACCTAGAGCCGATCCAAGCAAGCCTTGCACGTCTATGGAAAGCATCACAACCCATTATTGAGCTGTTCGGTGATGCTCTGGTTACAGCCCTAATAGCGATTCTGCCCGTTCTAAATGGGCTGTTTAGCGCACTCGGGCCATTAATTGATCTTATCATCAATGCACTATCAGCCGCCGCTAATATGATCTCAGGATTGGTTCTTTTACTCACAGGTGATTTTGATGGAGCCATGAAACACTTTGGAAATGCCCTGCAAGATGTAAGCAGAGTAGCAGAAAACGTCTGCTTAGTCATTGTGGAACTCTTCTCTGGAATGTGGGAGGGGACTGTAGCCATCCTTCAAAGTTTTGGAGTAGATGTGAATGGTTTCTTCACTTCTATTGCACAGGGGATTATGGATGCATGGAGCGGATTCAGCGAGTGGTGGTCCAATTTGTGGCAATCCGTCTCTGAGACCGTAACCCAGTTCTTTTCCAACCTATGGGCAGTGATTTCTCCATACATGATGCCTGTTATCACTTTCATCCAAGAAGCATGGACAGCACTAGTCACCTTCTTCTCGATCCTATTTAGTGGGACGCTCCCTGCATTATTTCAAGTGGGATGGAATCTAGTATCGTCCGTTATCAGCCCCATTGTGACCACGATTGTAAGCTGGATTCGGACAAGCTGGTCTATATTAGTAGGTTTTCTAAACTCCATTTGGATTTCTTTGGTATCGGTAGCTTCGAGCGTCTGGTCAGGTGTATCTTCTGCCATCCGTGTCGCAATATCTCCTATCGTGGGGTGGCTGTCGTCCATATGGAACAGTACTCGTTCCACTGCATCAAGTATATGGAGTTCAATCAGGTCTTTAGCCTCTTCTATTTGGTCAGGGACAGTATCAGGAATCCGATCCGTTGTTTCGCCTATAGTTGGCTGGTTATCCTCCACGTGGAATAGCATCCTCTCTACCGCTTCAAGTGTGTGGAATGGGGTGAAGACAGCGATTATTAACCCGATCCAAGGGGCCTATGATCGAGTGAAGTCCATCGTAAGCAGTATTGTAAGTGCTTTTGCAAGCATGAGGATTACCATACCGAAACCGAAACTACCTCATATCTCGGTACGAAAGGCTACTGCCAATATTGGAGGAGTCTCAGTACCGTATCCAGACTTTAATATTAGCTGGTATGCCAAAGGTGGACTGTTTGATGGAGCTAGTGTGATCGGGGTTGGTGAAGCTGGCCCGGAAGCAGTCGTTCCCCTCTCAGGACATCGAATGAAACCCTTTGCCGATACCATTGCCAAACAGATGCCAGAGAGATCTACAGGACAGAGTGACATCATTATCAACATCGAGCAATTAGTAGTCCGAGAAGAAATAGATATTTCCAAGATAGCCAAGTTACTCCGAGAAGAAATAGAACGACAAGAAACCATTCAGAAACGTGCAGGAGGGATGTCATTTGGCTATTCGATTTAACAAACAAGACCTTCCTTCTTATGTAATAGTCAAAGATCTTCATCTTCCGATCCTGACAGGTGTGAAGCAGACAACATCTAACATCAAAGGCCGTGCTGGTTCATGGGACTTTGGAAATGAGCTAGAGGACCGGGTTATTTCAGTGGATATTACGATTGAAGCAGATAGCTTGTCTGATCTGCTTCAGAAAGTGAGAGATTTCGGAGAGTGGCTCTATTACACAGAAGCAAAATCACTTCAACTTCTAGACGATCCAGATGTCTATTATCTTGCCAAATTAACAGGAGATACCGATTTAAACCTATTGCTGAGTATAGGTCAATGTCGGATCTCCTTTTTATGTACAGACCCATATGCCTATGGAAAAAAGAAAGAAGTCCTTTTTCAATCGGGATCTGTGGAGGTTGAGAATCAAGGTGGAGTGGATACCCTGCCGTTGATTGAAATGGAGTTCACAGCTCCCACAACCGAATTTGCCGTCTTAAATGAAGCTCAGTCTCTATACTTTGGACAACCAGCCATAGATACCAAAGGTGAAAATGTTCCCACACAAAAACTTGTGATAGATGATGATGGGAGTTCCATTGCAAAGTGGACATCCGGTATTGCGATGGATGGTGGAACGGTTACAGGTAGTTTCGAGTCCAATGGGGAGGAGATACGGGTCGCTGATTATGGAAAAGGGGAAGGTTGGCATGGTCCAGCTAAAATTAAGGTGTTTCCCCAGCCTCTTCAGGATTTTTCTGTAGAAGCTCGTGTGGGATTTACAACACTCGCTATGGAGGGACATGAAGGACGTGTGGGAAGAATTGAAATTTACTTGCTAGATGTAAACAACAATCGGATAGGGAAAATGGCTCTCTGTAATTTTACGACCGCCATGAATAGGCCCACGATGGAGGCGAGAACTGGAACACTAGATGATGGGCACTATTTTGTGAATCAGGATTTAGAGGGACTCTTCCTTACACGTTTTTCTGGGAGAATCTCCATTTCTCGAATCGGACAAATGTGGAGTTTCAAGATGAATAGAGGTGGCTTCGTGACGGCACAAGTATGGTCTAACCAGTATTTTGATACTGAGTCCTTGCACCAGACTCCAATAGCAGGAATCCAAATTCACATCGGAGCCAGGGGAGAGAATGATCCGTATACGAATGCCTACTTTGACCTAGTTCGAGTGTTCGAAGAAAATGTAATCCAAGAAGAGACACCGAATGTATTCGAAAAGGGAGACCAACTTCAAATCGATTGTGCAAGTGGGGAAGTACTAAAGAATGGCTTTCCTTTCTATAGTTCATTGAAGCCATCAAGTCAGTTTCTTCGCTTAGAAAAAGGCAAGAATGTCATCACATGCTCTCCATCTGTGATTCAGAACGGTAAGGTGACATTTCAAGAGAGGTGGCTCTAATCAACGACTATCTCTATGTGTTAGATCCACATTATCAAGTTGTTGGACTTCTAAGTAATCAGTTAGAGAACGCCTGTCCCTATTACGATGATGAGCATGTTGAAAAGCTAAAGCATGGTTTTCTAACACTTGAATTTACTGTGCCAGCAAAGCATATTAAGTCCATTCTCCTACAGGAAAATGGGTTTATTTTATATCCAAACCTAGATTGGAAAATGGAGCTGTTTCAGATCAAAGAAATGATCGATACCAGCAAAGGAGATCTCTATTGTTTCTGCGAGAATGCGGCGGTTCCAGATTTGTTGTCTAATATTGTGCGCCCTGTTTCTCTACCCAGTCAAACGCTAGAGCAAGCAATGAACTATATCCTCCAAGGAACTGGATGGGAATTAGGCACGGTTGAGTACGTGGGTGTACAAGACTTCGTGTTTAAGGACTATCCAACATCGTTAGCAGCTCTCCACAAAATCATGGATCAATATGAAGCGGAGGTCGAGTTTCGAGCTGACTTTCAAGGGTTACGACTAAAACGAAAATATGTAAACGTCTATCGGAAAAGAGGACAGGTCACAGGGAAGATATTCTCTTATGGACGGGATCTAGTAGAGGTTAAGAGGACGAGGGATACGAAGGATTTGGTAACGGCCCTAATTGGTATCGGGAAGGATGAGGGTGATGGGAGTATCCTCACATTTCAAGACTATACTCCTCCAGATAATTTCAAGTATGAAAAGAATGAAGACTGGGTTGGGAGTATCGAATCTCTACAGCGTTGGAGGCGAAATGGCAAGCATATATTTGGAGTCTACAAAGATGAATCGGCTACGAATCCTGCTGAACTCTATCAGAACACAGTAAAGGAACTCGATAAAAGGAGTAGGCCGAAAGTAACCTATCAGATGAGTGTTCTCCTACTCGAAAGACTAATAGGGCAACAATGCCGATTAGGGGATGAAATTATTGTGAAGGATCACAGCTTTACTCCGGAGCTTGCGATCCGAGGCAGGGTCACCGAGAAGAAGAGTAGCAAGACGAGTGTTGATCCACAACAGAATCAAGTGATCTTAGGGGGCGTTTAATCCCGTGAGCAGATTGAATCGGAGAGGAGGTGATCCCATTGGATGAAGAAAAGCAAGGCATCTATATATCTGGAAAAGAAATGTATGAATCTATACAGGCTATTGGAAGTACGTCTCAACAAATTCTGACTCGTATAAGCGTGATGGAAGCTAAGTTAGAGGACTTTGGACAAACGGAAGAGCGGAGTCGTGAGGCGATTAGAAAGTCAGAAGAGGCATACGACATTGCTTCCAAAATAGAAAGCCAACAGGTGTGGCTCTGGAGGATTGTATCAGGCTCATTGGTTACAGGAGCGATTACGCTACTACTTTCTTTTATAAAAAAATCAATCTAGTGGAGGATAAATATGAAAAATAATCGTTGGAAAAATAGTGGAATGTGGATCAGCCTAACGGGGTTGGTCTTTTTATTTTTACAGACTATCGGGGTAGACATTACTCCAGTAAAACAAGGAGCCATTACCACAGTTGCAGATTCAATCGTAGGTTTACTTGTTGTGTTAGGGATATTGAATAACCCCACTACTCAGAATCAAGGATTCCTAGACGATAAAGATAACAAGGAGGCTATTAATCATGACTAAATTAATCTGTCTGGACGCTGGCCATGGCGGTAGAGATCCAGGGGCGGTAGGTTATGGGCTTCGAGAAGCAGACGTAGCTTTAAAACTAGTAGAGTTGGTGAATCACTATCTGGGTAGCTATGCTTGTGTTACTACTCTAACTCGAAACAAGAATACATCGGCAAGCTATCCATCCGGCAAAGAAGGGCTCCGTAAACGGATTGCATATGCAAATAACAAAGGTGCTGATTTCTACCTATCAATACATTGCAACGCAGGTCGGGGATCTGGATTTGAGTCTTATGTAGCTCAACCTGCACCGACTCGTACTAAGCGCATTCAGAAGGTCATTAATGATAGTGTGCTTGGGTTCTTAAAGGGCTACGGAGTCAAGGCTCATGGGAATCCGGAGAAAGTTGACATTCAAGCGGCACGGGGTAGAATCGCTGTTGTTAGGGATACGAAGATGTCTGCGGTCTTGCTGGAGTGTCTGTTTATCGATAATCCTACAGAGAACAAAATTTTGAAGGACAGCCAGTTCCTTGATGGGTTGGCTAAGGCAATTACGGTGGGGGTTGCTTTAGCTTTAGGATTGGATAAGAGATAGATGTATAGAGGGAGTATTGCTCACTTTAAGCCCGTGAGCGATACTCTTTTTTTATTTTTTCCAACGCAGTATAAAGCGTCTATTTTGAGCACCATTTTTGGTAATGTTATTGGAACGTCATCTGTGAGTTATGCACATGCTCTATCGGAGATGATGGTATGGACAGTTTATATTCTTAGTGATAGCGGTATTTGAACTATGATTAGGCTGACTCTTTTTATTAACCATTTAAACCAATAAATGGTTAATAAGTGCATCTGATTTTTTATATTTTAAGCAGACTACCAAAAATGGTATATTATAAATCTTAAAAAATTTATTTTTTATGTTGACAGTTTTTTCTCCTGTATTATACTAGTCGTATATTTCGGTTTAATCAGATGTTTCATTTAAACAAAAATAGTTAGATTTTTATAACTAGTGAATCAGGTTTCATTTGTTTAGGTGAAGTCTTGTTAAGCGAAATTAATATATAGGAACAAGGGAGTGTAGTATTATGAAAAAATTAGTTTCTAGTTTAGTCGCTGTTTCAGTATTAGCAGTAGGAGCAGTACCAGCTTTTGCTTCGGCGGATACACCTATAAATCAGGCTCAGGTGAATAGTGTGGGGCAAATCTCTGAAGCTCTTAAGAGCAAAGTTGAACCGTATGTGAAGATTGAGAACAAGCAATTCAAACTGGTCAATGAAGATAAGCTCAAAAAGAAAATTTCTAGCAACGAACTTGTGGCTGTCAAGCAATCTATTCAACAAGCAAACGAAGCAGTTAAGGGAAATGCTGTTGTTAGAGTAAACGGTAATTCTCTTATTGTAACTGTAGCTCCTAGCGGTATGATGACGCTTGCAAAAGAAGGAAAAAATGATGTTTCGGTACATTGGTGGGGATGGGAGCTTTGGGTTAGTCAATCGCTAATGCAAAAGTTAGTAACTGTAGGTATAGGCGGTGTAGCTGGGGGTTGGGGATGGGCTGTTAATGCGCTAGGTAAAGCAGTCGCCGTAGGTGTAATTGCGGATGCAATTAAAGAGTTTGGTAAAGATTATATCCCAGCTATCTATGCCAAAGGTTACTGGCTCAGTGTTAAAGAAATGGTTATCAAACGTCAATAGGGTGCCTGTGGTAATAGCTTTGAGATAGGATGGTTTAATTGAAACGTAAATACTTTATTCTAATTACGGCTTTACTTTGCATGGGATATTCAGCGTTGATTGAGTTTGATGTTATTACATTTTCGAATTCTTGGATCAAGAGACTTGTTTCTTTTTTGGGTTTCCTAACAATTATTTCTGTGATGAGATATTTAGGTAGGAAATGGAATAAAGAGGAGTAAGATGTTTTAATCAACATTACGGTTGTATTGTGTATGTCATATCAGGCACTATTCTCGTTCAATGTGATCAATATTTCAGATCCAGTACTGGAGTTCTGTATAAATCTTTTAGGTATAGAAGCAATCGTTGGCTAGAATTATCTAAGAGGAAATAAAGATGAGAAGTAAATAGTGATACAAGGGGGTTACATAAACACTCCCCTTGTAACTATCTAATACCGTTTTAGCTAGGGGGATTTAGTTGAAACGGAAAAGATATCTAGTCTTTGGAATTTTAGTAGCTGTGTTGTTTGATATAGTAATCGAATGGGAATTCGTTGTTTTCCCTCATCCTTGGATCAAACGCCTTGTCTCTTTGATAGGTTTAATAGTGATTGTTGCCACAACAAATTACCTTGCGAATAAAAATAAACAATAAAAGGGGTTTTTAATATGAACAAAAGAATGTTGGGAGCCCTATTAGGCTTTGGTGCATTGGCCTTTGTATTTTCTTTTAGTGGTGGTGGGATTTTGAGTCTTGCCGACACATTTGGAATAAGTCTTTCCAAGGCTAGCACGATCTTATCTTATATTGAGGTAGCCGCAACTTGGCCGACGATTACTGCTATTATAGCTGGAATTGTGGGCGCTGGATGGGGAGCGGCAGCAGTAGCGGCCTGTGTTGCAATGGCGAAAAAACAACTTGCCAAATATGGTAGACATGCTGCTTTGACCTATTAATTTCCGTTTATTAGGGTTATCGAGTACAGCTCGATAACCCTAATTTAGAATGAATACAGGGGGTTTACTTAATGGGAAGTTTGCATATGAACCAAAAAATTCCTGCGGAATTCAAGTTGATAGACATATTATTTAATCCAACAAATTTCTTTTCAAACCTAAAAGACAAACCGAGACTGTTTATGTCATTTCTTTTTGTGACTTTTGCATTTATGTTAATGTCCTTTATTCTTACACCATATATGTTAGATACATTTAAGGATCAACTTCCAAGCATAGACTTTCAGTCGGGTGACATGAAGAATTTCTTTTATATCGTGACATTTTTATTTGTATTATTTCAGACTGTCATTTCCTTATGTGTTGGCGTGCTTATTACACATGGCTTATCCATCCTGATGAACGGGACGGGAAAGATGAGTGCTGTGGCTTCTGTATACTTCTATTCTCAAATTCCTATGGCTATAAAAGCACTTATCATAGCGATTGTAAGTTTGGTTATGGGAGAGCGATTCCAGACATTGTTTGACGCTATATTTGTGAAATATAAACTATATACAACGCTGTGTGACCCATTTTTCGTATGGAGTAGCTTTTTACTTTATGTTGGAATCAGACAAGCACATCGTATACCGTGGTGGAAATCTTTAATTATTGTTTTGATACTCGCTACTGGGAAGTTGATGTTTGTGTAGGAGAGATGAGCTGTGGTTACAAGTCGTTATATCAAAATTTTCTTTTTAATATTTCGTACTGACTTAAAGCGTCTATATAATCGCTTCTATTGGGTACTTAACAGATATTCTCATAACCATGAGCTTAACTCCATTACTAAGAGAAGATTGAATGTGTGTCTAATTGGTATAGGAGTGGCAGTTATATCTACTATTACGAGCATGATTTATTTCCCTATGAAAGCATTTTTGACAGAAGGGATCTCCTCAGACCTTTTGAGTTGGATTCGTTTTGTACTTCTTATCCATATTTTACTGGGTTTTATTGGATGTATAACAAGATATGAGCGTGCGATTCAACCAGAGGATTATGAAATCATCAGTGGTAGCCCAGTGCCTGCGTTTCTTTTTGTAGTAAATCGCTTTGTATCACAGGGTCTACTCAGCTTACTCGGGTTGTTATTGTTTCTAATTTTACCACTTTGTATTACCTCTGTTCTTGCAAGTGAGGTGGGTTGGTTTTCCCTCATTGTTTTTCCAATACTGGGCATGCTGTACATCTTATTTTATTCATCAATTAGTGGAGTAGCTGGTTATATAGGTTACCGTATCATGCATCGTTGGAAATGGACACAGATCAGTATTTTTTCTAACTCCGTCTTTTTTACTATTCTTGGGTTCCTAGCAAGCTTTCCCTTGGTATCTTGGTTTCTAGATCGTACATCGATGGGCGAAGCAAGAGTTGTTTACCTGATCAGAGGAATTGCAGAAAGTAACTGGGTTCCTACTAACTGGTTTATAGAAGCGATCCGTACTTTTATCGCAGGCAAACCTTTCTTTCTAATGATGCTTGTTCAATGCATAGTGGTGTCGTTTATTACATTTTTTATATTTTGTAGGCTAAACCGATTTATTTCCGTTAATCCAATGCTTCAGATTAAAAGGATGAAGGGAGGAAATAGATACCATTATTTCCATCGGTTCTATCTTCGTTTACTAAGTTTTCTACCAAATGAGTATCGATTTATACTTGACAAAGATATCAAAAGTTTAACTCGTATTAGTGAAATGTTTCGATATCGGATTATAAAAATCTTATACCTATTTTCTTTAACATCAGGATTATTCATCGGGCTAGGGATGAATGGAGCCCGAAATTTTGTAAGTGATACAGGGCTACTCATCACTTTTGTTATTTTATCAAGTATATTAAGTTCTTTAATAGGTACTAGTTTACTAGGAGTTACTTCGATTGACTCGGAAAGCTCGAATATCAATCTGTTCTTGCAAAGAGGTTTTGATCCCAAGAAATTGATTATTTCCAAGGTCTTATTGCAAGTGATAGTTCTCCTGTTTTCCAGCACCATCTTTTTATTAGTCCTTTCCCTAGCTCTTTCCCTTCCTATATATGCCATAGCTATTGGCTTAAGTATAAATACGATTGTATCGATTGTTTATGGATCTACTCAGGTCCAAGTAACAGCTGTTTACCCCAGATTTGACTGGGAACATTATTCAGAGATTGGTAGATCATCCCGTTCGGTCACGTTAGAAAATATACTAACAGGTGTCTATTTTGTTTTCATTTTGCAAGGAATTGGTGTGTTTGCAACTCTACATCATTTTAACCATATCTCTGTTTTTATGATGTTCTCAGGGTCTATAATATGGTGTCTATTAATCGGAGTATTACTACTAGGTTATATGTATATTTTCCTTGAAAGGAAAGGGACGAGGCATTGGGAGGGATATCGATGAATTTACTTACTGTCAATCAAATTGATAAGTCATATGAAGAATATAGAGTATTAGATGGAATGTCACTCTCCATTCAAGAAGGAGAAATATATGGATTGCTAGGGCCAAATGGAGCCGGAAAGTCAACTCTGCTCAAAATTATCTCAGGCTTATTAAGTTTTGATAGGGGAGATATTAAGATTGGAGCGTTTTCTCTATTAGATCAACCGCTTGAGTATAAAAAATTAATCGGATATGTACCTGATCATCCATTCTTATACAACTATTTAACCGCTAGAGAATATCTAGATTTTATTTCAGGGCTATGGGGAATCAATGAGAAAGGTTTAATTGAAGGGGTTTTGTCCACTGTCAGATTAGCAGAGAGGGGAGACACTCTCATCACTACTTATTCTCATGGGATGAAACAAAAACTTTCTCTAGCAGCTGCTTTATTGACGAAGCCACGTATTTTAATATTGGACGAACCGTTAACAGGGTTTGATCCGCCAAGTGCAAAATTCATGAAAGATTTCCTGAGGGAATATGTGAAGGCGAGGAACTCAGTTCTTGTAACTACACATATTTTAGAAGTAGCTCAGCATTTCTGTGATCGTGTGGGTATCATAGGAGAGGGTAAATTAGTTCAGGAACTCGACCAATTAGGGGCATTCGATAGCTTTGAGGACTTGGTTATTTCGGTAATGGAGGAGTCAGCATGAAAGCGTTTCTTCTTCGAAACCGTACAGTAATTATTATTTCAGGTGTCCTTTACCTGGTCAGCTTTTTGATTGGTCTATTTTACCCTGATGTGATACCTGTATTACAAGAGGATCATCGACCATTAGGTTTCTTAAAATTAGTCCAATATAATATTAGTGCTATTTGCATGATTTCGTTGGGATTTTTCACACTAGGAATTCTTTCAAGTATTCTACTGGCCGTAAATGGACTGATATTTGGTTTTGCAATATCGTCCGCTTTGTCTAAAGGCATTTCTGTGTGGGATATATGTTTATCATCCATTCCGCACGGAATTTTTGAGATACCGTCCTTATTATTAGCTGGAGCTATTGGATTCAAAAGTGCGGAATGGATTATTACGAAAGTATTTACATATCCAAAAAGTAAAGTTGGTTCTGATTGTCTTGTATTATTCGGAGGGGCGATTCTTCTTATGCTAATTGCTGGCCTGATAGAGGGCTTTCTAACGCCAAGACTATGAATCGGGTGGGGTGTGAGGAGTTCAAAAAATAGAGTGCTGTGGAAAATGCTATTTGATTTTTTCTAACGTAGTATAAAGAGTTGAATAATAACTAACCAAGGGCTAACGTTTAAAAACGTTAGCCCTTGGTTAGTTGCTATAGCCTAAGACTAAGTCTTTAGGACCCTTCCAAATCTATCATTGGTGATAGTGCAGTCTTAACTGTACTGCTGGCAGGAGTTATTGGTGTACTAACTATAATGAAAGATAAAGCAGAAATACCTGCAATTACACTAAAAGACAAAGTTACAAAAAACCTTAACGATTTCTTCACAGTGTCAATCTCCTTTCAAAATCGCAGAATTCTGTAATTTAAAAGCTTGACCTGCACAATATTGAAATTGCTCTAGATCGACATTCTCCCAACACTTAGCTAGTTGAGTCCATGCTTGTATTTCGAGTTCCTTGTAATGGTGTCTACGAGCAATTACCTGTGCATGCTCATAGTATCGAATGGCTTTAACATGATTACTGCTCATGCCATTCTCAATATCACCAGATAGTATTAGGGAAGCAAATAAGTTAGGTGCATCATTTTGTACCATTGCCAGCTCTCTAGCTGTGGTAGCAAATGGTTCAGCTTTATCCCACATTTTCTCTTTTAGATATAATGAGCCTAGACGCAGGTTGGCAGAAATTATGGAACTAGTCTCGATCATGTTGTGTTCAAATTCGAGTGCTTTTTTAAAACGAATTTCTGCCTCACTAAATTTACCTAGTGATGCGAGACAGTCACCTATCCAGAGCCAAAACTCCATGAACATAGTAAACGAATGACTAAATCCAGCTAACTCTAGCCCCTTTTCTGCATATAGCATGGCTTCTTCAGTATTTCCATGTTTTTTTGCATATTCTGCTTTTAACCAATAGTATTTCATAGTGGTATTGGGGTTTTTGATAAGATCTAGAGATGACTCTAACTGATTTAAAGCTAAAGTACCTTCTGCATAGAGGTTCAATTTGCTACAAAGTATGGCTTTATTTAATAGTAAGGTATAAAAATTATGTTGTCTATCACCTCCAGAAACAAAAGAACAAATCCCTTTGTTTGTGAGATCCAGTGCTTCGGCTAAATCATTATTATGGTGTTTGCTGTAAGCGAGTTCTAGATAACATGCAGCTTCAATATTATCGTCCTTGATAGCATCAACTAACAAATCAATGGCATGGCGAAAAAAATATTCAGCTCGATCCCATTGTCTCTTGTCTTTCATACATCTTCCGTTCAAATAATAATACTTAGGGGCAAGATAGTGAAAATCATATATTTCGATTTGCTCTAGTTCATGTAATGCCTTGTCTGTCTGACCAAGTTTTAAAAATGCTTCTGTTGATTGTAGTTGAAAGTCAATTAGATAGGTGCTAGCCCATTCGCCTTCAAGGAAGGTGGGGATGTCTTCTGCTGGTACACCAAGCTTATCAAAAAGGTGGACTGCTGTTTCCGATTTATGATTCCCTTTACTACGCTCTAAATTACTGATAGTAGATGTTGATGCTTGCAGATCTCCTATATCAACTAATCGCAATCCCTTTTCGTTTCGTAACTTGCGGATTAGCATCCCGATTTCTTTTAGATTAGATTGTATAAGCTTATCTAACTTAGGATCTATTCTATATATCTTCAAGACAAGAGCTCCTCTTCAAATTGAATTTTTAAAATAATATATAAATATTATAAAATACAACGCATAATAATTCAATAATTATGTATAAAAAAATTATAACACATCCAGCTTACATATTATTCTAGTGTTCAATTAATACATATTCGTCGTATTTTGCTGAAAGCATGGATATATAATAGTGTTTTAATTTCTGAAAATAAAATATTTACGATCTAAGATGTAATTTACAATGTTTGATTAAGGTTTTTCTCTAGATCGCACTATATTTTTTGTCGAACGCTTGTTGTGCCAATTATCTATAGAACTATAGACGATTAATTATTCTTTTTAGTATTATCTAACTAGATAGAAACTTGTGCTTTATTGTACATCAATTACCAAGAAGACGTTTATAAGGTGTTGATTGATGTTGATATAAGTGATTTTCAAATATAACTCAAAAATATTAAGTCCATAGGTTTCCTACAACTTATATTGTATAAAAGAATGCATTTTATGATTGAATATCCACTCAAATCGAAAGGAAATGATGACATGGTGGAATTAGAAGTGACAGGTTCTAAGTTAGATATTGAATTATTTTTGTACGAGCTATATCGCAGTTCTAGTGTGAGGATATTAGAGCAGAAGATTGGGATAAAGATTGAAGGGGATATAGTGAAGCATTGCGCAAAATGTATCATCCGTTACCTTCCAGTAAGAAGGATGAATCTACTTCAAATTATAGATATCTTTAGAGTGGTTAAGGAAGAAAGTGAAGATTATGAGTTTTGGAAGAAGCTAAAGGAAGCACATTTGTAAGCAAGATTAAGACCAAAAGAGACAGAAGGGGGTGTTAGGGATGTAAGCATCAGAATCTAACTATCTAACAAGTTTGGCATAGTCTTTTGATGTATTTAAATCATGAGAAGAACAGGAGCATAATTGTAATGAAAAAAATACTTTTATCAGCAATCTTGGCAACCTCAATAATAGGTGCAAGTTCACAAGTACTAGCATCGGAATCTAAAGCTTCTAATGTCCAACAGGATAAACTTGTTGAAATTGCTCAGTACAACTTAAAGCTTGACGGATCGAAAGCGAAAATAATTGCATATGCATTTCGTAATGGAGGAAAATACCTAGATGGAGTTCTAGAAAAGCTATCACCAAAAGCAGGAAAAGTTGTTAGAAGTAACTCAGATGAAATAGCGGACTTCTTTGAAAAGGCAGATTTACTAGGAGAAAAGGAAATTACTTCTTTCTTTATAAAACTTGGTCTTCCTTATGTAGATGCTTTGACTTTGGTTAAGCTTATCGGGCAAGTAGCATAACACTATACTTACAACTCTTTATATGGCGATAGCAGTATAAATCAGCACGCATATACTGACACT
This sequence comes from Thermoactinomyces sp. DSM 45892, assembly GCF_900107305.1. GTDB lineage: Bacteria > Bacillota > Bacilli > Thermoactinomycetales > Thermoactinomycetaceae > Baia. The sequence goes on from NZ_FNPL01000007.1 coordinate 157,744, forward strand.
ATAAGCCCCTGTGATAGCCATCTCTGATAGATCTGGCTATCACAGGGGCTTGCTTGTTCTTTCTATAGAGCGAATTCATAACTTGCCACATTTATATATCTACTTGACCATTTGCCCACAATGCCCACATTTTGACCACGCACTATTGTGAAATAAGGTTAACTGATGTTAACTCAGGTAAAGATTGAGTTTGATATTCCGCACTAGAATTAGCTTGTTTACATTATGGGAAGCTACCGAACACGTCCAAATCTACCCTGACACGGAAGAGGTCGCTAGTTCGATCCTAGTACTGCCCACCACGTGCAGTTTAACGATTTCAGTTATTAGCCCATCAAATGAGCGATAATGACCTTCTAATGGACTCTAAACAAGTTCGTTAGGAGGTCTTTTTATGTTAATCGAATCAATACAAAAAGAATTTCTGGCAGACAAAAAGTACGAAGGATTGAAACGAAATTCACTTGTAGCCTATGAAACTTTTTTTAAAAATTGGAATCAATGGTTACATAAACAAAACATTGAACATTTGGAGGACTTGAATCCTAGGTTATCCAAACAGTACTTAAGAGACTGTGTTGAGAAGGGAAATAACGCTGGAACTCATAACACAAAGCTTAAATTGTTGCGATCCTTTTCTAAATGGTTGGTAGAAGAAGGGATTGTTAAGGAAATGCTGACCCAAAATATAAAAGCCCAGAAGGAAGACCATAAGCCTAAAATTGTGTCGACAGATGATCTAAAGTTAGTTCTAAGTACTCTTAGGCGGAATAGGCGAAGAGATGATACGTTTACGTCTAGAAGGAATTACGCTCTAATTCTGTTCCTGACTGGTACAGGTCTAAGGATTAAAGAACTTGAACGCTTAACATGGGCAGATGTCGATTTTCAAGACAGTTTAATCCGAATCAATGAAAGCAAGTCGAGAAAACAGCAAAGTGTGCCATTATCAGAAGCTCTTGCCCGTGAAATACTAGATTGGAGATTGTTTCTAGAAAGAAAGTTTGAAAAAGTACCTTTGTCTCTTTTTGTTACAGAAAAAGGAGAACCCTTTTCTCGAAACGGTATACAAAATTTCTTTAAAAGACTGAAGAAGAAACTAGGGATAAAATCGGATTTTAGTCCTCACGCATTACGTGCCTACTTTATCAAGGAATTATTAAAAAATGGTAGTAACTTGAGAGAGGTGCAACTTCTTGCTAGACATTCTAAAATCACAGTCACACAGCTATATATCGGGTATTTTGCTCATGAGCTGAAAGACTCACTGGATACAAACAATCCTTTGAATGACCTGATTTGATTCACTTCTTTTAGAAAATACAGTAGGTGGCAAAATTTTGTATGATGTGTTACATAAGGCACACAGTTTGGGTATATAGTGTTGTAGAGAGTTTGGCTATGATAGCTAGGATCATCTTGGAGCAAGCAAAGACATAAAAAGAGAGTGATTATGGACGTAATCACTCTCTAACCTTACATGAATTATCGCATTATAACAATTGTGATCTATAATTACGCACCTCCTGTCTTTTTGAGGGAGGTATTTGTGTTTCAATTCAAGATATGTTTGCGGTATTATGAACATAGATGAATATTCTTGTTTCCCATGTACAAGAGAAGATTTTTATTTCTGGATAGGCTACAGTAAGTTAGACAGAAAAAATAAGGTCAGGTAAACTTGTTTCAACAGGAGAAACGAGGGAACGATTATGACCAGAAAACCAAG
>NZ_FNPL01000052.1 GCF_900107305.1 Thermoactinomyces sp. DSM 45892
AATAAGCATCATTCACAAACTCAGTCTTGATGACTTTAAACATGGCTTCTGCAACCGCATTATCAAGCGGTGTACCTTTCAGACTTAGTGATCGTTGAATCTGAAAGGTTGCTAAAGCTTCATCGATCAATCGATTATGAAACTCATTTCCACGATCCGTATGGAAAAGTTGAATCTTATTTAGATCATGTCTAATCGTAGAAAAGGCCTGGTATACGAGCTGTGCATCTTTATTGGGACCAGCGCTATAACCGATAATCTCTCGATTGAAGAGGTCAACAAACACGCATATATAGTGCCACTTTTTATTGACCCGTACATATGTCAAATCGCTTACCACCACCTTTAGCTCCTCATCTTGACGAAACTCCCGATTCAGAATGTTTTCTTGTAAGGATTCATTGCACTTGTTTTTCTTCCATTTGAATTGGGGAACGGTGTATTTGGAGACAAGACCCTGAGATTTCATGATGCGACCGATCCTTCGTCTGGAAATCGTATATCCTCTTTTCCTTAGCTCCACCTTGATTTTACGTGTACCATATGTTTGCCTGCTCTTTTGGAAGATTTCAACGATCACGTCCGTGATCGCTCGATCTTTACATTCTCCTCGTTTACTTTCGTAGTAATAGGTGCTTCTAGGGACTTGTAGGACGTCGCACATTGCTGATACTGAGTATTTGTGACGGTTTTCTTGAATCACTCTTACTTTCGTCCCATGATCAGCGCGGCTTGCTTTAAAATATCATTTTCCATTCGTAACCGTTGAAGTTCTTTACGCAGTTGAATCAGTTCGTTTTCTTCTTTCGTACGGTTGTCCTTCTCCTTGAAGGAGCCACTGTTTTGACTCTGGAGCACCCATTTATCCAGTGAAGAAGGGGTAAGCTGGTACTCTTCAATAATATCTTTCCTAGGCTTTCCACTCTGATACAACTGCACCATCTGTTCTTTGAATTCTGGTGTGAAAGTACGTCTTGGTTTTCTGGTCATAATCGTTCCCTCGTTTCTCCTGTTGAAACAAGTTTACCTGACCTTATTTTTTCTGTCTAACTTACTGTAGCCTATCCA
>NZ_FNPL01000008.1 GCF_900107305.1 Thermoactinomyces sp. DSM 45892
TATTTGGCGGGAACCAATAACTTCTACACAGGGGGTACCATGTCTTTCTTTTTGATCATTTGTAAATTATTTCAAGCGAATTTGCTCATCTCGAGTTAAGTGAATAAAAAAATACGAAGGACGAGCTATCTAAAATCTTCTACATCCCTCGTATTTACATAATGAAACAACCAATGGAAAATACCGTCAGGATAGATCAAATACATCAAGCAACTAGATACGTACTTCTAAAGGCGGATCGCCTACAAACAGTCTGTACATAGGTCGTGTCTCCTCCTAAGATAATGAAAAAATGATAGAGAGGGTAAAGTCTGAGAACAGGTGACAAGTAAATAAATGTCGAAATTAGATAAGTGAGGGAGAAACAGGTCTAATCGGAAAAAATATCATATCCATGTCCATAAAAAATAGTGTTGTTGTCGTCCATTTTGAATGGTTTCCATGTGATGTTTGGTAGATAAATCTTCACTTTCGTGTCAGTAGTGATAACAAGCGTCTGCTCTGTTTTTTTACGACAGGCAATATAGACTGCTCCCGTAGTTTCATCAGATAGTTGGGTTGTCCGACGTTCTTGCAGGTCAAACACTTGCTTTAAAGCTAATTTAGAGCATTTTAAGGCTTCTAAAGACTTGGCTTTGATATGAAACCGTAGCATGTTTTTCCCCCCTCTTTATCAACTTTTCACAGTTATTACTGCACAAACTTAGTGTACTAGGATACATTATTTGTATCAAAAATTTAAAATATTTAATTCCTATTTCATTTCGAAATAACTTTTCCGCCAATTTAGCGGAATATTTATATTTACCTGCTAAAATTACTTAGTCAAGTTTTTGTTTGATGGAAAACGACTACTTTAATAGATTTTTGGCCGAAAAAATTTCTTGAAAAAATTTTCTTAAGGATGATTGATAAATGGGGAAGAATACCAATTCGATTTTTGTTACTGCAGAGTTAGGTGAAATGTTTAAAAATGAAAGGAGAGTTAGGAAACTGAGCCAATTGGAGTTGTCAGATGAGATTGGTTTGGCTAATTCAACCATTAGCAAGATAGAGAAAGGTGTATGTAAGACAAATAAAATCTATTTAGAGAAGCTATGTAGTTATTATGGTTTGAGTATTGATGAGCTTTTAGTCCACTATACAACTCAACCAGTCATTGACAAAGCAGATACACTTCTTCAGTTGATGGCTATAGAATATGATATTGATTTAACAGATTTAGATCAAGGGATGGAAGAATTAAGACAAATGGAAGAGTACAGCAAACTTGATGGGGTTTTAGAAGAATATTTGCTCGTTCCGTTCCCGTGTTATCTTAAGGGTAAATTTTATGAGAAAAAGAGAAAATGGAGTTCTGCACTAGAACAGTATGGAACGGCTGTTCAACTCATCAGCTCATCCATGAGAAACGCAGACGAAGAAAATTTGAAATCAGCTTGCCTTAATGGGATGGCTAGGGTTTGTTTACGCCGAAACAATCTGGATGAAGCGTTATCTTATGTAAACAATGGGATAGAAGCATTTAATCCCGATGGTAAACGCCATCACATCCAGTATAACTTGTGGATTAATAAAGCTATTATCCTGGAAAGGTTAAACAGAGACGTCGAAGCTCTACTGTTAGTTGAGTCGGTTTGCGAGAAAGGGAGTACCAGTATACGAAGTAGTGATGCATGGTTAAACCTGTTACTTATTCGAATTGAGTTGTTAAACAAACTAGGGAGGTATGATGAAGCCATTCATTATGTACAAGAAGGTTTATTCCTTGCTCGTGTAGATGGACTATACGATCATGCCTTTGATCTCTGGTCATCATTAGGTGAGAGCTACGCCCAAAAGGGACTAATGGTAAATGCTGAATTATGTTACCAGTCAGCATTAAAGTTAGAAGGAAGGATAAAAAGAAAGCATTTAGCAATCAAGACACATACGCATCTAGGCATTGTTTACTGTGAATGTGGTAAATTGAAGTTGGGCCAATCTACACTAGTCAAGGCTGTCAAGTTAGCCCGTGAATATAAAGACGTTCAACGACTAGTGAAAGCCCTTGTATCTCTGAGCCAAAGCCTAGTAATGCTAAATAAGGATATGGATGCCTACAAACATCTAGAAGAAGCACGAACCATAGCGAAAGAATATAAGTTCGAGACCCTGCTGTTTGACATTTTACTGAATATGAGCGATATTTGTAAGAGATGGAAATTGGTCGATTATCAAGAAATAACAGAAGAATTTCAAGAGATTTCTGTTCATTTGTTGAAGGGAGGTAGAGCATTAATGATGCATCAAATCGAAACGATCAGAAGAGTTTCTATCAGCGACCCACCTAACGACTGATACATAAACAGGAAACATGAACAACCCAGTTCACTCAGGAATTGGGTTGTTCATGTTGAAAAGATGTTAGGAGGTGTGGACATGTTATTCCACCACGATCCACCAGATACAGATATTCTTCCTTAGTTGGGGAAGCATTGCAATTATGCTGAATAAGCTTATTAAATAAACCAAAATAAAACCAGCAACCTTCTCACGCGAGAACAGATTGCTGGTTTTATTTTAGCTGGCTATTTGGTAAACAATGCCACACCCAACACATGATCGATCGGAACAGCTCCTATACTGCGGCTATCTCGACTATGGTTGCGGTTATCGCCTAATACGAAGACTGAGTCTTTTGGGATGGTGTAAGGGAGTTGAACTTCTACAGGATTAGTAGAATTCATCGCTTCCTTGATATACGTCTCGTTCAGTTTTTCACCGTTTCGATATAACTGGTTGTCTTTAATATCTATGACATCTCCAGGTTTTCCGATTACTCGCTTAATCCAAATATTGTCACTGTGGTTTCCTGTAATTAAACGTACCAACCCATTATCGTATAGATCATCTTTAAAAGAGCGTTTCTGTGTGACACGGCTATCGATGATCACAATTTCACCGTAATCAGGATGATAGTTAAATGTGTTAGGTAGTTTCGAGATAATAATCTGCTCTTGTTCGTGGAGCGTTGGTTCCATCGATTTTCCTAGCACTTTCGTTGGTTGTACTACATATATGCTGAGGAAGAGAGCAACTACGATTCCGAGCAAAATGGAAAAGAACCAAGAAAAAGATTGTTTTACGATTTTCTGCATAGGCCTGCCCTCCGTTACCTTCATCTGCCACCGGGCTATTTATTATATTCATTGTAAATCAAATCAGCTAGTTTGTGGTAAGTGTTTTTTGTGAAAAAAACTAGCCTTATCGTGTAAGGCTAGTAGGTTGGAACATTTATTTAAATATAGAACTAAAGAAGTCTGCGATTGAACGGAAGATATTGGCGATCCATTCTAGGATGGAATCGAGAAATCCTTTGGCTTCGTCTGAGCTTAATACTTTCGAGATATCCCCGCGTAATTTGTCCAACTGATTACTAATCGCACCCCAGTCGATGTTTAAGCTACTGAAGTTTTGTGAGAATTGCACCAAGTTATCAATGGTTGCTTGATCGAGATTGATGTTAAATTGGTTGGAGATATTGACAATGATATTTTTGTATTCTTCCACTGTTTTTGGCTTTTGGGTTGCAATTTCTTCTTTCACCTTGTTGATAAATTGAGCTGCTTTATCACCCGTGATTCCTGTCTTTTCAGCTATATCTTGTGTACGTACCATTTCTTCGTTTGCCACTTGTTTTTTGTTTTCATCGATCTTTTGACCAGTTGCTTTTTCAAAGGCTTTGATAATCCCCGTTAGTGCAGCAGTGCCGGACACTTTAAAAGGAGCTGTTACATAGATATCAGCATCTTTTACACCGGCTGTAATGGCAGCATTTGCGTACATAGCAGGGGAGATACTGGTGATATTATTGGTTTTTACCGCAATCCCTTTACCGGAATCGGTCAATGTAATTTTAGCGGAAGAAAGGGCACGATTTCCGATCACAGCTTTACTAAGGTACTTACCAAGGTAGGTGTGCTCTTCTTGGTTTGTCACGGATACTTGCTTAACTTTATCATCCACTTTCATCTCGTTCATAAGCGATTGCTTATCAGCGGCAGATAGATCCTGACCAAATGTGACCACTGTTTCGCCTGCTACGGCATCTGCAAAGGAAATGTTTTGCGCAGTTAAGGTGAAGGCCGTTAAACCTGTTACAAGCATGATGGACAACTTTTTTAAGAACTTCATAAATGAAGTACCTCCCATAAAAAGATTTTAGATGAATGACAAAAAAGTCCTAATGAAACGTTGGTACCTTTCGAACGCTATGTGAGGAAAGGGGAGCGTTCTACTTCTCCTGTCTTTTCCACAAACTTTTTTTATTTAAACACTGGATCCTTGAATAAGGATAATTTTTCCAGAGAAGTTTTGTCCACATCGGCATGGAGACTGTTGCCGTGCGAATCCATTGTTACAATCGCGGCAAACCCTTCTACTTGTAAATGCCACATGGCTTCTGGGATGCCAAATTCCATAAAGTCTACACCATCTACTTGTTTTACACTCTGTGCATAATACTGGGCCGCTCCGCCAATGGCATTGAGATACACGGCTCCATGCTCTTTTAGACCAGCCAATGTTTTAGGTCCCATGCCACCTTTCCCGATCACCGCACGAATCCCAAATTTCTTGATAATATCTGCTTGGTAGGGCTCCTCACGGATACTAGTTGTTGGGCCGGCCGCTTTTACATGCCATGTTCCTGTGTCATCTTTTAGCATGACAGGTCCACAGTGATAGATTACGCCATCTGTAAGATCGGCTGGTGAATCGTGATCTATTAGATGTTTATGTAGTGCATCACGGCCAGTATGAATAAGGCCGTTTATGATGACGACATCGCCCACCTTCAGATTTCGGATTTGCTCTTCTGTAATCGGCGTAGTGAGAACGACTTCACGATTATTTGTGGGAGTAGCTTCCTTTTCTTCTAGGTCTGCAGTATCCTTTTTTGTACTTTGTGGAGAAGTGTCTTGATAGATCCAATCAATGATTTCTCCTGTTTCTGGGTGAATAAGAGCACCTTGACGGCGAAATGCCCAACAGTTATAAGCAACCGAAACAAAGAAACTAGCTGGCAGACGATTCATCGACCCGATTTTGCAACCGAGAAGCGTTGTATTGCCGCCAAATCCCATCGTCCCGATACCCAGTGTATTTGCTTTTTCTACGATGTAAGCTTCTAATTCGGCTAAAGAAGCGTTTGGGTTTTGGTCATCAACAGAGCGGAAAAGTTGCTCCTTTGCTAATTCATAACCAGTCGTACGATCTCCTCCGATGCCAACGCCGATAAAACCAGCACTACATCCTTGTCCTTGTGCTTGATAAACAGCATGAAGGATGCATTTTCGGATGCCGTCAAGGTCTCGTCCCGCACGACCGAGTCCTTCTAGTTCACAAGGTAGGCTGTATTGAATGTTTTTATTTTCACAGCCGCCACCTTTTAAGATGAGCCGAGCATCGATTTCATCTTTTTCCCATTGATGAAAATGAATAACGGGAGTACCTTTACCGAGGTTATCGCCTGTGTTTTCACCCGTTAGAGAATCGACTGAGTTAGGGCGTAGTTTTCCTTGTTTGGTGGCGATGGTGATGGCTTCCTTGATCGCCTGAGTCATTTTCATTTGGTTTGCTCCTACGGGTACGTGCAAGATGAAGGTTGGCATGCCCGTATCCTGACAGATAGGAGAAACATTTTCTTCTGCTGTGCGAATGTTATCTGTGATGGTTCCGAGCGCAAGTGCAGAACGGGTGCCTGCATCTTCGCGATTGGTTGCGGATTGGATTGCACGGCGAACGTCCGGTGGTAGATTTGTGGATGTTTCCGTGATTAAATGTAAGATTGAGTCTCTGAAAGCTTTCATCATATATCCCTCTTTTATTCCCATCATATGTCTGTCTGATGTTTCACAGTTCTATTATATAGAAAAGTAGTGTTGATTTTTAGGCTAATCTTGATTTTACCAAAACAAAACACCCCTACCGACACAATTTCAACAAGAAAAAGTGTCCCGATAGGGGTGTTTTTTATGTGGACAATGGATGGCTTTCTGCGAATCGGAGGAACATCTCTTCCGTTTCGATAAGGCCACATACTCCACATTGAACTCGATATCGATCCCCATGATATTGAACTTGGATGGGATCAGATGGTGAGATATATTCAATGATCTCACCTGTATGCATATCGAGTCGAACGGATTGAGGAATCTGTTCGATTACGTTAAAGCGACTTCGGTTGGTACCACACTTCGGACATAAATAAGGAGCTGACATCGTTTCCGCCTCCACATAGAGATTGCCCAAAGTTAGGTTTCCCATAGATTAAGATATTATTCAAAGATGACGTTCAGCCCAGTGTTGAATCTCATCGAGAATCGGTTCTATGGAACGTCCTTTATCGGTAAGTTCATATTCGACACGTACAGGTGTTTCAGGATATACATTTCGAACTAATATTCCGTTAGATTCCAGTTCTTTTAGTCTCTCTGCGAGCATTCTTTCGCTCATTTGAGGGATTTGCTCCCGAATGTCGCGGAAACGACATGTTTTTTCCATGAGGACACGGATAATGAGGCCTGTCCATTTTTTAGCAAGGACTTCAATAGCCGCTTCAAATTTAGGACAAATGCAACGATTCATAAAAGCTCACCTCCTACTTTTATATGATGGTTTTCAGTCATTTTGTTTGTACAAATGAAATACCCATGCACTTCTCTTTTATAAGTTAGTTACTTACATGTCAGTATACCAAAATTGACTAAAAAAAACCAAAAAGAAATATATGGTTTTATGCTATTGTTGACGTTTCGCTATGTTCTTGTCTCCATCTATGGAAAAGAAGGCGTAAATCGGGTTTTTGGGTACCTTTATGATGTTCTTGTAAAAAGATATCTAGATGGAAAGGGGACCAAGGGATTCCAAGTATCGTCTGTGTAAAGGTATGTGCAGCAATCTCTCTTGTTCGAGAAATGGTTTCCTTCCATACAAAAGGTCCCCATCGTTTGACGATCACCTTAGGTACTTGTAGATCGGTTCTAGCTTGGTTATTCTCTTCTAGATAATGGTAAAATTCATGGGCTAGATGTAAAATAATGAGATCTTCTTCATAGATAGGATAATCTATAGCAAGGAAAAAGGAACGGAGTTGTTCGATAGAGGAACGATATATTTGAATGGTTTTTGATTTGGGGATGTATAGGGCTCTTACCCAGCGATCATGCTCGGGTTCAGAGAGGAAACGGACTTTGATGTGATGTTTAAGTAAGAGATTAATCCAATCGGCGTAAGATCGGATGTGCAGATACGGTTGTGCGGCGTTTTGCCCACAAGCGATGGATGATTCGATGTATAAAGGTACTTGGTCAGGTGGAATGAAGGAATAATGTGGGTCTTGCTTTAAATCAATCCAAGCAATGATTTCGTTATCTAATATGGGATATATGTTCTCCAGATGAACCGAAGAAAGATGAAAAAAGGTTCGTTGGTGGAGGGTTTGGTTTTTCATTTGTTTCTCCTTCCCATTTCCAAGGGTACTTGTAGATTTCTATGTTTTTTCTTGCTTGTCTCATGCAAATATAAGATAAAATAGGTTATTAATTAGAAATATATAAAAATTGGTAGAGAGAAATTGCCAAGAAGGAGTTAGGATCTTGGCAAAAATAAATGATCAATTCGTTTTCGTAAGACGGATCATCCATTCCTTTAGGTCAACGATTCGTTTGTGGCGCGGGGCTTCCGTTGTGCCGACTACGATCATAGGCACGAGAGAGTCTAGATGATGAAGGGAGCCGTGGGAGGCCCCTTTGTGAGTAGGGGAGCTTCCATAGACGATTTCACACCCTGTTGTAGCAGTCACAATGATCACATTTTCTGAGATGTGTAGGGCACTTACTAATCGATAAAATGGATCAGGATATGCATTGTATTGAATGGTGGTCTGATCTTCTGATAAGGTGATATCAAGAAGAGAAAGATCCCCTCTTAATTGCCAGGATTGTCCGTATTCATCTAGATAAGGCCCCTCTTTTTCGAACTGAAGTTTTCCTGGGAGAGTTCCGCTTATGACTTGATATGTATTCTCTTCTTTCCAAACGATCAAATCAAGGTCGGGATTCGATTGCAAGGTTGTTGCGATGTCTAATCGGGAAAGGGAAGGATCAATGATATGTACATAGGCCATACGTTCATTCACTGCAAGGACGATCTGATCACCCTCGCGGGGTTTATCTAGGTTAGGAGGTTTGATTTGATATGGTGAAAGCGTGGTGTCTAGGCGAATATAGGCTCTTTGAGAGCTAGGTAAGGTGTTCGTTTGGCCGCTATCTCCAAGGACAATCCAAGTATAACGGGAGATTGCTTCCTCCCATGTAGGAAACGTATTTAAGATAGTCTGGATTTCTAAGTCTGCTTTTTCAATCCCTTTAATCGTGGCAATACCGTTTTGATGAACGTGGTCGTCATTTCCCGGAAAATAAAGGACGGAGTAGATGGGGACACGTCCTGTTTGGATTAGGGACTGCATTTCCATGGCTGTAAAACGATCATTCACCCCAAATCGAGCGATGGTTCCACTCGGTTCACTAAGAGATGAGATGGGGTGCATCGAACCAAATGAAAAGATGGTAGGAGCCATGGTTCGGATTTTTCTAGGAAGAAGCCCAAGTATCCAGGTGAAAAAAGGGGAGTGAATCTGGTGTTCTGTTTTTCCTCTATAGACAACGGCATTGATCGAAGCGGTATCATACGGGATTTCTTCATGAATGGTTCGTACCTTTTTGCTCAGCAGTCGTTGATTAAACATCATCATACTTGCTGTTAAAACTCGTTTTATGCCAAAGGTAATCGACTCTTTTGCCCCAGTTCCGAAGTTCCAGAACTGCTTTGTCTGTTCATCATAATAACAGAGTCCATATATTCCATGTTCGCTTGGCATAGACCCGGTTAGGAGTGTACTATCAATGACGACAGACATGGTAGGGAAAGATGAGACAATTCGCGGATAGTAAGTACCGTTTTTCATTAGAAACTGGAGTGCAGGAGCTTTATCTACATGAATGGCATCCTGCAAAGGTGCGTCCATTAAGGAATCGATGATGATCGTTATGACAGGCTTTATTCCTTCAGGAATCTCAGGCTTTGGAATAATGGATAACGTTGCTCGTTTCTTCTGGGCTATGCGTATTAAGGTTGATAAAATGAGAATGAGTCCAATGATGATGAAGATAGTGGTTAACATGTGTGATACACTCCGCTCTTGTGACATGATTATAAAATAGGATTTGATGAATGAGAGAGAAATATACAAAGAGTTAAAGCAATTTGTTTGTTGATATTGAGGTAAGCTTAGTGCATTGATGATTTTATTTATAAAGGAGAATTTGATTATGCATACACTTCCGCGTGTACCAAAGTCAGAGATTGAACAGCGTATTCATCGTTTGCAGAGCTATCTTCAGGAGCACGGGATTGACGGTGTGTTATTGGCACAAAATGTGGATTTGTATTACTTTACGGGGACGATGCAGAATGCCCTTTGTTATATACCTAGGGAAGGGGAGCCGGTTCTGTATGTGAAGAAGAGTGTTGCCCGGGCTGAGTTTGAAGCGCATGTTGAGGTTCAGCCACTGGGGAGATTGAGAGAGCTAGGGGCTGTTTTAACGAAGCGATATGGTGTGATACATAAAATGGGATTCGAGTTGGATGTATTGCCGTATACAACGGCCCATTTTTATCAAAAATTGTTTAGCGAAGCAGAGATGGTGGATGTCTCATTTGCGCTTCGGCATATTCGTAGTGTGAAGTCTGCATATGAGTTAGCTCAAATTAAACGGGCGGCACAGATCTTAGATGATACATTAACGAAGGTGTCTTCTTGGATACGGATTGGTATGTCGGAGTTAGAGTTAGCTGCACGGATTGAGTATGAGTTTCGTTTACAAGGAAATATCAATTTATGGCGTATGCGCGGATTTAATCAGGAGCTAGCTTTAGGGATGGTTGCTTCGGGGAGTTCTGCCTCTACACCAACTTATTTCGATGGGCCAGCAGGGGGGCTCGGAGTAAGCACAGCGTCGCCACAGGGAGCTAGTTTTCGCCAGATAAAGGCTAATGAGCCTATTTTGATTGATGTGAGCATGATTGTAGAGGGATATATGGTGGATCAAACTCGTATAGCGGTCATAGGGGAGCTGTCTGAGCCCATCAAGGAGGCGTATGAGGTAGCGCGTTCGATTTTACGTAGAGTGGAAGAACAGGGTAAGCCGGGCGCCTGCTGGCAGGATTTATATGCAACTTCGTTAGAGATGGCGAAGGAGGCTGGACTATCTAACTATTTTATGGGTTATGGTGCCGATCAGGCTAAGTTTTTAGGGCATGGAGTGGGGATTGAGTTAGACGAATTGCCGATTTTAGCGAAGGGATTTAGTCAGCCATTGGAAGAGGGAATGGTGATTGCCATCGAACCGAAATTTACTTTTCCGGAGCAAGGCGTGATTGGAATTGAGAATACGTATGTGGTGACGGCGAATGGGTTAGAGTCGTTGTCGGTTACGTCGGAGGAGATTATGAAGATAAAGTTGTAGTGGTGTAATTCTTCGCTTCGGGCAAGTGGCAAAACTCACAAAGAACGCTTAGACATTGCCACAAAACGCCCGAGCTACGAAGAAATACGCTAAGTAGGCCCACTAACATCGCAGTGGTCAGATTCATAGCCCCTAGTCTGTAACCCATAACCCTGCTCAAATGAGCCTGTGAGGAAGGGAAGCTTACATCTCTTATCTGCTAAAATGGATGTTTTTGGTAACGCAGGAGTTCATGTTATCGAGGTACTCTTGAAATAGTAAGAAGTACCGTCCGACATGTTCACCGTCCATGAGAGCGTGGTGTGCTTGGACAGATAGGGGCATTTTGACGAGCCCGTTTTCTTCGAAGAATTTGGCCCAAGCGATTCGTGGGATGCTGTCAACAGGAGATAGGGAAATCGGGTGCATGAAGCTGGTGAATGAGACCCAAGGCATGCTGGTAAAGTATAGTACGTCATCCCGATCGACTCCATCTACTAGACGAACCTGTTTCTTGGCTTCCGCTGTCAACTCATGAGCCACCTGAATAAAAGTAGCTAGATCAGGATGGTGTGGAGCTGTTAAATAGTCAAATACCCCTTCGTCCGTCATGATGGTATAAGATGGGTGCGCTACTTCGTGTTCAATAACCTCATCCCCGCGAATCCGATAACGAAACTCCGGGATTTCATTCGCTACTCGACTAGCTAAATAGGTGATGGTTAAAAAGAAGGGGAAATGATTCTCCTTACACCACACTCGAAAACGGGTAATGTCTACATTTGCCGTCGTACAGAAATGTGGCATATCCAGCTTACGAAAATAATCAAAATGCTTCGCGCGTTTCCAAGTTTCACGATTAATCGTTTTCATGAAAACATCCCCTTCTGGTATGAGAGTAAACTTAATATCTTTATAGTATATAGGATTCATTCTATTAGAAAAAGGGTATAAAGACGAAATGCTATATGATGATTCATACAGGAAATTGCGTACATATCGCAGGAGGTCCCTATGTCAAATAACGTGTTTGAAGTTACAGAAGATCGATATCGAGATGCTTTAAAACTATCAGAATACGCTTTTCAATATAAAGTGGCAGACGATGAAATAGGAGAAAGAATCGAACAGTATCGAAAATATCATTCTATCTATGCCATTCAAGATGAACATACGAAAGAAATCGTTGCGAAATCACATCTCATTTCCTTTTATATTACCTATCACCAGCAAGTAATAAAGATGGGAGGAATCGCAGGGGTAGCGACTTATCCGGAGTATCGTCGCAAAGGTTACGTGCGGGATATGCTGACTTATAGTCTGAAAGAAATGAGAGAAAAAGGGATAACCGTCTCGGTCCTTCATCCTTTCCAAGTAGATTTTTATCGTCGATACGGGTGGGAGCTTCTCTGTAATCTGTTGTCGATTAAACTGACGAACCATGATCTTAAGCCACTTGCTCCAGCTAAAGGAACGATTCGACGCTTCACGAAAGAACAACATAATACGGAAATCGAACAAGTATATCATCAGTATGCACTACAGTTCTCAGGAAAGCTTGTCCGGAATACGGATCAATGGCTTAAGGTGTATGATGAGGGTACGATCGCGCTCTATTATGATGAAAAGAAGATACCACAAGGATACATCCTTTATGGTATAGAAAATGGGAAGCTAGTAGTGGAGGAATTAGTGGTATTAAC
Organism: Thermoactinomyces sp. DSM 45892; assembly: GCF_900107305.1. Lineage (GTDB taxonomy): Bacteria > Bacillota > Bacilli > Thermoactinomycetales > Thermoactinomycetaceae > Baia. The sequence goes on from NZ_FNPL01000008.1 coordinate 12,254, forward strand.
AGCGGAAGCTAGGAGAGGGTTATGGAACTTCCTTTGTCAACATGATTCGATGGTGAAGGAGATCGAGATTCATACCCATTCGAGAGATCCACTCCTATACTTACTAAAAGATCCTTGTGTTCGTACTGAGATAAAACCATATGGTATGGTTCGGATTGTGGATGTGGAGAAGTTTCTTACCTACTGTCCGTTTCGGTGGGATGTCGCGCAAGGGAAAGAAGTGAAGTTACAGATTACTGACCCTTTTGCACCGTGGAATGAACGAACATTTGTGATGGGGGATAAGGAGGTATATGTAAAAGACTCATGTGACGAGGAGGATTGCGTTCAATTATCTATTAACACGTTATCAGCGATCCTGTTTGGATATAGACGTCCACAGGAGATGTTTGGATTAGGATTAATTCAGGGCCCTACAGAGGCGGTTACAGTGCTTGAGAGTTTAATACCCGAAACACATAGTTATATGATTGATTACTTCTAATTAGAACAAGCAAACTCTTGATTGGGTTTGCTTTTTTACATTCTCTTTTCACTTCACCCAAGTCTTCTGCATACGATGGCAATGCATAGATGAAATGGCTTGCATTTGAGGGTAGTCAGAATCACCCGCCTATTTTTTCATCCGTGCTTCACTCAATCGTAAGCTCGTTCATACTATACTTTGACTGAATCCCTGACCCTCGTGTGTTAGTGCTCGAACAAGGAAGGGTGGCAACCAATTGACTAATCAAAAAGGCAAACCCTTGTTGACGAATCGGGAGAGGGAAGTTTTCGAACTGCTCGTACAAGATAAAACTACCAAAGAAATAGCTGGGCAGCTCTTCATCAGTGAGAAAACCGTACGCAACCACATCTCCAACGTGATGTGTACCCATTGCAGAATGTTGCCATAAAATAGGATTCTTTTACATAACATCTAGTAGTAAAAGGTTTGTATAAGGAGGTGCCCCAATGAGTGGAGCGAATTTATCGATTGAAGTAGATCCTCTGTTCCCTTTAGGGGAGTTTAGTCATTATGTAGTGGAAATGTTACCAAAACATAATATGAATGATGATTTCGAACAAGTAGCGAAAGGGAATCACTTCCTTCCTGATATCTATACCATCCACAAAGTTGCTTTTTACGCCCCGTTTGAAGTTAGAATTCGAAGTATGGGGGATTTAGGAATATATTTAGTTAGTTGTTTACGTGCGGGAATTCCGATGGAGAAGCTAAGTCCCATCTATGAATCACTCTGTATGTTATCGCCTACAACAGGAGTGGTGCCAAGAGATACATACTGTTCATATGCGACTCATAACTCGGAAGAAGCGATGCGTACCTTTACGGGGCATGAGAGTGAGATCGGATTTATTCGCCAACATCAACGTTCTGATGAAGCACTCATGCCAGCCGTTGATCATCTGCTTCAGCTACAAACTGTAAACGAACAAGGGAACTACGGTGAAAGTTTAACGATGATTCGAGATTGTGTGAAAAAGTTAATTGACGAGAATAAAAATGTTCATCAAGCTGTCGATCCTGTATTCTTTATCAAGTATTTTCGGGAGTATTTTTTCCCCATTGAAATACAAGGGAAGATGTTAAATGCACCAAGTGGTGTTCATCTGGCTAATATCATTCTGTTAGATATTGGAATTGGTAGTGCAGATGACCGTTACCTAGATACTACGGATGAATTGATGATCTATCTAGAGCCAATCGAAAGGCTCAAGATCATACAAACCAAGTCATTCCCATCCTTGAGAGAAAAATTCATAAAAGAGTATAAAACAAATGGTACCAATCGAGAAGAACTAAATCTTCTGATGGATATATACAAGTATATGAGGATTTATCGATATGTACATCAGGGGCTTGTCACGAGGTATATTCGTAAGCAAGATACCAATGTGAAATTTGGTACAGGTGGCTTTCCCTTTGATGAGTTTCTAGAAGAACGGATTCAAATCGTGAAGCGAGCAGAAGAAGATGTAAGGAAAGCATTTGCCCAAGTGAGGGAGTAGTGGATCAAAAGCATACAACTGTATGCCTGTGACTAAGGAGTTTTGATAAAACCTAATTTTCGATTGATAGAAAGCATCGGATCATTTGTACTGGCAACGTGAGTAGAGATAGATTGAATCCCTTTCTCTAAGCAAACGAGGATCATTTTTTGCTTTAATGCAGTCGCGATTCCGAAGCCACGATGTTCTTTTGTCACGACGGTTAGGCCATTATGTGCTTTATTTCCATTGACTGTTAGCGTGGTTAACCCAATCCATTTACCGTGATGAGATGCTAGAAAAGTTGTTTCTCTATGTTTCCAGTAATGCTTGTAATAGATGTTATTGATAAAATCATGATATGTTTCAAAGTCACCTGATTTGTGACCTGGATCATCTAATACGCCTTCTCTCACTAATTCGTAGAGCATCTTCCGGTTTTTTTCTGAATCCTCTTCCGAAGAAAGAGCAAAAAAATAGTAATTCGGATCCATTGAAGGTGGTGTAGATAGTGTGGTTTGGGTTAGATCGAGTGATAGATGAATAGATGTCATAACAGAACCTCCTTTTTACCATGATCTAATACCTTCATGCTATTTTGCAACGATAAAAAAAGGCATCTTAGGCAACTTTCGAGTAGAGACACCTATCTTTCACAATTTTTAGGTGACATCGCATGAAATATGTATCAATATAGTCTTATTGGTTGTCTTACATATGGAAGTATATGATTCTATCATTTCTTGATTAGAAAGGTGAGCTTGAATTTGTGGGAAATCTTTGTAGCATTCGTACTAGGGATTGTAGAAGGATTAACTGAGTTTGCACCCGTATCGTCCACAGGACACATGATTCTGGTTGATGATATGTTTCTTCGGTCGAAAGATCTATTTTCTGAACCAGTGGCCAATACATTTAAAGTGGTCATTCAGCTAGGCTCTATTTTGGCAGTTGTTATCGTGTTTAAAGAGAGATTTATCAGCTTGCTCGGTTTGCAGAAAGATTTAGAAGGAGCAGAGCAGGGGCCGAAACTTAATTTAAAGCATGTGATTGCTGGAATGATGCCAGCTGCAGTATTAGGCTTCTTATTTAATGACTATATTGATAAACACCTATTTTCACCCCATACAGTTGTGATTGGATTAGCGGCAGGTGGTCTTCTTATGATCTTTGCGGATTGGTTTCGCCCAAGTAGACCACAAGTGAAAACAGTGGATCAAATTACATACAAGCACGCGATAGGGATTGGATTATTCCAATGTATTGCGCTATGGCCTGGTTTCTCTCGTTCGGGATCGACGATGTCTGGCGGGGTATTACTTGGACTCGGACACCGAGCGGCAGCAGATTTTACTTTTATTATGGCTGTTCCGGTGATGTTTGGTGCAAGTGCGCTTTCTATTGTAAAGCATTGGGATTCTTTTAACATGGATGTCCTGCCATTTTTTATTGTCGGTTTTATTAGTGCGTTTATCTTCGCTTTGATCTCCATTCGCTTTTTCTTAAAGTTAATTAATAAGATTAAGCTCGTTCCTTTTGCCATCTATCGAATTGTGTTGGCAGCGATTATTTACTTCTTTTTTCTATAAGTATTCATAAATAAAAGCCAAGCTTGAGCGCGATGTTCAAAGCTTGGCTTTTATTATACGTTTATATGCTTATTTGGATTTTCTACCCTGTAAAATAGCGGAAGAGATAAAGCCGACTCCTAACCCGATTAAAACCCCTGCACCTGTATCCCCTAATAACATCCCAAGACCAATACCTAACAAGGTACAGCCGGGTAAAAGCATTCCCCAACCTGTATTCTTATCCATCTTTACAACTCCTATAATCGTGATCGACTGTATTTACTTACAATTTATCATAATAAAGGGAACCCGTCATCTGACAAATGTAATCGTTATTACTAAAGTAGGCTTGTAACACTGTATCTTCTGCATACCTTGAAGTACAGGGGTGATGAACTTGAAGAAGTCTAGACCGAAATTAGGCAATGAAACATATGGCACTATAAACATTCTCCAAGCATTTCAAGAAGCCTTTGCCCCCGCCTTTTCATCAGACAAATCGGATCAACGGGCGAGTTCTCCATACGACTCTGTGTTGAAGGGAGCACTCTGTCCAGAGGAGGGTGAAGTGCGAGAGTGAGTAAGAAGATTGCTGTGTATATTCGTGTATCTACAGATAAGGATGAGCAAATTTCATCGGTTGAAAACCAGATTGATATATGTCGTAACTGGTTAGAGAGACATGGTTTTGAATGGGATGAGGATTGTATTTATAAAGACCATGGGATTAGCGGGACTCTTTTCTTAGAACGTCCTGCGATACAGCAAATCTTACAGCAAGCGAAGAAGAAAGAAATTGACATGGTGATTTTTAAATCGATTAGCCGTTTGGCCCGGGATCTTAAAGATTCTCTTGAGATTAGGGAGGTGTTTATTGCTCATAATGTCCGGATTATCTCTGTTGAAGAAGGATATGACTCGCATAAAGCTGGTAAAAATGATATGGCATTTGAATTATGGTCACTTTTTTCGGCCCAATATAGTAGAACGTTATCGGCTGGAGTATCCGCCGCTTTAGCAGCTAAAGTTCGTAGAGGTGAGCATATTGGAAGAATTCCGTATGGATTTGTTCGGATAGATGGCAAATTGCAGATTCTAGAAGAAGAGGCAAGGGTCGTACGAATGATATTTCGTTGGTATAACCAAGGCTGGGGATTTAAGAGGATTACTAAGGAGCTAAATAGTCTGGGGATTCCATCAAAACAGCGCAACCTCTGGCAGATGACGTCTATCCAGAGATTAATCAGCAACCCGATCTATTGTGGGGATTTTATTTTAAATCAGTATACGACTGTTAAAATGGGTGGGCGTAAAAAGCAGATTCGAAATTCTCCTGAACAGTGGATATGGTTTCGCGACCATCATCCTGCGATTATTACACGAGAAGAATGGGCACAGGCAAATCCCAATCATACGAATAAGGATAGGAAGAAGTTCACTCCGTGGAATGACCTACGTAGTATCTTGAAATGCGGGGTGTGTGGTTCTAGTATGGTTATTCTCCAATCTCATAAGGTTCTTAGTACTGGAGAAAAGCATTATTACCGATACTTAAAATGTTCAAGATATAGAAGGATCGGATCGACTGGTTGTCTCAATCATAAGCCGATCACATACGAAGAAATGAAAAATTTTATAAGGGATCGATTGATCGAAAAGGGACGATTTCTTAAGTTGCATTTCGTACACGATCCATCTAAGGATTATGAAAAAAGGAAAGATGAAGCCGAAAAGTCATTCCAATCAGTGCAAACCAAAAGCAAGCAGCTACTCGACTTATACTTGGATCAATTTATCACGAAGGGTGAGTTTGAAGGGAAGCGGCTCGAGTTGGAGAGAAGCACCCACCATTTACAAAAACAAATAAGATTACTCCAACAGGAGAACCAGCAAATCAAGAAAATTACAACCGTCCAACAAGCATTTCATGTTATGGAGGAACAGGATCAGAGCTTGCTACATGTATTTAAGGCATTGGTGGATGTAGTAAACCTACATCCAAACTTAGAGATTGATATGGTTTACAGATTCGAAAGCCCATAATATCGACTTGAAACAACAAAAAAAACAAATTTTCTCCACAAAAGAAGGATGTTCTGAATTTTTATAGAATCTTAACTAGTGTAAATTTATATGTGGAGAGTGAATGGTATGTTGAAAAAGCTTTCAGTAACATTTGCATTTGCATTGGCAGTATCTTCTATGGGTAGCATGGTATCGGCTGCTGACCCGATTGGCACAGAACTTACGATGAATGAAAAAGAGCATACGGAACAGGTTTTTATTAGAGGCGGAGAATATGATTTGAAAGTAAAAAATGACTCCTTCCGTTCAGAGGTGGAATACTTCATTGAAAGTAACGGTGTGAAGGTTGCAGAAGGGAAGATTGAGAGAGGTAGCTCCACTACTGTCTCTAAGACGTTTAAGGATCGTGGACGATATACATTAGGTCTTCGCTGTGCAGAGGATCGTGGATGTAAGGGAGCTCTTACGCTAACCCCGACTGAGCAATGGGATAAATGGATCGAGATTGAGCGTGGTCAAAAAGAACATACGGAAAATGTTTTCCTCCGAAAAGATAACTTTACAGTGAAGGTAAGCAGTGATGGATTTGGCTTCAGAAATAAGCTTAAGTACTTCATTGCAGATAAAGATGGTAATAAAATCGAGGAAGGCGAAGTAGGCAGAGAGCCGAAAGTGATCACAAGAGAACTAAATGGTAACTATCAATTTGGTCTTAGCTGTGAGTCGGAGCGTGGTTGCAGAGGTCATATGACCATCAAGGGTGAACGTGATGGTTGGGGACCAAATCAGTAAGATCTAGTCTCATTAGGGCAACAGTTTGCAAAGGTTATGCATCAGTAACGTCATGCAAAAGCTCAATGTAAAAGGTCGCTCTCAGGCTGTCGTTGATCTAGTGAGATTGGGTGAGTTAGAAATCTGATTCTTCGATGGAGAAACGGATTAAGCTTGGCCAAAAACCCCCTACATACATAGTAGGGGGTTTTAACTGTGGAATAGGCCCGCCTAAAATGGAATAAAGATTACATGATAAGTTGTAGTTGACTAATGGTAGAGGTGGTTCATTCATGCTGTATATTCGATATTCAATTCAAGGAAATGAGGGACTGTGTAACCAACTGATGGCCATTTTTAGGGCAGTGGGAGAAGCATTATTTCATCAGGGTCAGGGAAAGGAAGTATGCCTTGTTTTAAGTGATGTTCAAACACGGACCACAGTAGATTTAACAAAAGAACCTCACTTTCAACCCATTAAAATTGACTCATTTATAGATGTAGATGGCTTGTCCGAGATGCTGGAAGAGAAAAAAATACAAGTAAAACGTATAGAGGAAGTTCATAAACTTGATGCAGGCTTATTGCTCACCTGTAATCGAATGCCTAATCGCAGAGCTACTCCAGAGGAAATAAAAGATCTAGGGATCCTATTTGCAAACCTTTTTCCTTGGTCTAAGGAAGTTATAAGGTTATCCAATTTTGTCATGGATTCAATGTCTAGTTACCCTCTATGGACCGCTGCCCAGTTGCGAATTGAGAGGGATTTGTTAAGTTTTTCGAGTATCGGGGAGTCTAGGTTAGCATCGATTCGAGAAAGTCAATTTGATAGTGTGATCAAGTTTTTCTCCGGTACCAAAAACATATCGGCGATCTATGTAGCTTCTGGATCACAGGCTAGTGAGTATGAGGCTCTAATAACCCGATTAAAGGAAATAAATCCAAGTATAGTGGCTATAAATAAAAAAGATATCTTCGGAATGAACTTAGAATTAAAAAAAGAGTTTGATGATTTGTGCCTAGAGCAACAAGCGTTAATTGATTGGATGGTATGTACGAGAGCTCCTCTGTTCATAGGTCCACATTCGTCTTCTTTTTCATACTTGGCAGCTTATATTCGTCATTATCAACACTTTACCAATCTACATCCTGATTACCAAGCATGTTGGGAGGATTGGTTCCCTCGTCTTGCATCAAAGGAAATGGCCTAGGTCTATTCTTATATAATTTTGTGCAGTACTATCGGTAAGTTTCTCGCATATTTATTAGCTATCATGATGTGAGAGGGGTTTTGTGGGAATGTCTGTTAGTAAAGAGCAAACAAGCAGAGAATTGTATCTGGAGATGTTAAAAAAGGCCATCCTTTTTGAGATCTATATTGAGCATGAACAAAAATACGTACAATTTCTTGATCCAAATAATGCTCTTTTTTCTCCTACAAAGGAAAATAGACAAAGGGGCCAAGACTGGCCTCCTATTGCTCATAGTATGATTGGTAGAGAGAGAATGAATAATCTACATCAATGTATGAATGCTGTAATAAACGAAAATATTGAGGGTGACTTTATAGAAACAGGGGTTTGGCGGGGTGGTTCTTGTATTTTTATGAGGGGTTTTTTAAAGGCTCACGGAATTACAGATAGAGAGGTCTGGGTTGCTGATTCATTTAAAGGATTACCTGCTCCTGACCCACAATATCCGGTTGATGCGGGTGTAACACTTCATGAAGTAGATTTTTTAAGAGTTTCGGTGGAAGAGGTAATAGAGAATTTTAGAAAATACGATTTATTAGATGATCAAGTAAATTTTTTAAGAGGTTGGTTTAAAGATACATTACCGGTAGCGCCAATCAAAAAAATTGCGATCGCAAGGTTGGACGGTGATATGTATTCTTCCACAACAGATGCCTTGGTAAATCTATACCATAAAGTGTCTGTTGGTGGATATGTTATCATTGATGATTATACCGTGCCTCTTTGTCAACGAGCAGTTCATGATTTCCGGAATAAACATAATATTACGGAATCAATTGTAAATATTGATGGATTTAGCGCGTTTTGGAAAAAAACAAAAGAAATAGAAGTAAACCGGCTAGAACCAGAAAAGGTAGAAGTTGAAAGGCCAACTGAACTAGCACAGGGGCACAACCGAATATATCGCTTTTGATGGATCAATCGTTTAAAGCCTCCTCCTACGCATAGTTGGGGGGCTTTTCGGCATGGGTTCTTGCAAAAATGAGGTCTTTTTTATGGTATGGTAGAGAGAATAGGAAATAAAGGAGATTGTAAGGATGGGTACTTCACGAGTTTTGGTTGTAACTGCCGTAGAGTTAGAACGAAAGGCTGTTCTACGCGGGCTTGGTCAAGAAAATGGGAGAGTGAAGGTGATTGCGGCTGGGGTTGGTCCTGTCACATCAGCCGTTCAAACGACACTTGAATTGGTAAAAAACCAAAAACCATATGATCTTGTGATCATAGCTGGAGTGGCAGGTGGATTTGTGGGACGAGCTGATGTGGGGCATATTGTTGTCGCTAGCCAAATACGATCGGGAGATTTGGGAGCAGAGTCACTGAAAGGATTTATCTCTATCGATGAATTAGGGTTTGGTTCGGGGGCGGTTGAAGTAGATGAGAAGATGACGAAACGGATTTATCAAACTCTCATTCAAGCTGGAGCTCCCGTTTCGATCGGTCCGATTCTAACTATGAATACGACAACCGGTACAAAAGAGACTGCAAAACGGTTGATAGCAAACTATCCAGAGGCACGAGCGGAAGCGATGGAGGGATTTGGGATTGCTACAGCGGCTCAGAAGATGAACATCCCTGTATGTGAGATTCGTACGATCTCCAACCTAGTGGGTCCTCGTGATCGTGATGCGTGGAAATTAGAAGATGCCTTATTAAGGTTAGAAGAAGCATTTGCAAAGTGTAAAGAGGTGCTATAGAGGATGAAAATAGTATTTTCTTCTTGTCCGAATGATACATTTATCTTTCATGCTTGGGTGCATGGTTTGATTGCTGGAGCTCCTAAGCTAGATATTACGTATGCTGATATTGATAAAACAAACACTTGGGCGTCTGAGTCCACTACATATGATCTATTAAAAGTCTCTTGTGCGGCTTTGCCATGGGTCCGACCAGAGTATGCCTTGTTGCCGTGTGGTGGAGCGTTAGGCAGAGGTTGCGGTCCTTTGATACTGGTAAATGGGCAACATAAAGAGGTGGGAAGTAGCTCATTATCAGGTAAGCGAGTAGCGGTTCCAAGTATGAGATCGACGGCTTATTTACTGTTTCGATTATGGGTTGCTGGACATGTTCCAGGTGGGGTAGGCGGGATTGTGGTTATGCCTTTTCATGAGATCATGCCTGCTGTGCGGGATGGGTTGGTTGATGCGGGCTTGGTCATTCATGAGGCTCGCTTTACGTATCCGACCTTTGGATTGCGATTAGTAAAAGACCTAGGTGAGTGGTGGGAAGAGGATACAGGGCTTCCGATTCCATTAGGAGCTATTCTTGCACGTCGTGATGTAGACATAAGAGGGATCATTTCTGCCATTCGGCAATCGGTTCAATATGCTTGGGAGCACCCAGAAGTTTCACAAGAGTATATCCTCCAGTTAGCACAGGAGATGGATTTAGAGGTTGCTCAGGCTCATATCAACTTATATGTAAATGAGTTTAGTGCCAATCTAGGTTTAGAAGGATATCAGGCAATAGAAGTATTACTAGGAAGAGCAGAAAAAGAAGGATTGGTACCGGAAATGCCTAGCCACCTTTTTCATTCATTTTACCCGTGACCGACGAAATTTGTCGGTCCTGCCATTTACTGAACCATAGTAGAGCAATCCCTCCGAAAAGAGCCATCACCATATCCCAATGAGAATCAAATATATCCCCTTGATACCCCAGAAATTCCTGTACATCTTCAGTAAACAAAGATCCAATGAGAAACTCCAATAGCTCATATGCCGCACTGAGAGCCAATGTGATACAGAGAACCCAGATCGGAAGGAGTTTTTCTTTTTGAATGTTAATGGTTCGTATCGCGATTTCTCTAATAAAAGCGGCAACGATCATCCCGAAGAAAAAATGTCCAACCCGATCAAAATGGTTTCTTGAGAAATGAAATGTTTCCGTTATTTTTTTAAATAAAGGGACTTCTGCATACGTATAGTGAGCCCCGATCATCATAATGATGCATGAGATAAACGTGATAGTGTAGGTCAAAGTAGTAAGCGGAAAACGACGGTATGTAATGAGTAAAACGAGAACAAGGAGTATAGCGGGTCCTGCCTCAAAAAACCAAAGTGACCGTTTAACAGGGTGAATTCCAGACCAAATAAGTACTCCAGCTAAGATGCATATCATAATCCCCAATAGCCACTTACGATTCATCTTCGTCTCCCCTTTCTTCTCTTATCATGTATTATCTCCAATCGAATACGTGTTGACTCTCTCGTTACGTAATACCTTATAGTTGGAAACAGAAAGGAGCACAATTCATGAAAGTGAAAGAAGTAGCTGACCTAGTGGGAGTGAGTGTGCGCACGCTCCATCATTATGATGAGATTGGATTGCTTGTCCCAGATGAGACCACTGAATCGGGTTACCGCCTATACTCTAATGAAAACTTAGAGCTGCTCCAGCAAATTTTATTTTTTAAGGAGTTAGGATTCTCCTTGCAAACCATCAAGGAAATCGTTCATAGTCCCACATTTGATCGACAAGAAGCGCTAAAAATGCACTATCAGACGTTATTAGAAAAGCGGCAACGTCTAGATAAAATGATCCAAACTGTGGAGAAAACAATTCAACATTACAAAGGAGAGATTCAAATGACAAACGAAGAAAAGTTTGAGGGATTTGATTTTCGTTCGAATCCGTATGAACAAGAAGCAAGAGAACGTTGGGGTGATGAAGCAGTGAATCGGTCGAATCAGAAAGTTGCTCAGATGGGACCCGAAATACAAAAAGAAATGGATGATCTCTATTTCCATCTAGCAAGTATTCGGCATATGAGTCCCGATTCGGAAGAAGCACAATCCGCTATTACTAAGTGGTATGATATGCTACAAAGCTTTGGTGACTATACGCCAGAGGCATTTCGAACTTTAGGAGAGATGTACGTATCAGATCGGCGATTTACTAAAAACATTGATCGATTTGGCGATGGATTAGCTGCATTTATGTGTGATGCAATGGGAGTTTACGCAAACCGTCATCAAAAGTAGAGAAAAGAACTTCTTCCTTATTTTTTGAAGGGAGAAGTTCTTTTGTATGCTTCACAAATCACGTTTGCCAGATCGTCTTTCATCATTTGCATTCGCTTAGCGCCTATGTTATAGATCAAATGCTGCTCGATCTCATTAAGAATTTTTTCTTTTGCTTCTATAGCTAATTGACCACGTTCGGTTAGAACAATGATTTTTCCTCGTTTGTCTGTTGGATGAGGTTTCCGTAGTACATAATCATTTTCCTCTAGGTAATCAACTATTTTACTCACTGCTTGCTTCGTAATTCCTAGATGATCGGCAAGTTCGATTCCTGTAGCTCCATCATGTAATGCGATATATTTGAAGATATATCCATGTACAGACCGGATATCACGAAACCCTAACTCGGCCAATCTCTCGTGTAATTTATCTACTAATGTATGAAAAGATGTGGACAATAGGGACACAAGATCCAGATCGCTCATTTTAATGCCTCCTGATCAAATTAGTCTACTAGGTTGACTATGTGTGATGATAAGTGTACTATGTTATATGTGGTCAATCAAGTTGACTATATAGGAACTGAAAATAAAACACATAACATAAATAAAATGGAGGTTTATATGGTTAATATCGTAAAACTTAGAGCGAGTGTATTTATTCCGATGTCTTGGACAGAGCCGAGAAAAGATTGCTATACGGATCATATGGTTCAATTTGAGGGAGATTCACGTGAGTTTACGCCTCATACAGGGAATACGTTTCGTTCTAGAGTAGAACAAGAGGTAGTGGTCGATTTTGAAAAGAGAGAGATTTTTACGTTTGAGAGTACAGGTATAACCGCAGAAAGATTAATTCATTTGGATGGCTCTATTAGCTACCGAAAAGGTAGAGCGAGTACAGAGAAGATCAAGTGTATCAATACGACATGGGAAGCAGATGGTGTTCATTTTCAGATGACGGCAAGCGCTGGAAACCCACTGCAAGATGTACCTCCCGTTGACTATTTATTAACGGTGCATGTGAAAGAAGATGGTACCGTTGAAGTGACAGGAGAGCATGATGGATTCCCTTGCTTTGAATTTTATAAGCAAACAGATTTTGGCCCATTTGTAGAAATTTATACACATGACTTTAGAAAGACGGGTGATACGCCATTAGCCTTAGGAGGAGACATGGAGTACAAGTTTCATAAGGTGATCTCATAAGAGGTTGCCTTTTGTGGTCGCTATATAAACAGAATGAATAGGGTTGTGCTGAATACCTTCTCAGACAACCCTATTCCTTTTACTTTCCGGATTTTACCATAACATGACCTAGTTGTTTTAGATATAGAACACGAACGATAAGGAAATAGATGAGCTGGACAACGGCGAACCCAGATATACTTATTAAGGAAGGAGTCATCATATCCCATATAGGAAGATGACCGAGTATACCTTTATTTAAGATCTGTAGACTTATCAGAGCTTCCAATCCTGCAACGATAAGTGGGATGAAAAACAGCATAGCAATTTGGATTGTAGAGGTCCGTCTCATCTCCTTAATGCTCAAACCAACTTTGGAAAGCATATGGTAGATTCGCTGATCCTGATTTAGATCTGTATATAGTTTGAAATACAGAAAGCTGGCAGTGGCAAGTGAGAATACAGCTGCGATAAAGATACAGATAAAGCTAAGCAAACTCGTTGAGTGTTTGAATTCCATATAATCACCCGCTCGAGTCGAAAGAAAACCTTCCTCATTCGTAACATTCTTCTGTATTGTTTTACTAATTTTCACTTGATCAGAATCTGAACGGGGAGGCTCTTTTCCGGACCAAGCTGGAACAGAATAATATACAGATATTCCCGTTGAGGATAGATCGTTCTCTTTTGCTAAACTGGCTTGAATTTGTTGATAGGCTTCATCATTTACAACTAAAAGGGGAAGATATCCAGTAATTCGTTTGTTGATCTGCTCCACGATCTGGTACTTCGATACCTTTTGACCTACTTGTATTCCTTGCTTGTTAGGAGAGATATAGATAGCCTCCCCGGATTTTAAGTTGTAAGAAGCCTTCAGTCCAAGCAACTTAGCCATCTGCCGATAACTAGATTCATTTGTCACACTTACGGAACTACGATCATCCATCTGAATCGTAGCTGACTTAGCAATCACCTTATCGTACTTAATCCCCGAGTGCTCTAATTCTTGATCAATTTTCTGCATATCTGTTTCCCAGTTCTTGTACTCTTTAGTAGCATCGAGAGTAATAGCAAAGGGAAGGTCTTTATAAGAATCTTTTCCTACATAATCGAACGACTGGACAAGACCAATCGCCACAGAGGCCATGGCGGTTACAATCGTGATCATGAAAAACATTCGCGCATTATCTTTTATCTTGTAAGCCATCTCTGAAATCCATAACATTCTGGTACCCTTCCAGAAGAAAGAGCGATTTTTTTTCAATAGCCGCATCACATAGACACTAAATTGAGTAAAGAAGAAGTATGTTCCGATTATCCCTAGTGGTAGGGCCAAAAGGAGCATGTTAAAGTTTTGATTCAACAAGTAGTATGCAGTAACTATCAACAAGATGGATAAAAGAACTAGTAGGATATGTGCTTTCGGCTCTTTTTTCGGCTTACTTGTCCCCATTAATAATTCCAACACTTTTTTTTGACGGATAAAGAAGAGGGATAAAAAGGAGATCACAATATATAAAGCCGAAAAAGCTGCTATAGTGATCCCCATTGCCTTTAAGGGGAGATACAAGGAAAGCTCAGTTTCTACGATACTTGATCCATAAAGGAGAAATAGTTTTGCAAAAAGGAGTCCACCTAGAATTCCGGTTACAATCGAAGCGAATCCAATCAGTATATTTTCTATAAAAATCAGCTTATTAATCTGGCTTCGCTGTGCTCCTAAGATCGTCAATAGCCCGAACTCTTTGTTTCGGATCTTCAAAAAGGCACTAATCGAGTAGAGTACAAACAAAAACGAGAAAACAAAAGTCACATAGGCAGCTGCTTCCATTCCTATTTTCGCCTGATTTCCAAGGGAGGAGTTAGCCAACTCAGGATGAAAGATGAATAGAGCATAGGCAAAGAAGATCATGACTGCAAACGAGCTACTCAAAAAGTAGGCAGAGTAGGCACGTCGATTTCGCTTGACGTTATTAAATGCGAACTGACGAAAGCTCATATGAATTCCCCCTTAACTGTGACAACGGATTCATCCTATTTTTTGAAAGAAAGTTTGTTAGTTTTACGATGGATTGGGTTAACACATTTTCTATCTTGCTCATCTATTCTTAGTATGTTCATTACGAAAGTCACTCCTCTTTACTATTATGTGTCTGTGGCTAATAATGTATCATGTATACAAGGCAGAAAATATCGATAAACCTTACATGTATCTTAATAAATGGTAAGGATTATCGGGGATCAAGAACCATAGAATGGATACAGAAGTAAGTTTGGGATTACGAAAAGGGGATGAAAGTGCTTATGAAAAACGGTCCTGTGTGGTACATGAAGTATGTTGTGACGATTCTAACCGTGATGATAGTTGCAAGCCCGTTTGCTTCTGTTTCAGCTCTTGCGGCGCCGGATTATACAGACTTGGCGTATCGTTGGGCCCCGGTCCATTACCAGGATACCGATGATACGGATGCAGATGCAGATTACATCACGGCTATGAATTACGATGGCGACTGGGTAATGAATAATAACTGGGAGCATCAGGATGATGATGCTAGTCGTCTCAAGGGATCGGTTACATATTCTGTTACCGAGACACAGTCTCATTACTTCTTGATCTATACCTTTTATCATCCTCGTGATTGGGTGGATTATCCTGATTTCGGGCTGGACACACATGAAAATGATGCGGAAGGTGCAATGATGATTGTAAGGAAGGATGGTACCACGCACGGTAAGTTAGAAGGCATGGTAACGGTTTATCATAGCGACTTCTACTCGTATACACCCGCAGGCAGTCCGTTGACAGATGGGCAGGAGAACATTGATGGTAGCATTCGTATGGTGGATTACGGTGGAGTGAGTCGCCCTACTACTTATCAAGATGCGAAGGGGCATGGCATCTACAACTGGAATGGAAAAAATTTTCCTGGTGGAGATGGAGTTGTCTATTATCCAGATCGTCAGATATCAGAAGCTCCTGCCAGTGGAAATGATCGCTCCGTTAAATACACATTAGTGAATACATTTGCTCCTGGTGGCCTCTGGGATCATCGTTACGATCCGGATACGTTTGCTAGTTGGGGAACATTTAAGGGGGATAACGGAAGAGATAATGCTGCGAATACAGCATGGCTATGGAATGATTCCGATGATGGCCCTGTAGAAGCAGGTGAAATGGCAACCAATCCTGTCCATTTGATGGAAGTATATTTTGGTAACTTAGGTTCTTATAGTCGAACATATGTATATAATGGGTATCGCTAGGCAATCGGGAATCTCTTATGAGGAGCGATCTAGGATGGACGAGCGTGAAAAATCAGGAGTCGTTGAAACAGATGTGGTGATTGTGGGCGGTGGACCAGCGGGTATGGTACTCGGGGTGATGTTGGCTCAAGCTAAAGTCGATGTAATGATTGTAGAAAGCCAAGGGAATTTTGATCGCGAATATCGGGGTGAAGTATTACAACCCCGGTTCTTGCAGTTAATGGAGCAACTTGGAATGCGTTCATACATCGAAAGTCTTCCACATGCCCAAGTGAGAGCAGGTACTTTTTTTCAACAGGGACGAAAATTAGGAGAGTTCGCCTTTCATCGTTTTATTCCTGAAATCCCCTATGCTATCTGGACACCACAACCGATATTGTTGCAGGCTTATTATGACTGTATAAAAGACTCGCCCCATTTTCACATGAAGTTTCATGCATCGGTAAAAGAGTTGCTACGTGTAAATGGGCAGGTAACAGGTGTCATGATTGAAACAGAGAATAAAGAACGAACGGAAATTCGGGCCAAAGTGACTGTTGGAGCCGATGGACGTTTTTCTGCGATTCGCCGATTAGGGGGATTTCAGCTCGAATATGAGGATTACCCCGGAGATATTATCTGGTTTAATATAGACCAAGCTGAAAATCCACAAGATGTATTGCAATTTCATATAACAGATCAATATCCCTATCTAACCTTACCCAAATATCCAAACCTTCTACAAGTCGGGATTGTTCTGGGAAGTGGGAGATGGAAGCAAATCCAACGAGAAGGAATTGAATCGTTTAAAACTGATCTGGCGAAAATGTCTTCTTCATTTCATCCCTTTTTACAAACGGTTACCAACTTCCGTTCATTTGTTCCCTTACAAGCGAAGACACAATATGTGAAGGAGTGGGCACAAGATGGTTGCCTCTTGATTGGGGATGCCGCACATTGTTCCTCACCAGCAGGTGCTATCGGTGTATCGTTAGCTGTCACCACTTCTGCCATTGCCGCTGAAGCGATTTATGCTTCACTGGGCGCAGGGGATGTCTCTGCCAGCTCATTAGGTCGTGTCCAGCGGGAAAGGGATAGAGAAATCCGCATGATTCATCAAATCCAAATACGAATGGGGAGGATGCTATTTAATCGACATCCGATAATGAATGCATTACGTCCCTACCTCCTTGCACTAGTCACTCGTACGCCTATCGCCACTACAGTATTGAAGAAAATGATGACGTTGCCGAAAGATATTCACATAGATGAGAAATTTCGACTTAACCATAACGGATAAACACCTAAACAAAATAATCTACTTGAAAGGGGTGAACGTTGCCATATGGAATCACAAAAAAGAAAAATGGATATGAAAAAGTTTATAGGGCTGATTAACCTAAAATCGTTACCCAAAGCCATGATCGCTTTAGTATTAGCTCTCAGTCTGCTTTCTACGATAGCGAGCCTCATCGTTCCACTCTTTACTAAAAATCTAGTCGATGTGATCTCGTTTGACCACTTCCAGTACCAATTCATTTGGCTTTTGTTAGGCGCATTCTTAGTTCAAGGGATTGCGGGCGGAGTCTCTACTTACTATTTGGCGTACCTAGGAGAAAGAGTAGTAGCTAATATTCGAAAGCAAATTTGGAAACAAACGCTTCATCTGCCCATTTCCTTTTTTGATCAAAATCGTTCAGGTGAGACGATTAGCCGTATTAATAATGATACCGCTGTGATTAAAGAATTGATCAGTAATCAGCTCGTGTCTATTTTTACGGGGATGATTTCACTTGTTGGATCTCTGTCCATCTTACTGTATCTAGATTGGTCGATGACACTCGTAATGCTAAGTGCGGTGCCTGTTATATTTCTCATCATGCGGCCACTGGGTAAGCAGATGAGAAAGGTTTCGAAGCGTCTCCAAACGGAAACAGCCGAGTTTACCAGTACGATTACACAAGTGATCTCGGAAATTCGCTTAGTGAAATCATATGTAGGTGAACCCGTAGAACGGAAAAACGGAGAGCAAGGAATTGATCATCTTTTTGAGACAGGGTTAAAAGAAGCACGCATATTCGCTATCTTACAACCACTCATGGGCTTTGTGATGATGTTTATGTTGGTAGTCATTATCGGATATGGAGGGTATCGTGTTTCGACGGGAGACTTAACAGCAGGGGATTTGGTAGCCTTTATTTTATATTTGTTCCAAATCTTGATGCCGATTACGATGCTAACGCGTTTCTTTACAAGCTTGCAAAAGGCAATGGGAGCAACAGAGCGGATCATCGAAATCCTAGAACATGATTGTGAACCCGAGATGCCAGAGGAGGAAATAGGTCTACCGAAAGTAAATCCTACTCTACCGATTCGTTTTGAAAATGTTAGCTTCTCTTACCTCGATCACGAGGCAGTGTTACATGATGTTACCTTTACGATCGAACCGGGAGAAGTAACGGCTATTGTCGGTCCGAGTGGAAGTGGGAAAACGACCATCTTTTCTCTTGTAGAGCGTTTCTATCATCCGAGCTCAGGAGAAATCCGGATTGGGAATGTTTCGTTAGAAGAGTTCGATTTAAGAGAGTGGAGAAGTTGTATTAGCTATGTATCGCAAGAGAGTCCTCTTCTGGCAGGAACGATACGAGAAAATATTTGCTATGCGATGCAACGGGAAGTGACGGAAGAGGAAATCATTCGTGCGGCCGAACTAGCTTACGCGGATGAATTTATTCGGGATTTGCCAAATGGGCTAGATACCCAAGTAGGCGAGCGTGGGATCATGCTTTCGGGTGGTCAACGCCAACGGATTGCGATTGCACGTGCGATCCTACACGATCCGAAGATTCTGATGCTAGATGAGGCGACTTCTGCACTGGACTCTACTTCGGAAAAGGTAGTCCAGGATGCGTTGCAAAACTTAATGCAGGGTAGAACAACACTGATTATCGCCCATCGATTATCGACGGTAGTAGATTCGGATCGGATTCTGGTGTTAGAAAGAGGGACATTAACTGGAATCGGAACGCATGATGAGTTATTACAAAGTCATTCGCTTTATCAGCGATTGGTGGAGCAACAGTTTCGTTTGGAGATAAAGGATTCAGTTGAGCTATAGGTTATGTATAAGAATAGTAACTGTCTTCCGGGTAAATGGGAGGCAGTTTTTTTATTTGAGTGTGGGACTGATTAGATATTCATTTCAGTACATTTATTTTATACTGTAAAGTAAGTATGTTGATGATGAGAGATTTTCATAACAAAGGGAGTGAGGTCTGTGACAAATCGAGCAGAATGGGAAGAGTTTGTAAAAGGAACATTAATAGAAGCGCTTGATATTGAGTTAGTAGAATTAGGTGAGAATAAGGTTGTTCTCACCATGCCAGTAGGTCCTAAAACGAGACAACCCATGGGACTTTTGCACGGCGGGGCATCTGTGGCTCTAGCTGAAACGGCGGCCAGTTTCGGGGCATATTTCAAGGTGGCACCTATGGGAAAAGGGACAGTGGGTTTAGAGATTAATGCCAATCATATTCGCTCGAAAAAAGATGGGATCGTGACCGCAATCGCGACCGTTCTTCATGAGGGGCGTAGTACGATGGTGTGGAATATAAAGATTGTAGATGAAGAAGGGGATTTACTCTGTATTTCACGTTGTACGATGGCGATTATTGATCCGAAATAGAGAAAAAACCTAGGCCCTTTCGAACAGGGTCTAGGTTTTTTTACCCAGTACTTCTGTCTTATTACGACATCATAATTCATAGACCGGGGACATTATTATCCAGAAAAATCCCTCCATTTGTCCAAATCCCATAGCGTAGAAAACGAAAAAGCTAAGAGGACGTATCCCCTTAGCTTTTTTCTTACTTGATTACTGATAGTACTTCACTTTGTCGATGGTGTAGCCGTATTTCGTGATGCTCCAGTCAGAAACGAGATTGGCTGTGATTGTGTCGCCATCTACTTCTACCCAGAAATCATTTTTCGTACCTGTGAAAGAGGCTTTAGTAGCACCTTCTTTGTCTTTGATATGAACGAAATCGAAGTTTGCTTCTGTTTCAAGCCTGCTGAAGTGAATAGCTACTTTTTGAGCTCCCGCTTTCTTGTAGGTGTGGCTTTCGCTGACGCGGTTACGATAAGGGTGAGGAGTATCGAAACGTTTGTCTTCTTCATGCCAGGAAGCCCCCGCTGGGAAGTTCGCGGTTAGTTTGTATGCCTGTGTCTTGCTGAAAGCGCCACTGTATCCGATTACTTTGACATAATAGACTCCAGCCGAGGTAGCATTGTAAGCGATTGCTTCAGGATTTGTTCCGCCTTTGATGCTTTTGGCTAGTTCCGCTCCAGAAGCGTCGTGGAGGGAGAGATCGTAGTCACCAGGTAGGTTAGTCAAGCTGATATTGACTGCGCCAGCTGTGCCTACGTTGAATTTGTAGTAGTCAACATCCGTATCGGAGAAGATGTAGCTATCGTATGCTTTGCCAGAGTTGATCGGACCGTGAGCAGTAGCTAAGGTGTCGTTTGGCTCGAAGGTATCTTCTTCGTCTCCGCCGCCACCATCGTCATTACGATCGTTGATAACTGCACGATAAGCATTTAAACGACCATGTGCCCAGTAGTTACCGGTTCCATTGATTTTGTCTGCTGTCGCTTCAAGGATTTCACGTACTTCTGTATGGTTCTTGCCTTGGGAAGCGACTAAGGCTGCTACCGCAGCTGCATGAGGTGTTGCCATCGAAGTACCACTATACTTGACATAACCACCACCCATTTTGGTGGAGATGATATCTACTCCAGGAGCGGCTACATCTACCCAGCTACCATGGGTGGAGAACGATGCTTTTGCATCATTGCTATCTGTGGCAGCTACGGCGATACAGTTAGCATAGTAGGCAGGATAGTTAGGAGCTGTGCTAGGGGTATTACCAGCAGCAGCCATGATTACGACCCCTTTGCTCCATGCGTAGTTTACTGCATCTTCCAATGCTTGTGAGCCACCAGAGCCACCTAAGCTCATGTTGATCACTTTGGCACCGTTATCAGCGGCATACGTGATACCATTCGCCACCCAGTCATAAGTACCAGAGCCGTTACTATCCAAAACACGTACCGCCATTACCTTCACCTCAGGGGCGACACCTGCTACCCCGATGTTATTGTGAGTGTTGGCAGCAACCGTTCCTGCTACGTGGGTGCCGTGACCTTGACCGTCATCGGCATTGTTATCGTTGTCTACAAAATCATATCCAGGTACTACCTTCCCTGCTAAGTCCTCATGATTGGCTTGGACTCCCGTATCTACAACAGCTACAACGGTGCTGCTGCTACCTTTGGTTACATCCCAAGCTTGTGGTACTTGCATTTTCTGTAGCCCATATTGTTGGGGGATATGAGGATCGTTTGGTTCCCAGAAAGCATGAGCAAGTTGACGAGGTTCTGCATATTCAACCTCAGGCATTTTCGAGTACTGTTCAACTGCTTCTTTTACCGTTTGATCCTGAACCTTAATGACTTGGAAACCAAGTTTTTTATTCTCGGAGAGTACGTTTGCTTTATTTGACTTTAGGAGACTTGCTTTTTTGGTTGTGCTGATGTTTGACTTAAACTTTACGATGATGGAATTCTTGGCTACTTCCGCCGCTTTGCTAACAGGAGCTGCTTGTACGCTTACGGTAGTGGGAGCGAGTAAAGAGAGCGCTAGTCCTACCGCGGCTACCATCGAGCCTACGCGTTTGTACCCCTTCTTCATCTTACATACCCCTTTCCCATAGTGGGTTTTGTTTGTTGGTTTGTGACTTAGCAACATGCGGCATAAAAGAATCTACTAAACTGGGCAAGGTGGAGACAGCGATTTACAAGAGATTAGCCCTAACATGAGATGAAGATTTATTAATTTTGTGAAAAATTAACACGTTAAATGGTTAAAGTATTTTTCGACCACTAGATAGATTGATGCTGATCAATCGAAGGCTTCACCGTTTCTAAACCAAGTCCACAGTTCATGTAGATTTAATTGTGTATCTATTTAGAATATTACATGAAGATGAACCAGATGTAAATGGTTGATTATTCATTTTTTAATTTTTTTGTTTTTGGATATTTAATGCAATGTTTCAAACGAATTGGAACTGGGTATTAGTGGACAGGTTATCATCGCAAAAATGAAATGGAGTGTTGATTAGATGACTCATTTACAACAGATTCGCACTGCCTTGTTAGAGGAGTTACAACCCCTTTCGAATGAGCAGTACAACATGAAACCCGATTCTTCACGTTGGAGTATCGCGCAAGTGTTAGATCACCTCATTTTGACTGAGAGATATATTGTATCTATGATCTCGAAGGTGGCGAAGGAGAATGAACTATCCCACACTCCAGATAAGCCGATTCACTTCGTAGCAGATCGATCTAGAAAAGTGGAAGCACCCGATCGGCTTTCTCCAAAAGCAGATTATTATGCAAAGGAAGAGCTTGTACAAAAGCTAGAGCAAACTCGGAAACGGACCCAGTCTTTCATAGCGGAACATAAGGAAGAAGAGTTGATTAAGCGATCTATGCCTCATCCAGCGCTAGGTGATTTGAATCTGAAGCAATATATTGAGTTCATCGGCTATCATGAAGAGCGCCACTTGACACAAATCCGAGAGTTGAAAGAGATAATCGCAAAAAAATAACTTAAAACATCCACATAAAAAAACGGTCTAGGACACTCCTAAACCGTTTTTTCTAGTATTCTCTTATTCTACTACTACTTTCCAGTTATGGTTTAGTGTTGCATGGATCGTTCCTTTTTGTTGGAAGTAGTCAGCTAGAAGCTCTGACACTTCAGTCGGGATCTCATGGACGACTGGTTTATTTTGGAACATGAAGTAGTTGCCTCCACCTGCAGCACGATAGTTGTTCATCACGACTTCGTATTCCTGTTCTAGGTCGAATGGTTTCCCATTACGAGTCAGTTTCGTGATGCGCTCGCCGAAAGGCTTGCTAATATTGATTTCGTATTCAATCCCTTCCCACATATCAAAGTTGTAATGCTGTGGTTTAGGCTCTAAGAAAGCAGGATTTACCTCAATTTGCTCACCGTTATAAGGGGCGAAGTAAGTGGCGGTTTGCTCAAGGGCTTCTAGGATATCTTTTCCTTTCAGACGTAATACTTTTAGGGTGTTGGGATAAATATAGTTAGCTACGATGTCCCTCATAGTGACGTTTTCAGGCATCCCCGGGCTTATATTGTCAAATAGAGCCGTGTTGGAAATCTCTGCTCCTGTAAGTTCCATCTGCACATGGTTCATCCATTCGATGAGTGGGTGGTCCCCCATTCTGACTAGCATCGGGTCGTGTACGACCATGTCACCTTCGATACTCCCGAGTGGTTGGTCGAGCCATTGTTGTGTTTCTTGTTCGTAGGGCTGAATCATTTGGAGGATCGTTGTATCTGGTTCTATTCCTACTAGGTCATGGAGCCTGCTTTTAATTTGGAAGAGTCGCCAGTCACCTTGCACTAGGACAAACTCTAGTTCGATTTGACCGACGAAGTTTCCGTGACTTCCTGGTTGAATGATATGAACTCCATTGATATTCCCGCTTGGAATCTGACGATGTTGGTGTCCAGTGATGAGAATATCGATGCCGTCTACTTGATAGCAGATTTCATAGCCGACGTTTTCTCCAGAGAGTGGCTCTGTGGGTTCCCCGCTGTTTACATCTCGCTCAAATCCACCATGGTAGGAAACAGCGATAAAGTCAACCTGCTCATCTTCACGAAGTACCCGAACCCATTTGTTTAACTCGACGATCGGATCAGCGAATTGAAGCCCTTGAATATGATGTGGTTCTTCCCAGTTTGGAATATAGCTGGTTGTGGCCCCGATGATGCCCATGCGGATGCCGTTTGGAAAAGTGTGAATGAGATAAGGGGTCCCAAAGGCGGGGGCGCCTGTTTTTTCGTCTAAGATATTACAGCTGAGCCAAGGAAACTGAGACTCTCGCACCACTTGCTTTAAGACATCGGTTCCGTAGTTAAATTCATGATTTCCGATAATAGCGGCATGTGTACCTATATGATTAAAGAGCAGAGGGATCGGATGAATGGTTTGCTCTTTGTTCATTTTGACGTAATGGTAGGTGAGCGGAGTTCCTTGGATGCTATCTCCATTATCTAGGATAAAAGTATTAGGATCTTTATCCTTCAACTGATGGATTTTGGTTGCGATCTTCGCGAGGCCAAATTCGGCCGGGGCTTTGTTGCCATAGTGGAAGGGCAAGATGGTTCCATGGATATCACTCGTCACAAGAATTTGACACATTTTGCTTTGGTTATTTTCCATAATATCCTCCATTGTTTCTTAGTAATAAGATGTTTTTTACATATATGCAACATTTTATTATCAATTAATATACAAATCCTTTTGATGATTGTATGAAAACATGATACTATATCAGAGGACATTATTCATTCACATTTGAAAGGGGCATTCCATTCATGATGAAGAAAGTTCTGGCTAGCGGCCTTTCCCTCGTAGTCGCGGCCAGTGTGATGGCAGGTTGTACCAAGCCGAAAGATGAAGAAAAAGTACTGAACGTTCAGTTCGTACCATCTCAAAGTGCTGAGACTCTTGAGGCTAAAGCAAAACCTCTTGAAAAAATGCTTGGGGACAAGCTTGGTATGAAGGTAAAAGTTTCGGTATCCACAGATTATCCAACCATTATTGAGGCTATGTCTTCGAAGAAAGTGGATGTCGGATTCTTACCACCATCTGCTTATGTTCTTGCAAAACAGAAAAATGCAGTGGATGTTATCCTACAATCTCTTCGTTATGGAGTAAATGAGAAAGACGGATCCCCTACGAAAGACAAAGTAGAATACTATAAAGCGCAGTATGTTGTGAAAGCGGATTCACCGATTAAATCGATTGAGGATTTAAAAGGGAAAAAGATTGCATTCCAAAACGTAACTTCTTCTGCTGGCTATGTATGGCCTGCTGTTGAGATGAAAGAAGCAGGCATTGATCCAATTAAAGATGTAAAGCCGATTACGCTGAAAGGTCATGACCAAGCGATTCTATCTGTGCTAAACGGCGATGTGGATGCAGCGGCTACTTTCCAAGATGCTCGTAACACTCTTAAAAAGGAACATCCAGATATTTTTGCTAAAACAAGGGTGATCTATGTAACGAAGCCGATTCCGAATGATACGGTTGTAGTTCGCCAAGGTATAGACCCAGCTTTAAAAGATAAAGTAACACAAGCTTTCCTCGATTTATCAAATGATCCAAAGGCTGTAGAAGTATTCCGTAGCATCTACACCCATGAAGGCTATGTGAAGACGGACGATAGTAAATTTGCATCTGTTCGTGAGTACGAAACGAAAGCAAAAAAAGACTAATTTAAATTTTGTTTCAAGTGAAACAGCCAGAGAAAAACGACGACCAAGCTGTTTGGTTGTCGTTTTTTATGCGAATAGGGGAGAAACCAGAATGATCGAATTTAAAAATGTATCTAAGACATATCCAAATGGGACAAAAGGCCTGAAAAATATCAATCTTAAGATAGAAAAGGGAGAATTTATCGTGATTGTGGGTTTGTCTGGTGCAGGGAAATCTACTTTTTTGCGCTCAATCAATCGCTTGCATGAAATTACAGAAGGGGAAATCGTAGTCGATGGGAAATCGATTACAGCGGCTCGTGGGGGAGAATTGTTGAAGATGCGCCGTGATATCGGAATGATCTTCCAAAATTTTAACTTGGTTAAGCGATCGAGTGTACTACGCAACGTACTATCGGGTCGTGTCGCATATCATGGGACTCTTCGCATGTTACTCGGAATGTTCCCAAAAGAAGATAAAGATTTAGCGTTTCAAGCCTTGAATCGAGTAAATATGCTCGAAAAAGCATACTCCCGTGCGGACGAATTATCAGGTGGACAACAACAACGTGTTTCGATTGCACGTGTACTTGCACAGAAGGCAAAGTTGATCTTAGCCGACGAGCCAGTTGCATCCCTTGATCCACTAACAACGGAGCAAGTAATGAATGATTTAAAGCACATTAATGAACAAGATGGAATTACCACGATTGTAAACCTCCACTATATCGATCTTGCTCGCAAATATGCGACTCGTATCATTGGATTGCGTGCTGGTGAGGTCGTATTTGACGGACCAGTCGAAGAAGCGACGGATGAGCGTTTTGCGGATATTTATGGTCGTCAATTAGAGAAGATGAACTAAGAGGGGAGGAAAGTTCGATGGAGCAACAAATGAAGCTACTTTCTAAGCCGAGAAAAACGAAACACCTGCTTACGGCGGTTTTGTTATTCATCTTATTTTATGCGAGTTCGCTTAATACAAAGGCTTATGTAGAAGATTTGATCTCAGGTTTACCCAACATGCAATCGATTTTAGTCAGTATGGCGAGTCCGGACTGGAGTTACGTAGAACCTATTCTTACACCCGTACTGGATACGATTCGAATGGCGTTCATCGGGACTTTGTTAGGTGCTATCTTATCGATTCCGGTCGCTTTTCTAGCAGCAAACAATCTATTTAGTAAGTGGATTACGATTCCAGCACGTTTCATTTTAAATATCATCCGAGCCATTCCTGAACTGTTAATTGCTGCTTTGTTTGTAGCCATTTTTGGAATGGGAATGATTCCAGGTATCCTAGCGATTGCTTTTTTCTCTATGGGAATTATTACAAAATTACTATATGAATCCATTGAGACGATTGATCCAGGCCCCCTTGAGGCGATGACGGCTGTAGGGTCTAAAAAATTGGTTTGGATCCGTTTTGCTGTGGTCCCGCAAGTTCTTGCTTCCTTTACCTCCTATGTGCTTTACACTTTTGAGATTAATGTTCGTGCGGCGGCCATTCTAGGTTATGTGGGCGCAGGGGGAATTGGTGTCAATTATGAAAAAGTACTCGGCTTCTTACAGTATGATAAGCTTTCCACGATTGTCTTAGCTATGTTTGTCGTGGTAGTGATCATCGATTGGATTAGTACGAAGTTAAGGGAGAGACTGGTATGAAGATAGTAGATGTTCAAAAGCCAAAAACGCCAGTAAAGCAGCGCCTTATTAGATGGGGATCGGTTTCCATCTTCGTGTTGATCTGTATATGGGCGTTTGCTAGTATGCCTAGTATTGAGATCAAGGATACTGCGACAGAAACCTCACGAGCGATTGTAGATGGGATTCTTCATCCCGATTGGGCCTATGTGTATACGGGGGATGGAGAGGATTTAACGTTTTTAATGATTGAAACCTTAGCCATTGCCTTCTTGGGTACATTCATCTCTATCTTTATCTGTATTCCCTTTTCGATATGGGCAGCGAAAAATGTTGTTAAATGGAAGATCTTTTCAGGAGCTGGGAAGATTGTACTTAGCTTTGTTCGTACATTTCCAGAGTTAGTAATGGCCCTCTTATTTGTAAAGGTGGTTGGACCTGGTGCGTTTTGTGGAGTACTTGCACTCGGATTACACTCGATTGGGATGTTAGGGAAGCTAAACTCGGAAGAGATTGAGAAGATTGACATGGGACCAGTGGAAGCGATGTCAGCAGCGGGTTCTAACGGGATGAAGTCGTTCTGGTTTGCTGTCGTTCCGCAGGTTGTTCCACAATTCCTCTCCCTCGCTCTATACCGCTTTGAAATTAATGTTCGTTCTGCTACGATTCTCGGTATCGCAGGCGCAGGCGGAATCGGTGCTCCGATGATTTTTGCCATGCATAGCCGTGATTGGGACCGTGTAGGGATTATCTTGTTAGGTATCATTGTCATGGTAACCTTAATCGACTTTATTTCGGGGCGTATCCGTAGAAAGTTAGTGTAGTAGATTGGAATAAGAAAAGAAGCACTATTTTCCCACATGGTAAGGGAATGAGTGCTTCTTTTTACGTTTTTGCATTTATATCATCGCACGTTTTAATTGCAAAATGTAACGATAACGCACGATGAGGAAGAAGATAAGCTGAGCGATGAAGAAGGGGACAACCCCGATGAGAGAAGGGACAAACATGAGCCTATATCCAAAGTGTTTGTTTAGGACGATAATCTATAGCAAATTTAATTCAATATGAATATGTATAATAAGGATATTTATCATTTCTCATTAAGGGGTCATAACATGTCGCAAGCGAATATCCCTAACATCTCACCAAATATCTCGATTACTCGAGAAGACGCAGTAAATCTATTGCTATCATCTATTGCATTAGAAGAACTAGGCTTAAGTCATATTATTAACGCCGAGGGGGAAAAACTCCAATATGTTCTCGGAACGCTTCCCGGAGTCTCAACATCTTTCCAACCCACCATTAGCGATTTGCTCACGATCAATAATAGTGTTCGCGATACAATTAATGTAATCGGGAAGAAAGAATGGATCCTAAATGAAAAGTTGGAAAATGTGTTAGGCACAGATGTCACGAGGGGACCAACGGGATCGGCTGGAGCCACAGGGCCGACTGGTCCATCTGGAGGACCTCCCGGCCCTGCGGGGACTACGGGACCTCAAGGGCCCTCAGGTCCGGCAGGATCAGTTGGAACCACAGGGGACACTGGACCCACAGGGGCTACCGGGCCTCAAGGGCCGACGGGAGCTTTTGTTACAGGTGATTTCTTATTTTTGGTTCAAGGAAACTCAGGCGCAAACGGGAACGCTGCCCTCGGCTTTGGAGATACCCTCAACTTTATATCTGATACCTTAGAAATCACAGTAACGCCTGGTTCTGCCATCGTGAAACTAGAAGTTCCCACAGGCGCTAACGGAGCTACGGGACCTCAAGGAAACACAGGGCCTCAAGGACCCACGGGCGCGGATGGTGCGGATGGCACTACGGGACCTCAAGGAAACACAGGGCCTCAAGGATCCACAGGCACGGATGGAGCGGACGGCACAACGGGACCTCAAGGAAACACAGGGCCTCAAGGACCCACGGGCGCGGATGGAGCGGACGGCACTACGGGACCTCAAGGAAACACAGGGCCTCAAGGACCCACGGGCGCGGATGGAGCGGACGGCACAACGGGACCTCAAGGAAACACAGGGCCTCAAGGACCAACTGGAGCAGACGGAGCATCTGGACCTCAAGGAAACACAGGACCGACAGGATCTTTTGCAACAGGTGGCTTCTTA
The DNA here is from genome assembly GCF_900107305.1 of Thermoactinomyces sp. DSM 45892. Taxonomy (GTDB): domain Bacteria; phylum Bacillota; class Bacilli; order Thermoactinomycetales; family Thermoactinomycetaceae; genus Baia. The sequence goes on from NZ_FNPL01000008.1 coordinate 41,392, forward strand.
TTTCAAGTTCAAGGAAATACGGGTGCAAGTGGAACAGCCTCTGTCGGATTTGGCGAAATGATGAACTTTATCTCCGATACCATTGACATTGATGTACTTCAAGGTTCTGCCATTGTTCGTTTGGAAGTAAGAGGTACCATGGATGCACAGTTCCTCTATGTAGCAAACTTTGGTTCCAATAACGTATCAGTCATTGATGTACCTTCCAATACGATTGTGTCTACGATTCCTGTAGGGGTGAACCCACAAGGAGTAGCAGTCAATTCATCCACGAATCGCATCTATGTAGCAAACTTTGGTTCCAATAACGTATCCGTCGTTGATGGTTCTTCCAATACGGTTTCAGATACGATTCCTGTTGGAAGTGGGCCATTTGAATTAGATGTCAATGCAGTCACGAATCGCATCTACGTATCGAATTCTAATTCTAATACCGTATCGGTCATTGATGGACCTTCCAATACGGTTATGTCTACGATTCCCATGGGGAGTAATCCACGAGGGGTAGGAGTCAACGCGGTCACGAATCGCATCTACGTAGCAAACTTTAATTCCGCTAACGTAACGGTCATTGATGGACCCTCCAATACGGTTTCAGCTACGATTACCGCAGGGAATGGGCCATATGGAGTAGGAGCCAATGCAGCCACCAACCGTATCTACGTAGCAAACTTTAATTCCGCTAACGTAACGGTCATTGATGGATCTTTCAATACGTTTTTAGCCACGATTACCGTGGGCCCGTCGCCAAATGATATAGGAGTAGACGCAGTTACCAATCGCAACTATGTAGCAAACTTTGCTTCCGCTAACGTATCGGTCATTGATGGACCTTCCAATACGGTTTCAGCCACGATTACCACAGGGGTTGGACCACGAGGAGTAGGAGTCGATGCAGTCACGAATCGCATCTACGTAGCGAATGCTACTTCCAATAGAGTAACAGTCATTGATGGAAATTCCAATACAGTTACAACCACGATTCCTGTGGGGATTGCGCCATTTAGAGTAGGAGTAAAATTTTAATAGAGTGTTTTTCATCCCTCCATAGAATCGACTCTGGAGGGATGAGTTTTGTTTCTAAATATTGACTTTCTGAGTATCTTTATCACACCTCAACCATCTGCAAATATAACCGTACTGTTGTCCCCGTGCCTACTTGAGATTCCAACTCCACTTGATGATCTAGCCGCTTACAGATCTCTTTTACCAGATAAAGCCCCATACCTGTTGACTCTCGATACTCCCTCCCGTGTTTCCCTGTGAAGAAAGGCTCAAACACACGACGAATGTCTTGCTTAGGAATACCGATACCATGATCGATTATCTCTAACACGGCTCGGTTCTCTTTCGTATAAGCGGCTACGACCACTTCTTCCCTAGAGTATATTTGGGTATCCCCCGTTTACTGGTGCAGAATTGGATTGTCGCGAATCGTTCTAACTTCGTTTTGTAGTGAATCTAATATTTTATTATACTAAATACGCAAGAAATCGATCGTTTTGGTAAAATATAAATATGATTAATCGGAGGTGTCAAGGTATGGGCCTGGAAATGGACAAGGCATTAGAGGTATTACAGTTAACGAGTCGGACGTTTTTTATTCCAATTACGAGACTACCAGATGGCTTGAAAGAGGCTGTTACATCGGCGTATCTCGCTATGCGTGCAATTGATGAGATTGAAGACCATCCTGATTTGAACAAAGAGATTAAGATTCAATTACTACGTGGTGTTAGTCTGATTCTACGAGAACCTTTTCATGCGGATGATATTAGACGTTTATTTGAGCCTTGGAGTTCTATTTTACCCGAAGTAACACTTCTCTTGCCTGAGTGGCTGGAGTTATGCCCAGAGGCGTTACATATAGAAGTATATCGCGCTACTGCTGTGATGGCTGACGGAATGGCGAAATGGTGTGATCGTCATTGGGATATTCGTGATGTGGCTGATTTAAATGAGTATACCTTTTATGTAGCTGGATTAGTGGGTCTGCTATTAAATGAGATTTGGAAATGGCATGACGGTACGCAGTGTGATACGAATCTGGCCGTTGCCTTTGGCCGTGGACTTCAAACAGTTAATATTATTCGGAACCGTGGGGAGGATTTAGCGCGGGAAGTAGATTATTTACCTGAGGGTTGGAAGATGGATGACTTATATGACTATGCGCGAAAGCAGTTAGAGCTTGCCGATCAGTATATCAAAAGCATTCAAACTCGTGAGATCTGGGAGTTCTGCCGGATTCCGTATGTGCTTGCTCTAGGGACGCTTAGAGCTATGGAGCTTGGAAATCAGAAGCTAACAAGGGAAGCGGTAGTTGAATTAGTGGAAAGTGCTCTCGCTTCTTCGAAGTAGAAGTAAGTCTGTGCTTCCAACATAAAATGAATCTCCACTATTTGTATACCTTTTATACAAATAGTGGAGATTTTTATGTTGAGAGTGTAATGGATCATAAGTAATTCATGCACTATCTTGAGCGGCACGTGCATCTTTTTCACGAATGTACCTGGTTAACTCGACGGTCATAGGCCAATAGGAAAATGGAGTAATGAGATAGATTCCGGGGAAGTAGGTCATCGCAGTATCGAGTAGGTCTTTGGCTATTTCTACGCCAATTTGTCTAGCTACAGCAGGATCCGAAATAGATTCGAAACGGCGGATCACATCATCTGCGATTTTAATGCCGGGGACTTCGTTGTGTAGGAAGAGGGCATTTCGGTATCCAGTAATCGGCATGATACCCACGAAAATCGGAATATCTAGATGACGAGTCGCTTCATACAGTTTGATAATGGTCTGTTTATCGTAGATGGGCTGAGTCATGGCATAGTCGGCGCCTGCTTGGATTTTCTTCTCTAGCCGGGCGACAGCCGATTCAATCTGCCGTACGTGAGGATTAAAGGCGCTTCCTACGATAAACTGAGCCTGTTGTTTGAGTGGGCGTCCTGTGAAGGCAAGACCTTGATTCATCTGTTTAATCATGCTGATGAGTTCAAAAGAGGTTACATCGTAGACGGAGCTAGCTCCCGGTAAATCCCCGATTCGAGTAGGGTCTCCTGTGATAACAAGAATTTGATCGATCCCTAAGGCATGTAACCCCATTAGATGTGACTGTTGGCCGAGTAAGTTTCGATCTCGGCAGGATACATGGATGAGCGGTTCGATTCCTAGTTGAGACTTGAGCAGTGCGCCTAAGGCAAGGTTGCTCATGCGCGCGGAGGCGAGGGAGTTATCGGCGAGTGTGATGGCGTCGACACCGGATTTATAAAGCTCTTGGGAACCGAGTAAAAAGCTTTGAACATCTAAGTCTTTCGGCGGATCGAACTCACAGATGATCGTTCTCTTTTGGGCGACTTTTTCTAAAACCGTTGACTCAGTCCGCTTAGGTGGTTGTGAAAGGATTTCGCACGCTTCCGGCACTACGGGAGGATTGATGCGAGTGATGGGGGTTTTGCTTTGTGCGATTTGCACAATTTCTTGAATGTGTGCAGGCGTCGTTCCACAGCAACCGCCAATAATCGAAACTCCTTGATTAATCAGAAGTTGAGCGGTTTCACCGAAATAGGATGGAGCTGATTTATAGCGAAGCTCACCATCACTTTCACCCAGTCGCCCAGCATTGGGGAAGGCACTGATGAGGAGATCTTGTGGGACGATGGTTTTTTCTAGGGCACGGATGATCTCAAGTGGACCCATCCGACAGTTTAATCCTACACCCGCAGCACCATGCTTTTGTAGTTGCGCGAAAGCATCCGTAAGGGAATGTCCATCTCGAGTCCGAGAGACTTCCAGAAGCGAGAGTTGGGCGACGATGGGGGTATCGGTTAGCGGTCGAATTGCGTTGATGGCGATCAGTAGCTCCTGTAGGTCCATAAATGTTTCGAGTAAGATGATATCCACGCCTGCATGGAGAAGGGCCGTCGCTTGTTCTTCATATAGATCGTGATATTCATCTGAGTCATATTGGGTCACGCGTCCGGCGACAATGGAGCCAATGGAACCTGCGATATACGTATCCGATTGGATGGATTCACGTGCGATTTTAACCGCTTCTCGATTGATGCGTGTTACTTTATGCCCATATCCGTAGCGCTCAAGGCGTTCACGATTTGCGCCGTAGGTATTGGTGGTGATTAGTTTAGAACCAGCTTGCTCATAGGCTTGATGGACATCGGCGATCATTTTGGGATGTGTGAGGTTGTAGAGCTCATAGCAGGTTCCAACAGGTGCTCCTTGTTGATAGAGGTACGTGGCTATAGCTCCGTCCCCTACTACAAGATGGTTTTTCAGATATTCAAGTATTCCAATTCCTTTCATCTGAGGTCCTCCTGTCTAGATTGCATTAAAATAACGAGCTTGGGGATGGGAGAAGACGATGGCGGTGACGGATGCCTCTGGTTCCATCATGAATCCATCCGTTAACTGGACTCCAAGTTCCTCTGGTTGTAGTAAAGTAAACAATTTTTGTTGATCTTCTAAATCTGGACATGCAGGGTAGCCAAACGAAACACGAATGCCACGATAGCGTGCTCCAAAGCGTTGTTTCATCGTAAAATCGACAGGATCTGGGAATCCCCATCGGGCGCGAATCATCTCATGGATCCGTTCGGCACATGCTTCTGCGATCTCTAAAGCGGTCGCTTGCAACAGATGGGAGCGGAGGTACTCGCCTTGCTCTTTCCACTCCTGAGCGAGTTGTCTGACGCCTAAGCCAGCCGTGACTGCAAATGCGGCCATAGAGTCCATTTCTCCAGTGGAGACATCGCGGACAAAATCGGATAGACATAGATGAGGGTCTTTTGTTTGTCTAGGAAAGAGAAATTTTTCTCTAATCTGCGCGTTTGATTGATTGGTTTCGTATAGGAAAATTTGGTTTTCCTTACTCTGAACAGGGAAAAATTGGTATACACCTTTTGGCTGAAGCCAGTTGTTTTTCACAATCTCCGTCCATAGTTCCTCCCAAATCGTCTTTAATTCCACTGCTTTTTCGTTTCCTTCTGCAAATAGCTTTTCTACATTTCCTTTTAGTCCTAAATGATGTCCAAATAGCATTTGTTCGTTCAGATAGAGTCGTAATTCGGAAAGAGGAAGCTCGCGATAGATATGGCGATCCCAATCGGGCGGAGAAAACAATTCCGGGCGCGGATCGACTGTACTTCTGACAGGTGTAGAAACAATAGGTGCAGAGGTAGGCTTTTGTTCTGTTTTTTGTTCGCTTTCTTGCTCTAACCTCTGTTGTTCTAGCTGATCTCGCCCAGTGGGATTCACAAGTTGATTACAGAGATCGAGGCCGTTCATCGCATCTTTTGAATAGAGCACCAAACCTTGGTACTGGGGAGCAATTCGTGTTTCGGTAAATTTGCGAGTGAGAGCGGCTCCGCCTACTAAAATGGGGATATTAATACCCGCATCTTGGAGATCCTGCGCGGTTGTCACCATTTGTTGAGCTGATTTGACAAGTAAGCCAGAAAGTCCAATCGCATCTGGTTTCTCGCGATGGGCTGCTTCGATGATTTGATCGGGTGGGACTTTGATCCCTAAATTAATGATTTCAAAGCCATTATTGGCTAGGATGATCTCCACGAGATTTTTTCCAATATCATGGACATCCCCTTTTACGGTAGCGAGGATGATCTTTCCCTTCCTCACAGAATCCGTCCGATCCATAAACGGCTCCAGAAAAGCAACAGATGCCTTCATTACCTCTGCACTTTGCAATACTTCTGCGACGATTAATTGATTATCGTTAAATAATCTCCCCACTTCATCCATACCAGCCATGAGAGGCCCGTTGATAATTTCTAACGGCTCCCATTGCGCTAACGCGAGTTCCAGATCAGGAAGGAGTCCATCTTTACTTCCCTCGATGACGTATCTAGCTAGTCTCTCTTCTAAAGGCAACTGTTCCATACTCGGTTTTTTATCCGTCACCACTTTCCCACGATAATAAGCGGTAAACTCGGCGAGTACGGCCTCGTAATTATCGTGATTCGTGCGGAGTAAAAGCTCTTCTGCTAGTTTTTTCTCATGATCAGGGATCGAGGCATAGCGCTCTAACTTTTCCGTGTTTACAATAGCGTAGTCTAAGCCCGCCTTAGTGCATTCATATAAAAAAACAGCATTTAGCACTTCACGACCTGCGGGGGGAAGACCGAAGGAAACGTTGGAAACCCCTAAGATGGTGGCGCATTCGGGGAGCTCCTTCTTGATCAAGCGAATCCCTTCAATCGTCTCGAGTGCAGAGCCGATGTACTGTTCATCCCCCGTTCCAACAGGGAAGACGAGCGGATCAAAAATAATATCGTGTCCTAGTAACCTCTCTTGGTCCACTAAAATCTGATAGGAACGCTTTGCTACTTCCAATTTGCGCTCGCGTGTAACGCCCATCCCTTTTTCATCAATCGTTCCAACGACGACTGCGGCTCCAAAGTTTTTGATCAGCGGTATCGTTTCTCGGAACCGGGTTTCACCGTCTTCTAAGTTGATCGAATTCAAAATGGACTTTCCCTGGATAAACGTAAGTGCCCGGCTCATTACTTCTAAACTGGTAGAGTCAATCATGAGCGGCGTCTTTACTTTCTTGGTTATAAAGGGCAAAAATTGTTCCATATCGCTCGTTTCGTCGCGATCAGGATCAGCAAGGCAGATATCGATGATGTGAGCGCCCGCTTTTACTTGACGGCGCGCGATATCGGATGCTTCATCAAATTTTTCCTCCGTAATTAATCTCTTAAATTTTCGAGAGCCGATCGAATTCGTTCTCTCTCCTACTAGTAAGGGACGGTTATCTGCTTCAAGAAATACAGGATCGATGCCAGATATTGCAGGGCCATGCGGTGGAGAGAGGGTCCTCGGTTTCTTCCCTTTCATCTTCTCGGCAATCTCTCTTATGTGATCAGGAGTGGTTCCACAGCACCCTCCGACAATATTTAGCCATCCAGCATCCGCAAAATCTTCTAATTTTTGAGCGAGAGAGAGGGGTGTTTCAAGATATCTCCCTTCTTCATCAGGCAAGCCGGCATTGGGGTAACAGCTTACGGAACTAGTAGTTAAAGCGGATAATGTGCGCAAATGATCTTTCATAAACTCCGGTCCGGTTGCACAGTTTAGTCCTATCGAAAGCGGCTTTAGATGCTCTAGTGAAAGGGTAAACGCTTCGATGTTTTGCCCTGCTAGTGTGGTTCCCATCGGTTCAATGGTGCCTGAAATCATGATGGGGATCTCTTTTTTGAGTTCGGCAAAGGCACGTCGAACCCCGATTCCAGCCGCTTTCACGTTGCAAGTATCTTGTGAGGTCTCGATCAAAAGGGTATCGACTCCTGCTTCGATCAATACTTTTGCTTGTTCGTAATAGGAGTCAGCTAGTTCTTGAAAGGTAATGCCTCCTGTAACAGATAACGTTTTCGTAGTGGGTCCAATCGCGCCAGCTACATAGCGTGGCCACTCTGGAGTGGACCATTTATCTCGTGCTTCGATAGCGACTCGTACGGCTTCTCGATTGATCTCAGTAGTTTTATCTTGTAAATCATATTCAGCTAGAACGACAGAGGTAGCACCAAATGTATTCGTTTCTACTATGTCTGCTCCCGCCTCATAGTAGGAATCATGCACCCGGTGAATCAGGTCGGGGCGAGTCAGATTTAGCATTTCATTACACCCGTCGTACTCCTCACCTCCAAAATCAACTGCGGTTAAATTCGCTTGTTGCAGTACTGTGCCCATGGCACCATCTAGAATCAAAATTTTGTGCTGTAACTGTTCGGATAAGGTAGGTCGCTCACTTTTCACCATTGGTAGCCCCTTTCTGGAATGATCGCATCAAAAAACGCCTCTCATCTCTGATCGATGAAAGGCGTTGAGTAGGCAACATCCTCGGGTCTCATCTCTCAGAGAAGTTCTCTGCAGGAATTAGCACCTTATTAAAGCTTACTTTTCTGATCAACTTGTCGATCGATCGAAATAGTCGACAAGTTGGACCAAGTCGTAAGCATTTAATGGGTTGCCGGGCATCATCGGGCCAGTCCCTCCGCCACTCTGGATAAGAAATATTTAGTTTTTAATTTTGAGAAAACTTTGCTTTTAGTATATGTAGTTTTTGAATAGATGTCAATATATTAGGTATAGATAGTGCACTTTTCCAATGGAAGGTTTACAATGGGTTTAAGATGCTTCTATATCAAAAATATTCGTGTGGAGGTTGTTTTATTCATGACTATGACTCAAAAATATGAAATGAATTGGGATTTGGAAGTGTTTTTTGAAGGTGGTAGTTCTTCACCTACATTTATGGCACTATTGGAACAATTAAAAAGTGAAATCCCAGCGTTAAAAAAAGAGTTGGAGAAGGTGAAGGAAGAAGCAGGAGTAGAGATTTGGCATGATCTTTTAACCCGTTATCAAAAACTGTTGAGTCTAACCTATCAAGCGTATTCTTTCGTTGACTGTCTAACTTCTGCTGATGTGAAAGATGATAAAGCAAAAAATTTGGGAGGTCACGTTCAAGCGATTCATGCTGATTTATTGGCCGCTTCCACTGTTTTAGAAGCAGAGCTTGCTAAGATGTCTGATGAAAGTTTTACGGCTTTAGTGAGCGATGCTGAGATAGAACGAATCGCATTTAACTTAGCAGAAAAGCGCAAAGCTTCCTTAGATAAAATGGCTCCGGAGATGGAAGAACTAGCAGGGGACTTGAGCGTAAGTGGTTATCATGCATGGTGCGATGTGTATGCCTCTGTTGTAGGTCGTATGGAAATTCCATTTGAAGAAGATGGAGAAGAGAAAAAGCTATCTGTCGGACAATTATTTACCCGCTTCCAAAGTCCAGATCGCGCGGTTCGTAAAGATGTCTTTCAGAGGTGGGAAGCGGCTTGGGAGAATGAATCTGAATTGATCGCTCTGGCGTTAAACAACCTAGCTGGATATCGTCTTGCTTTATACAAACACCGTAAATGGGATAGTGTCCTAAAAGAGCCCCTCGAGATGAATCGTATGTCAGAAGAAACGCTTACTACGATGTGGGAAACCATTAACCAAAATAAGCATCGTTTGACCCCGTTCTTTGAACGAAAGGCGAAGATGATGGGTGTCGAGAAGTTAAGTTGGTACGATGTAGACGCTCCTCTACCAGCTGGAAGTAGCAAAGTAAGCTATGATGAGGCGGCTGCATTTATTACGGAGCAGTTCCAGCAATTTAACCCTCAAATGGCTGAGTTTGCCAAAATGAACTTTAAGGATCGTTGGATCGAGGCAGAAGATCGTCCGGGCAAGCGTCCAGGGGGCTTTATGACCGATTTTCCAGTTAACAATAAAGGTGAATCTCGGATTTTTATGACATTTGCAGGAACCCCTGGATGTGTATCTACATTGGCTCATGAATTAGGCCATGGATATCATACATATGTGATGAGAGACTTACCGATATTAGCGCAACGATATGCGATGAATGTAGCGGAGACGGCTTCTACCTTTGCCGAAATGATCGTGATCGACGCAGCGATCACCAAAGCAACGGATAGAGAAGAAAAAGTGGCTCTATTAGCTGAGAAAATTCAATCGGCTATCGCGTTCTGTATGAATATCCATGCACGTTTCTTGTTTGAAACGAAATTCTACGCAGCTCGTAAAAATGGCCCAGTAAGCAAAGATTCTCTAAATGAATTAATGGAGCAAGCACAGAAGGATGCTTTTATCAATTTATTAGCTGAGTATCACCCAACCTTCTGGGCTTCCAAACTTCATTTTTACGGAACCGATGTACCTTTCTATAACTTCCCGTATACATTTGGTTACCTGTTCTCTACCGGAATCTATGCCCGTGCTCTAGCAGAAGGGTCGTCATTTGCTGATAAGTATGATGCCCTTTTAAAAGATACTGCTAGCATGAGCGTAGAAGAATTAGCCTCTCGCCACTTGGGAGTTGACCTTACTAAGCCAGACTTCTGGCAAGATGCGCTTGATCTCGTAGCCGCTGATGTGGAAGAGTTCTTAGCGTTGACGAATGAGTAAGAGGAAATAGTTAACAGATAAACTCGCTCTTTTTTCGATACCTATCAGGGAGTATGATAGTGATAGAAAAGGGGCGAGTTTGTTGATTGAGCGATAGAAAATAGTCCGGGCCCGGGGCAATGTATCTGCTCACAGCTCCAATAGTGAACCTGCGAAGATGTGAAAACGCAAGTCCGCTCCGTCATTCTCTGCTTCGGGCAAGTGGCAAAAACTCGCAAAAACCGCTCAAACATTTGCCACAAAACGCCCTAGCTTCAAATGACTGCGCTAGGTAGGCTCACTAACATCGCTGAGAGTAGACACATATGCCCCTCTTCCCAACTCCATTTACTAGTTGCGTAATTGGTGTTATAAGTAAACAAAATCTATCGAGAGTCTATTTGATTACGGCGATCTTATAGATCCTACTTAGCGGAGCGGACTTGCTTTTCCACATCTCTGTAGGATCGGTAGTGAGCAGTGATCAAATAGACTCTCTGGTCTCGACACCCCAATAACCCTAAAAACAGCTAACAAACAGCTAACAAACAAACCCGACCTACAACGAAAGGACGTTTACCTTTGAGTCAAGCAGATCAAGTCTATAATCAACTCGTGCAAGATATCCTCGACAACGGACTGTGGGATAACGATCAAGACGTACGAACGAAGTGGGATGATGGTGAGCCAGCCCACAGTAAAAGTGTGATGAATCGGAGCTTGCTTTTCGATTCTCAGGAAGTCCCGATTCTCACGACGAAAAAAGTAGCATGGAAAACAGCGATTCGTGAACTCCTCTGGATTTGGAGAGATAAAGATAATAACGTTGAAAATCTCGAAAAACAAGGCGTCGGAATCTGGTCGAAGTGGAAGCGGGAAGACGGGACGATTGGAAAAGCATATGGCTATCAATTGGGGAAAAAATGTCGTGAGGTGAACGGTACCCTCGTTGACCAAGTGGATTACCTATTACATACTCTGCGCCATAACCCTAGTTCTCGGCGGATTATGACTACACTTTGGGATATCCAAGACCTCGATGATATGGCCTTGCAACCATGTGTATGGTCTACGCATTGGATGGTAAAAGGGGGCAGATTGCATCTCTCCGTTAAGATTCGGAGCAACGATATATTAGTAGGAGGGCCATTTAATTACTTCCAATATTACGTCCTCCAACGGATGGTGGCCCAAGTGTCGGGAATCGAGATAGGAAATATTCATTTTCACATAGACGATGCCCATTTGTACGATCGGCATATCGAATCAGCAGAGCAGCAGCTTTCCCTTCCGGAGTATCCAGCCCCGACTCTGTGGATAAACCCAGAAATTAAGAGTTTCTATGACTTTACTATCGATGATTTCCAATTAATCGATTACCAACATGGTCCAATCATGAAGTTGGAGGTAGCCGAATAATGTTTTATCTAATCGCTGCTAGAAGTTTAAATGGAGTTATTGGAGATAATGGAGAAATGCCTTGGGGAAGGACGATGCCGATTGATCTTCGCAATGTCAAAGAATTAACCACGGGTCATCCCGTTCTCATGGGAAGAAAAACATACGACTCGATTGGACGAGCGCTACCTAATCGGAGAAATATCATCCTATCAAGAGAGGTAGACCTCATTATCCCAGACTGCGAAGTAATGACCTTTGCAGAAGTGCTGAACACCACATTTGATAAGCCTGCATTTGTATTCGGTGGAGAGCAGATCTATCGACTTTTTGCTCCGTACATCTCGAAAGCGTATATCACTGTGATTGAGCATGAGTTTGAAGGGGATACCTACTTACCTGATTTGCCTGGAGAGTGGATAGAGATTTCTAGAAAGCATCATGCGAAGGATGATCAAAATGCATATGACTGTACTTTTTATGTCTATGAAAAAGTGAAATAAAAAAATGTATCGTAGGAATATGGATTCCTACGATACATTTTTTTATTTACACTTGCGACCTATTCCATGCAAACAGATTGATTTCTTCTTGGTCATTGGGCAGATGAATCAAATTTTCAAACTGCAATCCTAACTTCTCTAGGAGTTTAATAGAATGATGATTTCCTTGCTTCGTGATTGCCACGATGCGATTTAGTCCTAGTGAATCTTTTCCATATGTCATGACCCGTGTGGCAGCTTCATAAGCATATCCTTGTCCTTGATACTGAGGCAAAAAGGCAAATCCGATATCGATATCTTCCAGCGACTCTCTTTTCATGAGACCACAGATGCCAATAGGGGCTTGATCCTCTTTACGTTCTACTAATAGAAAACCTAGACCAAGCTCCTTATACATTCGAACAGGTCCATTTAATATGAAATTCTTGGCGTCTTCGATGGTCCGAACTCCTCTGTCACCTATAAATTTTAGCCAAGAGGGATCGTTTAAAAGTTCTAGGATAAATTCAGCATCACGGATGGTTTGAAAGCGAAGGACGAGACGTTCTGTTTCAAGAATTTCCAGAAATAATGGCACCTACCTTCCTCATATGGATCATAAACATATCATCATTTCATTATATCTTATACTTTCAGTAGATTTCTTTTTTTGGCTTTAAACAAACCCTACAAAATTGTAAGACAGAGTAAGCTAAAACGTTAGCTCTCTGTGCTAAATATAAATCTTGATCCACAACTAAAACCATAGTAAAATGAGAGATGCCAATTAATTGGATTTATCACTTTACTATGGTTTTACTCTATTATATCTTATCGGTTAAATGTGGGGTTGTCAACTGTTTATCACAAATTTTTTTGGAGGGATGTTATGAATAAGAGTCATCCTGAATGGAATCAAGAGCAAGATAGGGTAGAACAAGTGACAGAGAAAGTGAGGGTGAAGGAACAATCGCTTAGTGAAGAGGCTGGCGGGGTGCGTTCGGAGATTGTAGATATTCGGAATCGATTTTGGGAGGATGTTTCTGTTAACTTTGAGGAGCCGGATGATGCGATTGAAACCGCGGCTAGTATGAAACAGCAAGCAGAAGTTTTATCTGAGCGAGAGAGATCCCACCGTCTTATGCATAAACAAGGAAACATTCTTCGCCGCCTTCGGGATAATCCCTATTTTGGACGGATTGATTTTCGTGAAGCAGCGGGTGGCGTGGTGCAAGAGACAGAGGCCATCTATATCGGGATCGCTTCTTTTTATGATGAGGAAACGGACGAATTTCTCATCTACGATTGGCGGGCTCCGATTTCTAGTATGTACTATGATTATACACCCGGTCCTGCTGGCTATCAGACTTTAGATGGCCGGATTTCAGGGGAGATAGAGCTAAAGAGGCAGTTTTTAATTCGTCGCGGACAGATTCAGAGTATGTTTGATACAGGAGTTACGATTGGGGATGAGTTGCTCCAGGAAGTGTTAGGGCAAAATTCGGATTCGCAAATGAAAAGTATTGTGGGAACGATTCAGCGAGAGCAAAACCAGATTATTCGAGATGAGAAGAGTAAGCTCCTCATCGTTCAGGGGGCGGCAGGTAGTGGGAAAACGTCTGCGGCCTTACAGCGAGTCGCCTATTTACTGTATCGGCATCGAGACACCTTGAGTGCGGATCAAATCCTACTCTTCTCGCCCAATGCGATGTTTAATAGCTACATTGCGACGGTGTTACCTGAACTGGGCGAAGAAAACATGCAACAAACCACATTTCAAGAGTATTTAGAGCATCAAGTTGGAGGGGACTTGGAGGTGGAAGATCCGTTTAGCTTGATGGAGTACACGTTGTCGCAAACCAATCAAGATGGCTATCAGACCCGGATGGAGGGGATTCGCTGGAAGGCGGGGATGTCATTTTTAGAGTTGATTGAGAAATATATGGAGCAACTAGGTCAAAACGATTTGCGATTCCAAGACCTAGTGTTCCGAGATCAGATTATTGTATCGAAATCAGAGATAGAAGAGCATTTTTATGCCTACGATCAAAAGTTGCCGATTCCCAATCGCTTGAAATTGACTGCAGATTGGATTCTAAAGCAGTTGCGCCAGTTTGAAGTGAGTGAGCGTAAAGCAGAATGGGTTGATGAAGAAATTGAACTGCTCGATAACGAGACATACTATCGAGTACATCAACGCTTGCAAAAGGAAAAAGACTTTACGGATTCTACTTTTGATGATTTTGATCGGGAACGGACATTGCTTGCCCAGCTGTTGCTAAGAGATCTGACTAAGCCACTCCGAAAAGGAATTGAGAACTTCACCTTTGTTGATGTGTTCGAGACATATCGACAATTATTTACCAAGCGAGATCTTGTTTCGAAGTTTCAGGATATTGCGGAACAGACAGTAGATCGACTAGATAGTAAAACATTACCTTATGAAGATGCGACCCCGTACGTGTATTTTAAGGCGTTGCTACTAGGTTTCCAAATCAATACGAAGATTTGTCATGTCTTTATTGATGAATCGCAAGATTATTCTCCGTTCCAATATGCCTTTCTTCGCCGGCTGTTCCCAAGGAGCAAGATGACGATTCTAGGTGACCTGAATCAATCGATCTATGCCCATACTAAGGATGTAATTGGATTTGAACCTCTCTGTGGCTTATTTGAAGGGGAACACATCGAGAAAGTCGTGTTAACGAAAAGCTATCGTTCGACGAGACAGATTGGAGAGTTTACTCAGCAGTTGTTAATCGGAGGAGAGAAGATTGAGCCGTTTGATCGACCTGGTAGGCTACCTACTATAGCGCAAGTATCGGATGAACAGGAGCAGTATCAACAGATTTACCAGTGGGTATCGGAACTCCAAGAGCGAGGACATCAATCTATCGCGATTATTTGTAAGGATCATCAAGCGTGTGAGCAAGTTTTTGAAAAACTTCGGGATGAGATTCCGGTCTCGTTGATTAAGAAGGCTACGCTATCTTTCGCGCAAGGAATCATTATCATCCCCACTTATTTATCAAAGGGAATCGAGTTTGATGCTGTTATTTTGGTCGATGCTTCCGATCGGTGCTATCACCGAGAAGAAGAGAGGAAACTTTTTTACACAGCTTGTACAAGGGCTATGCATGAGCTGTATTTATGCAGTAGAGGGGAAGTAAGTCGATTTTTGGCTGGGGTAGAAGAAGGCTTATATAAAAAGATCACATAGTAGTAATAAGGAAGAATGACAATAAAACACTGCTGGAGGGCGGTGTTTTTTTATTTTTCCATTTTTGACTCTTTTGTTTCCATTTCTTTAGTGATATTGTAAAAATATCTCCAATTTGTACAATGTTTATGTTTCCTATTTTAATCATAGTATTTAAGATGAATAAGATAGTTAGAAGTATCTGAGAGGTGATCCAGTGAAGCAAAAACGAAAGTTCGTAGGTTTGGGAATCCTCTTACTTCTCCCGATTTTGATGTTATTTGCAGTTTCTTTTTTGGATGTAGGGTATGGTTTTGCACAGACGGACAAGCCGGCAACGGAGTCTAAGAATCCTCCAAATTCTTCTTCAGGAGGAACGACTTCTACGAATCCAACAACTCCGGCGAGTACAACGACTCCGGCGAGTACAACGACCCCGACAACCCAAACTTCTCCAGATTCATCAATATCGACACCAACCCCTTCGACGAATGTTCCGAACGCTTGCATACAACCAACTGGTGAGTTTGCAGAATGTCCGTCCACGTATTTCAAGTTTGACTACATAGGAAAAAAAGTAAGTGCTAGTGATACAAGTAGCTTGTTTCAAGAAGGGTTCCAACAGGGATTCACTTTTTTTCTCAATTTAGTCTGGTACGGGTATACGATCTTCATTTATGCCGTTATCTATATCCTAACGTTTAGCTATCGGTTAGAGCTTATGACGAATATGGCAAGTTCGATGAAGGATGTATTAGGCAAATCTGACTCCTTTTTATGGGGAGGGCTCTTTCCGTGGTTAATGGGCTTCGTGGTCCTAGTAGCGTTATGGAAGTTTCTTCGTCGTCGTAATCAAGAGGGAGTATCGTTACTCTTTCGGAACCTACTCATTTTGACGTGTGCTTCTTACTTTTTTACTCAGATTCCAGCAGTTGTATCAGAGGTAAGTAATATTACAGGCAAAGCGAGTGATTATACATTAGCTGGCTTCTTGTCTCTTACTCCAGAGAAAGAGAAAAGTGCTTCAAACCCTACAAAGGAACAAGTAGAAAAGACAAAGAAAGATGCAATTCAAAAAGTCTCCTCCGCTTTATGGGCTGAATTTTACTATAAGCCATATCTCGTGCTTCAGTTTGGATCAGTAGAAGCGGGCCAGAAAAATATCGGACAACTATTTAGTTATGGTGGAGATGTGGATTCGAAACGAAAAGAATGGTTTACAGGCTATAACGAAGATACAAATCAACAAACAGGTACAAAATATGTAGATGTTGAAAAAGGGATTGCCCAGTCAGAGGAATTTAAAATGGTGACGAGCGCAGGGGTGATGAAGCGCTTCGGATATAGCTTTTTTATCTTGCTTACGGGGATTAGTTTTGCGGTGTTATTATTCTTATTTAGCTGGAAGCTTCTTCACTGGTTTTTCTTGGCGGTTGGTAGGGTGCTGTTGATACTGATACCCGTTGTGTTCTCTACGATACCAGGAAGAAGCTTACGAGATATTACTGGATGGTTGTGGCAGATCTTATATGCACTCTTCATGAGAGTCTTGTTTGCCGCACTTTTAGGAATCGCGATTACTTTGTTTATTGTGATCCAAGGAATTCCTATCACAGATGATGGAGAATTTTCTTACCTAGTCACCTTTTTAATGCGTAATGTTCTGGTTTTAGCAAGCTTCTTAGCTGTTTGGAAGATCATGAAAGAAATTCAAGTACAACTTCAAGGTCTGGTTGGAATAGAGATTTCACAGCCAAATTGGATCACTCTTTGGAAAAATGTACGGGCCTATTGGAATCGTGGTACGGAAGAAGAGAAGGTTAACCTACCTTTGATGACCAGTGAAGGAACGTCAGTCATTGCCTTGGGGAGTGCTCAAAAACGCTTTAGCATTGGAGCACGAATCAAGCAATGGAAAATGAAAAAGGCTATTCGCAAGCAAGCCTCTTCATCTGAGACACCTCCACAGAGGTATCTAGATGAATGAATATGGGCCAAGGAGTGAACGACTAAAAGGAGCTTCAAAAAGGGCTCCTTTTGTCTTGGTGCTAACTTCTCTTATCGTTTTAATCAGTCTTGGGGCTATGGTGAGAGGTTGGTGGTTAAACCAACAGCTTCCAGCTCCCACTCCTTCAAAAGAACAGCCTAAAGAAGCCTCTCAGCTTCTGATCGATTCCCCATTTGAACTAGACATTGTAATTGATTTGACTCAGGATCACAACGTACAGAAAGAGGCTGGAAAAGTAGCAGGACAGGTTTTTTCGATCCTTCACCAACAGATGAAGTCAAATGAGGAACGCTTAAAGAAGCTTTCAGAATGGGTAACAACGCCTGTATACCAGTCGATGAACGGAAATCTAGATTTGCCACTCGAGCCTGTGTCTTGGAAAAGGATTAAGGTAGTATCGGTTCGTCCTTTAGATACGGATCATTGGAGCTTCTTAGTTGCAGGTGTGCTTCGAGGTGAGAAAGTGGAAGACATCGTTCAGGTTCAGGTGAGAAAGGTGGAAGGAATATGGAAAGCAGTATCCATCGACGAATCGCCTTGATCAAGAAACCAGCATGGAAATGGATCATCATTTGCTCACTTATCGTGATTCCTTTCATCACTTTTGTAACGATTACAAGTGTGACTATCTATTCGGTTATCGCTCGAATGAAAGAAAACGAAACGGCCCAATCATTTGGAATCGACCCTGCTTTAATGCTCCTATATAAAGAAATTGCCGATCAACATCAGCTTCCTTGGGCTTTTTTAGCTGCCCTAGATCAGAATCTTCCTAAGGCGAAGGCAGTGATGCTTCCGCGAGTGAGTAAATTTGAGATGGAGATCGAATCAGCTGCTCAAAAGTTTTCTGTAGATCCAGCGCTTATTCGGGCGATTATCCAGCAGGAAAGTAATTGGAATCCGAAAGCAAAATCTTCTGCTGGAGCTCGTGGTCTCATGCAGTTAATGCCTGTAACCTGCAAGGCATTTAATCTGGACCCCGATACGACTTGTTTTGATCCCCTTTCCAATGTGATGGCGGGAACGGAGATGATCTCCCGTCTCTTAACAAAGTACAATGGGAATCTAGACTTAGCACTCGCCGCGTATAATGCAGGCGAAGGAAATGTGGAAAAGCATAAAGGGATTCCTCCCTTCAAGGAAACCCAAAATTATGTGAAAAAAATTCCTGTATTGTATAAGGAGTATGGGGGAAAGGGAACCTTATCTAAGGAAGAGGTTCAAAAAAAGGAAATTGAAGAGTTAGCTAATCGATTGAAAGAAGCACGCACTAAGGTAGATCAAGCGGGTGACTCAAATAAGTGTATGAAAGAGTTAGCGATGCATACTCCAAACCGAGGTTCGCTAACCTGTGCGGCGTATTCGATTCAATCGAACTGGGCTTTTGTTGAACGTGTAGAGAACCAAGCAAGGGCTTATGAACAAGAAGTTTGGAACATTACCTCGAATGGAACAGAAGCAACAAAAGGGGCGGGTTCAGCCAACCCATCAATGGAGATGAGCGGGACTCATACATCAGTGGGTATGATTTGGCCGTGTGAAGGAAAGGTAACATCCCGATTCGGGCCACGTTGGGGAAGGACGCATAAAGGGATTGATATTGCGAACCGAAAAGGAACTCCTATTTATAGTGTGCTAGACGGAAAAGTTACATCCGTAAAATCAGATCCAGGGGGATATGGTCATTATTTGGTGATTGATCATGGAACTGGGCTCTCTTCTCTCTATGCGCATATGTATGCTGGCGATATTTATGTGAAGGTAGGAGATCAGGTGAAGAAAGGTCAGCGCATAGCAAGTATGGGAAGTGATGGGAATTCGACGGGGCCGCATTTACATTTTGAGATTCAAGTAAATGGGATTTCAAAGGATCCAATGCAGTATATTGGTAAGAAAATGTAAGATAGTAGATCTCATTGCAGGAAAAAATAAGCGGTTCTACATCTTTCTTTTCCATTCCGTACTGTAATTGTGTTATTATGATACATTGTATACAACTTCTTAGCTTCTAGGAAGTATAAGATCGGGACGATATCTAAAACTAGAAACTAATAAGCTCGTATGAATATATGGAAGTGAAAGGGGATTATTAATCCTTGGCGAAATTTAGTGAACTCGGCCTTAGTGCTGAGCTATTGCAAGCGGTGCATCAGATGGGATTTGAAGAAGCAACTCCTATCCAATCAGAAACGATTCCAGTCTCTCTCGCTGGGCGAGATGTTTTAGGCCAAGCACAGACCGGAACAGGGAAGACTGCGGCATTTGGGATTCCAATCGTAGAGAAAATGGACCTTGATTCTGGGCATGTACAAGCCTTGATTCTGACTCCTACCCGTGAATTGGCGATCCAAGTAGCGGAAGAGTTAAACAGAGTAGGTCAATCGAAAAAAGTGCGTGCGCTGCCGATTTATGGTGGTCAAGAGATCGATCGTCAAATTCGTTCTCTTAAGAAGCATCCACACATTATCGTGGCTACACCAGGTCGTATGCAAGACCATATGCGACGTCGTACAATTCGTCTGCAAAACCTATCGATGGTTGTACTCGACGAGGCGGATGAAATGTTGCAAATGGGCTTTTTGGAAGAGATTGAAGCGATTCTTTCGGAGTGTCCGTCTGAACGTCAAACCCTTCTATTCTCTGCTACGATGCCTACACGTATTCGCAATTTGGCATCGAAGTTTATGATGGATCCTGTCGAGATCAAGATTAAAGCAAAAGAAGTAACAATGCCGAGTATCGAACAGTATTACATTGAGTTATCTCCGAGACAAAAGTTTGATTCGTTATGTAATCTGCTTGATATTCAGTCTCCAGAGTTAGCGATTATCTTTGGACGCACTAAGAAGCGTGTAGACGAAATTACAGAGGGATTAACCAAACGTGGCTACTCCGCCGAAGGCATCCATGGGGATCTCTCTCAAGCACGTCGTGATACAGTGATTCGTCGTTTCAAAGAAGGAACGATTGATATCATGGTTGCCACCGACGTAGCAGCACGTGGTTTGGATATCTCGGGTGTTACCCATGTATATAACTTCGATATCCCTCAAGACTCAGAAAGCTATGTTCACCGAATCGGACGTACGGGCCGTGCTGGTAAAGAAGGAATGGCCATTACGTTTGCTAGCTTCCGTGAAATGGATCATCTCCGTATGATTGAACAACAAACGAAGCGTAAGATGAGTCGAATGTCGGTTCCGACGATTCATGAAGTGGTAGAAGGTCAACAACGATTAGCGGTTCAACGTCTGCTTGAAGTTGCTGAGAAAGAGGAAGAGATTACTTCTTATATCGAATCAGCAGAAGCGCTTTTAGAGTCTAACGATTCGGTTACCTTATTATCAGCGGCTCTCAAACTACTAACTAGAGAACCAGATAAAACACCAGTCCAAATAAGCGATGACCATTACTCCATGCGTCGTGGTGGAGGCCGTCGTGGCGGTGGTGATCGGTCCTTTGGAGGTAAGCCTAGAAACGATCGCAATCGTTTTAGCTATAACGAAGGTAGCTTCTCAGACGGTGCTTCTGGTGATCGCCGTTCCTCAGCGAATCGCTCTCGAAACGAAGGCGACAAAGGTGGTTATAGAGGCGGTAAGAGTGGAGGCGGAAAAGGCGGCTTCAAAGGTAGTAGTAAAGGTGGCGGGAAGTTCTCTGGCGGAGGCAAACGCGGGGGATCTGATCGAGGCAAAGTGAAATCGAGATAGTATTTATTGATAAAGGCACCCAATTCCTTGATTGAGGAGTTGGGTGCCTTTATCATGTCTAGTTTCAGTATACGAAAAAGCCAACTTTCCTAGAGTTGAGGTGGAAAGCTGGCTTTTTTTGGATTGATTACTTCACAGGTTCAGGGTCTACTTGGATTGAATCCTCTTCTTGTTTTTTGCCTTTTGATTCATCAGATAGCTTGATTTTTGGCAGGAAGAACGTGATCATTCCGCCAAGTACGATGAATACGAGCCCCCAGAGGAAGACGGAATGCAATGATTCGACCATGGAACTTTTCATGATTGGAACAATCGAATCTAAGATCGGTTTTGGAATCTTGCTTAATGCTCCTGGGTTAAACAGCATGGAGTAAATGCTCTGTGCATCTTTAGAGATCATTGATTCCATGTTTGTTACAAAATCATGAGCCGTAGCAGGTAGTTTTTCTAACGTGGGAACCAGATTTGATTTGAGTAAATCAGCCGTTCTTGCATTCATCACAGCACCCAAGATAGTCATTCCAAATGTCCCTCCGATTTGGCGGAAGAACTGGCTGGAGGAGGTCACCACACCTAACTCATCTTTGGAGAAGCTTTCTTGTAGTCCGAGCGTTAATAAGGGCATGACAAGACCAATTCCCAGACCAATGATCATCATATAACCGGTAGCGATTAATTTCGTCGTTTCTAGATTCATGGTCATCAATAGCCCGAATCCGACGGCCATGATAATCATACCTGCATAAATTTGAGGCTTCATGCCGACTTTTTGAACCAATTGGCCCCCGATAATGCTAGTAATAATCATAGTGATCATCATAGGAGTCATGATCGTGCCGGAATCCGTGGCACTTACACCTACCACTCCTTGCATGAAAAGAGGGACGAACATAACGGCTCCAAACATACCTACGGCCATGAAGAAACCAATTCCATTTAAGGTGACAAATGCACGATTTCGGAAATAGCGAACGGGTAAAATAGGGTCTTTTGAACGTAATTCAATAAAGACAAAGGCAACGAGCGAGACGAGAGCCAGTGCAAATAAGCTTAATGTCTGCCATGATCCCCAGGCATAATCTTTTCCGCCAAAGGTAAGGGCTAATAGTAAGCTGACAACCCCAATAATCATCGTAAGCATACCAGGGATATCAAAGTAAATCGGTCCAGAGACTTTATGTTTTTTCAAGCCGAGAGCGATGAAAATAGTGGCTAGAATACCGACTGGAAGGTTGATGTAGAAAACCCATTCCCACGACATGTAGTCTACAATCCACCCACCGACTTGAGGTCCGAGGATGGAGGATAGGCCATACAATCCACCAAAAATCCCTTGCCACTTAGCGCGCTCTTTACCTGAAAATAAATCCCCGATGATAATCATAGCCATCGGCATCATCACGCCACCGCCAATCCCTTGGATCGCACGGAAAATAATTAATTGCTCCATCGTCTGAGATAAACCTGATAGGGCAGAGCCGACCATGAAAATAACTAATCCTGTTACATAGACCGCACGACGCCCTAGTAAGTCTGCCAGTTTACCTGCGACAGGCACAACAGCGGTCGATGTCAGCATATAAGCGGTGGTTAACCAAGTCATTAAGCTAAGACCACCTAGTTCACCGACGATGCGGGGCATAGCAGTCCCGACAATCGTTCCGTCTAATGCTGCAAATAACATGGCAATAATGAGTCCAGCGATTAATAAGCCATTTTTTCCTTGTTGTTCTGAATTTTTTTTTATGAGTTCAGCTTCCATCGAAATAACCTCATTTCGTGTTTAGTCAGTTGATCAAAGTATGCCAAGTTTAGGTACTTCTGATTATTTTTTATTGGGTAGGTAGTTCCGAGAGCTTTTCAAATGTGTCGGCAAAGGCTTCCAGTTCTTGTTTATCAAGATGGACTAAATACCGTTGTAGGGTTGCTTTATGCCTTTTCTTAATCGTTTGAAGGACTCTTTTACCTTCATCGGTTACACTAATATAGATCACTCTCCGATCATCCGAGTCGTGATGACGTACTACGTAGTTATTTTGAACTAAGCGATCGATCATAACCGTGATTGCACTTGGTTTTACATCCATTTTTTCTGCTAGTTCTTTCACCTTCGTAGGGCCCTTGGTTAATAAGTATTTCAGAACGTGAAATTGGGGTGGAGTTAGGTTTAAATCCTTAAATTGGGTCATCTCGGATCGAATCTTATCAATAAAGACAGAGAGGGACTTCAAAATCCGGTCTAATTGAAGTTCCGTATGGCTCAATATTACGACCTCCATTTAATTATACATATATAACTATTTACATTGGCTAATGATTAACTATGTTTAAATATATTATAGGCGTACATTCATTTGGTCAAGTAGTATTTTTCCATGAGGCGAATTTGTTTATGTAAAAAAACAAGAAACGTCTCAATGATGCATAAGACGCTTCTTGGGATATAGGCTATATTTTTACAGCTTCTCCTACTTTAGAATCTGTGTGAGATGTGTAGGAGTCCTGATATTCGATTCGATCAATGGTGCAATCTTTACCAATCACAATTTGCTTTCCCCGCACGATCTTAGCTTGTGTATTTTCTAGTTCAATATAATCTCCTTCGATACATTCCACTTTTAGATCAGATTGTAACCATGGAAGGAATTTATTCCATTTTTTACCTTTTTTAATAATGATTTTTTCCCCGCCGATTTCCTTAGCTGAGCTACTTCCGTATAAGCTAATATCGATTTGGTCTGCATTTAATAATCCATCAATGTGAAACTGAGCTTTTCCTGTAAAGGATTCCGTATTACAGTCCCCATCTAGTTTTAGAGAGCCATAGATGTGAATGGATTCACTTATTAGGTTTTTCTTGCCAGTCACTTCTCCGTGGATCCGTAATTGAGGTATTTGTAAGTCCCCCCAAGACTTCACGATTCCGTTTACTTGGGCTTTTTTTGCTGATAGATCCCGTTTGGCTACTAATTTTCCATTTATAGTCATCGATTCAGTAATAATATCTCCAAATCCTTCCATGTGACCATTCACAGTTAATTGAATCGCATCTAATCCTTCGTTGATTTTGCCCTGCCCCGTAACTTTTACCTCTTGATATCTTCCACCATCAACAGTTGCTGCTCCATTAATGGATAATCGTGATTTTCGTTCCGTATTCATGAGATCCCTCCGTCTGTCAGTAATAATTGTTTAAAACGTTCTTGCAACGCATCTAGAGACAAATTCAGGATGATCTTACTAGCAGAGTCAAAATGAACTTCATCGTGTTGATGGAGCAAGATCGCAGTAGTTACACCTAACTTACGAGATACGAGAAGGACATACGGCTTATGAGTGAAATTCTCTTCCTGTTCGCGTAACAAAGTTAGAATTAATTTCGCTTCTTCTAACGAACAAGAACCAGATGATAATATCTCTTCGATCGTAAATAGTGTAAAAGCTTGTGGATATGAGAGAGTGTCTACGTTGGTTAATTCAAGCTGGCAGAGATCCTGAGTTGCTTGTGAGATGATTTCCTTTGAGTGTAAGTGAGACAAGGAGATGTTTTTAAAGTGTGGTTCTTCATCTATTTTTTTTGTAAAAAGCTGTGCCAAGTTATCTAAAGAGAGATCGTCTTTATGTTGTTTAATCTTTTCGATTCGCTCTAGGATTTTCTCTTTTGGGAAAAACGTCTCTTGCCCAGTAAAAGTAGATTTACGTATAAACCATTCTTCCGGTATGAGTTGCTTTCGTTTCCATCGATAAAGTTGTCCGTACGAGATGTCGGCTTCTTGAAGTAAGTCTTTCTTAGAAATGAGCTCTTGTTCCATGCTATTCCCCTCCTGAAAAACAATGTAACATAACATTGTTACGTTATGCAAGTTTTTTTGATATGTGCCTGATCTCTTCTTGGATCATCATATGTGTAGTTCTTAATAAACATTTACAATTCTATAATAATGAATCAAAAGTGGCTTGTTAGGATTTGCTTGTGAAATAATGAATCCCTTTTAGGAGGATCATCCATGAGTGTGAAGAAACTAGGCTTGACTTTGGTTGCGGTGGCATTAACTGCTTCCAGCTTGACCGGTTGTGGTCAGGGAGATAGGAAAGATGCAGGAGCAGCGAAAGCATCAGGTAGTATCAAAATAGATGGATCGAGTACGGTGTTTCCGATCACGGAAGCAGTGGCTGAAGAGTTCCAAAAAGCGAATCCAAATGTAAAGGTAACCATTGGGGTGTCCGGTACAGGTGGTGGTTTTAAGAAGTTTGCAGCGGGTGATCTTGATATTAGTAATGCATCACGAACGATTAAGGGTGCAGAAAAGGCACAGGCTACTACGAATAAAGTGGATTATCTAGAGCTTCCAGTTGCTTATGACGGAATTTCACTAGTGGTAAACAAAGCGAACACATGGGTGGACAAATTAACTGTAGCTGAGTTGAAGAAAATGTGGGAGCCGGGTAGTAAGGTGAAGACATGGAAGGATGTTAGATCTAGCTGGCCAGCGGAACCGATTCAATTATATGGCCCTGGAACGGACTCGGGTACATTTGAGTATTTTACCGAAGTGATCGTAGGGGAAGCGAAGAAGAGCAGAGCCGATTATAACCAGAGCGAAGACGATAATGTTTTAGTAACGGGAGTAAAAGGAGATAAAAATAGCTTGGGTTATTTTGGATTTTCTTACTATGAGGAAAACGCGAAGGACTTAAAACTCGTTCCGATTGATTCAGGTGAGAAGACCGTAACACCTACTATGGAAACGATTAAAGATGGTTCTTATAAGCCTCTTTCTCGGCCATTATTTATCTACGTAAGTAAAAATTCACTCCAGAAACCAGAAGTAAAATCCTTTGTTACGTACTACATGGAGAATGCAGAAGAGCTTACAAAAGCGGTCTATTATGTACCGCTAAAGAAGGAAGAATACCGAGCTGGATTGAGTAAAGTAAATTAATCAAAAAGCAAGGAAGAATGTGGCGTCAATCCTCGGCGTCACATTTCTATTCCTAAGGAGGTGGGTACGAAGATGAATGAAGCGGTGTTAAAAAATGCAAGGAATCGTTTGGCTGGGAGTCAGTCGCAAAAAGAAATCTCAGGGATTGTCCAAAAGAAACGAATGAATCGAGAGGATTTGATCGTGAAGTCGATTTTATTCCTTTGTGCCATGGTTTCGGTCTTGACGACGATTGGGATTGTGGCTGTTTTGCTAGTGGAGACACTTTCCTTTTTTAAAGACGTTTCATTACTCTCTTTTTTAACAGATACGAAATGGACTCCGCTATTTAAACCAGAGCACTTTGGAATCTTATCTCTCTTAAGTGGGTCTGTTCTGATTACGTTAGGTGCCTCACTTGTTGCGTTGCCGTTAGGTTTAATGACAGCCATATACCTTAGTGAATATGCAGACGATCGGGTTAGGAGAGTGATAAAGCCTATTTTAGAGGTATTAGCGGGAATCCCCACGATTGTCTATGGATATTTTGCTCTAACCTTTGTCACCCCGCTTTTTCGAATGATTTTTCCGGACATGGGAGTCTTTAATGCTCTGAGTGCTAGTATCGTGGTAGGGATCATGATTTTACCGATGGTGGCATCGCTTAGTGAAGATGCGATGGTGTCTGTTCCGAAATCATTGCGAAATGGAGCTTACGCTCTAGGAGCAACACGATTAGAGGTAGCGAGGAAGGTGGTGGTTCCTGCAGCATTCTCTGGGATTATCTCTTCCTTTGTCCTTGCGATCTCACGAGCGATCGGTGAGACGATGATCGTGACGATTGCGGCGGGTGCAACTCCGAAATTAACGATGAATCCGCTTGAAAGTGTGCAAACGATGACATCATATATCGTCCAAGTGAGCCTAGGTGATATCCAACACGGCTCGATTGAATATAAGACCATTTTTGCGGTTGGGATGACGTTATTTGTTTTAACCTTCCTCATTAATTTGATTGCCCAGTGGTTGAAGAGACGATTTAAGGAGGAGTATTGATGGATCAAGGGAAATGGAGAATTCGAAAAACAATGGATCATTTTGCAAAAATAACGTTCCTCTCCGCTACATTATTTGGAATTGCTTTCTTAGGGATACTCCTTTATCAGATCGTAGCGGATGGTGTAAGATGGATAAGTTGGGATTTCTTTACTAATTTTTCTTCGCGATTTCCATCCAAAGCAGGAGTGGCGGCGGCTTTGATTGGGAGCATCTGGATTATCCTACTTACGGGCCCGATTGCTTTTTTTCTAGGAGTCGGGACGGCGCTTTATTTAGAGGAGTATACGAAGAAGAGTTGGTTTACACGTTTCATTCAAGTAAACATTCATAATCTCGCTGGGGTCCCATCGATTGTATACGGGATTTTAGGATTGGCTGTATTTGTCCAAGGTCTGATGCTGGGACAGGCTGTACTTGCAGGAGTTTTTACCATGTCGTTACTGGTTTTACCGATTATGGTTGTATCCTCACAAGAAGCGATTCGCAGTGTTCCGCAACAGATGCGGAATGCTTCTTATGCACTAGGCGCATCTAAATGGCAGACGATTAGCCGTGTGGTAATCCCAACTGCATTGCCCAATATCTTAACAGGTGTCATTTTAGCTTTATCGCGTGCGATCGGTGAAACAGCGCCCTTGATTGTAGTGGGAGCTCTTACTTTTGTCGCTTTTGTTCCAGTTTCTCCAATGGATCCGTTTACCGTGTTACCTATCCAAATCTTTAACTGGACTTCTCGCCCGCAAGATGATTTTAGAGCAATTGCTGCCGCTGGAATTATGGTTCTTTTAGTTGTCCTTCTTACAATGAACCTGCTAGCGGTTTACTTGCGAAATAAATATCAAAAGCGAT
Organism: Thermoactinomyces sp. DSM 45892; assembly: GCF_900107305.1. GTDB lineage: Bacteria > Bacillota > Bacilli > Thermoactinomycetales > Thermoactinomycetaceae > Baia. Next base: position 69,003 of record NZ_FNPL01000008.1, read on the forward strand.
ACTAGGAGGTTTGCTTATGTCTATCATCCAAATCAAAAACGTTGATTTATATTATGATAAACATCATGCTTTGAAGAATATTACAGGTGAGATAAAAGAGCGCTCGATTACAGCCTTAATTGGTCCATCGGGTTGCGGCAAGTCTACCTTTTTACGAACGTTGAATCGAATGAATGATATGATTCAAGGGGTGCATATCGAGGGGGAAGTTTTAGTAGCGGAGCAAAATATCTACCACGAGGATGTGAATGTGGAAAATCTACGTAAAAACATCGGGATGGTTTTTCAACAGCCTAATCCTTTTCCAAAAAGTATTTATGATAATATCGCATTTGGTACGAGGATTCACGGAATGCGAGATCGGAAAGAGCTAGATGAGGTTGTCGAGCAGAGTCTGAAAGCAGCCGCCCTGTGGGAAGAGGTAAAGGATATTTTAAAAAAGCCAGCTTATGGATTATCGGGTGGGCAACAACAGCGCCTTTGTATCGCGAGGGCTTTAGCGGTAAATCCACAAATTCTGCTGATGGACGAACCGACTTCAGCGCTTGATCCTATCTCAACAGCTAAGATTGAAGAGTTAATCGGAGAGCTACGGAAACAGTATACGATTGTCATTGTAACGCATAACATGCAACAAGCGGCTAGAATTTCAGATGAAACAGCTTTCTTTTTACAAGGAGAAGTCATCGAATTTGATACAACGGAAAAAATATTTCATACGCCATCTGATCAAAGGACAGAGGATTATATTGCAGGCCGTTTTGGATAAGAGAAATAAGGATTTGCTTGTCCCACAAAAGAGGAGGATAAGCAAATCCTTTTTTTAAAAGATCTATCTAAAATAGATCTGAATATTCTACTCTAATGGTGGGTCACCGAAAGTGAACAACATGTCCATCAACTCCTATTGGTAAATTGAACTACTACCACTTAGCTGATGCTTAAAGTGGTAGATTCCTGCGAACACCAGTCTTTTGACTGGTTATCTTAGCAGGCTCTACCCGCAGTCCCTGCGGTGAAAACGAAGCAATTTCTGCTACGCTCCCTACCAAAATTCCTTCTTTGACATAAACAGCATTTTGTACAACTGGAAAATTTTATACTTACTGTTTACTTGTCTCTAATTGTACGGAGATTCGTAAGAATTTGTCAATATAAAATTGATATTTTTTTTTGTCATAATTTGCGCATACATTTGCTAGTTTCATCAGGATTCTTCGTTTATGCTTAGACAAGCCTTTATCTTCCGCTATTTTTAGCGCTTTTTCCCACCATTCAATGGCTTTTGGATATTTTTTTTGTACGTATTGGCATTCTCCGTATATGATGAGGGCTTCGACATAGTCCATCGCATCTGTTGTGTAGGAAGCAAGAGTGACTGCTCTTTTTAGAACCTCTTCGGCTTCCGCTATATTATTTCGCTTTAAATGGAGCAGTCCTAGCTTGGTATTGGCCACCACAATGGGCTGTTTTTTCTTTAGTTTGCTTTCCAGTTGAAGCGAGCAACCATATGCATATTCTGCATCTGACCACATTCCTTTTTTCGTCAGACCATCGCCGAGTACTGTCCATAGCTCACAAAGACGGTCATAGGCATAGTTGTATTTTGCTTTTTCAATCCCAACTAACGCGCACTCAATCGCCTTATCGTAGTGTTCCATCCGGTTAAAGAGACGGGCTCGTACCTCGTACAAATTTAGCAATACCTCGCTACTGTCAATTTGCTCTTTCTGTTCCCATAATTCATTAATAATGACGTAGGCTTCCTCTGTTACATTGAGTCGCTCTAAATAAATGGCTTTCGCAATTTGAAAGAAATGGATCATATGTGCCTTTTCACCGTTCGGATGGAAGCATTGTTCGGCTGCTAAGGTATGCTGTAGCGCTTCTTCTACTTGGTTATCAAGGTAGTATGTTCTACCTAATGCATAATAGCAGATGGAAGCCAGGTTGGTGGAATGCAACTCTTTGTGCTGATCCAGAAGAGCGATACATTGCTGGTAGTTTAAACGGGCATAGTCCCATTTTTTCTTATACTCATAATATCTTCCACGTAGATAGGTAACATTGCAGATTCGTGGGTCATCTTTGGTGTATTTCAGCGTGCGAATTTCTTCCCAGCTGAGCTCTGGATCGATGGTTCCTTTCATTTCGATGCCCATCATCACGATTTGATCGTTTAAATGTTGTTGCTGCTCTTGGCGTTCTTCTGTATGTAGGAGAGAATCGAAGCCAATCTCTAGTTTATCGCACAGATATTGAAGTTTTTCTTTACCGATATGGTGAGAGCCACACTCAATTTTACTGATGGTCCCAGTAGAAATTAAGTCGTCTGCTAGATCTTCTTGTCGTAGACTCTTTTTTTTACGCGCTAGGCGAATTTGTTTTCCTAGATCCGCATGAATATAGATATACTCTTTCATGTTCGTTCCTCCTGAAAAAAATTTTTTGTCGTATTTTATGAATTTTATGTTCAAAAGGTTAAACTTCATCTATTTGCTTCATTTTCACTCTGAAAGACTTTTTTAGGTGGTGTAAGAGTGAGGAAATGCCTCTAATCTATATTTCTTACAGAATTTTCATTATTGGTCAAAATAATTATACTATGGCATGATGGACTTGTCGCTACGAAATCTAACAAATTCTGAAAGGAGATCGAATTGTGGTAGAAGTGAAGATTAAAGGAAAAGCGAGTGAAGTAGAACCGATTTTGTATGGTTTGAAACGTTGGGCTCAAGTGGAGGTACTGAAAGCCGAATATGTCTACCCATCGATCCACAAGGATGAAGATGAAATGACACTCACGTGTTCTGTCGAAAATCCTGTCAATACAAGAGCGAGAAGATTGAAGATGCATTTGGGTAATGGCCAAGAAGTAGAGTTTACGTTCCTTGATTTTATGCAAGTTGACCTCGATGATGGAATTCACATTTATTCAGGAAGATTCTACGATATTTTTGCTTAAGTCATGATGTACACAATAAGAAAATGAAGAAATGGAAGAAAATGATGAACTGAAAATACCTTTGGAAAACCCGCTATACATTTTTCATTTTATTCTGAGTTTTAATTTTGGAATGTGAAATTTTTTGGACATGATAAGTCGGTTTTCCAAGTTACAATAAATATGAACCAAGCCAACTGTCATGTGAGCATGAGTAGTTGGCTTGGTTTCGCTATATTAGGCGTGAAGTGAGCACAGCACCCAGCCGCGGACACTATTTATGAGCCAGATTTGGGTAGCGTGAGTTAAATCATCTTTATGCAAGACTTTTTCTAGCACTTTTTCTGTTTGAATTAGTCGTTGACGGAAAGTGCCGTTTAAGAGACCGGATGAGATGGGGGGTGTATAATGAAGGCCATCGATTTCTAGAACGAGATTTCCTGTTGTGAATTCGGTTAACTCACCTTGCTCATTCCATAGTAGGACATCATATAAATCAGGTTGGGTCTGTTTATGTAACTGATAGATCGATCTCTCGGTTGTCTTGTGATAGAGATAGGGATGATTTCGAGAAATGGGGGTAGTAGCCAGTCCGATGGATTGTGATTTAGAGATGGGCTGGATCGGTTCCCCTGCAATCTCCCAATGACCGAGATGATCTAAGGTAACTCTAACTTTCCAATGATCATGGGGATGCTGAAGAGCAAACTGTGTTAAATAGGATTGATAGATTGATAGATCACACGGGAAGTCTAAGGATTTAGCAGAATGGAAGATACGTTGTTCATGTAGATCAGCTAGCCAATAGTGCCCCTCTTTTAATAAGATGCTCTCAATTAATTGGAAGGATGGAGCTGCTTTTTGGAGAATGGCCGTTTTCACGAGGACTTCTTCATACTCTTCTTCGGCAGTAGAATCCCACGTAATCCCTCCTCCTACTCCATAGGTAGCATGTTGTGTTTCTTGATCGATTAGAACAGTACGAATAGGGACGTTAAAGATTGCATCACCTTTAGGAGTCCAGAATCCGATGGCTCCGCAGTATACATTTCGCGGTGTATCTTCGATTGCCTTGATAATCTGCATTGTACTTCTCTTAGGTGCACCTGTGATGGAACCGCATGGAAATAAGGCTCGGAAAATCTCTAGAGGTGTAGCCCCTTTTTCTAGTTTGGCAGTAATGGTTGATGTCATCTGAAACAAGGTTGGATACGTTTCAATTGAAAATAGCTCCGGGACACGAACCGTACCTTGCAGGGACACTTTTCCGAGATCGTTACGAAGAAGATCCACAATCATAACATTCTCTGCACGGTTTTTCTCGGAATTTGCGAGCCATTCTTTATTTAGATGATCTTCCTCTGGCGTGTTTCCTCTAGCCATCGTTCCTTTCATTGGTCTTGTTGTGATCGTAGACTGATCGATGCGAAAGAACAACTCTGGAGATGCTGAGAGAACTTGGAAACGGCCGGTATCGATATAAGATGTGTAAGATGCTTGCTGGACATCTGTTAACTGTCGATAGAAAGCAAGTGGATCTTGATGGTTCCATGGGCTTTCTACTCGAAGGGTATAGTTCACTTGATAGGTATTTCCCTTCGCAATCTCCTCTTTAATTTTCTGAATCCCTTGATGGTACTGCTCTTTTGAAATGGTAGATTCCCAAGAAAGATGGCGAACTGGATGGAGCGGTCGATGTAAAAAATCCCCTTCTATGGGCTTGTCGTATACACCGAACCACAAATAAGGAACGTCACTCGTCTCGTTGATATCGCTTGATATAAAGACAGCCCCCGCTTCATAGGAAAGCCAGCCTGCTACATAAAATCCTGCTTGCAGATATTCCTGAAGCTGATGAAGGGCAGGGATGATTTCTTCTAATGAATAGGCAGTTACGATGTGAGCAGGACGTAAAAATGTTAGGGGATTGCTTTTTCCGTTTAGATCGGGAAATTCAAATAAGAGTTGCGGAGATGAATGTGTCAAATGGGTCACACCTTACATTTATTGTGAGAATAGATATTTTTATTTTCTAGGGATGAGTATATCATAAAATATGGTGTTGATTTGTTGGGTGTATGTTAATGGAGTCAGATATAGGAGAGATCCTGCGGGCATGTACCATCTTCCTGTGAGATCTTACATTGGAAATTTTTTTGTGCTACAGTAGATGCATTCAAGGGATGCCTTTGTTAGGTGTGTCAGGACATTCTACGTCTTATATTTACGAGAGGAATCATAGGGATATGAAGAAAAAAAAGGTGTTGTTTACGGGTGGTGGGACGGCAGGGCATGTTACGGTCAATCTAGCTCTGATTCCGAAGTTTCAAGAAGACCAGTGGGAAGTTTCGTATATTGGTTCTCATGATGGGATTGAACGGGAGTTAATTGGAAAGTTAGAGAATGTTCCGTATGAGCCTGTGACAACAGGGAAGCTTCGCCGTTATTTTGATTTGAAAAACATAAAAGATCCGTTTAAGGTGTTGCAAGGGATTTGGGAAGCGTACCGTAAGATACGAAAGCTCAAGCCGGATGTCATTTTCTCAAAAGGTGGGTTTGTTTCGGTTCCGGTTGTACTCGGAGGTTGGATGAATCGTGTGCCGATTATTATTCATGAATCTGATTTAACACCGGGATTAGCAAATAAGATCGCGATGCCGTTTGCGAGTAAGGTTTGTACCACGTTTGAAGAGACGAAGAAACATATTAAAGGAAAAAAAGGTGAATATCTAGGGGCAGTTGTCCGAGAGGAATTATTTAGTGGGGATCGCAAAAGAGGCCTGATTTTATGCGATTTCGTGTCGAGCAAGCCTGTCTTGTTAGTGATGGGTGGAAGCATGGGTTCTCAGAAGATCAATCAAGTGGTCAGAGAGAATCTTGATGCATTATTACCAACTTATCAGATTGTACATATTACTGGAAAAGGCGCTATGGATCAATCGTTATTAAGGAAGCCCGGGTATAGGCAGTTTGAATATGTGAGCTGGGAATTGCCTGATTTGATGGCTATGGCCGATCTGATTGTTTCCCGTGCAGGGTCTAACTCTATTTTTGAATTTGCGTCTTTACATAAACCAATGCTTTTGATTCCGCTATCGCGTGCGGCTAGTCGTGGGGATCAGATTTTGAATGCGAATTTATTCGAAAAGCAAGGGATTGCTGAGGTGTTAATGGAAGAAGACTTAACAAATGAATCATTTTTAGATGGTATCACGAGCACCTGGACGAAACGGGATCAACTGATTGAAAATATGAAAGCGCAAAAGTTAACCTGTACTGCTCGAGAAGTGGCTGAAATGATTCAAACGTTTGCTAAGTAGCGGTTCATTAATAAGTAGTAAGAAGGGGAAGGTACTTTCATGATCGGGAGACAGTTTCGTTTTCTTTTTATTGTCGTCATAATGATGGTCGCGTTAGTTGGCTGTGTGGATGCGGATCTTCATGCTACTGTTAACCGTGACGGGACAGGGACATTTCAACTTAAGATGATGACAACGGATCAACAAGTGTGGAGTAGGTTGAAAGAAGCGATAGGGTCTGGGGGAGATGGCCCATTTAAAGAGCTAGAGAAGAAAGGCTATCAGAAACAAATAACGGAAAAAGATGGCCAATATGGTTTTATTTTTACCAAGAAGATTCAAGATATAGCTAATCCAAAAGAGTGGGCTTTAATGGAAGATGGAGCTACTTCCTCTGAGGGTGTAAAGTTTGTGAAAGAGAAGGGCTTCTTGTTTACTACCTATCAGTTAAACAAGCAGGAAATGGGTACGGCACTCAGTAATGCTGGAGACCTTGCCGGAATGATAAATTCTAGGTTTAAGTTAACGTTGCCTGTAAAGCCCGATTCTCATAATGCGGATCGACTTGAAGATGATGGGACGTTAGTATGGGACTTAAAAAATAAAAAACCGATCCAAGTACAAGTTTCGGTAATCAATATGTGGGTTATCGTGGTACTGGGCCTAATGGGGGTCACTTTGATAGTGGGAATGATCCTTTTGTTTATAAGAAAGCGAAAAAATCGCTCAAATCAAGATCCTCCCGCATGGGGACTGGGCTCGGACCCTTTACATCCAACTACGATGGGACCTAATGAGGAGAGACATAATTGAAACATCAAATATCAGAAGTAATCGAACTGCCTGCCTTTCATTGGAGAGAAACGGATGCAGTGGAGCGTGTGAGCGACTGGATTTTTTCTCGCAAGAACGAAGATTGGATGAGCATATCCCAAGCACAAAATTGGGATGTTACGTTGTTAGGAGTTCCCCTATCTAGATCCTCTATCAGTGCGTCAGCTGCGAGTGAGCATCCGGAAGCATTTCGTAGAATGTGGAAGTATTTTGTTCCGTATCATGTGGATTATAATCTTGATTTAACCCCTCTTCGCGTAGTAGATGTGGGGGATGTGATTCAGCATACAACTGATATCGGGATCAATCATCAGCGGATTGAAGAGGCTATGATGCTGCTCCGAAAGCAGTTCCCGCAGGCATTTCCGATTACGATTGGAGGAGATCACTCCATCACAGCTCCACTTGTAAAAGGGTGGAAACGGGCGCACCCGGGTGAAAGAGTAGGGATTTTGCAGTTAGATACTCATTTTGATCTTCGCCCTCTCACAAGCGGACCTAGTAATGGTACGGTAATCCGCAATTTAATCGAAAGTCAAACGATAAAGGGCTCTGATGTGTGGAATATCGGCTTACATGGATTTTATAATACGAAGTCGTTACGAGATTACGCTCAGTTAAAAGGAGTACACTATGTTGCGCTACGAGAAGCACGCATAGCAGGGATGGCGGAAACCATTTTGCGTGCATATAAGCAAATGGCACAAGAAGTGGATACGATTTATTTAACGGTCGATATGGATGTCTTAGATATAGCGTATGCACCAGGTGTTGCGGCGGCGACAGTGGGGGGTATGAGAACAGACGAACTATTCTCTGCTATCTATGAAGCAAGCCAATATCCGTTAGTGAAAGCAATGGATATCGTATGTGTGGACCCACGAAAAGATGTTGCTGAGATGACGGTGAGAGCAGCGGTTCATACGATGATGACTTTTTTGAGTGGATTTTGTATGCGGAAGAGGCAAGAGATATTGTAAGTTTTAAAAAAAACTATGAAATGGGCATTTGCCTCAGTCCATATGCACCCTAGTCACATAACATGAATGTGATTAAACATAGGGGAGGATATGTCCATGGAAAAGAATTATGATATAAAACGCGAACCATACAGACCTATGCCAGTACCTAAGAAGCCGATGGAACAGGCATGCGGTTACAGTCGGATGGAGATGGTAGAACCATACTTATATGAGGCTTTGAAATGTCTGTGCGGACGAAAAGTGTGTGTCACAACAACTTGCGGAAAATACAGAGGCGAATTACTAAAAGTAAAACGTGATCACCTTGTGATTTGTGAGGGTCAATGTGTATGCTATGTTCGTCTACAAACGGTTTGCGCTGTTATGCCTGAGCCAAAATGCTAGTTACCTTTTGATTCTCAAAAAATCTCAGTCTCAAAGGCAAGAGCTTCCCTAATCGATAGGGGGGCTTTTTCTTTTGGAACTTAAATCTCTCGTAAGTAGGATGATCTTTTGTTAAAATAGTCATAGCTCTTGCAATCATCAAGGACTTGCAGGTAGAGCGGGAATAACTATTAAGGGGAGCCTTATGAAAGAACATTCTATTACACCCGAGACTGTCAATGAGATTGAACGCCTATTACGCGAAATTAGTGTGATTGTAAAGCGCCATGGGCGTGAGATTTTGCACAATTTCCCTATTACTCCGCCCCAATTAAATGCTTTGCTTTGGTTAAATGAAGAGGGAGATTTAACGATCGGGGACCTTAGTCAAAAGATGTATCTCGCTTGTAGTACGATGACTGATTTGATTGACCGTATGGAGAAGAACAAGCTGGTGGCGAGAATTCGTGATGATAAAGATCGCCGTGTGGTTCGCATTCGCCTCTTGGAATATGGTACAGAAGTAATTAATGAAGTTTTAGCAGCGCGCAGGGCTTACTTGACACAAGTATTAGAAAATGAGACAAATGAAAGCGCTACAATTATGAGGGATTACCTACAGGTTTTATTTGATAAAATGAAAGACTAACCCCTTTGAAGAGGGGTCTTTTTAGTACGGAACTTTGAGCAGACTAGCAATATTTATCATATCATGATACTTTAAGGGAACTGTAAAAAGGAGGTGGTAGCATGGATCGTAATGTGATTGGAGTTTTGGATTCTGGAGTAGGTGGGCTGACTGTTGCCAAAGAAATCATGAGACAACTACCCAAAGAGACGGTTTACTACTTTGGTGATACTCTTCGTTGTCCTTATGGACCTCGATCCACAGAAGAAGTGCGCCAATTCACTTTTGAGATCATAGACTATCTTCTCCAATATCCACTTAAAGCTATCGTCATTGCCTGTAATACTGCGACGGCAGCTGCATTAGTTGAGGTACAGAAATATATCAAGCTCCCTGTGCTCGGAGTCATAGAACCTGGTTCAAGGGCTGCGATTAAAGCATCTAAACGGGGAGAAATCGGCGTGATTGGCACAGTGGGTACGATTCATAGTAAAGCATATGAACATGCACTCAGGAGACTGAATCCAGATCTCACTGTTCACAGTTTGGCCTGTCCCACATTGGTTCCACTAGTGGAAAGTGGTGGGCGAAACACTTCACTTGCTGATCAGGTTGTCGAGCAAGCGCTTCGTCCATTTGAACATAAGAAATATGATTCTTTAATTTTAGGCTGTACGCATTATCCATTACTGATGTCTTCTTTTAAGAAGGTGCTTCCTGAACATGTCGAACTGATTAGCTCAGCGGAGGAGACGGCTGTGGAGTTAAGTACCATTTTGCAATATAAAGAGCTTCTATCGGAGAGAAAATCATTTCATCGTTTTTTCACAACAGGGGATTTACGATCTTTCCAAGACATTGCTCAAGATTGGTTAGGCCAGGTTGTTCGAGTGGAACATGTAAAACTATCATCTGATCTAGTTCATTTTCCATCCAAAGAAGTTTTATTACCTTAAAAAGCCTAAGATACGGAGGCGTATCATGGGCTTTTTGCTTTTTGAAAAATAGTTGTCCTAAAAACAGTTCCTCCTCGTATACATATATCAATACTTGTCCTGTAGGAGGAACGAAATATGAATAAAAAAGTATGTGCGGTCCTAATCGTACCGTTTCTATTGGTTGGATGTATGGGTCAAGACAAAGATGCAGTAGCACCAATCGATCCACCGCCAGCCGATGTCGCTAAGAAAATGGAGCAAGCGTCAAGTGCCGTAACCACAACACCGCCAGCCGATCCAAAATCGGAGGATAAAGAGAATAAAAGTAGCCAGAAAACAGGCGATAAAAAAGTTGTGAAAGGTTCTGAGCTATATTTCTTAACCGACTCTGGCTATGTGGTGCCTTATACCCTTTCAAAGGAGCTAAAGAACAGCAATGAAGCATTACCGTATCTGGTAGAAGATCAAGCAAAGTCAATGGTCCCTAAAGGGTTTCAAGGTGCGCTCCCAAAAGGAACGAAGATCAAAGGAGTACAGGTGAAAAATGGGGTCGCAACCGTCGATTTCAGTAAAGAATTTACCAAGTACGATGCGAAGAAAGAAGAGCACATCTTTAGTGCTATTACATGGACTGTTACTCAATTTGGAAATGTGAAAACGGTAAATCTAAACGTAGAAGGTAAGCCATATACTGCGAAAAGCAAGATGAAGACACAGGGGCTTTCAAGGCAAGATGGGATTAACTTAGAGATTGCTAGAGGGGTCGATATGACCCAGAGCATGCCGGTCACTTTGTATTTTATGGCTCAATCAGAGGATCGTACGATTTACTATGTTCCGGTTACCAGAATGATCAACCGTGCGGATAATCGTGCGAAATCGGTTCTCCAAGAACTAGTAAGAGGGCCTGAGCTAGATTCAAAGCTTCTTAGCGCCGTTGACAGTACTTTAGCAGTAAATAATGTGGCTTTAAAAGGAGACACCGTCACAGCTGACCTCGGAGAACAACTTTTACAGTTTAGTGCGGAAAACAAAGCTTCCAAAAATGCGATTGATATGATTGTACTTTCGCTAACGGAAAATACAGCTGCGAAAACAGTAAAATTTTTGGTGAACGGCAAAGATAGCACGAGTACGATGACAAAAGGTGAAAAGCTATCGGAACCAGTGTCTCGTCCAGAGAAAATTAATGCAATCTCTATGTGAGGTAACACAGAAGGATAGAGTAGAGGGAGATGCTTAGTTCGGTGTGGGCCTAAGCATCTTCTTTTTTGTGAGTGTATCATTTGATTATGCTATACTAGATAAATCTAGGATTTGGAGGGATATGCTGTTGAGATTAGACAGAAGAGAAAATAATCAACTAAGACCAGTGGAAATCATTCGTCCATACATAAAATCAGCTGAAGGTTCCGTATTGATCAGCGTGGGGGATACCCGTGTGATCTGCACAGCATCTATAGAAGAGAAGGTTCCGCCGTTCTTACGAAATTCGGGCAAAGGATGGATTACAGCCGAATACTCGATGTTACCTCGAGCTACTCAACAACGTACGATCCGTGAAGCGAGTAGGGGGAAGCTGGGTGGCAGAACGATGGAAATCCAGCGTTTAATCGGGCGTACATTACGCTCCGTGATTGATTTAAAGGCGCTTGGTGAGCGTACGATCTGGATTGATTGCGATGTAATTCAAGCAGATGGTGGGACACGTACAGCTGCGATTACCGGAGCGTTTGTGGCGTTGGTTGATGCACTTGCTAAACTGAAACAAGCGGGTACGATTTCCAAGTTTCCGATTAAGGATTTCCTTGCCGCTACGAGTGTTGGAGTGGTCGGAAACGATGTTCGTCTTGACCTGTGTTATGAAGAAGATTCAAGTGCTGTTGTGGATATGAATCTGATTATGACGGGACAAGGTAAGTTCGTGGAGATTCAAGGGACAGGCGAATCAAATCCGTTTAGCAGTGAGCAACTTATGGAATTATTAGAAGTAGGAAAAGCAGGCATCGCAGAATTGATTCAGTTACAGAAGGATGCGCTCGGTGAACATGCTTCTTATGTGGGAGTAGGAGCCTAAGATGAAAAAGGCATGGCAATATCCTTACGTGCTGATCGCATCCCAAAATCAGCACAAACTAAAAGAGTTTCGTGATCTGTTCGAGTTAGAACTGGGGATTGGTGTGAAAGGATTAGATGAGTTCCCTGATGCTCCAGAAATCATAGAGGACCAAGAAACGTTTGAAGGAAATGCAATGAAGAAATCGGAAACCATCTCTCGTTGGTTAGGGCAACCCGTTCTTTCCGATGACTCCGGGATTGTGGTCCCTGCTTTGGACGGAGCCCCAGGTGTGTATTCAGCAAGATATGCAGGAGAAGGAAGTACCGATCAGCAAAACTACCAAAAAATGCTTTACGAGATGGAGACTCTCTCTGCTTCGGATCGCAAGGCTTACTATGTATGTGTCATGGCACTTTCTGTACCGGAAGAAGAATCCAAATTTGTACGGGGAGAATGCCACGGAGTGGTCGCTCATGGGCCTAGAGGGGAAAATGGATTTGGATATGATCCCGTTTTCTATCTGCCGGAGCGAGGGCAAACGATGGCGGAGCTAAGTAGTGAGCAAAAGGGAGCGATTAGTCATCGTTCGATTGCGACGAAGAAGTTGATTGAGCTATTGAAGGAGACGTATACGTTTTCGTAGAGACGTTGCTTAATAAGGTAGACGATACCAGATGGCATCGGGGCATGGTCAGACATATTATCCCTACTCCATTCAACTTACTGATTGATCAAGCTGACCATTGCGTTTACTTAAATAGCGAGTCCGTAGCGTTTACAAGAGGTGGTAGTCGGCATGAAAATCTTAATTACAAGTGACTCTCATGGGAAGAAAGATTTGCTTGAAGAGATTATAAAACGAGAGAATCCGGATCATACGATTCATTGTGGGGATTTTTGTACGGATTTGATCGAGTTGCCTGATGTTCCTTTAACAGTGGTGCGTGGTAATTGTGATTGGGAGCAGGTTCCGGAGGAAGATACATATGAAGTAGACGGTTTGCGTTTCTATGTGACACATGGACATCTATTTCGAGTGAGCCAGTCGGGATTACCGCTCAAGTATCGGGCTGAGGAAAAAAATGCGCAGATTGTTTGCTTCGGGCATTCTCATTATCCCGTTTGTGATCAAGTAGATGAGCGATTGTACATTAATCCGGGAAGCATCAAGCAGGCCAGGGGTTTTGCGCACCCTACGTATTCGGTGTTGTCGATTGGCAAGGATCAGCAGATTGAAGTCACTTATCATCAAGTAGATGGCACGCAGATCACCGAGCGCGGAGGGATCTATCAATTGAAAAAGTGAAGAAGTAGCCTATTTTCTTCACTTTTTCGTTGACATGGTCGCCGTTAACCCTGTATAATCATACTTACTTGCGAATGAATTGATTATCGTGTCCCAGTAGCTCAGCTGGATAGAGCAACGGCCTTCTAAGCCGTCGGTCGGGCGTTCGAATCGCTCCTGGGATGCCAATGAAATAGGGATAACCACTAACAACAACCCTTTGTATATCTAAGTGCAACGGTTAGTATCACGGTCAAAAAGTCAAAATGTACCCATTTGTGGCTTAGTGAAACTAATGTGTGTTCTAAGGATAGTACAGGGGGTTTTTGTGTTGACAAAAAGAAAATAGGTTTGCTAGATAGTGAAGATCGGGTGGATCGTATAAAACGTACTATAACTCATCCGTGGGATTTAGATAAAAATCAGCTTGGAAGGGTACAGAAAAGCAGGGTGGGATACTCACGCTATACCTGCTTTCGACTCAGTCTAAATAGGGGGAGGCTCTCTTCAAGCTAGTATGAATATTGAAGAGAGCCTCCAAATAATTTAACCATGTTCGATATCACGGTATATGCATCACTTATTTTCCTTCATTCTCCTTGCGAAGAGCAAGAATGAAGGAAAATATGATACCAAAAAGAATGAATATAAACGGAAAAGATACAATGATTGATGCAGTTTGTAAAGCATTTAATCCTCCAGAGAACAGCAGAATGGCTGCAGAAGCAGAAATGATAAGTCCCCAAGTAACTTTCATATAATTAGATGGATTGAGGGAGCCACTACTTGATTGCATCCCTAATACAAATGTAGCTGAATCAGCTGAGGTAATGAAGAATGTCGCAATCAAGAAAATAGCTAATACCGATAAGATCTCACCCATTGGATACTGCTGTAGCATGGCAAATAGTGCAATTTCCGTACCTTGATCGCTCATAATGTTAAATAGCGAAAAGTCCTGTACAAGTTCTATATATAGGCCTGAACCACCAAATACGGAAAACCATAAAGCACCAAAAAGGGTAGGGACTAAAAGAACTCCTATCACAAACTCTCTAATGGTCCTCCCCTTTGACACTCGAGCAATAAAGGTCCCAACAAAAGGAGCCCAAGCAATCCACCAAGCCCAATAAAACACCGTCCATCCTTGTATCCACTCATTTGTTTTTGGGAAAAACGGAGCCATATTTAAGCTCATTGCGGGAAGGCCTTGAATGTAATTACCTATTGTTGTTACAAATACATTCATGATAAATTTAGTTGGTCCTACAAATAAGAGTAATAAAAGCAATAGTACTGCTAAGATGATATTTGCATTACTTAAATACTGAATCCCTTTACTAAGGCCGGTTGCTGCGGACACTAAAAACAAAAGAGTGACAACTACAATAATCACTAGTTGAGAAGTGAAGTTGTTACTCATATTCGTTAGATAAGAGAGCCCTGCACTAATTTGTACAGCTCCAAAGCCTAGTGAAGTAGCTACTCCAAAAACGGTTGCAAATATGGCGATGATATCAATGGTCTTACCGATGGGGCCATTTACTTTTTCTTTGAGCAAAGGATAGAAGATGTAACTGATCAGGCCAGGGGCATCCTTTCGGAATTGAAAATAAGCAAGTGCCAGTGCTAATACACTATAAATTCCCCAAGGATGCAGTCCCCAGTGAAAAAACGAAGACCGCATTGCTAGTCTTGCTGCTTCAGCCGTTTGTGGATCTCCCACAGCAGGGTTGTGATAATGTGAAAGTGGTTCAGCTACACCCCAAAACACGAGTCCAATCCCCATCCCAGCACTAAATAGCATAGCAAACCAACTAAGGGTACTATACTCTGGCTGATCTGTATCTTTTCCTAGTTTGATTTTTCCATACGGACTAAAAATCAAATAAAAAGCGAACACAAGAAACAGGGTAGCTGATAAAAGGTAGAACCATCCAAAGCTTCCTTGTAAATAGGTTTGAATGGCTGATGTGTATGTAGTCAATTGTTGAGGATAGAAAGTACCCCATAAGATAAATAAAAAGGCAATCGTGACAGAAACCATGAATACAGTCGTGAATTTTTTCATAATTCTCCCTTTCCTAGTGGATTGTACATCAGATGGATATTGTATGAAAGAACCTCCTTCTTCGTCTTTTTTTCGATGTATAAAGTTTATTATAACGAAACTATTTACTAGATGCCAAAATAGGTCTCAATGAGTGAAGTGATGAAGGAGTGCTCAAATCCATTCATCATTATACCCAGATTCTTCTTATTACAACTTACGGTATGCATCATTATGAGTGATTTCAGCAAATCCAGTTTGCTCATATTGGTCCATGAAACAGCCTTCTAAGCCGTTGGAAGGCGCTCGAATCGCTCCCCGGATGCCAATGAAAAGTGGGATAACCGCTTAAAAAAAAACCTTCCACATCGTTTTTCTAAAATGGTGTGGGAGGTTTTTTGTATTGGAGGTATGTTATTCAAGATATTTGACGTGTCCCTTTGATATATACTTTCATATCTATATGTTAGAGTACTAGGAAAAAGTTAAATGAAAAAATGATTAATCTTATAGAAAGGGATGACTATATTGGCAAAAAACTTTTTTGCTTTTTTAACTGGGAATCAAGAAGTTCCGAAGGTTATAACGTCTGCTTTAGGAGTTCTCACACTTAATTCGAATAACGATGAGACGGGAATTGACTATACACTGCTTGTATATAATATGCAAAAATTGATAGCAGCACATCTACATTTGGGACCTGTAGGACAAAATGGGCCTGTTGTAGTTCCACTCGCAAGCGTGAATCCGGGGCTAAGCTTGAAGCAGGTAGGAATTATATCGGGTGTTATTACAGCTGATGATTTAGTAGGTCCGTTAGCAGGGGAAACGATCGAACGGCTTATCCAACTGATAGAAGTTGGTGAAATTTATACCAATGTTCACACAGAGAATCATCCGTCTGGGGAGATTAGAGGTCAGGTGAGCTAATAGAGTCTAGACCCTACTCGACTATCTTAGCATTAGACCTCTAATCCGCCATTTCCTACCATAAAATTAGTAGAAAGGTTTGCCATCTAGAAGTCTTTACCTTATCGACGTCTAGATGGCTTGTTGTGATTCGCATACGGACAGGCAACGGATCTTCCTTTAGGATTAGAATGTGCGAAGGAGCATGTAATCGTACTTATTTATTTTCTTTCAGACGACTTTTTTCGGTAAGCATAAGGTATAGGTATAGTCCTAATCCAATAAGGACAAATACCATGCAAGCAGCAATCGCGACATAAACTTTTCCGGTGCTGAAATAGCTAAAAGCGGATGAGAAGAACCCGAATAAAATGGTGCTGATGGCTACTGTATAGAGCAGCGCGCGAATCTTGTGCATTGCAAAGCGAGACTTGGTTTCTCTTGTGAGCACGCTGTATGTGATGAGTGCGGTACCTAGCATGATGAATAAAAAGCCAGAGCCTACTACGACATTGGGAGGGCGATGCATAAAAAATACAATGGCAGAGTTAAATATTCCAAAAATCATTAATAGTACCCCTATGAGGATTCCCATGGTGGAGATTCTCTCTTGTGCTCTAGAATGAATAGATTGCTTTACTGGATCTTCTCCGTATTGGCGCAGTTCTTCAGCTAAGCTACTTAAATTCCCCATGGAAGCGATCGCATCTCGAAATGCTTCTTCTTCATCCTTTCCATTTTTAATTAAATCCATCGCGCGTTCTTTTAAGTTCATAAACAACTCTTCTTTTGTATCAAAAAGATGTTGTGTTTCTTGAATGCCTTCAAATTGGCGATTTAGATAGATTTGGATTTGACGATCAAGCGTTTTATTTTGGTTCATGATCGATCACTCCTTCGATAAGTTGATTTAAAATCTCTTTCGCTACGTTCCATTCCTTTTTACTTTGTTTATAAAAATCATGACCGGAGTCTGTAATTCGGTAATATTTTCTCCTGCCACCTTGTGTTTCATCTCCCCAATAGGAGCTGATATATCCGTCCTGTTCGAGTCTGCGAAAGGCGGAGTATAACGTTGCTTCCTTTAGTTCGTACTGCTGATGACTAAGCTGGATGATCTTTTGATAAATCTCGTAACCGTAACTATCCCCTTGGTGCAGTACATTTAAAATGATGGTACTTGTATGGCCCCGGATCAAATCCGTTGATATTTTTTTGCCCATAGTTTTTCACCTCGCATTATACAATGTATCACACATATATATGTCTGTCAAAGTAATTTTCCTGTCCAATATGATGAAATGAATATAAATTCATTCCCCTTTTGATTCTGTTCAGATAAAATAATAAATAAATCTACTAAAGGAGCGGGTCGAATGAATAAGGCGATCATATTCCACGATATTATTGATGCGGTCGAACGACTCCGTGGAGTAGCAAATCGTACACCAGTATTAACTTCTAGAGTGCTAAATGAATTGTCTAGGCAACAAGTCTATTTAAAATGTGAAAATTTTCAACGAGGTGGAGCCTTTAAATTTCGAGGTGCTTATAATGCGTTAAGTAAATTGTCAGAGGAGGAAAGAAAGCGAGGTGTAATTGCGTTTTCTTCGGGGAATCATGCCCAAGGACTAGCTCTTGCGTGTAAAATTTTGGGTGTACAAGCCACCATTGTGATGCCAGAAGATACCCCTGAGGTAAAGATAGAGGCTGTGCAAAATTATGGAGGAAATGTGCTTTTTTTTGATCGTTATAAGGAAAGTCGAGAACGGATTGCCGCTCGGTATTCGGAGGAACACGGGATGGCCATTATTCCGCCGTTTGATCATCCTGATATTATCGCTGGAGCTGGAACCGCAGCCTATGAGTTAATGCAAGAGCATCCGTTTTTAGAGCATTTGGTTACTCCAGTAGGGGGAGGAGGGCTTATATCGGGCACAGCACTTGCAGGAAAAGGCATGAACCCTCGTGTGAAGATTCATGGAGTGGAACCTGAAGGGGCCGATGATGTAAGGAGATCGATGCTTCAAGGGGAAAGAGTTCGAATTGATCCGCCGAATACGATCGCAGATGGCCTTAGAACACAGCAGGTAGGAGAGAGGAATTTTCCGATTATCCAGCAAATGGTTCACGAAGTGGTAACGGTATCGGAAGAAGAGATTGAAGTTGCGATGCGATTTGCGATGGTTCGCTTAAAGATCGTAATTGAGCCATCGAGCGCAGTGGCTTTGGCGGCTGTTATGTTCCGTAAATTTCAAATCGAGAAAGGAAGTTGTATTGGGGTCATTCTCAGTGGTGGGAATGTGGAATTATAAGAGTCGGAATGGAACCAATATAAAAAAGACGTACTCTCTAGATGAATGGATATCTCCCCTAGGTAGGCTACCTTTCGGGATCATATCATATCAAAGGAGTTCGTCTTTTTATTTTTAGATGGACGATCTTTTTACGATTCGGCGGTAGAGAAGTTAATGGGGATGTTGTTGATTGTATTAAGTAGCACAGCTTGGAAAGCAAAAGCGGCTACATTGTTATAGTTATTGTAGTAATCGGATAAATCGTCATTTGGAAATTGGACTATTTCTGGTTCGAAAATGGGAAAGACAGCAACAGGACCTAATGGAGGTGTAGTGGAGCGAACTCGGACAAGGGAGAAGAGATTGTTTGTAGAAAAAGCTCGGCGATAGAGACGTGCGATTTGTTGAGGGGTGATGGCAATAGTACTATTTGGTGTTACAGTTTGTCCGTTGTTTGTTTGAATCTGGATGGTTACAGTAGTCCCTCCAAATTGCACATTATTTTGGATAAGAGTAGCGATAGCCCTTGCTCTTCCCAAGTTGCGAACGACAATAGGTAAGATATAGTTTGATCCATTAGCGCGTAGATTACGAACTCGGACATTTGGATCTGCCCCTACTGTATTTTGAACAAGGTTAGCGAAAGTAATCCACGGAGGGGAAAGGGCGATTTGATACGATGGTGACTTTTTCTTTGTTTTCAAATCATAAACCCCCTATAACATATATTCTCTATAAGATATGAAGATAGGTTATAAGAAGTGTGGGTAATCAAAATAGAAATGCCTGATGGAGTGAGAATCCATCAGGCGTGGTAGGTGTTCTATTCAATCGAAGGTACCAAGTGCAACTGATTGGTATAGCGAAGATCGACATCTGCTCTCATCGAATGAATGGAGTCTTTGTTTAGGGGGACTTTTCCATTCCGTGCAATTCTTTTCCATGACTTTACATCGGATCGATACAGTTTTTCAGAAAGCCGGTAAATATCTGTATCGTGCTTGATAGATTCGTGGTAGGTGAGCATTACTTCTTCTTCTATTTTTTTAGAGATCTCTTTATTTAGAAACGCAAGATCTATTTTTTGATAGAGTGCGCTTACAACGGCAGATCCCTTGATTTTAATATCAAATTGGACCTGATTTCCTTGAACAGAAGGAACAATATCAGTGTTTAACTTTTGCACGATAATGGATGCGGCTGGTTTTCCATCTTTGTGTATGGAAATCTGTCCACGTTTTGTTTTATCTGTTAACCATCTAAGGCCCACTCCTTCCGCCTCTGTTAAGAATCCTTTATACGCATGGTTGGTGATGATGGTAACTCCGTGAAGGCGGATACCAGATGTAACTTCTTCTTTTTCTTCAATTCGGTTAGGTGTAATACTAACGGTTGGGATAACTGCTTCATGCCCAGGTTCATCTAGCTTAATAATCACTTCCCTCATCGTAACAGGTTTCACAAATGAACCCTGCTCGAAGATCGTTTTAGGATTATCTAAACTAGATGGATAGTTAGATGCTACAAGAAGATCCCTAAGCGGTGCATGGCTAACATAAAACCAAAGGTGGTAGCGAATTTCTACGAAACGATCCAACATATCTAAAATCTGCTGTTGCCCTCCATTCTTGATAGCCGCTTCGGTCATAATGACAAAAGAGAGATGACCCCAAAATATTTTTCGATCACTTGATTTATAGACATTAAAAACGGCTTCATCTACATCTCGTCCTTCTCCCCAGATGATTTCCCCGTGAGGGCTGGTGGGGCGGCCTTGTTCAGATTTTCCAGACGTTCCGAGATCAAACAACTGGGAGTAGACTGTATAAACACCATCTTTAAAATCGATACCCAGCCCATTTGCATACACCATTTGCTCAGGTTCATTCAGATCCCAACAACCCGTCATCGTTAGTGGGAACAGTAGGAGGACTATTGTTAGCCATAATTTCTTTTTCATCCTTTGTCGCTTCCTTTTCTTGTCGGGTCTTTGGGATGAAATTCCTGTGGACGACTGATGTATTTATTGGTAGGGAGACGGAATAACGATTTCATAAAATGGGAAAAGCTCGCTCGAGTAGCAATCTCCAAATAAGGGTAGCCAAACGTATGTAGACTGGCTAAGTAAATCAAAATGAAGAAGAACGAGAGACAAAAGCCGAATAGACCGAAAATGGACGCCAAGACGAGAGAGAGGAAGCGCAAAATACTGATCGCACCGATAATAGACTGATTAACAAGGGTAAACGTAGCAATGGTTGAAACGGCGATGACTACGACTGTTACGGGACTTGTTAGCCCTGCTTGAATAGCGGCATCACCGATGATGAGTCCGCCTACTACACTTAATGTTTGGCCAATCGCAATCGGAAGTCGTAAGCCAGCCTCTCGAAATAGTTCGAACAGAACTAACATCAAGAGAGCTTCTAGCGGGATAGGTAAAGGAACGCCCATGCGCGATTCAATAACGGTGGTCAATAGGGCAAAAGGGATTTGATTTTGATGGAATCCGGTAACAGCCACCCAAAATGCCGGGAGGAGGGTGGCTATGAAGACGCCTAGAAATCGAAGAAATCTTGCCAAGGAGCTGTATATGGCTGTGTATTCACTATCCTCTGCCGCCTTTAACTGTAACAAGATATTGGAGGGAATAATGATGGCATACGCAACCCCATCGAGAAGAATGATAATTCTCCCGCTCAAAAGAGATTGAACGACAAAGTCAGGTCTACCTGTGTAGTTATGGAGGGGGAAGAGATTCCCATTCTCTTCGATTAACTCCATGAGCTGGTTTCCACCATATATGGCATCAATATCGATGGCTTCAATTCTTTTTCGGGCGTTTTCGAGTAATGTTGGATTAGCGATATCATCCATGTATAGAAGAGAAATGGTTGTTTTACTACGCCTTCCAACCTCGAAAAATTCAACACACATTGAATTGGTTTTGAGACGTTTGCGAATAAGGGAGATATTGGTCGTGAGATCTTCAATAAAGTTATCACGGGGGCCCTTAATCGTAACTTCCATCTTACTCTCTTCAGGGTTTCGTTGTGGTCGCTTGGATAGATTGGTCGAAATAAGGTGACCAGTCGTTTCAAAGTAGATGAGTGTTTTTCCAGAAAACACCTCAGATATGACGTCATTTGCAAGAAGGACTTCTTGAACGTTCGGTAGATGTAAGTTTTCTTGTATAAGAGGGTATGTCATCTCATCGTAAGGATCTAATGTATTTAAAAATTGATGGATCCGGTCTTGCAGTAGACGATCCATGGTTTCTTGATCGACCATGCCGGAGCAAAAGATGAGTAGAACTCGCTGGGCAGGATCACCAAATTGATATTCCTGGAAGTTTACATCGGGACATTTCTGAAACAGTTTACGTAACATGCCTTCATCTAAAGGTTCTTGTTTTGGATGGGAGTCCGTTCTTACATCGCTAAGGGCTTTGGTTTTCATTTTCTTTTTTCTAAGGCTAAATTTCATATGAAATCACCCCTGCGCTTTGTTTGCTTTTTTCTTAGATTTTTTACTACCAAACCATACACATATGGCCAATATGAAAGAGATGGAGGAAAAAATATAGGCTGTAAGTGGTAAAAATAAGATTTTCTCCCATTTATAAAATATGGTATCGCTTGCTCCTATACATACTAAAATAGTAGAGAGCGAGATGATGCCAAGCATGATATATTTTCTTGTGGTTTCTTTTTGCAATGGGAAAATCTCGCCGATGATAATCAGGTATAGGGAGATTCGGATAAATGCACCTGATAGCCACTGATAAATCGATAAAAAATCAAGATGTCCGACGAATTCGGAGAGCTGAACAAGCCCCCATTCCTCAAATGCTGGATATCGTTGCCGTCCTGCTTCCCTCGGGCCAAACTCAACAATAGCCCCCACAAGAGGTCCCAGTGCTAGGGAGGATAAGATGAGCATATTCCAAGCAAGATGTTTGTATTTTAATGGTTTTTTGATCTTGTGTTGAAGCAGAATAAAGATAACCATTTCGACTATGCCAGAAGCTGGATAGATAGACCCGTGTATGACGGGTTTTATTCCATTTTCTAAAAAAGGAAGAAGTAATGAGTAGTTTTTTACTTGTAGGTTACTAATGCCGGCAAAAAACCCGAATAAAACAATGGCAAAGATTAACACAAAATTGACTATCGCGAGAGTTCGGAGACCCTTGAGTGCTAAATAAAAGGAAGTACTAGCTAGTATCACAGTAATAAAATAGTTAGGAGTGGATGGGAGATAGGATATGCTGGTCCAAACAATCGTATCGTTTAAGGCAAAGGAAACAATGGCTGTACATTCGAGGAGAATCAGACACGAAATAATGTAGGTAGGAATTTTTCCGATATGATCTCTTAGCCAAAGCATCAATGATTGGTTTTGATCTTGCGTTTTTTTATTTATATACAGTAATAGAGGGGCCCATAGTAGAGCTACAATTAGGATGACGATAGGGGTCATCCAAGAGTCCCTGCCTGCTGCTTGAATAAGGGGTGGGATTACAAGGACATGACTTTTGAATCCGATTGCAACCATACCGATCATGGAAATATGAATGATAGAAATGGAATTTGTACGATCCATGCGTGACCTCTCCTAATTGATGATGCCTTTATCATTTGTTAGAATGGTAATTTTTATTTATATATAAAAAAACCTTCGTTTTCGGATATACCGAACGAAGGTTTTGTATGTTTTGAGTATGTATGGTTTTATTTGGTTCCGTCTACTAATTTTTGGATATCGCGTAGCTCTTGCTCAATGTAAAGTAATTGTTTCATTAGATCTTTGTTTCCTGTTTCATCTTTTACATACAATTGTACACTTGTTCCAAAGCTTTGATCGATGAGAGCTAAGGCATGCTTAATCTTTTCATGGATCTTCTCTTCTTTATCACCCTTGGATAGAGATAGTGCGGATTGATTGGACTGCATTAGGGTCTCCTCCTCAGGCTCATCTTGTAGAAGAGTGAGCTCTAAATCTACTGTTTCAAAGTTAGAATTGGGTTTGTTAGAAGGACGTTTGATAGAAATCACTCCTTTGCGACTAGAATATCTACTTAGTACATATACATTCATTATACTACTAATTTAAAGGTTTCAGAGTAAAAAATTTTTCGGAATTCGATTAAGAGTCCATCTATTGCTTTGTCTTCTCAGCGCTTGGTTTCTGTAGTAGAATAGATTCACTATGAGAGGGTAGGGGACTGGCTATAGATTCTGTTGCAAAAAAGGGCTTTTGTGCCATATAATATAGTGGTTGCGTTGCATACAGAAGCGGCATGCCAAGGAAAAGTGATTCCTTACTTAATAGATTGCAGGAGGTTGCTAATGATGAAAGTAAGTTTTGAAAAAGTAGAAGCCAATAAGGTAGTACTTACTGTAGAAGTAGATTCTACAAAGGTTGCGGAAGGTCTGGATCAAGCTTTTAAAAAAGTAGTAAAGAAAGTAAATGTACCTGGATTCCGTAAAGGAAAGGTGCCTCGTGCCATTTTCGAACAACGATTTGGTGTAGAATCCCTCTACCAAGATGCCCTTGATATTTTATTGCCAGAAGCATATGAAGCAGCAGTAGCAGAAACAGGAATTGAACCAGTAGATCGGCCAGAAGTGGATATTGAACAATTGGAGCAAGGCCAAGCTCTTATCTTTAAAGCAACCGTTGTTGTGAAACCAGAAGTAAAATTAGGTGACTATAAAGGTCTTGAAGTAGCAGAAAAAGACTTCTCTGTAACAGCAGAGGCTGTAGCGGAAGAATTGACTCGTATGCAAAAACAACAAGCGGTTTGGGAGCCAGTTGAAGAAGGCTCTGTGGAACAAGGGGACCGTACTGTTATTGACTTCGAAGGTTTTGTGGATGGTGTAGCATTTGAAGGTGGTAAAGGAGAGCAATACTCCCTTGATATCGGTTCAAACTCTTTCATCCCAGGCTTTGAAGAGCAAGTTGTGGGCATGAATGTAGGCGAAGAAAAGGATGTTGAAGTTACGTTCCCAGAAGAGTATCATGCTGTTGATTTAGCTGGAAAAGCAGCTACTTTCCGCGTGAAGCTCCACGAAATCAAACGTCAAAATTTACCAGCACTTGATGATGACTTTGCACAAGACGTAAGCGATTTTGAAACACTTGCGGAGTTACAAGCAGATATAGAGAAGAAAATGGCTAC
This sequence comes from Thermoactinomyces sp. DSM 45892, assembly GCF_900107305.1. Lineage (GTDB taxonomy): Bacteria > Bacillota > Bacilli > Thermoactinomycetales > Thermoactinomycetaceae > Baia. Next base: position 93,776 of record NZ_FNPL01000008.1, read on the forward strand.
TGATGCTGAGAAGGAAAAAGAAAACTATATCCGTACTTCTGTAATAGATTTGGCTTCCGAAAAAGCGGAGGTAGATGTTCCAACTGTTATGATTGATAGTGAAGTGGAACAAATGCTTCGTAATTTCGAACAAAATCTTTCCTATCAAGGATTGAATTTGGAGCTTTACACTCAGTTCACCGGACAGACGACAGAGGCATTAAAAGAGCAATTCAAAGAAGGCGCTGAGCAGAAGGTGCGTAATGATCTGGTTGTAGAAGCAATTGCAAAAGCGGAAAATATCGAAGTAAGTGAAGAGGAAATCGATCGCGAGATTGCAGTTATGGCTGAAGAAATGAAGCGTGATGCAGCAGAAATCCGTACACTTTTAGAAGCTCAAGGTAGCATCGAACAAGTTCGCTCACAGTTGCGTTTGAAGAAAGCTGTGGACCTACTTGTATTGAACAGCAAAGTTACGGCATAATGGAATTAGGGAGAGAAAAACAAGGCGCGGTGCATACGTGCCTTGTTTTCTAAATAAGAATACATATAAGAGAGGTGGACACTGTGCCTGTCGTACCGATGGTTGTAGAGCAATCGAACCGTGGTGAACGTTCGTATGACATATACTCTCGTCTCCTCAAAGATCGTATTGTCTTTTTGGGTACGGAGATTGACGACGATGTATCAAATCTGGTAGTAGCTCAACTCCTATTTTTAGCAGCAGAAGATCCAGACAAAGACATTCATTTGTACATAAACTCTCCCGGTGGTTCGATAACCGCTGGAATGGCAATTTTTGACACAATGAACTTCATCAAGCCCGATGTATCTACCATGTGCATTGGACTAGCGGCTAGCATGGGTGCATTTCTTCTCACAGCTGGGGCAAAAGGAAAGCGTTTTGCTCTCCCGAATAGTGAAGTAATGATTCATCAGCCTCTTGGTGGAGCGCGTGGTCAAGCTTCAGACATAAAGATTCATGCAGACTGGATTATGCGGTCACGGAGGCAAATTAACCAGATCTTGTCGGTTCAAACCGGACAACCAATCGAACGAATCGCACGGGATACCGACCGCGATTACTTCATGGATGCTAGGGAAGCCAAAGAATATGGCTTGGTAGACGAGGTAATCACCCGGTAATCATCAGAAAGGGGTGATCTGGATGTTTAAGTTTAACGAAGAAAAAGGACAGCTAAAGTGCTCCTTTTGTGGGAAATCTCAGGATCAAGTACGTAAGCTGGTAGCAGGTCCAGGTGTTTATATTTGCGACGAGTGTATCGAGCTTTGTAATGAGATTGTAGAGGAAGAGCTTGGAAGTGAAGAAGAAGTTGACCTCAAGAATCTTCCTAAGCCCCTAGAAATTCGTGAGATTCTAGATCAATATGTAATTGGACAAGATCAAGCGAAAAAAGCTCTCTCTGTAGCGGTTTATAACCATTACAAGCGAGTAAATAGTTCGCAGAAGTCAGATGATGTAGAGCTATCGAAGAGTAACATTTTGATGATTGGGCCTACAGGTAGCGGTAAAACCTTGCTAGCTCAGACATTGGCTCGTATTCTCAATGTTCCTTTTGCGATTGCGGATGCAACTTCACTTACGGAAGCTGGATATGTTGGGGAAGATGTGGAAAATATCTTGCTCAAATTAATTCAGGCTGCCGACTATGATGTGGAGAAGGCAGAACGAGGTATTATCTACATAGATGAGATTGACAAAGTGGCTCGTAAGTCTGAGAATCCTTCCATCACACGTGATGTGTCAGGTGAAGGTGTTCAGCAGGCGCTTTTGAAAATTTTAGAAGGTACGGTTGCTAGTGTACCTCCACAAGGAGGCCGGAAGCATCCTCATCAGGAGTTCATCCAGATTGACACAAGCAATGTGTTATTCATTTGTGGTGGTGCTTTTGATGGCTTAGAGCAGATTATTAAGCGCCGGATTGGGAAAAAAGTAATCGGCTTTGGAACAGATCAAGAGAAAGTGGAAGATTTGAAGCCAGGCGAATACTTGCGTTTATCCCTTCCGGAGGATCTACTTAAGTTCGGACTCATTCCTGAGTTTGTAGGTCGCTTGCCGATGATCTCTACACTAGAGCCGTTAGATGAGGGGGCTTTGGTTCAAATTTTAACAGAGCCTAAAAATGCTTTAGTGAAGCAGTACGCGAAGCTACTAGAGCTAGATCAGGTGAAATTAGAGTTTGACCAAGATGCACTTCAGGCGATTGCAGAAGAAGCGATTAAGCGGAAAACAGGTGCGCGGGGGCTTCGTGCTATCATCGAGTCGATCATGCTGGATGTGATGTTTGAATTACCTTCTCGCGAGGATGTTGAGAAGTGTACCATCACCAAAGAGACGGTTATCAATAAGACAAAGCCTACCCTATACACACTTAAGGATGGGAAGTCTAGTAAGAAGAAAGAAGAAAGTGCATAGTTTGTAATGATAAGCATCTGCCTTTGGGTAGGTGCTTTCTTTCTGACATCTTTCTTTTTATTTATGTTAAAATAGTTTACATAAATAAATATAGTTCACTAATTTAGCAAATGAATCTATAAAGTTATCATTCTTGAAAGGACGGTACCTCGTGTTGTTGAAGATTTCGTTAGTTGATCGGAAGCGATTTGTGACGTTTGCAGATAGCCATCCATATCGGAACTTTTTGCAATACCCATCATGGGCTGATTTAAAGACAGAGATGAGATGGTCCAGCGAGTTGTTGGGATGGTATTCGAAAGATGCACGCATGGTAGGCGCTGCTGTTGTCTTGTATCGCAAAGTTCCTGGAATCAATAAATATTTAGCATACATACCTCGTGGGCCACTAATTGATTGGTTTTCACAGGATTATAAGTTAGAGGACTGGTTTGCTCCCTTATTTGCCCATTTAAAAAATCGGCATGTTTTTAGTGTGAAGATGGACCCGCCTTTAATCAAGCGAACCTGGTCCAGTCACTCCATTAAAGAAGGGATATTCGAGTACCAAACCCACGGCATAAAAAATAAGCGACTTACAGACTTGGTTTCAGACACCACTTTTAATAGTGTTGAATTTATCCAACAAGAGCTAAGTGAAATGGGATGGCACCAAAATACGGTGGTGGATAGTTTTGATTCGGTTCAACCGCAGTATGTATTTCGCTTGTGCCTTTCTGGTAAATCATTGGATGACCTATTTTCAGAGTTTGATCCCATTTGGCAGAAAAAGATTAATCAAGCTGAGTGGGAAGGGGTAGAAGTACGGATTGGAACGGAGCAAGATTTTGATGACTTTTATCACCTTCTAGCACATACCGCACAACAAGAACAAACACAAGCAAGAGAAAGTACATACTTTAAAAAAATGTTTCGAACACTCAAACAAGAAGGGCCGGAACGTATTCGTTTGTATCTGGCCGTTCAAGAAAAACAGTTATTGGCCGCCTGTTTAGCGATTCATGTAAAGGGCCATACAGAAGAGTTATATAGTGCAAAGTTAGGTAAGTCAGATCACCCAGCCAGTTATTTATTACGTTGGAAAATGATTGCAGATAGCTACGAGCGAGGCGATCAAATGTATGACTTCCGCGGGGTTAGCACGACGCTCAACGACAAAGATCCTCTATTTGAAATGTTACGTTTCCGATTAGGCTATGCAGGTGACGCATGTGAGTTGATGGGTGAGTGGGATTATCCAGTAATACCAATGCTTCATTGGGCTTTTGATATGTATATGAAAAAAAGGTAAATATCCCTTTCCTTCCACGGTCATACTAGCTATATGTAAATAGGGAAGGAATGGACGAGTATGAGTTTTACGGCTTTGTTGATGGTATTACAAATTGTCTTTTCGATTATTATTGGTGTTTATTTTTGGAACTTGTTACGGAATCAGCAAACGAGCAAAAGTGCGGTTGATCGTGAGTCACGAAAGGAACTGGAAAAGCTGTCAAGGTTACGTAGAATGAAGCTTACGGTTCCTCTAGCAGAGAAGACCAGACCCGCTAATTTGGAAGAGATTGTGGGCCAAATTGATGGAGTAAAAGCACTCAGAGCGGCTATCTGTGGACCGAATCCGCAACATGTCATTATTTATGGACCTCCAGGAGTAGGGAAGACGGCTGCTGCCCGCGTGATATTGGAAGAGGCGAAGAGAATCGCCTGCTCTCCTTTTGGAGAACAATCTAAATTTGTTGAGGTTGATGCTACGACTGCCCGTTTTGATGAGCGAGGAATCGCTGATCCACTAATCGGCAGTGTTCATGATCCGATTTATCAAGGGGCAGGGGCTATGGGAATGGCAGGGATTCCTCAGCCTAAACCGGGTGCTGTAACCAAGGCACATGGTGGGTTATTATTTATTGATGAGATTGGGGAGCTTCATCCGATTCAGATGAATAAACTATTGAAGGTGTTAGAAGATCGTAAGGTGTTTTTAGAGAGTGCTTATTATAGCTCGGAAGACTCTAACACGCCGGGTCACATTCATGATATCTTTCAAAATGGATTGCCAGCTGATTTTCGATTAATTGGTGCAACAACTCGTACTCCACAAGAGATTCCGGCTGCGATTCGCTCCCGTTGTGTGGAAATATTTTTTCGACCTCTACTGGCAGGTGAGATCGAAAGGGTGGCAACTCAAGCATTAGAACGTGTTCACTTCTCATACCATCCAGATGCCGTTCATGTTATTACTCGTTATGCCATGAATGGCCGTGATGCAGTCAATCTGGTGCAAACGGCAGTTAGTGTCGCGATGACAGAGGGACGTGGTATGATAACAAAGGCGGATGTTGAGTGGGTAGTTCATAGTAGCCAGCTAAGCCCACGCCCAGATGGTCGGATGCCCGAAAGCTCGAAAGTGGGTCTGGCAACAGGGCTTGCAGTGCATGGACCCAATATGGGGCTGATTTTAGAGGTGGAAGTTACCTCTACTCCTGTAACTCCAGGAGAAAAAGGCTCGCTTCAAATTACGGGTGTAGTGGATGAAGAGGAAATGGGCAGTGGCGGAAGAACGATAAGACGTAAAAGTATGGCTCGCGGTTCGGTGGAAAATGTGATTACGGTTTTGCGAAGTACAGATATTAATCCAGATGAATATCACCTTCATATTAACTTCCCAGGTGGAACGCCTATCGATGGACCATCGGCGGGAATTACCATCGCAACTGCCATATACTCGGCCATAAAGGAAATTCCCATTAGCAATGAGGTAGCCATGACAGGGGAGATCTCCATTCATGGGAAGGTAAAACCGATTGGCGGTGTGATCGCGAAGGTAGAGGCAGCGATGCATGCAGGGGCGAAAAAAGTAATCATTCCATTGGAGAATATGCAGGATATTTTAGAGAGGATGGAAGGGGTTGAGGTAATCCCTGTCCAACTCTTAGAAGAGGTATTCCAACACGCGCTTGAGCCAGTTGTTCAAGAAGAAACGGAGCCTTTGATTCTGCCCAATCCTCAAGGGATTTGGACTACGTCAGCCTTTTAGAATGAATGGGGTATAAAGTCGGTGCTAAGAAATACTTGGGAGTACCGGCTTTTGCTTTGTCATAGACAAAAGAAATCGAATAGGATAAAATCGTACAAAGTTTGGTTCCTTGTACAGACAGCAAGTGGAGGTGCATTTATGGCTGGAAAAGAAGAGGAACGTAACCTGCCGCTTCTACCACTCCGGGGATTACTTGTATATCCAAGTATGGTAATTCATTTGGATGTGGGGAGGGAGAAATCAATCCAAGCTTTAGAGCAGGCTATGGTGGAAGATAGTCAAATCCTCCTTATTACCCAAAAAGATGCTCAATTAGAGGACCCTACTCGCGAGGATCTTTATGTGATTGGTACAGTTGCCAAGGTTAGACAGATGTTGAAGCTACCGAATGGTACCATTCGTGTGTTAGTTGAGGGATTAGAACGGGCTCGTCTCATGAGTTTTGAAGATGGGGATGAGTATTTAGAGGCATCTGTCATCGCCGTAAAGGACGAAGTGGAAGAGAGTGTTGATTTACAAGCGCTTATGAGATCGGTTCTCGATTACTTTGAACAATACTTACGTTTAACCAAGAAAATATCTGCTGAGACTCATTCGGTTGTGTCTGATATCGAAGAGCCAGGCCGATTGGCTGATCTGGTTGCTTCTCACCTTCCGATTCGAATGGCTGATAAACAAGAAATTTTACAAGAAGCCAATGTAAAGGCTCGTTTAGAGAAATTACTTGGGTTCCTTCATAATGAAAAAGAAGTACTGGAATTAGAGAAAAAAATAAGTAGTCGTGTAAAACGTCAAATGGAGAAAACGCAAAAAGAATACTATCTCCGTGAGCAGATGAAAGCCATCCAGAAAGAGCTAGGTGAAAAAGAAGGCCGTGCTGGGGAGATTGAAGGACTTCGTGACCAGATGGAAGAAGTCGATCTCCCTCCTGACGTTTTAGAAAAAGTGGAGAAGGAGTTAGACCGACTCGAAAAAATTCCTACTTCTTCTGCAGAAGGTGGCGTGATTCGCACTTATATCGAATGGTTATTAGATGTTCCTTGGAATTTATTCACAGAAGATGATTTAGATTTGTTAAAAGCAGAAAAAGTATTAGATGAAGATCATTATGGATTAGAAAAAGTGAAGGAACGCGTGTTAGAGTACCTAGCTGTTCAGAAGATGGTAAATGAGATGAAGGGGCCGATCCTTTGTCTAGTTGGACCACCCGGGGTAGGGAAAACATCACTTGCTCGATCCGTAGCTAGAGCACTTGACCGTAAATTTGTCCGTATTTCCTTAGGAGGGGTTCGTGATGAAGCTGAGATTCGCGGACATCGCCGTACCTACGTAGGAGCCATGCCGGGCCGGATTATTCAAGGGATGAAGACTGCAGGTTCGAGCAATCCTGTGTTTCTTCTGGATGAAATTGATAAGATGGCGATGGACTTCCGTGGGGATCCAGGTGCCGCTTTACTCGAGGTTCTTGATCCAAATCAAAATTCTACTTTTAGTGATCATTATTTGGAAGTGCCTTATGATTTATCAAAAGTGATGTTTATCACGACTGCCAATTCGATTAGCACGATTCCAAGGCCTTTATTGGATCGGATGGAGCTTCTTACTATATCGGGCTACACGGAAGTAGAAAAGGAACAGATTGCAAAAAAATATTTGTATCCGAAGCAATTGAAAGAACACGGACTATCTAGGGAGAAGATGCAGCTCCATGGAGATACGATTCTAAAACTGATTCGTAATTATACGAGAGAAGCCGGCGTACGTAGTTTAGAGCGGACGGTGGGTACGCTTTGTCGTAAGGCGGCGAAGCAACTCGTAGCGGGTGAGAAGAAGAAAGTGGTCGTTACACCTAAAAATTTGGAACAGTATTTAGGAACAGAGAAGTTCCGCTTCGGCAGAGCAGAGGATACAGACCAAGTTGGAGTGGTAACGGGTCTAGCGTGGACAGAAGTAGGCGGAGACACATTAGCCGTAGAAGTTTCGTTATTCCCAGGAAAGGGTCGTCTCACTCTGACTGGTCAATTAGGTGATGTGATGAAAGAGTCGGCTCAAGCCGCATTTAGCTACATTCGCTCACGGTCGAGTGAGCTAGGTGTGGAAGCTGATTTTCATGAGAAAAATGATATTCATATCCATGTGCCTGAAGGAGCAATTCCTAAAGACGGTCCGTCCGCAGGTATTACGATGGCGACTGCTCTAGTGTCCGCATTAACTAATATTCCGGTTTCACGATTTGTAGCGATGACGGGTGAAGTGACATTGCGCGGTCGGGTACTACCGATTGGTGGTTTAAAAGAGAAAGCCTTAGGTGCGCACCGAGCGGGTATTACACATATCGTCATTCCAAAAGATAATGAAAAAGATATCGCTGAAATACCAGAGAGCGTTAAGAAAGGTTTAACGTTTACTGCGGTTTCACACATGGATGAAGTGTTGAAAATCGCGCTTGTGAGGGATCCTAATGAAGATAACTGAAGTGAATTTTATAACAAGTGGAGTGAAATTAAGTCAATATCCAGAAGACGCCCTGCCAGAGATTGCCCTGGCTGGGCGTTCCAACGTTGGTAAATCATCTCTGATTAATGCCATGATAAATCGAAAGAAACTAGCTCATACCAGTTCGAAACCTGGGAAGACGCAAACGATTAATTTTTTCTCGGTGAATAATAAGGTGATGTTTGCGGATGTACCCGGCTACGGATATGCAAAAGTGTCTAAGGTCCAACGAGCTGCGTGGGGACGAATGCTGGAGTCTTATTTTACGAAGCGTGAGCCGCTGCGATCGGTCATCCAGATCGTTGATTTACGTCATGCACCATCACAGGATGATGTATCGATGTATCGATTTTTAAAGCATCATAATATCCCAGTGATCATCGTTGCGACGAAAGCAGATAAGATTACGAAGGGGCATTGGCAAAGGCATTTAAAGGTGGTTAAGCAAACGTTGAATGTTTTGCCAAGTGATCCGGTGATTCTTTTCTCTTCGGAGACGAAGGTGGGAAGGGACGAGCTTTGGGGAGAGATCATGCGGCGTGTGGATGATGGTTCGGTTGAGGGTGTAGATGGTGCTGAGGTTCGCTCTGTTGATTAACTAGACTTAAGCTTTTCTCGGGTCAATGTATCTGCCCATAGCTCAAATAGTAAACCTACAAAGATGTGGAAAAGCAAGTCCGCTCCGTCTTCGTAGCTTCGGGTAAGTGGCAAAACTCGCAAATAACGCTCAGACATTGCCACAAAACGCTCTTGCTACGAAGGACGGAGCTAAGTAAGGCTTACTAACCTCGCAGTAGTCAGATACATTGCTCCTATTCCATTCTCATTTACTAGCTAATGAACAGACCTTTTGGAAGGAATTGAGATAGAGATTCAGATAAAAATTTAGACTTATATCCTGTAACTGATAGATAAATTAAGGCTATATCAGAAAGGCTGGGGAATGATGCAGAAGAAACTACGTGTTGCTGTCATTTACGGTGGTAAATCTGGAGAACACGAGGTGTCGTTGATCAGTGCGGCTTCCGTGATGAAGGCTATGGACTTAGAAAAATATGAAGTTTTACCTATCGGAATTACAAAAGAGGGAGAATGGCTAGTGGGTACACATGCATTCCCGGCGCTTGAAGATAGTCTTGGTGCAGAGAAACTGGATCAACTACAATCTCAATTGCCATCTGTAGGCACGATTACCAACGGAAAACAACTCCCTGCATTGACCAGTGAGTTTGTAGATGTTGTATTTCCAGTTTTACACGGTACATATGGAGAAGATGGAACGATTCAAGGAATGTTTGAGATGGCAAATGTGCCCTATGTAGGAGCAGGAGTGCTCGCATCAGCTGTGGCGATGGATAAAGTAATGGCGAAGATGGTGTGCGCTTCAGCGAGTTTGCCGCAAGGTGAGTTTGTACATTATTTACGTAGTCACTTCTTTAAGCAAAAGGAGGAAGTGCTTGATGGGGTAGAAGAGAAACTCGGGTATCCATGTTTTGTGAAGCCTGCAAATTTGGGTTCGAGTGTAGGGATCTCGAAGGCGAATCATCGTAGTGAATTAGAGCAAGCGATGGAATTGGCTTATCGTTATGACCGTAAAGTATTAGTCGAGGAGTTTATCCCTGCTCGTGAAATTGAAGTGGCTGTGCTTGGAAATGATGATCCACAAGCCTCGCTTCCAGGCGAAATCATCTCATCTGGCGATTTCTATGATTATCAAGCAAAGTACGTAGATGGTAAGTCTGCGATGGAGGTGCCAGCGAAACTAACGGAAGAGCAGACGAAGCAAGTTAGAGAAATGGCGGTTAAATCATACCAAGCGTTAGATTGCACAGGTTTAGCTCGTGTAGACTTCTTCCTGCGTAAAGATAATGGGGAAATTCTAATCAACGAGGTGAATACGCTACCCGGGTTTACACCGTTTAGTATGTATCCTGTGATGTGGCAAGAGACAGGGATTCCATACTCAGAGTTAATAGACCGTTTGATTCAATTAGCGATTGAGCGGTATGAAGAGAAGCAATCTTTGATAACCAGTCTGGAAAGTTAAAATGATAAAAAGACTATAAAGATGAACAGCATAGTTCATCTTTATAGCCTTTTTTAGTCTTGATCAGTTAAGATAATAGGCCCATTAGCCGTAATCGCAAGGGTGTGCTCATACTGAGCAGATAAACTACCATCTACGGTTTTCGCCGTCCAGCCATCACTCATGAGCTGTACATGATGTTTCCCTAAATTCAGCATAGGTTCAATCGTAAAGGTCATGCCTTCTTGGATGAGGGGGCCTTTTCCAGCAGGGCCAAAGTGTGGAACTTCAGGCGCCTCATGCATCTTACTTCCGATTCCATGGCCGATAAAAGGACGTACTACAGATAAACCATTCGCTTCCGCAAACGTTTGGATGGCATGGGAGATGTCCCCGATTCGATTGCCAATTTGTGCTTTTTCAATTCCTTGATAAAGGGATTGCTTTGTCAATTTAAGAAGTCGCTTTGCATCAGGTGAAATTTTACCCACGGCATAGGACCAAGCTGAGTCGGCTAGCCATCCATTAAGGTTGACCACCATATCAATGGTAACAATATCCCCCTCTAGAAGCTTCGTTTTTCGTGGGAACCCGTGACACACTTCATCGTTTATGGATGCGCAGGTAGCGTATTTGTAACCCATATATCCCTTTTGTTCGGGAATAGCACCGCACTCAGCGAGATATTGCTCTACAAATTCATCGATCTCCCACGTGCTAATTCCTGGCTTGATATATTTAGCTATCTCTTTATGACAAGAGGCAAGTATAACGCCCGCACGCCGCATTCGTTCAATTTGTTCAGGGGTTTTTATTTTGATGAGTTGGTTCAATATCAATCACATCCTTATCTCTTCATGATAAACATGAGTCCCAATCCCACAATCAGTATCGGCCAGTATGTATTTAGTGTATGCGCAATCGGAGCAAATAAAGAAATATCGGCAACAACAGGATTGGCAAAGAAACCTGCCAAACATAGGACCAAGGAAATAATGAGAGTCATATTATTCTTATTCTGCATGTATTGTAAAAAAACCACAACCCCGATCATCAACATCAAAATGCTCCAATGTCTAGGCCAACTCGGAATATATCGGAATCCCCATACGGACAAGCCGATTGCAGCAATAATTCCGCCAATTACAGTTAATTGGGATTGTTTTTGCAAAAAAGAAATAAATACCAAGATGGAACCTAGAAGGAATAGAAGAAAAGGCCATGTAATCAAGGTGTTAAGAGCTGCTGTTCTCGTTTCGATGACGAGTGATAATCCACCAGCTAAAACCAAGACGAACCCAATGGCTTTTTTTTGCATGAAAAAACTCTCCTCTGACGTATTAGAATGTATCTTCCTATTTTAGCACAAATTTTTACTTGCTAGAGTATAAGAGGAGGCTTTGTGCTAAAGAGACTGCATAAAATTAGTATTTATTGGAAAAATAATGGTGAGCAAGGATGGATATCAAAAAGGTACCTGCTCCTATATAGTAGATTTTATAGACTATGTGTGGCTATGCGCTAAAATGTTCACAGGAAATGAAGAGAGATTTAGATCGCTGTATGTTATAATATGTCTTGGTTTTTATGAACGTTTTGAATGGTTTTATGATCTCTTCTTCTGTTAAATGGGAAGTTGTAGAGATTGGAGTGAAATAGATTATGCATATACTGACAATTGGATTTAGTCATAAGACAGCTTCTGTAGAGTTGCGAGAGCGACTTGTATTTCAAGAAGATCGTCTTACTATGGCTTTAAGAAGCTTGCGAGATATGAAGAGTATTCTAGAATGTGTGATCGTTAGTACATGTAACCGCATGGAGTTATATGTAGTAGTGGATCAACTTCATACTGGTGAGTACTACTCTAAGGCGTTTTTGGAGAGTTGGTTTCGCATACCGAAAGAAGAATTTCAAGAGCATCTATATATAAAACAAGATCAAGAGGCTGTACATCATTTATTTCGCGTTGTGTGTGGATTAGATTCCCTCGTGATTGGTGAGACACAGATCTTAGGTCAAATGAAAACGGCTTTTCTGCAAGCCCTAGAGATTGGTACGACAGGTACAGTATTTAATATGCTTTTTAAACAAGCGGTTACATTTGGCAAGAAAGTGCACTCTGAAACAGAAATAGGCCAGAATGCAGTTTCGGTGAGCTATGCAGCAGTAGAATTAGGTAAAAAGTTATTTTCCTCTTTTCAAAACCAGACGATTTTATTAATAGGCGCTGGGAAGATGACTGAACTAACAGCGAAGCATTTTGCGTCAAGCGGAGCTGCCCGTGTGATTGTGATTAATCGCACGTTGGCAAAAGCGGAAGAGTTGGCGAGTCGATTCCGCGGTGAAGCACGTCCGTGGGATCAGCTTCTTCCATCTCTAGCAGAGGCGGATATCGTTGTCTCTTCAACGGGAGCGGAGCAAGCTGTCATTACGAAGGAGTTTATCGCGCCTGTGATAGAGAATCGGCGTACTCCTTTATTTATCATCGACATCGCCGTTCCACGTGATATTGAACCGAGTGTCCATGAGTTAGATCAAGTATTTCTCTACGATATTGATGATTTACATGGTATTGTGGAGGCAAATATGAAATTACGCCATCAAGAAGCCGAAAAAGTGTTGGAATGGATTTTGCTTGAGTGTGAGAAGTTTCACGAATGGTTGCAAACACTGGGTGTGGTTCCGCTCATTACGGCTTTGCGTGAAAAAGCGATTTCCATTCAAGAAGAGGCTTTGTTACGGATTGAACGGAAGCTTCCCGAATTGACAGAGCACCAGCGTCGAGTGCTGAATAAGCACACTAAAAGCATTATTAATCAAATGCTACGGGACCCTATAGTAAGAATGAAAGAACTGGCAGCAGGTCCTCAGAAAGAAGAAGCGTTAGACTTGTTTGTCCATCTCTTTGCATTGGAGAAGGAGCTTCAAAAAACAGGGGATACATGTGAAGAAAAAATAGAAACGGATGTAGCGAAGACTCTCAAAACAACGATTTCGATCTCCTGATAAATGACAGGAAAGGGGATGAGGGGATTTGCTTGCTGAACGTTGGTTATACGACTTTTTGATCTATGCCTATATGCTCAGTTTGCTATTTGGATTTGCTGGATTGATTAAACCGAATCCAAGGGCCACGATCGCTTCATCTGCGCTTTTATTTATGGTTTGGGGGATTGAGTTGTCCCTGATTGAGATGGAAATGTGGCGGACATGGCCACAGATTTCGGAGATTGATCCGATCCTTCTTTATACGTGGGCTCTCATTTCCTTTGCCTTATATTATCAACACATCGTAAAGCTCGATATATTTTTTATGACGATTAGCTCTGTAGGTCTGATCGTGTTAGCGATTCAGTTATTTTTTGTACGGGGTGTGCCATTTCAAAAAGAAGTGATCATGGTTTCTGAACTGATTTTTGTCCATATATCGCTTGCTATCATTGGCTATGTTGCCTTTTCATTATCAAGTATCAGTGCTTTTTTATACTATATAGCAAGTTTTTTATTAAAAAAGAAACAATGGAATCGTTTCCTTACACAACTCCCGAGTTTAGGAAGTTTACAGCGGTTTTCAACAGGCTCTCTGATTGTAGGTCTTCCTTGTCTTGCTGTTTCGCTTCTACTTGGTGGGATTTGGGCTATTCAGGTCGTCCAACCATCTGTATGGATAGACCCTAAAATGGTCTCTTCCCTTCTGACTTTAACTGTATACAGCTTGATTTTATGGCAGTGGCGTCGGGTTGGCTGGCAGGGAAAACGATTGGCTTGGTGGAATGTAGTTGCCATACTGGTTATGATCGGGAATGTATTACTCTCTAGATGGAGCTTTCACCACTGGGTCTAGAGGCTTTGAAACAGGAGGCTTGTGCGGTATGAGAACCATCGTGGTCGGAACACGAAAAAGTAAACTTGCGATGACCCAGACCAACTGGGTGATGGATCGTTTAAAAGAGATGGAACCGAAGCTTACAGTTGAATTAGAAAAAATCGTTACCAAAGGGGACAAAATCCTCGATGTGACCCTATCCAAAGTAGGTGGGAAAGGTCTATTTGTCAAGGAAATCGAAAGTGCCCTTTTAAACGGGGAGATTGACTTAGCTGTCCATAGTATGAAAGACTTACCCGCTGAAATGCCAGATGGATTAATAATTGGGGCGATTCCAGTTCGAGAAGATGTAAGGGACTGTCTTTTATCGCGGGATGGATCAACGCTAGAAGAACTGCCTTCTGGTTCTATAGTGGGAACGAGTAGTTTGCGTAGACAAGCTCAAATTTTGGCGATTCGTCCTGATCTGCGAGTTGAGCCGATTCGTGGAAATATTGATACTCGCGTACAGAAGATGAACGATGGCCAGTTTGATGCGATTATCCTAGCGACGGCTGGTTTGAATCGAATATCTTGGCAGGAGGATATCGCGGAATGGATTTCGGTTAAGACGATGTTGCCAGCAGTGGGTCAAGGGGCGCTTGCGATTCAATGTCGAGAGGATGACCGGGAGACCCGATCCCTATTAGCGAAAATCAATCATGAAGAGACAGCTAGGGCGGTACGTGCAGAGCGGGCATTTCTCCAAGCTTTCCATGGTGGCTGTCATTTGCCGATCGCAGCATATGCCCAGATCTGCGAGGAGCAAATACAACTAAAAGGATTAGTTGGCGATCCTACTGGTAAAAAAATGATTGCTGATTCCATTATAGGTAAAAACGAAATCAAGATGGGCCAAGAACTTGCAAATCGATTGATTGAATTAGGAGCAGGTGAATTATTGGCTTCTGTTTCGGTGTAAAGAGGGGTAGCCTACGATGAACGATTCGATTCAAAAACATCTACCTCGGCTGGAGAAAAAAACACTCTTGGGACATCGAGTCCTCGTAACGCGTGCTCGTAGTCAGAGCAGTGAGCTGGTAAAACGAATCGCAGACTTAGGCGGTGATCCCATCGAAATGCCGATGATTCGAACCGTCATGCCTTCCGATTTAAGTCAAATTGATGCGGCTTTGCAGCAAATCGCTCATTTTGATTGGATCGTGCTAACGAGTGTGAATGGAGCTGAATTTTTCTTCAAGCGACTTAGCGAGTTACAACTGGATATTATGGAACAGGTGAAAATCGCCGCAGTCGGCCCTAAAACCGTTCAAGCCATTGAAGCCAAAGGGGTGCAAGTGGATCTGGTACCCCTTACGTTTCGGGCAGAGGATTTAATAGATCAACTATTGCCGATGGTCGAGCCTGGCCAGAAAGTCTTGCTACCGCGTAGCAATCTTGCCCGGGAAATACTACCGATTGCGCTTAGACAAGAGGGATGTACAGTTGTGGAGATCGATTTATACGAGACTCAGTTAGACATGGGAGATGCAGAGGGAGTTGCTTGCTACCTCGAACAAGGGCTACTTGATATCATCACATTCACTAGCTCCTCCACCGTCCAAAACTTTGCCAAAGTGATGCAGTCCATACGTCCAGATGTACAAGCTTTGCTATCTACTACTCAACTTGTCTGCATTGGACCCGTTACAGCTGGCGCAGCTATCAAACTAGGGCTAAATGTAGCAGCTATTGCTGAGCCATATACGATAGAAGGATTAATTCAGGCAGTATTGAAAGTAGCAATGCAATCTAGCAAAAAGCATTAAGTTGTTCTTTGTTTATCTGTGCCATTTCTCTAAATCATCTAGTATAGACCTGACCATAGACAGCTGATATTTAGACTTAAAATTAGAACCCATAGGGAGGGATCCACACGTGAACACCTTTTCACGCCACCGCCGTCTTCGTGCTAACCAACAAATTCGCCGCATGATCCGTGAAAATCATGTACATACAAGCGACCTTATCTATCCGCTCTTTATCGTAGAGGGCGAAAATATTAAACAAGAGATTCCTTCCATGCCCGGTGTATTTCACTTTTCTCTCGATCAATTGGAAAATGAATTAAACGAAATCGTCGAATTGAGATTACCTTCAGTGATCGTCTTTGGAGTGCCTAGCACAAAAGATTCTTGTGGGAGCCAAGCATATCATGAACATGGAATCGTCCAAAAAGCGATCCGCTTGATTAAACAGGAAGCTCCGGAACTGTATGTGATTGCCGATACCTGTTTATGCCAATATACAGATCATGGACATTGTGGACCTGTTGAAGATGGCGAGATCCTGAACGATCAAGCGCTGGAACTATTAGTACAAACAGCGGTTTCCCAAGCAGAAGCGGGGGCTGATATGATTGCCCCTTCTAATATGATGGATGGTTTTGTGGCGGCGATACGTCAAGGGTTAGATGAAACAGGCTTCCCTCATATTCCGATTCTGTCTTATGCGGTAAAATATGCTTCTAGCTTTTACGGTCCGTTCCGAGATGCGGCCCACTCTACCCCTTCTTTCGGAGATCGCCGCACCTATCAAATGGACCCTGCCAATGCCCGTGAAGCAATGAGAGAAGCTACTTCCGATGTGATGGAGGGTGCAGATCTATTAATGGTAAAACCAGGACTTGCCTACTTAGATGTGATCTATCGGGTAAAAGAAAACTTTGATTTACCTGTAGTCGCTTACAATGTAAGTGGAGAGTACTCCATGATTAAGGCTGCCTCACAAAATGGATGGATCGATGAGCAAAAAGTGGTCATGGAGATGCTAGTCGGTTTTAAACGTGCTGGGGCTGAAATGATCCTAACGTACCATGCCAAGGATGTAGCGTGTTGGATAAAGGAAGGAAGCTATACAGTGTAGATGTTCTCTAAGTGAGAAGAAGCCCCGAGGAGCTGAACCACGGGGCTTCTTCTTATGCAAAAAATCTTTTTTTCATGTGCAAGATGTCAGTGTCATGTGCAAATATTTTCTGGGCGAGAATTTGTTGGCTTACTTCGTGGCGCTCTAGCCGTAATTGATGTTCGCCGAATTCTCCCTTAAGGATTCTTACACTTTCTTCTACGTCAGTAAGACGTTCTTCCACGTTCGTAAGACGCTCTTCCACGTTCGTAAGACGTTCTTCCACGTTCGTAAGACGCTCTTCCACGTTCGTAAGACGCTCTTCCACACTCGTCAAACGCATCTCGAGTCCGTCAATCTTGCCTTCTAATCTAGCCATTCGAAGCTCTAAACTATCGAATTTGGCATGATGTATCTGCACAGCTTCTAAGATTTTATTTAATATGGACTTGTACTCATCCATCGTTGTTGACTCCTTCCAAACTAACTGTAGGGTATAAAATTCGACCTAAAAATAAAATAACCTCCTGTTAAATCCCAATTTATTACAAAAAACTTCCAGAAACGACGAATTCACGGTGAATAGGTGTGTTTTTATCCTATTTGCGTTACAATACTAAGAAGTATGGTTCGATATAAGACAACAAGAGAGGGAGTGAAGAAGATCAAGAAGAAATTTGAACGCTCCATCCATCACTTTCAGGAAGCAGTTAGGATTATCCCAGGTGGTGTAAACAGCCCTGTTCGTGCCTTTAAATCGGTGAAGATGAATCCTGTATACATTGGACAAGGGAAGGGATCAAGGGTAACGGATGTAGATGGAAATGAGTATATCGATTACATCTGCTCTTGGGGTCCACTCATCTTAGGACATGCTAATCCTACTGTTGTACAAGCCATTAAAGATACGGCTGAGAAAGGGACTAGTTTTGGTGCTCCAACGGAACTAGAGACTCAGATGGCTCAGATGGTTGTCGAACGGATGCCTTCCGTAGAAGTGGTTCGTATGGTGAATTCGGGTACCGAAGCAACCATGAGTGCCTTGCGTCTTGCTCGTGCTTATACGAAACGAAGTAAGATCTTAAAGTTTGAAGGTAGTTATCATGGACATTCAGATAGTTTGCTGATTAAAGCTGGATCTGGGGTAGCTACACTGGGCCTTCCAGATAGCCCAGGCGTGCTGGAGCAAACGGCGGAACATACTCTTACGGTGCCTTATAATGACTTAGAGAGCGTATCATTGGCTTGTGAAAAATTTGGCGACGATATTGCGGCCATTATTTTAGAGCCGATTGCAGGGAATATGGGTGTAGTTCCACCTGCTCCAGGTTTTTTAGAGGGGTTACGTTCCTTGAGTGATCAATACGGCATCGTCCTGATTTTTGATGAAGTGATGACAGGGTTCCGTGTAGGATATCATTCTGCACAAGGACTTTACCATATCACTCCTGATCTAACCACGATGGGGAAAGTGATCGGCGGTGGTTTGCCAGTTGGTGCATATGGTGGGAAGCGCGAGATCATGGAGATGGTAGCTCCAGTAGGTCCTGTCTATCAAGCGGGCACTCTGTCTGGAAATCCTCTTGCTATGGCAGCAGGGATCGCTACGCTTAAACAGATGACACCAGAAGCATATGATGAGCTAGATAAAAAGGGAGCTCGTCTAGCGGAAGGGATCCGTCAAAATGCAGAAGAGATCGGCATCCCGTACCATATTAACCGCGTTGGTTCCATGGTATGTCTGTTCTTTACGGGAGAAAAAGTAACCTCTTATGATCAAGCGAAGATGGCAGATACGGAGCGATTTGCGAAGTATTTCCGCTTGATGTTAGAGGAAGGCGTCTTTTTGCCACCTTCCCAGTTTGAAGGGATGTTTGTCTCTACAGCTCACTCGGAAGAAGAAATTGCCCGCACCATTGAGGCAAATCGCAATGCGTTAAAACAACTCTAGTTAAATAAAAAAGCAAGTTGCTATAGACTAGGAAACCCAATCCTAGTCTATTTTCTATGAAAATAACTCCTCATCCGAAAATCGGTATATAGCAAAGAGTGTCGCATATAGATACAATAACATTCCATTCTTGGTATGGACAGATTGTTTGGGGAGGGAATTTAGAAAAGTGGAAAATCAATATAACCAACTTCGTTTTGATATCTCAGAAAAGGTGAGCCTGCATCCACAACAACTGGGCATTGTTCGTGTACTTGAATTGGACTTATTTCCAGATGTACAGATATTGGATGAAGGTCATCATGTGAGAATTCAAGGCTATCTGCGCCTAAACGGAAGTTATATAGGAGAGTCAGGTGATTCGGAAGTCTCGATGGCTGATGAACCAGAGGGTATCTCGTATGTGATTCCTGTGGAAATTACGCTACCGGCAGATCGAGCTGATATTAGCAATGTATCAGCAGAAGTAGAATCATTTGATTACCAATTAGTCTCTCCATTTGAATTGCAGATTGAAGCGATTCTATTCATTGACGGAGTCGCATCCGGAAAACATTCAACCCAATCGCTGGAAGAAGATTCGATGGTGGAAGATAGCCAACCGTTCTTCCAGGCACAACCCGGACAATCGGAGAGTGAAGTGTCAGAGGAAGACGATCATTTCTCTGCACAAGAGTTATTTACCCACTATCATCCAGATGTAGAAGATCTTCAAGACCCATATGAGCTAGAAAGAGAAGTATCAAGATCCAGATATAGTAATGAAAGACGACCGATGCAACCAGAATATGAACCAGAGGAAGAGTATGTTTATCCTTTTCCAGATGAAGCAAGGCAGCCAGAAATGGAGCGGAGATTTTCGGCAAATGATCTTGAAATGATGGATGGACGAGGAGACCCAGATCTGGGGCCAGATGATTATGATTTAGATGAGCCTGAAAAAGGTGTAAATGAATGGTCCTATTGGTTAGTAGGTAAGAAGCCAGAAACCTTTACAGCAATGCGACTTGTTATTATTCAAAAGGAAGAATCGGTTGACTCTCTTGCGGATCGATATCAAGTCTCTTCTTCCCGTATTAAACTTTGTAACCACCTAAGCTCCGAACAACTAGAAGAGGGTCAGATTGTTTGTATCCCAAGTATAGATTAGGAAAGTTTGCTTGTAACCTCCTAAGAAGGAGAGGGAAGATGTGAACCAAGAAAAAGATAGTCGGGACGAACGTTCCGTCATTAAACAGGTATGTAAACAGTTTCGTTTCAAGCCACAACATGTTCAAAAAGGATCACGTAACGTTTGGCAAGTATTTGATGGTGAAAGATGGTTTGCTTTGAAATCGACTTCTCAATCAGCAGATACACTTGCATTGATTCATGATATTACAGATCAGATTCATGATGCAGGTTATCCAAATCTACTTTCGTGTAAAAAGACGGAACAGAATGAAACATTTGTCGAGCGTGAGGGGAAATGTTGGTATCTAACCCCTTGGGTACAACCACAGGAACCTCAAGAATTTGATTATAATCCGGAAGTACTTGTGCGTTCATTAGGAATATTTCACAAACAAGCAGAACCGTTGGTAAGCGAACATGTGGATCGAACGAAGCAGGTAGAGCAGGAGCAAGTTGAGAGATGGAAAGGTTATCAAACTAAATTAAGCGAATATCAAGAAGTCGTTCAAAATCGAGAATATAAGTCTCCATTTGATAAAGTATATGTGGGACAAATTGATTTGGTGGACCGATTGTTTACATTTGCGATCAAGGGATTGGAGCGCTTTGTCGAAGCTGAATCAGGTGTGCCTCCTAGATATACTTTATGCCACGGTCACCTACATCCCTCCAATGTAGTTCGCGATGATGAGCAATTTTATTGGATTGACTTTGACGATGCGGAAATTGATACTCCTGTCCGTGATCTGGCAGTATTTTTACGCCGATTCCAACATAGAAACCTGGATCCAGAAGAAATTCAGCACTTAATAGAAGTGTATGAATCTGAAAATCCACTCAGTCCGAAAGAAAAGAAACTACTCGCTATCTACCTCTCTTATCCAGAGAACGTATTGCGCCTCGCTCATAAGTATTATGATAGACCCAGAATCATGGGTGAGAGTGATGCCGTGGTTCAACTAGAAAACAAAATTCAGCAGATGCATGCGTTGTTTGATGTGGTGAAACGATTATGGAAGACCGAACCCCCAAAAACAGGACGTACGAAACCAGCTAAAAAATCGACCAAGGCAGCGGCAAAAACAACATTAAAGGCGACCAAGGGAACGAAGTCAACCAAAGCAACAAAAGAAACAAAACCAATAAAAGAAACAAAACCAATAAAGGAAACAGAACCAATAAAGGAACCAAAACTAATAAAGGAAACACAAGAAACAAGGGCGCCAAAGGAAATAAAGGAAATGAAGCCATCATCACAAGGTGAAAGTGAGCCAGATCTAGATCATCTAGATCATCTAGATCATCTAGATCTAGAAGACAATGACAGAGACTGAACCTTGGGGATTCCCGGGGTTTTTCTTTTCCTTTACGCCCTATTTCTCTTTTGGCCTGCGATCTACTACACGTCGAATAAATTTGGCGGGTAGCGAGAGGGAGAGAGCTAGAAAAAGTGCTTCCCACATTATGTCTCCTCCTGTTCTATCTGAATTATCTAAGAGTACTCCCGCTTCTATAAGCGGTGGGATGAATTGGGTGTGATGCTAAGGCTAGACGGGTTCGCAGGAATCTATCACCTTTACAGGTGGTAGTAGTTCAAGGTAGAATGATCTTCTGACCGTACTAGTTGTGGTCTCTGCTTATAATGTTTCCTTAGGGAAACTTTGCTTGTATACCCGATAAGATATGCAGTTTGTCATAAAATGTACTGGTTGAATACCATATGCGCCAATATTATGTAGATTTCTTGGTCTATCTAGACATGGACACGGAAAACGTAGAGAATAAGAAATATGTTAAAATGTAGGTACCAGTTTTTATGGGAGGAGATTCCATTTGAGTTTTGTTAAGACGTTTGCTTCCAAATTTTATCGTGGGGCCTTATTTATCGGCTTTCTAGCATTTATGCTATTAAGCGTGATGTTGCTGTTCACCTTTTTAGCAGACCCAGAGGGTATGATTGATCATGTGAAGCATACCTTTGGAATACGTGGATAATATAATGGCGAACTTATAGATATATTATTTGACTCACCCCCTTCTTCGCGTTAGAATATTGTACAAAGAATTCATATCGATGAGCTATGACCGGGAAGAGTAGATCCAGCAATACCTATCAGAGAAGGAAATCCATCGGCTGAGAGATTTCCTAAGGAATCTAGATCGAACGTCACCCGAAAGCTGTCTCCCCGAACAGATGGTTATTTATCGATCCATAGTAAGGTAGACCGGAAGCCTATCCGTTAACAGGCCCTAAGTGCATAAGTTGGATGTGAATGCTTACTTATGAACAAAGGTGGTACCGCGAAAATAACCCTTTCGTCCTTTGATGGATGAAGGGTTTTATTATATTGAGGAGATGAATGTATGGATAACGAACTGCAAATGTCTACGAAGTATGATCCGAAATCCGTAGAACAAAAAAGATATCAATTTTGGCTAGAACATGAATTATTTCGACCTTCAGGCGATAAAGATCGTCCTACTTACAGCATTGTTTTACCTCCCCCGAATGTTACAGGAATGCTACATATGGGACATGCTCTCGATTTTACGCTACAAGACGTACTGATTCGGATGAAACGGATGCAAGGGTATGACACACTATGGCTACCGGGCATGGATCACGCGGGCATTGCGACGCAAGCAAAAGTGGAAGCGAAACTTCGAGAAGAAGGCATTAGCCGCCACGATCTCGGGCGAGAAGCTTTTTTAGAAAAGTCTTGGGAGTGGAAGGATCACTACTCAAAAACGATTCGTGAACAATGGAGCAAAATGGGTTTCTCGATGGATTATTCAAGGGAGCGTTTTACCTTGGATGAAGGATTATCTCAAGCGGTTCGCAAAGTGTTTGTTGATCTGTTTAACAAGGAGTTAATCTATCGCGGTAAACGAATCATTAACTGGGACCCAGCACAACGTACAGCTCTCTCTGATGTAGAAGTGATTCATAAAGAGATTAAGGGTGCGCTATACCACATGCGCTATCAGTTGAAGGATGGTTCTGGTTATATTCAAGTAGCCACCACAAGACCTGAGACGATGTTGGGAGATACTGCAGTTGCCGTTCACCCAGCGGATGAGCGTTATCAAGATATGATCGGGAAAATGTTGATTTTACCGATCATAGGGCGTGAAATCCCTATTATCGCGGATGAGTATGTGGATCAAGAGTTTGGAACAGGTGCTGTGAAAATTACACCAGCTCATGATCCAAATGATTTCGAGATGGGACTACGTCATAACTTACCACAGATCGTAGTGATGGATGAAACAGGAGCTATGAATGAAAACGCAGGAAAATATCAAGGCATGGACCGTTTTGCATGTCGAAAACAACTTACGAAAGATCTACAAGAATCAGGTGTGATGGTTGAAATAGAGGAGCATATTCATTCGGTTGGGCATAGTGAACGTTCTGATGCCATTGTCGAGCCGTATCTATCTACTCAGTGGTTTGTGAAGATGAAACCTCTTGCACAGCAGGCTATCCAGCTTCAGAAGAGTGAAGATAAAGTAACCTTTGTTCCCGAACGCTTCGAGCATCAGTATGTCCGTTGGATTGAAAACATTCACGATTGGTGTATCTCTCGTCAGTTGTGGTGGGGACATCGTATTCCGGTTTGGTATTGTGATAGCTGTGGAGGAATGACGGTAACGTATGAAGACCCAACATATTGTCAGTCCTGTAAGTGTACCGATATCCGTCAGGACGATGATGTGCTGGATACTTGGTTTAGTTCCGCGCTGTGGCCGTTCTCGACGATGGGGTGGCCTGAAAAAACGGATGATGCAGATCGCTATTTCCCTAATAGCGTCTTAGTTACCGGACATGATATTCTCTATCTTTGGGTGTCGCGTATGATTTTTACTGCCCTTGAATTTACAGGGCAAAAACCATTCCAAGATGTGCTGATTCACGGATTAGTTCGGGATGCAAATGGCGTGAAGATGTCCAAGTCCTTAGGAAATGGTGTGGATCCGCTTGAAGTAATCGAACAATACGGCGCAGATGCGATGCGCTTTATGGTATCTACAGGCTCCACTCCAGGGCAAGATCTGCGTTTCCGTATCGAACGGGTCGAACAAGCCAGAAACTTCATCAACAAAATTTGGAATGCAAGCCGCTTTGTGCTTATGAATCTAGGAGATTTCAAGGTTGAAGATATCGATCTATCAGGCAATCTCGGTACAGCAGATAAATGGATCTTGACTCGTCTTCAGGAAACCATTGGTCAAGTGACCGATTACCTAGAATCGTACCAGTTAAATGAAGCAGGCCGTGCTTTATATGAATTTGTTTGGGATGACTTCTGTGATTGGTACATCGAACTAGCAAAACTGCATCTATATGGTGATGATGAACTAGTCAAGAAAACAGCTCAATCCGTTCTCTGCCACGTTTTGGATCAGATTCTTCGTCTTATGCATCCGATGATTCCGTTTGTTACCGAAGAAATCTGGCAACAAATTCCTCATGAAGGGCAAAGTATCGTTACAGCAAAGTGGCCGGAAGAACAAGCAGAGCTACAGTTTTCCGAAGCGAAAGAGGAAATCGCTTTGTTGATCGAGGTAATCCGAAACGTGCGAAATATCCGTGCCGAGGCAAATGTAGCCTTGAGCAAGATGATAGAATTGATTATTCGCCCAAGTGATGAGACGACCGAAAAACTTCTTTTACAAGGGGAAGCTTTCATTCGCCATTTCTGTAAAACAGAGGAATTAACGATTTCTATGACAGCCGGAACACCGGAGAAAACGATGAGTGCGGTGGTAACGGGAGCGGAAATCTTTATTCCACTGGCTGGTTTGATTGATATCGATCAAGAGATAGATCGGTTGAAAAAAGAACTAACCACGCTAAATTCCGAGGTGGATCGAGTTCGGAAGAAGCTATCGAATCAAGGGTTTGTAAGCAAAGCCCCTGATCATGTAGTAGAGGAAGAAAAAAGAAAAGAGAAAGATTACCTCGAAAAGCGTGAGAAAGTACAAGTGCGATTAAACGAATTACAACAATAAGTAATGGGTAAAACAAAAGTTTCATTTGCGATAAGGAAAGAAGGGTAGGATCTGTTTCCTACCCTGTTCCTTCTGTTGACGAAACGGGGAATCCATTGCAAAATGGACAGAGTATGGATCGATGCTGAGTGTGCAGAGATCGAAGGAAGGAAGCGAGCTACGTTGTTTAGAGCAGCCCAAGAAGTCCAAGATTGGATGGATCAGCATTGTGTAATGGGGATTCAGCCTGGTCTGGATCGTATGAAATGGGTGTTGGCTAGACTTGGACATCCAGAGCGCCGATGCAAATGGATTCATATCGCAGGTACGAATGGAAAGGGTTCCACAGGTGCTATGATTACTTCAATCTTGCGAGAGGCTGACTACTCGGTTGGAGTGTTTTTATCTCCCCATATTTTAGAGTGGAATGAACGAATTCAAGTAGATGGAATCGGCATTTCGGAAGAATCGTTTGTCCAGTGGAGCAATACGTTGCTTCCGTACCTAGAAGAATTAGTGGAACAGGGAAATGCTCCCTCCCCTTTTGAGGTTTGGACGCTTGTTGGGATTTGCTACTTTGCATTAGATGCTTGTCCATGGTTCGTCGTTTGGGAGGCGGGACTGGGTGGACGCTGGGATTCGACGAATGTGGTGCATCCGCTTGTATCGGTCATTACGAACATTGGATATGATCATAAAGAGTTTTTAGGTTCCACATTACCAGATATTGCTCGCGAAAAGGCGGGGATTATCAAGCGCGGAGTTCCCCTCGTAAGTAGTGTCGAAGAGGGGGATGCCCAATCTGTGATTCATCGGATTGCCCAGAATGAATCGGCCGCCATTTATCAATTACATAAACAATTTTCCTATGAAATAGAAGAATGTACAGCTAATAAACAAGTTTTTTCCTTTACGAGTCCTTTTGAAAGACTGACGAATCTTTCTATTGGTTTACAAGGGGTTCACCAGTTTGAGAATGCAGCAACGGCCCTCATGACGATCGACATTCTCAGGCGCAGGTACATAACAGTGGTGGAAGAAACCCACATTAGAGTAGGACTTGAAAAGGTTCATTGGGCGGGGCGTATGGAGAAGGTACAGGATCAACCGCTGGTAATACTAGA
This sequence comes from Thermoactinomyces sp. DSM 45892, assembly GCF_900107305.1. GTDB lineage: Bacteria > Bacillota > Bacilli > Thermoactinomycetales > Thermoactinomycetaceae > Baia. The sequence continues at coordinate 119,703 of NZ_FNPL01000008.1, forward strand.
TGGTGCCCATAATCAAGATGGGATTTTGTCATTAGCAGCATCCCTTACGAGGTGGTATCCACATAAGAAAATCCGCTTTGTGTTGGCTTCCCTACAAGATAAAGAAATCGACATACTAAAGCCCATTGTGGATATAGCACATGAAATCATCGTAACGGAAATTTCGAACTTCCCACGCTCACGTAGAGCAAATGAGCTAGCTACCATGTTAACGCCTTATTTCTCAGGCACGGTACAAGCATTTGAAAAGACAGAAGATGCGGTTCAGGTAGCAGTAAATCAAGCAAATTCAGACGATGTAGTCGTCATTACAGGTTCTTTATATCTCGTTTCAGAAGTACGCCCTTATTTTGTAAGATCGATTTAAATGGTGAGAAGGTTGGTGATCCAAGTGGAGAAAAAAAGAGTACATTTTATTGGGATCGGTGGGTACGGGATGAGTGCCATTGCGCGTGTCCTCCTCGATATGGGTTTTCCTGTATCTGGCTCTGATGTAGCGGTAAACTCTTTGGTTGAGCGCTTGATAGAGCGTGGTGCTAAAGTAACAATGGGACACCAAGCAGAAAATGTACATGGTGCAGAGCTAGTTGTATACTCTACCAGCATCGCTCAAGATAATGCAGAGATTGAAGAAGCAAGGCGACAAGGCATTGAAGTAATCCATCGTGCACAAATGTTGGCGCGGCTGTTAAATGATCAAACAGGGATCGCCGTGGCTGGAGCGCATGGCAAGACAACTACATCGTCCTTGATCGCTCAAACACTTGAGATCTGTGGCCAAGACCCGACATACATCATCGGTGGAGAAGTAGTCGGATTAAAAAGTAATGCCAAGGCCGGCGAAAGTAAATTTGTAGTAGCAGAAGCGGATGAGAGCGATGGCTCTTTTCTCGAATACTTCCCGCATATCGCTGTCGTGACCAATATTGAACCTGATCATCTCGAACACTACCACGGCGACTTTGAAAACTTAAAACAAGCGTATCGAGAGTTTTTAAGTCAGGTGCGTCCAGAAGGAGCAGCGATCTTATGCTGGGATGATGAGCATGTAAGAAGTATGGCTGAGCGCGTAAAAGGAAAGTACATTACGTATGGAATTGACCATCCGGATGCCGAGTATCGTGCAGTAAATATTCGTGAGAAATTTCGCGCGATTACCTTTACCGTGGTTCATCGCGGTCATGAGCTAGGTGATGTGACGATTCGTATTCCCGGACGTCATAATATCGCCAATGCACTTGCGGTTATCATTACTTCACTAGAGTTAGGGGTGCAGTTCGCAGCAGCGGCAGCAGCTCTATCAGAGTGTCAGGGGGCAAAACGACGTTTCCAGGTGATTGATGAAGTAAATGATGTATTAGTCGTCGATGATTATGCCCATCATCCAACAGAAATTGTCACAACTCTTAAAGGCGCGAAAGCTTCCAAGAAAAAGATTGTGTGTGTATTTCAGCCACAACGATATTCTCGTACCTATCATCTGATGCAGGAGTTTAGCGAAGCCTTTGGAGAAGCAGACGAGGTTATTATTCATACGCTGTATGCACCTGTAGGGGAAAAACCGATCCCAGGCGTATCGGCAGAGCGCTTAGCGAAGTTGATCGTCGAAAACAGCAATCCAAATACACAGTTTATGGCATCCATCGATGATATTATCCACTATCTTGCAGAATCGGTACATCCTGAAACATTAGTGATTACTATGGGCGCGGGTGACATTTGGCGAGTGTCTCATGGCTTGGCTCCTGAGTTACATAAGCGATTTGCACAGTAGTAGGGTGTAAGAAAGTGCTATCCTTTGGGTAGTGCTTTCTTCTATGAAAATAATTGAATATTCATTAGATAGTATTATATTTCTACATTTACTATGTTATAATTAGTTAAGTAAGTAAAATAAATGTCGAGGAGGTTTTCTTTATGGAAGCATCATTGCGTAAAGCCATCCTATTGCACGACATAGCCAAATTAAAATCGAAGGAAGAACAATGGGAACCTTACGCATGGTATAAAGAAATGCGCGAAAAGAGTCCCGTTTTTTATGACCCTGAACAAGATGTATGGAATGTTTTTTTATATGATCATGTAAAGCGTGTGTTATTTGACCACGAGTTATTTTCTAGTAAACGAGAACGTAGCTTAATCCCGATTCCTCGTAGTGATCAGGATGATCGAAATAACGTAAACAACTGTGATCCACCACAACACCGAAGTCGTCGTGCGTTGCTTTCAAAAGCATTTACACCTCGAAGCCTGAATGAATGGAAGCCTCGCATTCAATTATTGGCAGACGAACTGGTTGCGGGCCTAGAAGATCAGACGACAGTGGATATAGTACAAAGGCTGGCTGTCCCATTGCCAATCATTGTCATTGCCGATTTGCTCGGAGTTCCTTCAAAAGATCGAGAATTATTTAAAGCTTGGTCAAACATCCTCTTTCTCCCTTACGCCAAGGATTTATTTACTGATATCGCGGCAAAAAAGGCACAAGCGATGAAGGAGTTTCGAGAATACTTACATCCAATTGTGCTTGAAAAACGGCGAAATCCAGCAAATGATATTCTTTCTGACCTGGTTCAAGCAGAGTTAGAGGGTGAGAAACTAACCGATGAAGAGGTAGTGATGTCGGGAATTGGACTACTAGGTGCTGGGAATGAAACGACGACCACGCTGATTTCAAATACATTTTACGCCATGCTATTTGATAAACCAGACATTTACCAAGAGTTACGTAAAGACGTGTCCCTCATTCCTAAGTTAGTAGAAGAGGCTCTTCGTTTTCGATTCTTAGTTACCATGGATCGGAGAGTAGCTCAAGATACTGACATATTTGGACACGAGATGAAACAGGGACAAATGGTCGTTGCTTGGATCGCCTCCGCAAATCGAGACGAATCCCAATTTGCACATGCCGGAGATTTTGATATCCATCGTTCTGGGAATCAGCATCACCTGACCTTTGGAGCGGGCGCTCATTTTTGCCTAGGCGCTCCTCTGGCACGTTTGGAAGCGACTATGTTATTTACTTCTTTTGTTGAGCGCTTTTCAAATATTAGTCCAATCGATGGGATGAAAGTATCAGACCATCTAACGGATTCAGTCACAGGCCAATCGCTAAAAAGTTTGCCGATTCATATAGAGAGATAAATAAAGAGAGTTTCAGATAGGGCAACCATGCAGTTGCTCTTTTTTAACCGTTGAGTAGTCCATGAATATACATATAGTAGAAATCATACTTCTAAACCGAAGTATACAGAGAGGTGAAATGGTGAGGATTCAATGGATCAAGAAAACAAACAATATCCTTCTACCCCGAAATCCCTTTGCACAGAAAAGTTCGCTCCCAGATACGATGTCGCTTCATTTTGGTTCGTATACCTGTGAATTACAAGTGAAAATAAGTAAGAAACTCCCGGATCGTACACTAGGCATTCCGGCTCAACCCTTTCCTTTCCCCATTCCTGTGTTACCTTACGAGGTACAGATAAAAGAGGATGAGATCCATATAGGTCCTGTAATCGGAATCCTTTTGCCCAGCCTAAAAAAGTATCCCTACTTTGCCTGTCATGTAAAAAAATACCCCCAGCTAAAAGGATTAATCTACGTATTTACATTACGAAATGTTAAAACGAAAACGAGAACCATCCAAGGATCCTACTTTAATCCCAAAGCGAGAGATGAGAAAGAAGTCTGGTGCTCTACACGGCTTCCTTTTCCAGATGCTATGTACAGAAGGATGTTTTGTAAAAAAATTCCTACAGAACTAGCGAATCATGTTTCAGGAAAAGTCTTTAATTCTCGCACTTTTAGTAAATGGATCTTATGGAAATGGCTTTCGCAAACGTTAAGAGAACATCTACCTGAAACAAAAAAACTAGTCGATATCCAAAGCTTTCAAGGTATGATCGACAAGTATGGATCGGTCTTTCTAAAGCCCAATATATCACGACGGGCAGTAGGGCTCTTTTTAGTGAAGAAAAAAGGAGAAAAATACCATTTCATTGATCGGGACCAGCAAAAAACGATCCTTACGCAAGAAGGGATATATCAACTATTAGAAAAACTACAAACCATGGATTATATGATCCAACAAGATGTTCTTCCAGATCGAAAAGATTTTTCTACTGATTTCCGTGTCATTATGCAGAAAGGGAAGCGAAAACAATGGACATGTGTCGGGATTCTTGCCCGAATTGGAGAGAAAGGGAGTATCACAACTAACTTTCGAGAAAAGGGTCAATTACGGAAGGGCGCAGTGGCATTAAAAAAAATGTTCTCAGCTTCTAATCAAGAAATCAAGGTGATGGAAGAGGAGATAAAAGAGGTTTGTAAACAAGCGTGTCAGGTAATTGACGAACACGGTTTGTTTGGAGACGTGGGTCTAGACATCGCCGTGGATAGCGAGAAGCGAATCTGGCTGCTAGAGATAAATAAGTACCATGATCTTTATATGCCTTTGTATATTAAGAATAATCGTCAAATGTTTGATCAAGTGATGACGAATCCTCTTGAATATGCGAAATCGTTGGCTGGATTTACTATAGAAAAGAAGTAGCCCTTCAAATGAAGAGTCTACTTCTTTTTGAATGATAAAAGGATGAGTGCTAATGAATATCTCGTTTCTTAAAGTTTCCACCTTGGATATCATGAATATTTCCAACGGCGAGGAATGCCTGTGGATCAATATCTTCCACGATTGCTTTCAGTTTTGCTTCTTCTAGACGAGTAATCACACAGAAGATGACTTTTTTCTCTTCTCCTGTAAATGCACCTTCGCCATTTAGGTACGTAACGCCTCTTCCTAAGCGGTTCAAGATTGCATCCCCAAGTAATCTTGGGTTATCACTAATAATCCAAATAGACTTCGTTTCATTGAAACCCTCGATGGTGACATCAATTGCTTTATAGGCAATAAAGTAAGCCATCAATGAGTACATAGCACGATCCCATGAAAAGACGAATCCAGCACTCCCTAGAATAAATAGGTTGATGAACATGACGGTTTGACCAACGGATAAAGGAATGCGTTTGTTAAACACAATGGCTAAGATCTCTGTTCCATCCAAAGAGCCACCGTATCGAATGACTAGCCCCACACCTACACCTAAGATCATTCCGCCAAATACAGCAGCGAGTAATGGGTCTGAGGTTAAAGGTTGTACAGGATGCAACAAATTTGTGCCAATAGACATCACGATGACACCAAAGATAGAAGAGATGGTAAACGTTTTTCCAATTTGTTTGTAGCCGAGGAAAAAGAACGGAACATTTAATACAAACAAAAGAAGCCCTAAGTTTAGACCAGATAAGTGCGACAACATGATTGCGATTCCGACAACGCCACCATCAATAACTTGGTTTGGCACTAAAAATATCTCCAAGCCTACAGCCATCAAAATAGCACCTAAGAAAATTAAGATACCTCGTTTACATAAAGCTAATGCAGATAGCTTTTTATGGTCTTTGGGGGTTATCTCCGGAGTTGGTTGTGGTTGTTTTAATACAGCTTCCATCTATCTACTCCTCTCTAATCGGTTTTGTGGGAGAGATCACCTTGTACCATCTGAACTTTATCGATGAAAACTCTTCCATCTTCAATCCCAAAAGTGATGTAATCACCTTCTTTTAATTCTAAGCACTCTCGAACTTCCTTAGGTACAGTAACTTGACCCTTCGAGCTAATGCGATATACATGCATAAAATCACCTTCAGGATTGGTTTGTATTCTTTACTTCTTTACTTCCTTACTCTCATTGTAACATAAAATAAAAAGAAGTCATTCCCGAATTTACGTAGAATGACTTCTAAGTTTTTCCTTTCATATGCGCAATCGTATTCAAATTAGACCCCACCTCTTTCTTTTCCAATCCATACATTAAATACAACTTCGAATACCGTTTTTAGCACTGTCATCCAGTTCATCAAGCTCACCTCCGTTTTGTTTTTGTTTATATTGATATTTTAATCCATGCTCCGATTTCCTCCCATTTGTTTTCCTTTCACTTGTATTACTCTTTTGTAAGAGAAATACAGGTTGGATTAAGATTATATATGTTATCAGCTATCAATCATGGAAGAGAAAGCTGAGTTGATATTTAGGTATATCAAGAAAATATATATTAGGAATAAAACATATGGAAAAACTTTACAAACAATCTAAGTGATCGATATAATATAAAATAGGTTATGAAAATATAGAATAGGGTGAAAAAATGAAAGAAGTATGTACGAAGCTATGGTTGAAAAGTGGGATTTTAGTGGTGTCTGGGTTGATGGCTATGTCTGGTTTTCATATCATTCCACAAGCATTTGCTGCATCCGATTCAGGGGAATCTGTGGTTACGAAAGATTCTGGAAAACGTGTTCGGTATATGATTACTCAAGTCAAGAGAGATGTGACGGGAGATAGAGTAAAGGATGTAATCACACTAATCGGTCAAAAAGAGTTTCCACAGGATGGCTGGAATGAAAAGCTATATCTTCGAGTGGTTGATGGGAAAAGTCACAAAAGGACACAAGTAGAAGTGGGGAATGGCGGATATGAGCCAAGTTTGAGATTTGGAGACTTCAATGGTGATCGTATAACAGATATCCGGGTACATATTTTCTCTGGAGCAACAGGCCACAGCCCTATTGAAAATTACTACTACACAGTCGATAAGGGCAGTTTATCTGAAATAAAATGATGTTAGTTAGACAAGCCCTTCTGAAGCACGATCAGAAGGGCTTGTCTTAACTTTGCTCCCTTAGCCATTCATGAAGGAGAGTTTTTTTAAATTATGTTCACTCATGATTTAACTCTACATGTCTTTTTGTTTAATATATGATTTTGAAATATCTTATCATGTCATACCCTAATACAAAGTAATCATATATGTATTATAAGTATTTGTGTTGAATGGAGGGATGATATGAATCGTTTGGTTACCTTTATTATCGTGGGGTTCTTTGCACAGCTTGTGGATGGTGCGCTAGGGATGGCGTATGGGGTGACGTCGAGTTCATTATTATTGCTGTTTGGGATTGCGCCAGCGATTGCATCTGCATCTGTGCATATGTCTGAAGTGGTGACAACGGCGGCTTCTGGGGTTTCGCATATCCGTTTTGGAAATGTAGATAAGAAAACGGTTCTTCGTTTGATTTTGCCGGGTTCGATAGGGGCGTTTATGGGTGCCTGTTTTTTAAGTAATCTACCTGGCGAATTGGTGAAACCGTATGTTGCGATGTTTTTGTTTTTACTAGGGGTCTATGTTCTATTTCGGTTTTCATTTGTTCGTTTTAAGCAGAATATGAACCTGTCAAACCGAACTCCCAGTAAAAAACTACTCGTCCCTCTAGGGTTTATTGCAGGATTTGCAGATTCTACAGGTGGCGGCGGCTGGGGCCCGCTTGCTACGCCTGTCTTGATGGCGCGAACGGAACTGGAACCACGAAAAGTAGTAGGCTCTGTAGATACGAGCGAATTTGCCATTGCCTTCTCCGCTACACTAGGCTTTCTAATCTCGCTCGGATGGGAGCAGTTTCACTGGGAGTGGGTGCTCGCTCTGATGATAGGTGGTGTCATAGCAGCCCCCATTGCCGCTTGGTTAGTACGACTCATCCCTGCCCCTATATTAGGAGTCCTAGTAGGTGGACTCATTATCATGACGAATCTAAAAACGTTATTCAATATCTTTAGCATCAGTTCATCTAATATTCAAAACTATACCTACTCGCTTTTTGGTGTGGTCTGGTTTGTTGCTGGGATATATACGATTCTGCGTTTTCGGAAATATAGGAAACAAGCACTGGATGAAGAACAAAAAAGCCATCCGACAAACGGATGACTTGGTAATGGTATAAGCTGTACTTTTCTGTCGGAATCCCCTACACAGACAAATCCTTCGTCCACAAGCTCATGTCCTCAAATTTGTCATGTATATTGCAATTTTTTGTTAGCCTACCCGTATACTCGTAGCCAAGTTGATGAAATGCCATATTCATTCCAAACGAAAGAGAGCGTGCTAATGAGTATACGCAAAAAATACTTCTTTGTTTTAGCTCACTTTCAAGTGATAGAATTAAATTCTTGATAAATCCATGCCGACGATGTTCTGATAATGTAGCGCAATCCGTTATCTCTGCATTGTTATAGGTCGTATTTAATTCTGCAGAAGCGGCACTTACAATTTGATCTTCGTTTTCAACCACATAAAAAATGGTGCCGTTTTCAATCGCATTTCGAACGTATGTTTCATCATTCATTGGAGTTGGATAAAATTGAAAAATAGTGTTGTACAAGTTTGCTAGTTGCTCCGCATCCTCTTCTATTGCTAAACGCATGTGATAATTGCTTGAAAACTCTTTGGGATCCGATGTCATGGGGTGGGTTTGCACTTTTTGTAGGATCTCATTTTCTTTTATCCAATGGTCACTGGTGCGCCTCTCAAGACTAAAATAAAGAGCTACGCTATATGCATCACTTCCGTTAAAGTATCCTTTAAAGATCCCTTCTAACATGTAACCTCTGGACACAAAAGATTGCCAGTCCTCACTTCTTGCTTTCACAAAAACCTTAGTAAAGTGGTATTGCTTGGCAATCTCTTCAATACGTTTCATGATTGAGAAAACATTTCCCCTGTAATCATCTACACGCAGTCGATCACCCGCTGGGTCAACATAAATTTGTACTGTAAAATCTAAGCCTGTCTCAACTCGATTTTCGACATGCATAGGTGTATCGATCATGACTCTCACTTCCTTCCTTTATTGGACCATATCTTCATCACATTACCCGCTTCCAACTTTTCTGCTAATGAAAATGCAGTATCTTGCCCAACGCTCCGAATGAGGCTAACAGGAACTCCAAATATGAACCGTATCCTATATTTTGGTTAATACACCTTTTCGGGGGCTTGGGCAAAAACTGCTGTGATGGAACCAAATCAAAAACTGAAAAAAGACCTGTTGGCTTCAGGTCACATGCTACTAACAATGCAAACACTTTTTAATAGCATGTGTTTACAGATATAATATTATATTCAGAAATATTATATCTTATTTCAATGTGGCAGTCAATCTTTAGTTGGCCTTTTCTTCTCTGTAAATAAAAAACGATTTATTCAGAATTATTTATTTCGGATTAATACGGTGTCTCCTCAGACACGTCGTGTATCCAACAAGGTAAGCTTTCGTGAAGAGACAATTGTAGAGTCCCTACCATTTTGATATACTCAACTGGAATCAATGTAAACTTAATATAAATAAATAGTTTACATTAGTCTGGGGGTAGGAGCATGTCACAGAACTATCAAGAGCTACTAGAGAAGAACCAGAAATACCTCTGGAATCCATTCACACAAATGAAGGAATATTTACAGGATAACCCAATCATCATTGAACGTGGCCAAGGGGTCAAGCTAATCGATGTACGAGGAAATGAATACTACGATGGAAATGCTTCCGTGTGGCTAAATGTGTTCGGTCATAATCGAAAAGAGCTAAATGAAGCGATTCAACAGCAACTAGAGCAAATTGCTCACTCTACTTTATTAGGAATGGCGAATGTACCATCTATTTTATTGGCAGAGCAACTTGTTCAGCTTGCTCCGGATCGCTTACAAAAAGTTTTTTACTCGGATAGTGGGGCAGAGGCAGTTGAAATCGGATTAAAGATGGCGTTTCTCTATTGGAAGCATCGAGGAAAGCCTGAGAAGCAGACGTTTCTTAGTATGAAAAATGCGTACCATGGTGATACCGTGGGGGCGGTCAGTGTAGGGGGAATTAGTACGTTTCATCAAGCTTTCAATCGATTGCTGTTCCCAACTGAAAAGGTTTCGTACCCATATCCGTATCGGTTTCCTGGAACGGTGGAGGAATGTAAACAGAGTTGTCTAGATGAATTAAACCAGGTACTAGAGGATAAATCTGATCAGATTGCAGGTCTCATTGTAGAGCCTATGGTGCAAGGGGCAAGTGGGATTATCGTGATGCCAGATGGCTTTCTTTCAGAAGTAGAAAGGCTATGCCGTCAGTATGATGTTCTCCTTTTAGTCGATGAAGTAGCTACCGGATTCGGTCGGACAGGGAAGATGTTTGCATGTGAACATGAAGGGATTCAGCCGGACATCATGATGGTAGGAAAGAAATTAACGGGTGGATATCTTCCTGTCGCGGCGACCCTTACTTCCAATGAAGTCTATGATGCCTTTTATGGGGATCATGCGGAAGGGAAAACTTTTTTCCATGGCCATTCTTATACAGGAAATCAGCTTGGATGTTCGGTAGCACTTGCCAGTCTCAAGCTTTATGAGCGGGAGCATGTCGTTGAGCACGTTCAAGAGGTAAGTAGGTTGTTATCAGTTTGGTTAAAAGAGTTTGAAATGCTCTCTCATGTGGGAGATGTTCGACAATTGGGACTGATCGTAGGTATAGAGTTAGTGCGAGATAAGGAGCGAAAAGAGCCATATGCCTTTGAAGAGGCGATCGGGGTACGGGTTTGTAGACGAGCGAAGGAACTAGGGCTCATTACTCGTCCACTCGATAGCGTGATTACCTTAATTCCACCGCTCATCACGACCAAAGAAGAACTAAGAGAGATGCTTACGATTTTATATCAAGCTATTTCTGAGGTTACAGAAGGATGAGTAAAGGAATCTTTATTACGGCAACAGGGACAGGGATCGGGAAGACCGTGATCACGGCTGGGTTGGCGCTTGCACTACGAGATTATGGCTATGATGTAGGGATACTAAAACCAGTGCAAAGCGGACATGCCCTCGATTCCCCGGAAAGTGACGGGATGGTGCTAAAAAAATTAGCTCAGATAACAGCTCCGATTGAAGAAATCGTTACCTATAGCTTTTCTGAGCCAGTAGCACCCCAATTAGCAGCAGAGATTGCGGCGGTAGAAATAGACCGCATGCGAATTTTGCAACATGTCGAAGAGAGAAAGGCAAAGCATGATGTGGTATTGGTCGAAGGGGCTGGTGGACTCATGGTTCCAATACGACACGATTACAGTGTTGCAGACTTAGCGAAAGAGATCGGCTGGCCACTTCTGATTATAGCGAATCCACTTCTCGGTACAGTGAATCATACCGTGTTAACGACTTTTGTTGCCCGCCAGATGGGATTACATCCGGTGGGAGTGATCTTAAATGGACTTCGGGAAACCGATCAGGATCTGAGTGTAGAGCATAATTCTCGATTCATCGAGCAGATGGCTCAAATCCCTGTGCTAGGAACCGTTCCATGGCTAGAAGCGGATTTATCATCTCATATGGTAAGGCAAGTCATGAGGCAGAATGTGAATATGACAGAATTGATCAAGTCTATCGATTTATGAGGGGGAGCAAATATGTTAACGATCACATCTACACAGTGGGAACGATACGCTGACAAAGCACTACAGGGAGAACTTCTAACCATGGAAGAAGCATTATCCATCCTAGATGCAGAGGATTCTCAGCTACTTCCCTTACTACAAGCCGCTTTTCGAGTTCGGTATCATACCTTTGGCAGAAAGGTAAAACTGAACATGATTATTAACGCTAAGAGCGGATTTTGTCCAGAAGATTGTGGCTACTGTTCTCAATCGATCGTTTCCGATGCGCCGATTGAGAAATATACGATGATGAAAAGAGATGTTCTCGTCGCTGGTGCGAAAGAAGCGTTGGCTCGAAAGGCAGGAACCTATTGTATCGTAGCAAGTGGCCGTGGCCCTACTGAACACGAGCTAGAGGAAGTGATTGAAGCAGTAAAAGAGATTAAACAAGATTTAAAGATGAAAGTGTGCGCATGCTTAGGAATCTTACGAAATGATCAAGCGGAGAGACTGAAAGCGGCAGGCGTCGATCGTTATAATCACAACTTGAATACAAGTAAAGATCATTTCTCTAATATCACGACCACTCACAACTATGATCATCGGGTGCAAACCATTGAACAAGCAAAAACAGTTGGAATGTCTCCGTGTTCGGGTTGTATCGTGGGAATGGGAGAGACTCGGGAGCAAGTGGTTCAGATAGCTTATGCATTGAGAGAGCTTAATGCAGATTCGATTCCGGTAAACTTTCTTCATTCGATTAAAGGAACGCCACTAGAAGATAAGGAAGATTTAGACCCGCGGTACTGTTTGAAGGTATTGGCTCTAATGAGATTTATCAATCCAAGTAAAGAAATCCGGGTTTCTGGGGGAAGGGAAGTGAACCTACGCCATTTGCAGCCACTTTCTCTGTATCCTGCAAATGCGATCTTTGTGGGGGACTACCTGACGACGGAAGGACAAGCCTCCTTAATCGATCATCAAATGATTGAAGATTTGGGATTTGAGATTGAAGAATGCGCGCTGTAAACGATTGGGATCAGTGGATTGAAGAAGAGTTGGGGCGTAGGGCAGAGCAGGATTTAACACGTGAATTGAGAGTGGTGACGGAATCGTCGCAACCAGTATGTCGGCGTGAAGGAAAAACATTGCTTAATCTTTCTTCCAATAACTATCTAGGGTTAGCAGGACACCCCCAATTGGCTGAGGCGATGGGGGAAGCGATCGAACGAGGGGTGGGAGCAGGGTCGCCTTCCTCCCGTTTAATTGTGGGGCATGAGGAAGAGACAGCTCTATTAGAATCGGAGTTAGCGAATTGGCAAAAGTCCGAAGAGGCATTGGTTTTCGGCAATGGTTATATGGCAAATCTGGGTGTTTTATCTGCGTTATTGGGACGAGAAGATGCGGTATTTAGTGATCGGTTTAATCATGCAAGTATCGTGGATGGGATTCGGCTTAGTGGTGCAACCCACTATCGATATCGCCATCGAGATATGGACCATTTGGAGAACCATTTGAAGAAGGCAGATCAAAAAGGGATCAGGCGAAAGGTAATTGTAACGGATGCGGTGTTTAGTATGGATGGCGATCTCGCGCCCCTTCAGGAGATCGTTTATCTAAAAGAGCGCTATGGTGCGGCTTTATTTGTGGATGAGGCTCATAGTGTGGGGGTGGTCGGAACACAGGGAAGAGGGTTGGCTCACGACCTAGGCATTGCTGAGCAAGTGGACCTGCACATGGGCACATTTAGTAAAGCGTTCGGTGTATACGGAGCTTATGTATCTGGAAAAAGGGAGTGGATTCGCTATCTCATTCATACGGCACGTAGTTTTATCTATACGACGGCGCTTCCTCCAGTGATGATAACAGCCATCCGTCGATCTTTGCAATTGGTGAAACAGGGGGCCTTATTACGTCAATATCTGATGGGGAAGTGTCGCTATTTTCGTGAAGAGCTTTCTCAGGCTGGATTTAGGCTTACCGATTCGATGACACCGATCATACCGATTGTGCTGGGAGAGAGTTCGACGACGCTCCAGTTTAGCAAGCGATTAGTTGATTGTGGGGTACTGGCTGTGGCGATCCGGCCACCGACTGTTCCTAAAGGAGAAGCACGGATTCGATTTTCCTTGATGGCAAGTCATCGAGACGGGGATGTACAAGAAGCGATTCGTAAGATTGGTCAAATTGGACATGAATGTAAGGTGATTACATGAGTAGAAAAGAGCATGCATTTTTATGGATCTCGGGCTGGTCGGTTCCGGAAGGGATTTGGGAGCCATTTCATGGGGAGTGGCCTGATTATCATCATGTTACGCTCTCATTTTGTCATTGTGAACAGGTAGAGCACGTGATGGAACAGGCGATCCAAACATTGGGGAAGATGGAAGAAGATGAAGTAACAGTGGTGGGGTGGTCTCTAGGAGCGATGGTTGCTTTGGAACTGGCTCTTCGTTTTCCTAAGCGGATCAGTCGTCTTTTTCTCATCGGTGGTGTAGCTGATTTTATGAAGCAGGGTCATGATGACATAGGATGGGATGAACGTGTACTTAGAAGGATGAAAAAGCAATTACGTTCGAATAGACAAGAAGTGATTCGTTCGTTTGATCAAAAGATGTTTTCGTTGCTCGAACAAGAAGATGGTTGGCAGGAGAGGTGGCAGGGGGTGTTTCGTAAACATCTCCCTTCCCTCTCTTCTTTACAAGCCGGACTTGATTTTCTACAAGAATTTTCACTTCGCGATCGAGGGAAAGAGATTTCTACCCCTGTGTTTCTACTGACCGGATCTGAAGATGGTATCTGTCCTGCGGAGGCAACGTTGCATCTAGCAAAACAACTTCCTAGAGTGGAGTGTACCATCTGGAGTGAGAGCGGTCATGCTTGTTTTTGGACGCAGAAGGGGCGTTTTCAGCAGTGGATAAAGGAGTGTTTACATGGAGAGCATTCGTAAAGCCAAAGTAGCGCATCGGTTCAATCGTTCCGTTTTGACATATGATCAACAGGCAAGGGTACAGAAGCAGATGGCTCATCATTTGATTAAACTTCTCTCGTATAGGAGAAATCCAGTAGAGAGAATCTGTGAAATAGGCTGTGGTACGGGGTATTTGACTGGTCTCCTTATTGATCGATATCCACATGCAGAGATCGTGGCGATCGACTTAGCGTCCAAAATGATTGAAGTGGCAAAAGAAAAAGTGAAAAGCCCTCATGTTCAATTTATTGTAGGGGATGCAGAAGCGCTTCAACAGCTAGTATCTGGCCCCTTTGATCTCATTATCTCCAATGCGACGATTCAATGGTTAACGGATCCAAAGAGTACGGTTTATTCGTGGGCAGAAGCACTTCAACCTACTGGATGGCTGGTTTCTTCTACATTTGGGCAAGACACCTTTCAAGAACTAGCGACTATCTTCCAGAAAATCGAGAGCGAACTTCTGATTAGATCGAGCCAACACCGTCTAACGATGCATTCGTTGGAGAAGTGGCAAGAAGTATGGAAGCAAGCTGGGCTGACGATGTTAAAGGGAATAGAGGACTGGAAGCGGATGTCGTATTCTAGTTGTCGGGATTTTTTTCAAAGTATCAAAGCGACTGGGGCCAATTATAGTGAAACGACACCATCATTATCTGTACATCGAAAGCTACTTCCACGGGTGATGGATCAATATGATCAAATCTATCAAATGGAATCAGGTGTATATGCAACATATCATTTGCTGTATCTAGTAGGACAAAAAGATAGGAGATTATAGTGGGGATACCGATAAGTGAATGAGCAGAGAAGAACTGAAAGTGGTAGAATGATTCATGTGAGCTATTGCACAATGATTTGATTTGGAATAATATAGAAGTAAAATGATAGAGTAGGCAGGCGAGGAATATGAAACGTTTTTTGGTAGTAGGAGTAGTAGCAGTTAGTGTGATGGGTATGGTAGTCGGATGTTCTAAATCAAATGAACATGCCGGGCACAAAGAAGCGGCGAATCAGCAAGCAAGTACTTCTACAAATGATGTAACGCAAGATAATTGGCAGGTTCCAGAGTTTACATATACGGATCAAGATGGCAAGAAATTCGGAAGTCAGGATCTAAAGGGAAAAGTATATTTAAGTGATTTTATTTTTACCAGTTGCCCAGACGTTTGCCCGCCTATGACCGCGAATATGCGGAAAATCCAAGAAGAATTGAAAGCAGATGGATTAAATGTAGAGATCGTCTCTTTTAGCGTTGATCCTGAGACAGACAAGCCTGCGGTGCTAAAGGCATTTGGAGAGAAGCATAAAGCTGATTTTACTAACTGGCATTTCTTAACGGGCTATGCGCTTTCTGATATGGAGAAACTAGCGCGTGAGACTTTCAAAGGGACAGTGGAGAAGCAAGATAGCCAAGTTCAGGGCGGAAAACCCCTCTTCCAACATCCGGTTCAATTTTACTTGGTAGATGGGACGGGAAAAGTTCGTAAATTTTATAATGGAATGAATCCAGATCAAGCGTTAATTAAAAAAGATGTGAAAGAAGTATTAGGTAGTAAGTAATTTTATGAGATAAGAAAAAGGCATGGCAGGAAGCGATAGTTGCTTTCCGTCATGCCTTTTTTAATGCTGAAACATTTGTTGTTAGATCAGCTATTAGTCTGGGGGATTGGAGTGAGAAAGCTTCCGTTTATTCCAATCGATAATCACAAATCCGATCGCCCAGTTGATAAGAAGTAGAATAATTGCTTCGATATAACTCACCCGCTTCATGGCTAGGGGCATAATGACGAGTAGAAGGCCGAGTAAGGCTGTGAGGATTCGAGTGATGCTAGCCCAGCTATGGACGGCTCGTCGTGCGGATACGGGATACAGTTTTACCCAGAGTGGGTATGTTTGCTGTGTGATTAACCTAGGCATTTGGAGGACGAAGAGACTGACTGCAAACGGAGTAATCGTCCAAGATACCCATGTATAGGGAAGACTGACGACGAAGAGGGCTGCCCAAATCCAAATTCGATAGAAACTAGCAAACAAGTCACTTCGCCTGATTAAGGTGCGCCAATATAAATAGGTAAATGGCTCCTTTTGTGTTGTCGAACGATGGATGATAGCGATGAGCCACGTTCTTTTTTTAATCGGTGGTTCAACCCCTCGCAACTCGACAAACCAACTAGCAAGTGATTGCCATCGATGTCGGATGATCGATTCTCTTTTTTGCCAGATCATCCATGGCATTTGGCTGGTTTTGGTCGTTTTATATAGCCAAATAGAATGAGCGATGGGAAGAAATAGAGCTAGCACGGTGTAGATTTGATAGGGATGGAGTGACCAAAATACGAGAAATGATGTAATCCCCCAAAGGCAAGCTTGGTCCAATATGTGCGAAAACTCTTGGAGCCTGCGGTGGTCTCCCATCATTCGTACCCACAGGGTCCAAACTTGTAGAGCGAGTAACATACTAATTGCCGTCCACCATTCTAACGAAGTACCGATACGAATTCGATAAAGGGGATAAAGCAGGAAAAGAACGATGGTAAGACGAAGCATAGCCATACCTGCTGAGTATAAAAAGGCCGTTTTTCTCCAAGCCGGCATCTTGTGCTCGAGAGGAAGTAAAAAGACTAAATCCGCTTTTTCGATCCATGGTCGGAATTCGACGCTGGAGAGGGTATACGTAAGAATTCCCCATACAACCCAATCAAATGGAAAGGTGGCAGGTAGTCCTGTGAGTAAGCTTTGATATGCTATGTAAAAGCCAACTAAGAGAATACCGAGAACTAGAGGCGTTCCTCCGCCACTTGCGATCAGGGCGATGATTCGCGTGGCTTTCGTCCAAGTTGTATGGATCCGCTGTTGTAGCAAGGATTTATTCTGTTTCATCGATGATCCCCTCTTACAACGGATATAAAGAGTTCATGCAAGGTGGCGTGTGGGAGCTTGGCTTGGCTCCGCATCTCTTGGATCGTCCCTGCAAGTGCAATATTTCCTTGATGAATACAAACATAGCGATCACAAAGTTTCTCAGCCATATCAAGGATGTGGGTGGAGATTAAGATACCCGCTCCCTTCTCTTTACGTTGTTGCAAGAGCATCGCCAATTCATCGATTGCGATGGGATCCAGTCCTACAAATGGCTCGTCTACGATGAGATACTTACATTCAGTGAGAAAAGTACAGAGAATCATAATTTTTTGTTGCATCCCTTTGGAAAATGTATCCGGGAACCAGTTGCGTGCTCGTCCCATTTGAAATTGTTTTAAGAGCTGCTCAGCTCGCTTATGAAACACTTCATCTGATAATCCATAAGCAGAAGCCGTTAATTCAAGGTGTTCCCATAATGTTAACTCCGGATAAAACAAAGGGACTTCTGGTATGTAGCCGATTTTGGATCGGAAGTCTTCTGGCTGGTCAGATAGTGTAGACCCATCAATCGTGATCGAGCCACTATGTGCGTTTAATAGACCTAGAATATGTTTCATCGTGGTACTTTTACCAGCTCCGTTTAGCCCAATTAGCCCAACTGTTTCACCAGGATTCACTTGAAAAGAGAGGTTATGGATAACGGGGCTTGTACGTGAATAACCACCGGTTATATTCTGAATGGAAAGCAAAATAGTTCACCTCTTATATGTAAAAGAACGATTAATTACATTGTACAGAAATGGGATTCATTGGTCGACTAAAATTGAAGATGTTTGTTGAACCTCTACTAGGAAGTAGGAACCAACATTGAACACATGGCAATGGATCATATGCATCGTCTCATTCGGACTATTACCTAATATTACACACATCTATCTAACCTATAGGCAAAAGCGGAACCAACTACATAGTAGCTGGAAGGATGAGTTACCTAAAAAGGTCACATGGTGGATGAATGGAGTTTCATTGGTGTACGGGACAGCCCTTCTTTCTATCGATTCCTTCTCTCACAACACGGAATGGTTCACCATCACGGGGATTCTATGGATCATGGGGATGATCGTGTGGTCCGATCTATGGATGGGAGTGATTCCGAATCTATGTGTGATTGTAATCTGTGGGTTAGGAGTTGTGGAGCAGATTCGAAGTCAGTCCTATCAAGAGTATTTACAAACGGAGTGGTTAGTGGGGTTGGGGATTCTTTTTCTATTTATCGTTCTGGTTTGGCTTACTCGTTCTATGGGATGGGGCGATATAAAGCTAGTAACCGCTCTCTTTATCTGGTTGGGTACATGGAATTGGATCATTCACTTATGGATCGCATGTGTGAGTGCATGTGTAGTAGTATTGCTTCGAGCGCTTACAACCAAACAAGTTGCTCGAAAGCAGAAAATAGCTTTTGGTCCATATATTGTACTAGGGGCGATAATGGCGTGGATGGCAGGAGAAACGATGTGGGCAGGTTATTTAGAATGGTTTCTCTCATTCTAGTAAAATTGTCTAGTAGCGTAGTTCTAGTTTGGGTATTTGTCCATATACTGTGATAGAAAGTTTCTGGGAGTGAGGATCTATTATGGTAAAAGTAAATGTAAAGCCCAAACGAGAAAAGTCTGCTGTAGGCGATTCTCGGGATGATCATTTAGTAAAAGTCGTTACACATCCCTCTTCAACGGTACCTACATCTGTGATTGTTGACCCGATTCAGAATCAGCAGGAAGAGGAATGTTCAGAAACAATAGAAACAGAACTCATAGAACCGGTGGAACCGAAACCGCCCGCTCAAGGACGTACCTTTCTAGATGCATTAAGTGCTTATCGTTTTCGAAAAGTTTTCTCAATCGAAGATGATCGGGAGTCAGAGATCATCGAGTGGAGCTCCCCACATACCCCACCTCGAAATCCGAAAAAACGAAGGTTTAATTGGAAAAAAACATGGCTACAGATCGTGTTATCGATAGTAGGTGCAACGGTCTTAGGCTCGATTATGGGGGTATCCGTTCTATCTCTGTTTTTTTCAGAGGAAAAGCGATCAACAAACTCCATTGATTCACACCTAACACCCAAAAGTGATTCGAAACAAGAAACCCCTGTTCAAGGTGATCCCAACCATTTTCCAGAGTTGCCTTTTATTTTGATGGAAACAGGAGGCTACGGTGACGCATCTGCTGCGCAAAAAGGTGTTTTTGAGCTTCGTGCCAAGGGATTTGCTTCGGTATTATCGTTTGCGAATCCAGATCGGATCTTCGTAGGAATGACAATCGATGAGAAACAAGCAGGGCAGCTATCTAATTTCCTAAAACAAAAAGGGATTCCGGTAAGTTCTAAAAAGGTACAGTCGTCTCAAAAAGAAACCAAGAAACAGATTGATTCATCATTGCAGTCGTTTATTCATCTAGGGAATGAAATGGTACAGGAGATGACACCCTTAACCGTAGCACAACTTACCAGTTCCAAAGAACCGCCTCCCTTTCCATTTAAAGCAGAGTATTTAGAAAAACATCGAAAGCTGCTCACAGATGGACAGGCAATCGCGACCTCTTTACCACAAACCTCTAAAAATTATCTATCGGAGATGATCCGAGGCATTGATCAGTCGGTACAAGCGGCTGAGGAAGCCCAGAAGAATCCCAATACGGCATTGCTCTGGATGATTCAAGAAGGGTTGGTCCGTTATAGTACTTCGTACCAGCAACTAATCGAATCATTTCAATAGTCAGTTTGGTTAGATTCTTGTTGAATAATGCCAAGTTTGCTAAACTAAAATTATCATAATTTTGACTGCACCTTTTTGACGAGGTGCTTTTTTGTACATAGGAGGATTTTGGACGAAAGAAGGCGCTTATGTGGAGATTGTTTTAGCATCTAGCTCACCCAGGCGACGTGAATTATTAGCCCATCTAAAAGTGGATTTTCGTGTGCGGACGAGTGAGGTTAGTGAAGAGATAGAGGGTTTAATAGAACCAAGCGAAGTAGTAGAAATATTATCTTTGCGTAAAGCAGCGAAAGTGGCTGAGGAAGAGAAAAATGCTTGGATTATTGGCGCGGATACGATTGTGGTGCAAGGAGGCAAGATTCTCGGAAAGCCGAGTAATCCAGCTGATGCGTTTGAGATGCTATCGAGTCTTCAAGGAACTTGGCACCAAGTATTTAGTGGCATTAGTTTGATCGAGGTTCGTGATGGCGAGGTGAAGCGCCGACTATCGAGACATGCGATCACCGATGTGTGGATGAACTCGCTCTCTGATCAGAGGATGAACTGGTATATCGAGACTGGGGAACCGATGGACAAGGCTGGTTCCTATGGGATTCAAGGATATGGAGCTAGTTTTATTGAAAAGATTGAGGGCTGCTATTTTAACGTAGTGGGGATGTCGCTATCCTTGCTTGCAGAAATGTTAGAAACCTGTTCTTGCCCGTTGTATGAGAAGTCATAACCAGTTGTGTAATGCATCAAGATGGACACTTAATCAATGCAAAATGTTTGGGAGAGGATTCTAGTGGAATGTAGTAATTCTCCATTACGGATGAGGGATGTTCCAGCAGATGAGAGACCCAGGGAAAGAATGATTCAACTTGGTGCAGAACACTTATCAAATGCGGAATTAATTGCTTTACTTCTTCGAACAGGAAGTCGTGGGGAGTCCGTTATAGCACTGGCCCAGCGCTTACTTATGGAGACGAGTGGACTTCGAAATCTGCATGGATCTTCTCTGCAAGAATTGACGAAGATCCGAGGAATCGGGGAAGCGAAAGCGATTCAGATTTTGGCTGGGATTGAGATTGGAAAGCGTCTTGTCAAGCATCGACGAGAAGAGCTAGTATCCATTCAAAATCCAGAGACAGTGGCTGAATATTTGATGGAGGATCTTCGTTATCTCCCACAAGAGCATTTTGTTTGTCTCTACCTTAATGTAAAAAATAGAATTATACATAAAAAAGATATTTTTGTCGGAGGATTAAATTCTTCCATCGTACATCCTCGCGATATTTTTCGAGAGGGAATCCGATACAATGCAGCTTCCATCATATGTGCTCATAATCATCCGAGTGGGGATCCTACACCTAGTCCAGAAGATATAATGGTTACCCAGCGCCTAATGGAGGCTGGGGAGTTAGTGGGGATTGAGGTCGTAGATCATATCATTATTGGGGATGGTCGTTTTTGTAGCTTACGAAATGAAGGGTTAATGTTTGAACCGAGTTAAAACGGTTTTTTGACAATAAGAAGGAAAATGATGGAATTTAGCGAAAAAATAGAGTTGAGGCGGGGTGACGTGAATGGGGAAAGTGATGAAGCCTTACGTAACGATCAAAGGAACCAAGGATGGTCTATTGTTTTATTTTGATGATTCATGTCCCTATTCGGAGATTTTAGAAGAGTTAGCCCATAAATTGGAGCATAATCAAACACTTTGGGAGGGACCAGATACAAAGATTCGAATTAAGTTGGGATCACGTCAAATTACAAATGAAGAAGAAAAGTCGCTACGTGATATATTTTCCCAAAAGAAGAATCTAGTAATCTATGGTATTGAATCAGAAGGAAAACCGCATCTAATTAAGTCGGAAATGGGGATCACGACTCTTTCGGGAACCGTTCGTTCTGGACAAGTCTTGACTCATATAGGAGATCTGCTATTTCTAGGTGATGTAAATCCGGGTGGCAGTATACAAGCCTCTGGAAGCATCTATGTAATGGGAGCGTTACGGGGATTAGCTCACGCAGGAATGAATGGAGATGAGAGGGCTGTCATCTCGGCATCAGTCTTTAAGCCAACCCAGCTTCGCGTGGCTGATGTCATTTCTAGGCCTCCCGATGAGTGGACTGAATTTGATAGCACGATGCGATTTGCTCATGTAGTGGATGGACAGATTTCGGTAGAACGTATGAATCATTTTTGTCAGATCCGCCCCGACCGAGAGTGGAAAGAAGTGCAGAGAAGTTATCGATCGTTATAGAGGGGAAGGGGAGTCAAGTGGGAGAGAGCATTGTTGTTACTTCTGGTAAAGGTGGAGTAGGAAAGTCGACTACCACCGCAAATGTGGGTACAGCGCTGGCATTGGCAGGGAAGAAAGTGGTTATGATTGATACAGATATCGGACTGCGTAATCTAGATGTCCTGATGGGTTTAGAGAACAGAATTGTATATGATATAGTTGACGTTATTGAGAAGAAATGTAGAGTGCAACAAGCACTTATAAAAGATAAGCGTTGTGACGAATTATATCTATTGCCAGCTGCGCAGACGAAGGATAAGAGTGCACTTACATCGAATCATTTGCGCTGGTTGGTAAGTGAATTAAAAGAAGAGTTTGATTATGTCATCATCGATTGCCCAGCAGGGATTGAATCAGGATTTCAAAATGCTATTGCTGGGGCTGATCAAGCGATTGTGGTTACCACACCAGAAAATGCTTCGATTCGAGATGCGGATCGAGTGATCGGACTACTCGAGAAAGAAGATATGCCTACTCCTAAGTTAGTGATTAATCGACTTAAGACACAGATGGTAAAAGAAGGTGGGATGATGGCGATTGATGAAGTCGTCTCTGTCCTCGCGATTGATCTACTAGGAGTAGTCCCTGATGATGAACAAGTGATTCGAGCTGGTAATGATGGAGAGCCAATCGTTTGGGAACGTAGTAGCTTATCCGGGAAAGCATATCGTAATATTTCGAAGCGAATTATGGGGGAAATGGTTCCCCTACTCGTTTTAGAACCAGATTCGGGTATCTTGATCAAAATGAAACGATGGTTAGGGTTTGCATAAACAAGCTACCAAAAAGTTTGGAGGAAGAAGGGGAGATGCCTTTCTTCCCTTTGTTATTTCCATAGAAGGAATGATTGCTATATGAAGTTAAAAGGAAGTGCGTGGATCGCGTGGATTTTTTTACTCCCTTCACTGCTTACAATCGGGCTAGCGCTCTTTTATCCCTTGGCAAAAGAAATTCGTTATAGTTTGATCGATCATCATGGTCAGATGACCTTTCAACACTACATTGAGTTATTTGGCACATTTTTTTCATCTAATTCCATTTTTCGTGATGTCATATTCCAGACTCTAGCGTGGACGGTGATTAATCTCTTTCTCCAATTTACGATCGGGCTCGTACTAGCCCTGCTCTTATATCGAATTCGGAAAGGGCGCAAGATGTATCAGACCCTGCTGATGATTCCGTGGGTAGTTCCATCTTTTGTCGGTGCCTATGCATGGTTATGGTTGTTTCACGATCGGTTTGGCTTTATGAATCAAGTTCTACATAAAGTAAGGCTTCCGATTTTTCATTGGTTAGATGATGGTACGATTACGATGCTGGTCGTTATCATGGTAAATGTGTGGATCGGGGTTCCGTTTATGATGATCACATTTCTTGGTGGACTTCGAAGTATTCCAACCTCTTTATATGAAGTGGCTCGAATCGAAGGTGCCTCCTCATGGCAACAACTTACGCATATCACACTCCCTCTGCTCCGCCCAGTAGCTGCCACTGCCACGGCGCTCGGGATGATTTGGACTTTTAATATGTTTAATGTGATTTATATCGTATCGGGCGGTGGACCGGCGAATTCGACTGAGACTCTTATAACCTATACCTATCAGGAAATGTTTCAAAATGGCAATATCGGCATAGCCTCTACTTATGGAGTCGTGATTCTTAGCTTTTTAATCGCGGTTACTCTATATTATCGGCGTGTACTAAAGGCAAACCAGAACGAAGGGATGTACTATTAAAATGGGTAAATCAAATAAATGGGTTCACATTTTACTAGGAATTGCTTCGTTCGTTTCTCTGTTTCCTCTTCTATGGCTGTTATTGACAAGCTTTAAGCCCGTATCCGAGATTTATCGTGACACGTTTCGCATATTGCCTAAGACGTTTACGATTGAGAATTATGTAGATCTATTAACGAGGTCAGATGGGGTGTTTTGGACGTGGTTTTTAAATAGTATCATCATCTCGCTGTTGACAACGGTGATTGGGTTGATCTTGTCCGCTACTGCCGCATATGCGATTTCTCGCTTCCGATTCCGAGGACGTAAAGGGATCAAGATGAGTTTCTTATTTACACAAATGGTTCCGGGGGTTATACTCCTTGTCCCTCTTTCTATCATGATGGATCAGCTAGATTTGTTTAATACATACATCGGCGTGATTCTCGCATACCTAGCGATTACCGTACCTTTTTGTGTGATGGTTTTAAAGAACTTTTTTGATACTATTCCGATCGAAATAGAGGAAGCGGCTCGAATAGATGGATGCTCGCAGTTTGGGATCTTCTGGCGAATGGTGCTTCCGCTTTCGCTACCAGGCTTAGCTATCACTGCATTCTATTCTTTCCTGACAACATGGAACGAATTTATCATTGCTCTTACTTTCCTGAAATCGGAAGACATGTACACATTGCCGGTCGGCCTACAGCATTTTGTAAACCAATTTAACACACAGTATCACTTAATGGCTGCTGCGGCTATGATCATAACGATACCTACATTGCTGTTTTTCTTTTTCGCACAACGTTGGGTGTCACATCGATATCTCTATAAAAAAGGGTGATCGTTTTCGCTAACGTGAAGTGAACCCAAAAAGTTAGACACGAAGATTTAAGCAACCTGTAGGGTATGTGTTCGGTATTGAACCGGACTCATGCCCTTTAGTTTTATCTT